>NZ_JBFUPL010000006.1:0-278612 GCF_041355235.1 Rhizobium sp. RCC_161_2 | reverse complement strand
GAAGGCATAGGTCGTGCCGTTGATCACCGCATTGGGCGTGCCGACCGCGACCGCTGTCACCGAGCCAGAGCCAAGCGCTACATCACCGGAACTCGCCGTCGCCGTTGCGCCGTTGCCCAGGGCGACGTTGCCGACGAAGCCGGATGCGCCTGCGGTGGAGCCATTGCCCAGCGCCACGGAGCCCTGGCCGATCGCCTTGTTGTTGTTACCGATCGCGACTGCGCCGGCAGCCTGGTTGGCGGCGGTGGCGGTCGCCGTGCCGTCGCTGTTGGCGATATTATTGGCGCCGCCGGTGAAGGCGCCTGTGCCGCTAGCATAGCTTGGATCGCCGATGGCGACCGCACCGTCGCCGTAAGCAGTGTTGCCGGAGCCGATAGAGACGGCCTTGCCGCCGGTTGCCGTCGCATTTTTGCCCATGGCGACCGCTTCGGCCGAATCCGCTTTCGCGCCGGCGCCCACGGCGATGGCACTGGTTGCAGTCGCCCCGCTTGCGCGCCCCATCGCAATGGCATCGGCCTGGGATGCTGCCACGTCAGTGCCGATAGCAATTGCGCTCTGTCCACTGGCGCCTGCTCCAACAGTGCGCGACCCGATATAGACGGAGTTTACGCCGGACGCCGTCGCCGCAGCGCCGACAGCAACGGCATTCGAGGCGCTGGTTACTGCGCCGATGCCGAGTGCAGTGCTACTGATTCCGCTGGCGTTAGCGCTGACGCCAGCGGCGAGTGAATTATCTCCTGTCGCCCGCGTTCCTGATCCATACGAGGAGGCGTTTGTGCCACTGGCGACAGCCTGACGTCCCGTGGCAGTGGAATTGTCGCCGCTGGCGTTGGCACCGGCGCCCGTGGCAACCGATAGAACACCGCCGGAATTTGCATTGTTGCCAAGCGCGATACCGGAAGTCGCGGTGCTTGCAACGATTGCGCCAGAACCTATTGCAACAGCACCACCCGCAGCGAGCGTCTGCGCCTGGTTACCCAGGGCAACCCCGAAAGCGCCCGAGGCGACGGAGCTAGAGCCGACGGCAACCGAGTTAGTCGCCGAGGCCGCAGCCTGCGTACCGACGGCGGTGGCGCTGGCGCCGCTGGCAACGGACGCCCAGCCCCCTGCGAATGACAAGGCACCGGTCGCCGCCGTACTGGTGCCAACAGCGGTGGAATTCGATCCCGAAGCAAGGGAGAAGGTGCCCAAGGCGTTGCCACCGCCCCCGGTGGCGTTGGCCTGAACGCCTAACGCGACCGTATTGATACTGCTTGAGACTGTACCTTGGCCGATCGCGACTGCGCCGCCTGTGCCTGTCGCTTGCGCGTTCAGGCCGAGAGCCACGCCATATTGCGCTGATGAAACGGATGAACGTCCTACCGCGATGGCATCGACCTGGGATGCGGTAACATCCGTGCCAATGCCGATGGCGCTCTGGGCGGTGGCACCTGTTCCGGCGGCGGTGCGCGAGCCGAGATAGATGGAATTGACCTGCGACGCGATCGACTGGAAGCCGATTGCGACGCCATTCTGGCTGCCCGCTGTGGCATTCGTGCCCTGGGCGATGGAATCGGCTCCGTTCTGCACCGCTCCAGATCCGATCGCGATACCACGTATCCCATTCGCCGTGCCACCGCCAGCGGCATACTGCGCCATCGCCGGCGTGGCGATGCCTCCGAATGCGATCGCACCCAGCGCGACTGCCCCACCAATCCCCAGCGACCCAAGCCCCAACCGCTTGCGCCTCATGCCGAGCGCCCGATGCGCCATACGCAGCACGGCTATCAGCCGTCGACGAAGCGAGCGACTTTCGGTCCCCCCCGAAATCCAATTTTCGACAAATCCAGTATGAGATTTAAACTGCAGATGGTCCCCAACGCATTTCATCATGCTGCTTTCTCCTCGCTGTTGCTTGAACGGCCAAGCGCGCCCTGATCCGCATCCGCGCCTGTGTCGTCGTCGAAATTATGCATTTCCTGAAGTGTGCGCCCCATCCTGATGGCCTGGCTTTCGATCTGCTCGCGAGCGTCCACGGCCCAAGGCTGCGTCGCCTCCGGAACCGTATGCAGCGCGGCATCGGCGCGATCGGCAGGAAGCTTCATCGCGACCAGCGCGCGGCAGATATTGAAATGAAGAGTTGGCTCCCGTTCGGCATAGGCCGGTGAGGTCAATCCATAGACAAGGCAGGCAAATAGATGGTCGAGTTCAGCGCCGGTTAGGCGGTCGGCGTATTGCCGTTGCAAGGCAGTCCAGGCCACCTCGACTTTCGGAGCAAAGATTTCAAAACCTGAGAGTTGAGTGTCCATAGCGCACCGAATGGTTACGATGGCGAGGATGACCATATTTCAGCATATTGGTATTTTAAAAAACTACGGACTATTTTTAGGAAATTACGGTTTTTGCTTAGCCAGCGACAGGTGTATCCACTTTACCACACTGACTTCCGACCGCTAATATTTCAATGATATGGAGAGGGTAGCATCCGCCTCGATTTGCGAATTGGACGGAATAGCGTCGCCGCCACGCATGGCCCTCCTTGGGCAAGCGGTTTCGGTGACCAGTTTGGAAAATCGGCCCTTAGCCGGGTCTGCGCGGGACTCCATGATGAAGCCTCGTGGCGATTATCTTGCGAATCGCAGCTCCGTCGGCGTTTTTCCCCTATATCTCTTCATGGTGGTGGCCAAATGGCTTTGGTCTGAGAATCCGGACATATAGGCGATTTCGGCAATCGCGATCTCGCCGTCGATCAGCAGTTTTTCCGCGAAGTCCAGGCGCAGGTTGATCAGATAGCGATGCGGCGGCATGCCAAATGTCCTGGCGAACCTTAAGATGAAATGGTTCGGCGAAATGCCGGCGACTGCCGCAAGCTCGGCGACGTGTACTTTTTGGGTAAAATGTTCGCGGAGATACTCTTCCACGCGTCGGGCGCTTTTGGCGGAGAGCCCTCCCCTGGGCGGCGGAAGCTGTTTCATTGGACTTGCATAGGTACGAAGCAGATGAACACCAAATAGGGTAACCAATGAATCCAGATAGAGTTCATTCGGAGTAGCCTTCCCAGTTAACTCGACGGAAATCCTCCGGGCCACGTCGAGGGCGCGGAGGTCGACGGTGCCGAAAGCGGGCGGCTCAAGCTCCACATTGGCGAGATCGAGCTCCTGGAGAGCCAGCTCCGACAATGTTTCGGGGGGTATCGCGACAACGAGATTTTTTCTGGTTTCCGACCAGGCGAGACTACTATCCACGCCCGCAGGATTAATGACGACACAGCCGACGGGTGCATCGTACTCCGTGATCCGGTCACTGCCGAGCGAAGCTCTCAACCTGGGTGCAGGGGACAATACGATGCCGACCGCATGTTCCTTGGCCAGGAACGTTTGCGACCCAGGATTGCGGATGGAGTGTATGACGCTCCCCCGCAAGGTGGCCTTTCTCGGGCCTGCACTTTCAGGAATTATGTCGAAGACATATCGATCGGCCCGTTCCCGGGCCTCTTCCGTATCTTTCATTCTGTGTCGCCCCGCCCGAACGAAATGTAGTACGCACGAGTAAGCAGGCAGAATTTCAATCAAAGATTGAAATTCCTTTTTTCCCAACCCCGCTTGCTCAACGCCGCCCGCAAAGTCAGCGTATCGCGCGAAGTGCAAATAGGGCAAAACAATCGGTTGTGAAGGAGAAATCGTGAGCGAGGCGAAAGAAAGAAATGGCCGATGCAATCTAGCGACAGTTAGGCCTTTCACCAGAAAGTCCAGCGGCCTTGAGGCCAACCGATCGACTTTTGGGGTCACGCGTCAGATTGGCGATCGACCTTTTTAACACTTGCCGTACAGGGCTGAATTTGACACAGCCAGTGATAAGGACGCGCAGATTCTGCAACGAAAAAGAGAATTTTCCCACCAGTCGGAACCCGTACCGCTGACCGCATTCATACGTATTTTTCCGGCTCCTCAGTTCGCGTCGCTGTCGGCAAGGCCGATCACCGAGCGACCTCTGGCTGTCAGTGATCCCCGCGACGGTCCTCGTACAGATCCCAAGCAACGTCCACCAAGGCCAGAAGAACATCTTTCTGGCTCCAGCCGGCCACAACCGCCGCCTGGAGAATATCATGGACGAGGGGCCGCAATTGGCGTTGGCATTCGGTGGCGATGTCGATAGCGGCGTCAGCCGCTGGAGGCTCATCGAAGTTAAAATCTGCCATTAACGCTCCCGAGCTATGAATATATACTGATTACCGTATTCCTAATATAAAATAAATTCCGGAAGCAACATAGAAACTTTGTCGTGCGAGGCCAGTTCACACCAAATTTATGCTTCATCCCGCCAACATGGGTCGGGGCGGCCTTAAGACATGACTTGGCAGTTCATGAAGCATCCCCCTCTAAATACTAGACATGATAAGATTTCTGTTGAACAGTCCAGTAATCAGTAAAAATGGCCTTGCTCCGTAGGACGTCACATTGGCCTCGCCCGCACTGACCGCAATCGAGAGCGACCGCATACAAGCCTCGGCCGCCCTTAGAGAATTCCGCCGCCGGGATCAATGTCCCGCGTGCTCCGGCATCTGTAAGGCATGCTGAATACGCGTTTTTTTGGAAAACATCGGACTTTTTTTGTGCTAAGTGCGCCCAACAGCAATAGCGATGGAGACTTTTCGCTCTCATGATTGAACTAACACCGTCACAGATCGCAGGACTGAAACTTGCGCAGCAAGGGGACCTTTATCCGCAGTCAGCGAAAAAGTGGACCCACCAGAACGCAACCGTGACATATGCGAAAACCGACCGTTGGAAAGAACGACCGCAGAAAATCAAGTTCATCAGCGACAAGACGTTGGAAGAGCTGCGTGAGCCTGGCTTTCTAGAGCGTCTCCATCTTGACGACGATGCCGGAAAGGATGCTTACGCCATAACCATGGCCGGCAAGATATGGCTTCTGAAGAACAAGTAGGGTGAAGGCCGCATGGGCCGATCCTCCGTCTATCATGGCCTCGCCGTTGCGGGCAATTATGCGAAACGGGTGTCATCGGAACACCCGCGTCGCTGTCTTGCAAAGGCGCCGCGGCACAAATCCGGCCTATCTGACGGTGCTGAAGCGGAGGCCCGAAGGGCGCCGTCAATCGAGCTGGTGCTGATCTCCCGTCTTTGCGTGCCTTGCGCCGCCTCTGTCCCGTCCGTTGGCTTGCTGCGATCTAAAGCGTCGCGATCGCCGGGCCGCCACTCCCTTTAGTCCACATTGCGTTGACGGAGGTAGGGAACCCCTGCCCGTGTCTATCGTTTAGACAGAAGGTCACAATGGCGGAGGAACGTCATGAACACCGGAAGCAAAGATGACACCTATGCCCTTAGTGCTTTTTTCATGGACGAGAATGATGCCGAGGATGCCGCCTGGGCGCTAATGGACGCCGGCATCCCCAAGGATGTCATCACCATGACGCCGGGCAACCGACCGGAGGTCCCGCCAATCGATCATCTTGGCTTCCTCGATGCCCTAACGGGGATTTTCTTCCATGCAGAGCAACGCGCCGCCTATGCGGAGGCGCTCGAGCGCGGCGGAACGCTAGTCACGGTTCAGATAGCGAGCGAAACGCAGCATGAGACCGCGTTGAACATTCTCGCCGAGAAAGGTCAGATTGATACGGACGAACGGAACCGGAATGGTTGACAACCAATCGCGTGTCAGAAAACTTTCGGCACCACGAATGTCTGCCAGGTGTTTCGTGAACCAGACTGGAAAAAAGCATCCAAGGACACCCTGTCGAGGGGGGAGTTCAATTATTGAAACTGATTTGGCTTCCGAACGAGTAGGGATCACGACCGGCTTCGATCGTGACCCCATAAGCCTCCAGAATTGCGACAGCCGCTTTTCTATTGAGATGCCAAAGTCAAAACACCTTCCGGCGCACGAGGCTGTCTGATGGAAAAGACGAGGACAGCAGACAGCAACATGAACGCTCCGACGATGAACATCGGCAGCTGATAGAAGCCGGTGAAATCCTTGACGGCACCTGTGATGTATGGCGCGGCAAAGCCGGCGAGATTCCCGATCGTGTTGATCAAAGCTATCCCCGCGGCGGCTCCGGCGCCGGTCAAGAACTTGCTCGGCAGCGCCCAGAAATTCGGCAGGGCGGAGAAGATCGCGCAGGCCGTTATGGCGATCACGGCGATCGTTGCTTCAGGCGAGGACATATAGAGGGCGAGCGGTATGCTCGCTGCGCCGACCAGCGCGGGAATGCCGACATGCCAGGTACGTACCCCACGCTTTGAAGCATCGTTGCTCCAGAAGTACAGGGCAACTGCCGCCGGCAGATAGGGAATGGCGGTAATCAGCCCCTTGTCGAACACGTCGAACTTCGTGGCGAATTTCGTTTCAAAGCCGGCGATGATCGTCGGGAGGAAGAAGGCGAGGGCATAAAGGCCATAGATCATTCCGAAATAGACCAGGGCAAGCAGCCAAACCCGGCCGCTCGTCAGCGCCTTGCCGACCATACTGCCGTGCGACTTGCTGATTGCCTTTTCCTCGCTCGAAAGCTCGCTGACCAGCCAATCCTTCTCCGCCTTGGTCAACCACTTCGCGTCCTTTGGCGTGTCCGGCAGGTAGAACCAGGTGATGATACCGACGATGATGGCGGGAACGGCAACGCCAAAGAACATGATGCGCCAGCCTTCCAGCCCGAACGCGCCGTGCGCCTGAATGAGCAGGGATGCGACGGGAGCACCGATGACGGTCGTCAGAGGCTGGGCGAGATAAAACAGCGCCAGGATCTTTGCACGATGGCGGGAGGGTACCCAGCCGCTCAGGAAAAGAATGGCGCCTGGAAAGAAGCCGGCTTCGGCGACACCGAGAAGGAAACGCAGCGTGTAGAGCTCCGTTGCGCTGCTCACCCATGTGAACAGCAGCGCGACGATACCCCACGTCACCATGATACGCGCCAGCCAACGGCGCGCGCCATATTTATGGAGCGCCAGATTGCTTGGAATTTCGAGAACGATGTAGCCCAGGAAGAAGATCCCGGCGGCAAAGCCGAATTGCGCGGCGGTCAAGCCGAGGTCGGTCGTCATGCCATTGGGGCCGGCAAACGAGATGGCCGTTCGATCCAGAAAATTGATGAAGAACATCAGCCCGATGAAGGGCGCCAGTCGCCACGAAATCTTTCTAAGCGCCGATTGCTCTTCGGGAGCAATGCCAGTTTGCACGTCACTCATGATATCCGATTTCCTCCCTATACGGCTTTGCCTCCCAACGATCCCCGATCGCGGCGCGTGACACAGCCTCGTTTCAGATGGTCAATTATGGTTGCTTGCGTGCCGGCTAAGGGTGACTTGCGCGCCTCCCGGACTTGCATCGAAAGATCCAGCGCATGCCGCTTGCCTGCGAAGGACGCCGGAACGGCTCTCTCAGTGCTGCCTCTGCTTCGTCGACAAAGATCGCGAGCATCAAGGATGAGTGACATTGCAGGTCAGGATCCGCCGCACTTGCCTCGATTTTTCGAGCCGCGATGCGATCCCCTCAGATCGCCGGGGAGCCAATGCCCCTCTTATTGGCGGCATAAAAAAGCATGATCCTCAACACCCCAACCCTCCCCAATTTGAAGGAGTGATAATTCATCTGGTATGATGAGTCAATCATCATGTCGTTATAAAAACGTAACGAACCAGTAGAGCCTCGCCCCACACAACCCTCTAAGCACCGCGTTGCAATGGTGGTTTTGTTGCTATAATAACTTGAGTATATGAAGAAGGATTATTGCCGGCGGCAAAGCTTAGTGCTGGGGACGATGTTTCAGCCAAGGATGCAAAACAGAATTGGCGGCTTTTCCGTTGTCGGCGGTGTCCACCGGCGGCAATGGAACGGCATCGTCGCCGATGTCTGGAACGTCAATTGTGCGGCCCGCGCCGGCGGCTATTATGTCGCCGAGGATCCCCGCCTCTTCATCCTGCTCGATCAACGCGGCTCCGGCACGAATGGCGTCAGGCTTTCGCCGCGCGCCCAAAGCCGGCCGCAGAACTATGATCACGAGAGAATGTCCTACATTCCCGCCGGTATGGAACTTTGGGCCGATCTTGCCGGCATCGAATTCGTCCGCCATCTCGATATTCATTTCGATGCCGAGATCATCGGCCAAAGGCTGATGGAAGATATTGATCCATCGCGTCTCGACAATCCGCGCCTGCATTTCTCCGATCCACGGCTGATGGCGCTTGCCGAGCTGATCGCAACCGAATGCGAAAATCCAGAGCCGCTGCACGATCTCTACGGCGATGGCCTAACGCTGTCGCTGCTGATCAATGTGCTGCAGCTGCGCGGTCCGCAGCCGCGCCGGCGCAGCGAACTCGCTGCCTGGCAATTGCGGCGCGCGGTCGATTACATCGAGGCAAATTGCCTGCGCACGATCCGGCTGGAGGAACTGGCATCGCTGACCGGCCTGTCGCAATCGCATTTCAGCCACGCCTTCAAGGCCTCGACCGGCCTTCCGCCGCATCAATGGCAGACCAAGGCGCGGCTCGAGCGAGCCAAGCAGTTGCTGCTGAAAGGCGACACCCCACTCACCAATGTCGCCGTCGAAACCGGCTTTGCCGATCAGGCGCATTTCACCCGCGTCTTCCGCAAGAATGTCGGCACTACCCCGGCAAGCTGGAAGAGAAGCCAGATTGCCTAAATGCCACACCGCACGGGCAATTGCCGACATCGCGGAGAATTGCCCAAAAATATTCAATTTCCCCAGGATCAGACAAGCCGCGCCTATAAATATGAGTTAATTGCTCATCTTATTTGAGGGGCTGGCCACTTGGTCGAGCCGACAGGGCGCGAAGTTGGGACTGATGACGGACATGCAGGGATTGACCAAAGACATATCGATGTGGCGGCTGATGGCGGGCGTGGCCATCGCGACGATACTATCCAGCACGCAGGTTGCGGCGCAGGAGAGCCCGACGGTGCTGCAGCCGCTGGTCATTCAGGGCGGGCAGAAAGACAGCGAAAAGAACGGCACCGCCCCGGTCAAGGGCTATGTCGCCACCAAGACGACGGCCGGTTCGAAAGCCGACACACCGATCACCGAGGTGCCGCAATCGGTCTCCGTCATCGGCCGGCAGGAAATGCAGGATCGCGGCATCACCAACAAGGTCGACGAAGCGCTGCGCTACACGCCGGGCGTCACCACACAGCCCTTCGGCAATGACGGCGATACCGACTGGTTTTACATTCGCGGCTTCGATGCCACCCAGACCGGCGTCTTCATGAACGGCCTGACGCTCTACAGCTATGGCTTCGGCGGCTTCCAGATCGATCCCTTCATGCTTGAGCGCGTGGAAGTGTTGAAAGGCCCCTCCTCGGTGCTCTACGGCGGATCCAATCCGGGCGGCCTCGTCAACATGGTCCGCAAGGAGCCAACCGACGATCCCTCCTATTACACCGAGATCGGCATCAACAATCTCGGCAACGCCTTTGTCGGCTTCGACTTTTCCGACAAGCTCTCGGCCGACGGCGTCTATCGCTACCGGCTGACCGGCAAGATCGCCGGCGGCGATACCTATAGCGATGGCACTCATGACCTGCGCGGCTTCATCATGCCGCAGATCACCGTCTCTCCCGACGATTCCACCAAGCTCACCGTCTACGGCATGCTCAGCGGCCTTGACGAGATTCACAGCGGCAACGGCTTCTTCCCCTATGTCGGCACCGTGGTCGACGCACCCTTCGGCAAGATCAAGCGCGATGCCTTCTATGGCGAACGCAGTATCGACAATCTGAAATATGCCCAGCAGATGCTCGGCTACGAATTTTCGCACGATTTCGACGGCGGCTGGACCGTGTCGCAGAATGCGCGCTACGGCCATCTCTACAAGCGCGAGGAAGGCCCCTATCTCAACGGCTATGTGGATGGTAATCCGCTCGATCCGTCCTATGACGATCCGAATTATATGCTGAGCCGCATCGGCTTCTTCGAGCGCTCGAAGGTGGATACTTTCTCGGTCGACACCCGCGCCGAGAACAAGTTCGACACCGGACCCATCAGCCATGATTTCCTGATCGGCACCGATTATTCGATCTATCGGCTCGACCAGGTCCAGGCCTGCTGCGGCTCCAACCCGATCAGCGCCACCAACCCGGTTTTCGGCACGGCACAAGGCGCAAACTTCGTCTACCTCGATCAAGTGCTGACGCAGCAGCAGCTCGGCGTCTACGCGCAGGACCAGATGCGCTTCGGCGGCGGCTGGCTGCTGACGCTCAATGGCCGCTATGACTTCGTCGACACCAATTCCGACGCAACGGTCGGCACCACCTACAGCTCGAACGAAAATGCGCCAAGCGGCCGCGCGGGCCTGGCCTACGAATTCTCCAACGGCATCACCCCCTATGTCAGCGCCGGCACCTTCTTCAGGCCCCTGGTCGGCACCAGTGTCACCGGCGGAGGCCTGACACCGGAAAAGGGCGAGCAGTATGAGGCCGGCGTCAAGTATGAGCCCGACTTCATCGACGGCCTGTTCACTGCGTCGGTCTTCCAGATCGACCGCAAGAACATGGCGCTGACCGATCCCGTCACTTTCCTGCAGCGGCAGATCGGCGAGGTTCGCTCACGCGGCGTCGAATTCGAAGGCAAGGTCAATCTCGACGACAACTGGAAACTGCTCGGCTCCTATTCCTACACGGATCTCGAAATTACCAAGGACATCGATTCCTCCGTCGTCGGCAATTCGCCCTATCTCGTGCCGAACTCCACCGCCTCTCTCTGGCTCGACTATGCCTTCACCAGCGACGCGCTTGACGGTCTCAGCATCGGCGCCGGCGTGCGCTATCAGGGCAAGTCCTGGGCGGACGAGGCCAACACCCTGCGCGTGCCTTCCGCGACGCTCTTCGACGCCGGCATCCGCTACGAGAAGAAGGGCTGGGGCGCTTCGCTCAACGTCGCCAATCTTTTCGACAAGACCTATGTCGCGGGTTGCGCCGGGGAAAATGTCTGCGGCTACGGCGAGGCGCGGACCATTACCTTCAAGCTCAGCAAGAAGTGGTAAGTGGAGAATAAAAGTATACTTTAACTCTCGACTATGGCAGAGAACCGAGGATCGCCCGACGGCGATCCTCGTCCTCGTTTGAAACACAAAGGCGATGCAGAAGGAGGCTACCCAATGATGCATGCCAGAGATTTCACCGCCTCGGGTGTCGCCACCCATGCCGATGCCGGGCGCCTGCTCGATCAACTCTGCGAGCACCTGGCAGAGCATGTGACGGTGACGCGAAGCGCCGAAGGTGCGCGGCTGGAAACTGTCATCGGCAGCGCCGATATCGCCGTGTCGCAAAACCGCCTCGACATCAAACTGCGCTGCCCGACCGCCTCCAAGCTGTTCACGGTCCGCAGCATGGTTGCCGAACGCCTCTTTACATCATCCGGCGAGACGCTCGACCTCACCTGGGCCGACGGACCACAGGCCGCCGTCATTCCCGATTTCCGCGAGATCACCGTTGTCAGCGCGCGCAACATCACCCCGCATATTCGCCGCGTGACTGTCGCAACCGAGGACGCCAAGCACTTCCTCGACGGCGGCCTGCATGTGCGCCTGCTGATCCCGCCGAAGAGCCGTACGCCGGTCTGGCCGCATACGGAGCCGGACGGCCGCATTCATTGGCCCAGGGGCGACGACGCGCTGACCATCCGTGCCTATACGATCCGCAGTATCGATCTTGCCAAGGGTGAGATGGATATCGATTTCGTGCTGCATGATGGCGACAATATTCCCGGCGCATCATGGGCCTTGAACGCCCGTCCCGGCGACCGGGTCGGCCTCATCGGCCCCGGTGGCGGTGGTGTGCCCGCTGCTCGCAAGCTCATCCTCGCTGGCGACGAAACCGCCCTGCCTGCCATCGCCCGCATCGCGGCCACTATGCCTGCGGAAGCCGAACTGCGGATTTTCCTGGAAGTGGCAGACAGGCACGAGGAACAATCGCTGCCTTCGGCCGCATCGCTCAATGTCACATGGCTTCATCGCAACGAGGCGGCTGCTGGAACCACCGGCGTGCTGGAACGTATCCTGCGCGATCTCGTACCCGCCTCCGATCCCGAAACCTTCGTCTGGGTTGCCTGCGAACAGGCCGAAGCCCGCGCCATCCGCAGCTTCATGAAAACCGAGATGGCCGCCGACCGTTCCCGCTTCAGCGTCGCGGCATATTGGCAGCGGTGAGCACCTGAGAGACGGTGAAGTACATTTTTTGCCGCCAGTCGTATCGATACGGCTAACATCGGTTGGGCCAAAGCCTTCGCGCTCCCAAAATGCACGACCGCGCGAATTGGCTTCGATGGCCGCGCGATACAGCCGCGTCGCTCATCGAGAGCGTCTAGCTAGACAATCAATAGAAATAGGTTGTGCAAAGTTTGAGTTGACCACTTTCAATGGCGAGGCGACATTCGCGACCAACAGCAAGCTGGAGGAAAAGCGATGGACGAGGCAGACCGTTGGCGCCATATGGCAAGTGCACCGAAAGACGGCAGCCGGATTCTGGTCACGATCCGACCATCTGAGCAGGGGCCGGCGGAAGTTGACCTCGCATATTGGTCGAATGGCGATCAGTTTGCAGGAGAAGGGTGGCGTGCGTCCGATTCCTCCCCCGGGCAGATCATCGAATATGCCGAACCGGAATTGAAATGTTGGATGCCGATGCCCTCGGCTAACCTTCGTCGCGCCTCGATGCCTCCGCCATGGGAAGGCGACGACGACAAGAACCTTGACGGGTCAGGCATTTAAGAACTCGCGCCTGCCTCGCCCAAAAGGAAGTTCCCCTACGAACTTACAATCGCAAGATGACGTTCCTATATAGGCAGAAATTCGTCTTTCTGCCCAAGGACAGGAGAACCAATGTTCCGCGCAATTCCACGTTTCGCTCAGGTCGCAGCCATCGTCATCCTCGCCGCCGCCACATCCATTGTGAGCTTTGACGATGCCGACGCACGTCGCGCCGGCTCCAGCGGGTTTGGTAGCCGCGGCACGCGAACCTTCGACGCACCGGCCGTAACGCGGACGGCGCCGACGCAGGCCGCTCCGATCGACCGGACGATGACGCCTCAACAGCAGACCGCGTCGCCGTCAGTGACTGGGGCGCCCGGCGCGCAGCCGCGTCGCGGCCTCTTTGGCGGCTTCGGTGGGTCGATGATCGGCGGATTGATCGCCGGCGGTCTTCTCGGCATGCTGATCGGCCATGGCTTTGGCGGCGGTTTCGGCTTCCTCGGCCTGCTGCTGCAAGCCGCGCTGATCTTCTTTGCCATCCGCTTCGCCATGCGGTTCTTCGCAAACCGCCAGCAACCGCAATATGCACCTTCCGGAGCGAATGCGTCGTTCAATATGAACGCATCCAAGCCCTCCTCCTTCCCCATCCCACCGATCGGCGGCGGCATGGGCGGCTCGACACAGAAAAAGCCGGCGCAAGCCAATGACGAGATCGGGCTTCAACAGGCCGATCTCGACCGCTTCGAAAAGCTTCTGACCGAGGTCCAGTCAGCCTACGGTTCCGAGGATTATGCCACGCTGCGCAGGCTGACCACGCCGGAGGCGATGTCCTATCTTGCCGAGGAGCTTGGCGAAAACGCCACGAAGGGCGTCCGCAACAGCGTCACCGATGTTCGCCTGCTGCAGGGCGACATTGCCGAGGCATGGCGCGAGGACAATGCCGAATACGCCACCTTGGCGATGCGCTATTCGAGCATCGACGCACTGCTCGACCGCAAAACCGGCCGGCTTGTCGATGGCGACGACCGCAACGCCTCGGAAACCACCGAAATCTGGACCTTCGTGCGCAAGCCCGGTTCGGACTGGATACTCTCCGCTATCCAGGGAACAGAGCTGCACCACGCTTGAACCAGCCTTCCGGGCGGGTAATATATCCATAATGAATGCCGGGATATGCGCTCCCGGCATTTGCTTTGCGAGAAGATGAGAAGACCGCAGCCTTCGTTTGTTGGGTAATGCGAAGTGGATTACCCTACCTGCGCTACCCCTGCCAGCAATCTCTCCGCAGCCACCTTCAGGCATGCTTCGAAGGCCGTGAGATCGAGAAACAGCCTGTCGGGCTCGACTTCGCGCGTGATGATCGTTCCATTGCGCCTGTCGATGCCGCCGTCCAGCATCAGATTATCGGCCATGTCGAAATTCTCGAGCGCCATTCCATCCGTCCCGCGATAGCGCCCATCGTCCCCGAGATACAGGGAATCGCCGTAGAAGCGGCTCACCCGTTCGAAATGGCTCTTCGTGCTGTTGGAAAAGGCAAAGGCCGGGCAGCCGCGGGCGCACATGAAACCCAGTTCGAAGGCCGTGCCGACGTCGGCTGCGACGCCCCGGAAGGGGGTCAGATTGGCGATGATCAGGTCGGCGCCCAACATCATGCTTTCATTGATGGCGCTGATCGCGAGACCACGCTGCCGCTTCGTTTCGGTTTCCGGAACGGCCAGATCGCCCGGCGATACCGGCGTGAAGCCGTAGCTGCGCGCCAAGGCGATCTTGCGGTCGAGGATTTCCCGTGCGTTCGGAAGAAAGACTTCCGGGCCTGCCAAATATGCTCTCAATTTATTGCCTCTTTATCGAATGTACCGTGCCGCTATGATCGGGCGGTGCAAAAATCCGCCGTGATCACTTTTCCATGGCATCCTGTACACGCCCCGAGACGACCCGGGCAAGAACTCCAAGCTTCCAAAAGCGATGGAAAGCAAATGTCTGGAAATCGCGCTGGATCGGAAAAACGATCTCCTCTTCCGGAACGCCGGCAAACCGGTCCGCCAGAAGGCGGCCGATCAACGTCGCCATGGCGACGCCCCGCCCATTATAACCAAGCGCGACAAAGGCGTTCGGGGCCGGTTCGGCGAGAATGGGATAATGATCCCTGGTCATCGCCACCTGCCCATACCAGCGATGCGGCCAACGCTGTCCCTTGAGGGCCGGCCATAGGCGTTCCGCATAGGCAACGAGATGCGCATAATCGGCCGCCGCGTCGCTCGGTGCCTGTTTGCCGCGACCGCCCATCAGCATTCTTCCCTGATCGTCGATGCGATAATAGACGGTGACCCTGCCGGTTTCATAAAGCACCGAGCGTGTCGGCATGATCGACGCCGCAAGCTCCGCCGGCAGCGGATCGGTCGCGACGACGGAGCTGTAGACCGGAACGATCGCCGTCTTCAGCCTCGGCCAGAGATCGCCGGTATAGCCGTTGGTAGCGATAATGAGCTTTTCCACCCTGACCTTGCCCGTCTGCGTGACGATACACCAGCCGGAGCTTTCCGGGTGAACGGACAAGGCGGGCGTTCTGGTGTGAATGCGCGCGCCGGCGGCGATGGCGGCGCGGGCGAGACCGCGCGCATAGCCGAGCGGATTGAGCTGGCCGCCCCTCGGATCGAACCAGGCCGAATGATAGCGCGTCGTCCCGGTGCGCTCGGCGACCTGCTGCCGGTTCAGAAGCTCCACGGGCACATCGCGCTCGACACACTGGCTGACAAGCGATGCCGCCGCCTTGCCGCCCACTTCCGAAAACGCGGCGCGGATCGTGCCGCTCTGACGGGCGGCGCAATCGATGTCGAAGCGCCGGATCAGACCGAAGACCTCGTCGGGTCCGCCATAGGCGAGCTTCAGCATGCGTCGGCCACGCTCGCGCCCGAACGCATGTTCCACCTCTACGGGATCAGCCTTCAGCCCCGAATTGACCTGGCCACCATTGCGGCCCGAGCATCCCCAGCCGATCTCGCTGGCATCGAGCACGATCGTTGAAATGCCCTTTTCGGCGAGATGCAGGGCCGTTGAAAGACCGGTATAGCCGGCGCCGACAATCCCGACGACGGCGGATGCGTTGCCCGCCAGCGGCTCGGTGGCTGGCGCGGGTACTGCCGTCTTGAGATAGAGGTTCTCCGCTGGGGTCGGAGGGGAGATATACATGGGACTTATCCTATTTCCATCATCGTCAGTTCCACGAAACAAAAGGCATCGCCGTAGCCATCGGCGCAATCACCTATTTCCATCTATCCAAATCCGCTGCCCAATCCCCGCGCATTCAGATACGCACGATCCTAAATCCGGGAACAGCGACGGACATTGAGGAATATAGCCTGCCGGCGGCCGAGTGCGGCACCGCGATTTCGGGCAGGCTTGGCTTCCAGATAATGGGACATACCAGTATCCTGGAGGCCGGCGACAGCTTCGCCTTCGACGAAGCCGCCTCCCATCGCTTCTGGTGCGAGGGAGACGCTCCGGTCGAGATCCTGATGGTGACGACGCCGGCTATCTATTGAAACAAAGACGAGCGGGGCGCCGCGGGATCATAACAACCATGGAGCCCCCATGCCCGTATATCTGATCTCCGACGTCACGCCCAAAGACCCCGAAGCCTTCCAGACCTATCGCACCCGCGCCGCCGCATCGATCGCGCTTTATGGCGGACGCTACCTTGCGCGCGGCGGCTCCGTCGAACCGCTGGAGGGTGAATGGGCGCCGCGCACGATCATCATTGTCGAATTTCCCGACATCGAACGGGCGCGGGCCTGGTATCGCTCGCCCGAATATGCGCAAGCCTTAGAGGTCCGCGATGAGGCCTTGAGCCGCAACCTGATCCTGGTCGACGGCATCAGTCCCTGATCAAGACAGCCGCTGCGCAACCACGGCGGCCCAATAATCGATGCCATAGGCGATGGCATCGTCATTGAAGTTGTAAGCCGGATTGTGCAGATCGGCACTGTCGCCGTTGCCGAGCCAGATCAGCGCGCCGGGCCGCTTTTCGAGCATGTAGGAAAAATCCTCCGAGCCCATGGTCATCGGCCAGTTGCCATCGACACGCTCTGCGCCGACGATACTTTCAGCAGCGGCGATCGCGACCGAGGTCTTCTCGATATCGTTGACGGTCACCGGATATCCCGGGCGCCAATCGATCACGGCCTCGGCGTCGTAGAGCGCCGCCGTTGCCTTGACTACGTCGCGGAACCGTTGCTCAACCGCCCGGCGCGTTGCCGGCAGCATGGTGCGGATCGTACCGCCGACCTCAACCGCGGGCGGAATGACGTTCAGCGCCTTCCGGTCGCCGCCGCTGATGAAGGTGATGGACACGACCACGGAATCGAGCGGATCGATGAAACGGGATGCGATCGACTGCAGCGCGACGACCAGATGAGAGGCGGCAAGCACCGGGTCGCGGGCAAGATGTGGCGTGGCCGCATGGCCGCCGAGCCCGGTCATGGTGATGACGAAGCGGTCCCCCGCTGCCATCATCGGGCCACTGCGGATGGCGAACGAGCCAACATCAAGGCCCGGCTGATTGTGCATGCCATAGACCTCCTCGATGCCGAAACGCTCGAGCAGGCCTTCCTCCAGCATGACGCGGCCGCCACCGCCACCCTCTTCCGCGGGCTGGAAAACGAGAACGATCTTGCCGGCGAAATCGCGATCGGCGGCAAAGCGCTTGGCCGCGCCGAGAAGGATCGCAGTGTGACCGTCATGCCCGCAGGCATGCATCATGTTCGGCACTTTCGAGGCATAGGGCAGGTTCGTCTGTTCCGACATCGGCAGCGCATCCATGTCGCAGCGAAGCGCGATCGTCTTGCCGGCGCCTCTCTTGCCTGAAATCACCGCGACAACCCCGGACGTGGCGATCCCGGTCACCACCTCGTCACAGCCAAATTCCCGCAGTTTCTCCGCCACCAATGCCGAGGTGCGCGGCAGGTCGAACAGGATTTCCGGATGCTGATGGATATCGCGACGCCATATCTTGGCTTCGTCCGCGATGATGCGCGATGCTTCGGACGGCTTCATGAGAGGTCTCCTTCAAAATGGCCAGGTACCAGCGCTTGGGATCGCCGATAGCGAGCGAAATGGGTCGAGATCAGACATAGCGCCGCGCAGCATGGGCGTACAGTCATCTTGCGCGAATGTGGGCGTTTTCGGTCGGAGGATGAAGCTGGCGAGGCGATCTGGATGAGGATGCACAGTACCGAGCCGGCGAAAGGTGCAGCGCGCCTTCCTTGCGATTCACAAAAACCGAGGCCAGGGCGATTGTCGTTCCAGCGAAGCAGCAATGGGCGTATATTCGCATTTTGACTGCAATCAACATTGCTGCCGAAACAGGCCAAGTATTTGTGGGGTATGGATAATGCAACTCTCAACGCAGGCGGCTGCCGATTCGCATGACGAGCGCGACGGCACCTGGCCGACCAAGCGGAGCAAGATCCTCGACTGGTTGATCCAGGACACGCGCGAGGAACGTTTCATCGACAATATTCTCGTGGATCTCTGCGAAAGATTGCGCGCCGCCGGCGTCCCTGTTGGAAGGGCGACGCTGCATTTCAGGACGCTTCATCCGCAATGGCTCGGCGCACGGATCCTGTGGCGCAAGGGGCTGGAAGAGGCTGATATCGCCACATTCAGCCATGGTATCGAAAAGACGCAGCAGTTTCTATCAAGCCCGCTGAACGAGATCTTCAACGGCGCGATCGAGGTTCGCCAGAATCTCGAACAGCCAGGCCCGGATGGTTTCGTCTATAGCATTTACGACGAAATGCGAGCCGACGGGCTGACGGACTACATCGCCTGGCCGATCTATCACACGCTTGGCAAGCGTCACATCGTCGCCTTCGCCTCCGACGCGCCAGGCGGCTTCACCGAAGAGCACGTCGCCTTCCTGAAAGACTTGCTGCCGGCCCTGACGCTGGTGACCGAGATCAGGCTGAAAAACATATTGGCGCGCACAATGCTGAACACCTATGTCGGGCCGCATGCCAGCGAACAGATTCTCGCTGGCGCGACCACCCGCGGCAGTGGCACCACCGTTGGCGCTGCCATCCTCATCTGCGATCTGCGCGACTTCACGACAATTTCTGACATGTGGCCGCGCGACGATGTCATCGAGCTTCTGAACGGCTATTTCGACGCGATGTCGGAGCCGATCGAAAAACACGGCGGCGAGATCCTCAAATTCATGGGCGACGGGCTGCTGGCAATTTTCCCGCTCAGCAATCCCCACGCCTGCGCCAATCTTCTCCAGGCGATCAAGGAAGCGGCGGCAGCGGTTGCCGCGCTAAACGAGGAAAACAGCCACAATGGTCGCGAAGTGCTGCGCTATGGCGTCGGCGTGCATGTCGGCGACGTCATGTATGGCAATATCGGCTCCCGAACCCGCCTCGATTTCACCGTGATCGGACCAGCCGTGAACATCGCCTCGCGGCTGGAAACACTGACCAAGGAGGTCAAGCGGCCGGTTCTTCTATCCAAGGCATTCGTCGACATGGCAGGCTGCGGAAGCGAGATGGAAAGCCTCGGCGCCTTTCCTCTCAAGGGTCTTGGCGAGCGAGTTGAGGTCTTTGCCCTCACGCCAGCGGCAAACCGCGGCTCGTAGCGATCTCTATCCGACCACCTCATAACGCGCGCGGCTGAGGCTGACGCCGCCGGAGACGGCCGCGCAGATGCCGGCCAAAACAAGTGCGACGCTAGGCGCGCCCGTCTGCGGCATGGTTTCGAAAATGATCGACATGGAGATAGCACCAAAGGTTTGTCCAAGAAGGCGGGCCGTGCCTTGCATGGCTCCCGCGGCACCGCTGCGCGCCTTTGGCGCCGACAGAAGGAGAATCCGGTTGTTCGGAGTCTGGAAAAGACCGAACCCGACACCGGCGATAATCGTGCCGACCAGAAATCCAATTGCTCTCGGATCAGGCGGGCACAGGCCCGCGATCAAAAGGCCCGTTGCAAGCAGCGCACCGCCGGCGGCACAGAGCCACGCCGTCTTGACGCGACCGGCCAGCCGCCCTGAAATCGGGGCCATGATAATCGTCGCTGCGGGCCAAGGCATCATGTAAAGCCCCGCCAGAACCGGGCTCATATGCAAGCTGTGCTGAAGATAGAACGGCAGCGCGACGTAGCCGAGCATTTGGCCGGTAAAGCATGCGACGGACGCGATGACGGCAACCCGAAAGGCGGGCGCGGCCAAAAGGTCCGTTGGGACAATCGGCGCGGTGTTGTTGCGCTCAAGGCGCAGCAGCGCGATGAGGGACAGAATGGAGCAGCCGATCAGGAGAGAGCCGCTGATCGGGGCACTGGCGATCCGTTCCGCACCGGAGAAGAACAAAATAAACATCAGCGTATTGGCCAGCAGTGCCGTGACATTCAATTGCCGCTTCACGCCTTGTAAGTGGCCCAGAAGCCCGCCGCACAAGAGGACGATTGCCCCAAGGGGTATGTTCACGGCAAACAGCCAAGGCCAGCTGGCCACGGAGAGGATTGCCCCGGCAATGCCTGGCCCCGCGGCTGCGGAAATCGCGATCGTCATTGCGTTAACGCCGATGATGGTTCCCAACAGCCGTTGCGGCACCGCAAAGCGCAGGTTCATCGTCGCCAATGCCATGATCGCGCCTGCGCCCAATCCCTGAGCAAAGCGCGCGGCCATGAGAATAGGAAGATTTCCGGCGAAGGCACAGGCCGCCGACGCCACCGTAAAGAGAGCGACGCCGATGAGGAAGACCCGTCGCGGACCATGAATTTCACCCAGCGCGCCGCAGGGCAGAAGAGCGACCAGCACAGCAAGCTGATAGCTGGAGACGACCCAGACAGTGTCGCTCGCATTGGCACCCAGCGAGGCCGCGATCGACGGTAGCGCGACATTGGCAATGGCACCATCCAACACGACGAGCACGAGCGTCATAAGCAGTACGCCGACCGCCAGATATCGTCGCGGAGAAGGCAGGCCGTCGTGGCTGAGGCTCATGGGTGATATTGCGGACATCGGCGTTCACTTTGTTTGTCGTTTGCTCGTGCGATCGATATCTCCGATGCACGATTTGCACCAGACGCAACAAAGGAAACCAACTGTTGCACCAAACGCCTCACTTCATTAAAATCCGCGCATGCCCGATATAGATTTGAACCTGCTGGTAGCCTTGGACGCTTTGCTTCGTGAGCGCAGCGTATCGGCTGCCGCGCGAAAGCTCGGACTCAGTACCTCCGCCATGAGCCGGACCTTGTCGAGGCTGCGGACCGCGTTGAGCGATCCTATTCTGGTGCCGGCGGGACGTGCCATGGTCGCAACACCCCATGCCGAAGTGATCGCCGACCAGGTGCGTTCACTGACAGTCGCGGTGCAGGCCGTGCTCGCCCCACCACCAAAGCTTGATATCCGGGAGGTGCGGCGTGACTTCACGATCCGCGCCAATGAAGCGTTTGTCCTTCTGAATGCCGCGCGTCTCAGCGCTGCCGTCACGGATGCTGCGCCCGGCATAAGATTGCGCTTCGCGCCAAAGCCGGAAAAGGAAATTCAGTCGCTCAGGGACGCAGCGGTTGACCTGGATATCGGGGTCATTTCCGGGGATGGCGCGGAACTCCGTGGCCAAGCCCTGTTCCGGGACACCTTTGTCGGGATCGCAAGGGTGGGGCATCCATTATTGGAGACGGACCGCATAACAACAGAACAATATACGACGTGGGGACATGTGGTCGCCTCTAGACGCGGACAGTTCATCGGCCCTATCGACGAGGCGCTTGCCGCACTCGGTCTTTCCCGAAAAGTCAGCGTCGTGGTGCCGAGTTTTCCGGCGGTCATCGCCGTCGCGGCGGCATCCGATCTTATCGGGCTCGTGCCGCGTTCGTTTTGCCAGGCGGGAGTGGTCGGCAAGACCGAAATGTTCGAACTGCCGCTGGCCACACCCGAGATCACCGTCTCACAAATATGGCATCCTCGCATGGATGCGGATCCCGTGCATCGGTGGATACGCGCATTGATCTTTGACGCATTCCGGTCATAGGCCGACCCGGCCGATCACAATTCCGTAATAAAGTCCGTCGCAAAACGTGAAGAGCCGGCGGGGATGACGTCTCTTGCAGAGATCCTTATATTATCATCGGGATAAGTGCGATGGCCGCCTTAATTTTGTGGGATCCTTCTGCGACGACAAACGTTAGTAAGAGCTGACCGTAAACGGCTCGATCAAAAGGGTGCATGACACCCGGAATACTCTGACAAGGAGAAAACAGATGAAAAAAATACTCACCCTGGCATTTTCGGCGGCATCTTTGATCGTCGCCGGCACGGCCGTAACGCGCGCGGCTGACCTGTCGCCCTCCTATCAGGAGCAGGACCAGGATCAGCGCAACGGCGTGAAGATCGGCTATCTCACTTGCGAGATCGGCGGCGGTGTCGGCTATGTGCTCGGCTCTGCCAAGGAAGTCGATTGCACCTTCCACTCGACCGTCGGCAAGGAGCGCGTGGACCATTATAGCGGCGCCATCCGCAAGATGGGCGTCGATCTTGGCTTCACCACCCGCAGCAAGCTCGTCTGGGCCGTGTTCGCACCGACAGCCGGCTATCATCATGGTTCGCTGAGCGGCCTTTATCAGGGCGCAACCGCCGAGGCGACGCTCGGCGTCGGTATCGGCACCAATATCCTGGTCGGCGGCACCTCCGGCTCGATCCACCTTCAGACGGTGAGCGTGACCGGCCAGCTCGGCCTCAACGTCGCCGCCACCGGCACGTCGGTGACCCTGACCTCGGTGGATTGATATCCACTGCCGTCCAAGGGCGGCAACGGACCACATCTATTCGAACCAATGGCCGCCTCCACACCGGGGGCGGCCATTGTGTTTGAATTCCCCTTGATTTTGTCCACTTCAACTCCTAAAAAAGGTCATAAGTGACCCTTTTCTAGGAGGCTGCGATGTCAACCGTTAGCTTGAAGGACGCAAAGGCGTCGTTCTCTCATGTCATCGACCAGGCCGCCGGCGGCGAGTTTGTAACGATCACGCGCCACGGCCGTCCTGCCGCTGTGCTTGTCAGCGTGGGAGCAGCAGAGGCCGCAAGGAAGGCGCTCCGGAAGGACCGGCCCAGCCTGATCGAGTATCTGAGGACCTTCCCAGCCGATCTCAGCGATGACGAGGATGTTTTCGCGCGCAATCCCGCCCCCTCCCGCGAGGTCGATTTGTGAGCTTTCTTCTCGATACCAACACCATTTCCATGTTCTCGCCTTCCAAGGCGAGCGCATCGGACACTTTTGTTGATTGGGTTAGCGAGCAAGACAAACTAGACGCGATCTATCTTTCGGTCTTGACGATCCATGAAATTGAAAAGGGCATCCGCCTACTGGACGCAAAAGGTGCGAAGGCAAAAGCCTCGGGAATTCACATCTGGCTACAAGGCCTGATCGCTGGATATGGTGACCATATCTTGCCGGTCGATAATGTCGTCGCTCTTGAATCCGGCAAGCTGGAAGCGAGAGCGATCACTGCCGGACATAGTCCGGGTGCCGCCGATGCGATCATTGCAGGGACCGCAAGCGTTCATAAGCTCACCGTCATCACTGCGAACCTAAAGCACTTCCAGCCATTCGGCATTCCGGTCAAGTCACCGGATCAGGTTGGTCGCTAATGGAACGAACCAAACGACGGGTCAGGTAAGCTCACCCGTGACCGCTACCGAGTAACAAAAAATCAGGCGCAAGCCGCCTATCGTTGCTCCTTCAGAAACTGCGATAAACGCTTGAGACCCTCGCGCAGGATCGCCTCGCTGTTCGCGTAGCCGATGCGCAGATAGCCCTCCATGTCCATGGCGCTGCCGGGCGTCAGCATGACGCCGGTCCGTTCGAGCAGGTTGATGCAGAAGGCTTCGGACGACATCAGCAGATCATATTTGAGGAGCGCCGTCGTGCCGGACTTCGGCTTGACCCAGGAGATCAACGGCTCGCTCTCGACCCATTCGGACAGAATGGCAAGGTTGGTTCGGGTGATGGCCTGGTTTCTGGCGAGAATCTTGTCGCGGTTTTCAAGCGCAATGGCCGCGAAATGATCGTCCAGCATGCCGACGCTGATGGTATTGTAGTCGCGATGGATCGATACCGCATGGATCAATTCATTCCGGGCGGCGATCCAGCCGAGCCTTAGGCCCGCCAGCGAATATGTCTTGGACATGCTGCCGGTGCTGATGCCTTTCTCATAGAGATCAGCAATCGAGGCGGTCATGCCGTCTCCCTGCTGATCGGTGCCGCGATAGACCTCGTCGCAGAGGATCCACGCCCCGGAGATGCGCGCGATTTCGACGATCTTTTCGAGATAGGCGCGGTCCATCAGGGCGCCCGTCGGATTGTTCGGGTTGTTGAGGACGATCAGTTTCGTGTCGGGCGTCGCCAGCCGCCGCAATTCCTGGAGATCCGGCAGGAAACCGTTCGCCTCGGTAAGCTTGAGGATCTGCAGGTCAGCGCCGTAACTCTCCGGAATGGAATAGTGCTGCTGATAGGTCGGCAGCACAGAAATGACCCGGTCTCCCGGCTCTACCAGGGTTTCGTGCACCAGGACATTGGCGCCGATCGCGCCATGGGTCACGACGACGTTCTCGATGGCCTGCTTTTCATAGAGGCCGGCAATCAGCCGTCGCAGCCGATCGCTGCCCTCGATCGCGCCATAGGTCAGCTTGAGCGGCAACAGTTCCGACAGGATCGTCTCCGTCTTTCCCGCCATGTCCAGCAGTTCGGCCACGGTCAGGGACTCGACACAGGTCTCGGCGAGGTTCCATTCGCATGTCGTCTCATAGCGGTTCATCCATATTTCGACGCCGAAATCGCGGATTTTCATGTCCTGCTCCCTCACTCGTATCTGGCGGATCACGCGCACAACGCATCCGTCGCGATCCTGCCTTGGCAGACGCGTCGAAAGGCTGTTGAACGGCGACAGCGATTGGAATAGAAAGACACTATGAGCAATATATTGCACAGTCAAGAACGTGGCGATGTTCTCGCCCATGTTTCCGGCAACTTGCGTCGCCTGCGAAAATCCGTAGGCCTCAGCCAGACGGCGCTCGCCGAGGCGTCCGGCATCAGCCGGCGCATGATCATCGCCGTGGAAGCAGGCGATGCCAATATCAGCCTGTCCAGCCTCGACAAGCTGGCGGCGGCTCTCGGCGTGGATTTCGTCGATCTGGTGCGTGACCCCACGCGCGCATCGCGTGCCGACATCAACCAGGTGACATGGCGCGGCAAAGACGGGGAAAGTCTGGCGGTGCTCCTGGGCTCGGCCCCAGCCTCCCTCGAAGCCCAGATGTGGCTCTGGTCGCTCGGACCCGGCGATCGCTACGACGCCGAACCGGACCCACAGGGGTGGCACGAAATGATCTACGTCATCGAAGGCTTGCTGAGCCTCGAACTTTCTGGCGAGACACGCGACTACAAGGCCGGGACCTTTGCCGTTTACAGCACCGCTCAGGATTATGCCTACATCAACCCAGGCGAGACGCCGGTCCGCTTCGTGCGAAACGTCGTCTCGTGATTTTCCTAGCACTCGGCCAGCTCCACGGGAGCTTTACTACGCCGTCACCTCCAGCTTCGCCACGGCATCCTTGAGCCCGACGCCGCTGATGCCGGTCATCCGCATGGCGATAACAAGTTCGATAATCTGGTCGGCCGCCGCCGCGATGGGCAATCCGCCTTCGCGGATGTTGGAGACGCAGTTGCGACGGGAATCGGGCGTGTCCGATCGGGGCGAATAGGTGACATAAGCCCCGAGGCTGTCGGCGGCGGACAGACCCGGGCGTTCGCCGATCAGCATGATCGCGGTCTTGGCCGCGAGCGCTTCACCGATCGGATCGGACAAGGCGACACGCGACTGGCTGGCAATGACGATGGGCGCGAGCGAAAGCCCATACCGCCGCAGCCGATCGGCAAGTGCGCCGACCACGGCGGCGGCGTTGATATCCACGGCACTGGCGGAAAGGCCATCGGCAACGATGATGACGACATCAAACCCTTCGTCGCGATGCCGAACCTCCTCCAGCCGCGCCAGCGATGTCGCCGATAGCTTGCGGCCGAGATCGGGCCGGCGCACATACTGGCTCCGGTCCCCGGCGAGGCTCTCGACCACGACGGCATCGAGCTCCAGATCCAGCAACTGCCGTTGCAGACCTTCCTGATCGACCGAGGACCAGACGGCTTCGCGAGCCCGCGCATGGTCAAGCAGGAAGGCTTGCGCCGCCTTTGTCGGCGCGCCCGCGCCGAAACGACCGAGCGCGACGCGCGCATCCGTCATGTCCTTGAGGTCCGCGATGCCTATGGCACGAGCATTGATGACGGAATTGGCCATGTCAGGCTCCAACAAGGGTTGAACTGGAGAAATAGTCGGTCAGCATTGCCGGCGCCCCGACCAGGGCGCCCGCCCTATCCGTCAGGCCAATCTCGCAGAGCCAGCGTTCGAATTCCGGCGCCGGCGCGCGGTTCAGCGTTTCGCGGCAATAGATGGCGTCGTGATGGGCAAGGGACTGATAGTTGAGCATGATGTCGTCGGCGCCCGGCACCGTGATGACGAAGTTCACGTTGGCAGCACAGAGAAGCGTCAGCAGCGTATCCATGTCCTCCTGATCGGCATCGGCATGGTTGGTGTAGCAGACGTCCACCCCCATCGGCAGGCCGAGAAGCTTGCCGCAGAAATGATCCTCGAGCCCCGCGCGGATGATCTGCTTGCCGTTGAAGAGATATTCCGGCCCGATAAAGCCGACGACCGTATTGACGAGCATGGGATCGAACTCGCGCGCAACCGCATAGGCACGCACTTCCATCGTCTGCTGGTCGACGCCGAAATGCGCGTCGGCGGACAGAGCCGCCCCTTGCCCCGTTTCGAAGTACATGACGTTGGCGCCCGGCATGCCGCGCTTCAGCGAGCGCCCGGCCTCATAAGCTTCCTTCAGAAGTGAAAGATCGATGCCGAAACCCGCATTCGCCTTTTGTGAGCCGGCGACCGACTGGAAAACGAGATCGACTGGTGCTCCAGCCTCGATGGCCCTGATCGCCGTGGTCACATGCCCGAGACAGCATGTCTGTGTCGGAATCGCCAGCCGCTCACGCAGTTCATCGAGCAGGGAGACGATGCGGATATAGTCCGCGACACTGTCGGTCGCCGGATTGACGCCGATCACCGCATCGCCCGATCCCATCAGCAATCCGTCTATGGCGGAGGCGGCGATCCCCCGACTGTCGTCAGTCGGATGGTTCGGCTGGTTGCGCGTCGATAGCCGTCCGCGCAGGCCGATCGTGTTGCGGAAGCGGGTGACGACCTCGCGCTTGGCCGCGACCGAGATCAGATCCTGCAGCCGCATGATCTTCGACACCGCCGCCACCATCTCCGGCGTCACGCCATAGGTGATCGCCTCGAGCGAGCGCTGCCCAGTCTCGGGCTTCAAAAGCCACTCGCGGAATTCGCCGACGGTGAGAGACGAGATCGGCGCAAAGGCCGCCGCATCGTGGCGCGCGGCGATCAGCGCCGATACTTCGTCATCGTCGGACGAGATCACTTCCTCGCTCAGAAACGCTTTCAGCGGCAGATCGGCCAGCGCCATCTGCGCGGCCAGACGCTCGACCGGGCCGGAGGCCGCGATGCCCGCAAGCTGGTCGCCGGAACGCTCCGGTGTCGCCTTGGCAAGAAGATCCTTCAAATCACCAAAGCGGAAGACCGTATTCTCGATCGTCGTCGTAAAGGACATGGGAGGCAAATCTATCGGTTGAGGAGAGCCAGAGCTTCATTGCGAAGCTTTTGGGCACTCCGAGTGGATCGTCAGTTCGGTCCCCTCCCAACCGGCGATGCAGCCTCCCGTGCCGCGCATCACCGATCTCCATGCTATGTCATCATACGGCCGGAGGCCGATTTCAACTACAATGTCTGCATGACCGGACGCGAGCAAGCCGTATTATCGCAACCGCCACCGAAACGCCGCAGTTCAGTAAGTTCTAAAAGCCGCGCGAATGCCCCGGCATTGACCATCAGATCCGAGAAACCCGATCAAACGCTGCTCAGCAGCAGGCTCGTCTCGCTGTTGGCAACGCCATCGATCATCCGCACTTCGCGCAGAACGCGGTCGAAATCCGCAAGGCTCGCCGCCCGGATATTGGCAACGAGATCCCAGTTGCCGTTGGTCGTATGCAGGGCTGAAATCTCCGTCAGACCGCGCAGCCTGCGAATGACCTGTGTCGTCGATTTTCCGACGACCTCGATCATCATCACCGCATGCACCGCGCTCAGATCATAATCTTCTCTCACCCGCACGGTAAATCCGAGCAGCGTCCCCGTCTCCATCAGGCGGTCCAGCCTGTTCTGCACGGTGCCGCGCGCAACGCCGAGCGCATCCGAAAGCTTGGTCAGGGAGGCGCGTCCGTCGGCGCGCAGATGGCTGATGATGCGGCGGTCGAGATCATCGGGCGAATATTTCGCGACATCCATGTTTGCCACTCCAGACTAGTAAATTTATGTAAGACGACTGAACGAATTGTACAATCGACTGCCGGAATTAGCACAGTTTTGCGCTTTCGGCCAACACTCGGGAACGCTAGCTTCTGTCCATCAGCCCAGCGCCAGAGGAATCCGTGATGTCGTCACCCCTTCCATCGGAAAAAGCCTTCGTTCCCTTCGTCAGCGTCGAGAACATGATGCGGCTCGTCCATCATATCGGGCTGGAGACTCTGCTCGCGGAGCTCACCGACGTAATCGAGGCGGATTTCCGCCGCTGGGAGCTGTTCGACAAGACACCGCGTGTCGCCTCCCATTCCCGCGAGGGCGTGATCGAGCTGATGCCGACCTCGGATGGCGAGATCTACAGCTTCAAATATGTGAACGGTCATCCGAAGAACATGGCGCAGGGCCTGCAGACCGTCACCGCCTTCGGTCTGTTGGCGGAAGTCTCGACCGGCTATCCGGTGCTGTTGACGGAAATGACGCTGCTGACCGCACTTCGCACCGCCGCAACCTCGGCCATGGCGGCACGGCATCTGGCGCCGAAGGGCGCGCGCACCATGGCGATGATCGGCAATGGCGCGCAGGCGGAGTTCCAGGCGCTTGCCATGAAGGCCGTCTGCGGCATCGATCACCTCAGGCTCTACGATATCGATCCCTTAGCGACGGCGAAGATGGTCCGGAACCTCTCAGGCACCGGATTGACGGTCACCGCCTGTACCTCGTCGCAATCCGCGATCGAAGGCGCCGACATCATCACCACCTGCACCGCCGACAAGCAATGTGCGACGATCCTCACCGACAACATGATCGGCGCCGGCGTCCACATCAACGCCATCGGCGGCGATTGCCCCGGCAAGACCGAACTGCATCGCGATATCCTCCTGCGCGCCGACACCTTCGTCGAATATCCGCCGCAGACGCGCGTCGAGGGCGAGATCCAGCAGATGGAGCCGGACTACCCCGTTACGGAATTGTGGAAGGTGGTCACCGGGCAGGCCGCGGGGCGCCGCACCGCCGGCCAGATCACCCTCTTCGACAGCGTCGGCTTCGCAGTCGAGGATTTCTCGGCTCTCCGCTACGTCCGCGACAGGCTCAAGGGTACAGGGTTTTACCTGGACCTCGATATCATCGCCGACCCCGACGATCCGCGTGATCTCTTCGGCATGCTGCAGCGGGCAAAATAGGTGTAGGAACGGAACGATGCCTAGACATTCAGCCTATTCCATCCAGGTACCTTCCGCAGTCGTCATGGTGCGTCCGCACCATTTCACCGTGAACACGGAAACGGCGGCCGACAATCATTTCCAGAGCAGCCAGGACATCAGAGAAGACCTCTCGTCCGTCGCGCATGGGGAAATAACCGAGGCGGCCGAGACACTCGGACGTCACGGCGTCGAGGTACATCTGTTCGAGGATACCGGTCGGCTGACACCGGATTCGGTTTTCCCCAACAACTGGTTCTCCACCCATGCCGGCGGTCACGTCGCGATCTATCCGATGAAAGCCGTCAGCCGCCGGCGCGAGCGGCGCGGCGACGTCATCGACATGCTGAAGACCCGCTATCGGGTGCAGGAAGTCATCGATTATTCGGGCCTCGAACCCGACGGGCTCTTTCTCGAGGGCACCGGCGCCATGGTGCTCGATCATATCGACCGGGTCGCCTATGCGGTGCGGTCCGACCGCACTGATCCGATCGCGCTCGAACGCTTCTCGACTCATTTCAATTACGAGCCGATGGTGTTCGACGCCCGCGACGAAAATGGCATCCCCGTCTATCACACCAATGTCCTGATGTGCATCGCCACCAATTTCGCCATGATCGGGCTGGATATGATGGCCGATCCGGCCAGGCGGCGGGAGATCGTCACCCGACTGGAGCGTTCCGGCCGGAACATCGTTGCGCTGACGAACGAACAGATTGCGCACTTTGCGGGCAATGCTCTGGAGCTTCAGGGAAAGTGCGGCCGTATCCTGGCGCTCTCGACGACGGCACTCGCCTGCCTCGACCGGCATCAGCTTGCCGTGATCGAGGAAAGCGCCAAACCCGTTGCCCTTGATATCCCGACGATCGAAAAAGCGGGCGGATCCGTCCGCTGCACCTTGGCGGGCATCCATCTGGTAAAGCGCTGATAACCGAGATCGACGTGACCGCATTCTTCCACATATCGCAGCGAGCGAAATAGGCATCAATCGCGATAGTGTGGTGCTTCCACATCGAGCGTGCGCTTAATCGCCTCAAGGTGGAGACGAGCGGATTCCGGGTCACCCTCCCGCATCTGCCGATAAGCCGCCTCCGCGATGGCCGGATCAACCGCGACAACCTCTCTTCCAGTCGACAGGGCAAGCGTCTGAACCTGGCAAGCCCGCTCGAGATAATAGAGGTCATCCCAAGCCTCGGCGATATTGGGAGCAAGCACCATGACCCCATGGTGCTTCATGAAGACGATGTCCGCATCCCCGATCGTTGAAGCGATGCGGTCTCCTTCACGCTCGTCCAGCGCCAGACCGTTGTAATTCCTGTCAAACGCCGTCCGGCCGTAGAATTTCAGTGCCGTCTGCCCGGCAAAGATCAGCGGCTCTCCTTCTGTCATCGAGAGCGCGGTGGCATAGGGCATGTGCGTGTGGAAGGCGACTTTGGCGCGCGGAACGTTCTTATGGATACGGGCGTGGATATAGAACGCCGTCGCTTCCGGCTGGCCGGCCCCTGAGACGACATTGCCGTGGAAATCGCAAATCAACAGCATGGATGCCGTCAGTTCCCGAAAGGCATAGCCATAGGGATTGACAAGGAACAGGTCGTCATATCCCGGCACGACCGCGGAGAAATGATTGCAGATGCCTTCTTCCAACCCATGTCTGGCAGCCATGCGAAAACATGCGGCTAGATCGACGCGGGCCTGCCAGACTTCCTCGGAGTCGAGGGCCGGCTGATTTGGGCCTGCGGCACCGGGAGCGGTCTGGGTCTTTAGTGAATGTGCCATGGATAATCCTTCGATGAGACCGTCGTATTTTCAGGTTGCTTAGCCGGTATTGATCCGTGGCAGGCGCTTCTTGTCAATGCAAACGTCCCTCGTCATTGAACTTGAAACAGCCACATTGCAGCGATATCGATTTCTCATCATCGAATGATTGAGTTGGCTGTCCGTGCTCCAAGAGAAGCACAAAGGGTGATATCGCATTTTAATCGCCACCGAATTTTCGATGCCGCTCTTCATCTTGTCATCCCAAAAATGAATGCAGCCGAGTTCGATGGTCGCTTACGGACCACATGAAAAACACGATACCAATTGCATTGAGGCACTTTCGATTGCCGTCCCGCTACGATCACTATATCGCGCTTGCTCGCGAAAAGGCCCTGGCGGGAGATTGCATCGAAGCCGAAACCTATTATCAGCAAGCAGAACATTATTTCCGCGGCGCCGCAGAGCTCGCCTCGCCCGCACAGAAGGTAGACCAACCACAATGAACGCCACGTCCACCTTTGAGCAACCCAGCGACGCTGGCGACAAGGCTTGGCTCAAGGTTCTCTCGAAATATCGCAATCCGCATGCCGGGCGCAGTACATTCGAACTTGCGGTGACCGCCGTTCCGTTCGCCATCCTCTGGGCCGGCGCATGGGCGGCCGTTCATTATGGTCTCTGGTACGGCCTGATCCTGGTCATCCCCGCCGCCGCATTTCTGTTGCGGCTGTTCGCGATCCAGCATGATTGCGGTCATGGCTCTTTTTTCGCACGCCGCCGCATCGACGACTGGACCGGACGCGCGATCGGGGTGCTGACCCTGACACCCTATGACTATTGGCGCCGGGCGCATGCCCAGCATCACGCCACCGCCGGCAATCTCGATGAGCGCGGCGTCGGCGATATCACCACCCTCACCGTTGCCGAATACAATGCACAATCCTGGTGGGGGCGGCTCGGCTACAGGCTTTACCGGCATCCGCTGGTCATGTTCGGCATCGGACCCGTCTGGGTCTTCCTGCTCAAGCAGCGTCTGCCCTTCGGCATGATGCGCTCAGGCCCCGTTCCGTGGATATCGACCATGGCCACCAATCTTGCCGTCGCCGTCATTGCAGCGCTGCTGATCTGGGCGGTCGGTATCGTTCCATTTTTGCTCGTCCATCTTCCAATCGTGTTGTTGGCGGGCGCGGCCGGTGTCTGGCTCTTCTATATCCAGCACCAATTCGAGGACACGCATTGGTCGAAGCCGCCGGAATGGCAGTTTCAACATGCCGCCATGCACGGCGCATCCCATTACGACCTGCCGCTGGTGCTGAGATGGCTTACCGGCAATATCGGCATCCATCATGTGCATCATCTCTCGAGCCGGGTGCCCTACTACCGCCTTCCCGAAGTGCTGCGTGACCATCCCGAACTGGGCAATGTCAGCCGCATCACCCTTTTGGACAGCCTGCGCTGCGTCAAGCTCGTCCTTTGGGACGAAAAAACCCACCGGCTCGTTTCATTTCGCGAGGCAAGGCGCCAAAGGGCGCTTTGAATGGCTGGTCTCCGGCTCCGGTAGATCCACAAAAGTTTCGGACGCTCGAAAACATCAAAGCTCTCGAGCTCACCCTCTCCGGCCTACGATCGGGTGACCGGTAGCAAGGTGCGCTTCTCCAACCGGCCCGCGACCGAGAAGACGAGCAGATCCGTGTCCTGACCGATCCTGTCGCCGCTCATCAATCGGACGATATCGTCAACGCCGCCGACCGGGATACCGTCGATCGCCAGAATATAATCACCATCCCTGAGGCCGGCACGCTCGGCCGGGCCGCCGGGTTCGATCCGCCGGATACGCACGGATGTCGTCTGCCCGGTACCCGCCTCAAGCGCGATCCGGCGTGGCAGCTCGATCGTGTCACCGGCAATGCCGATGAAAGCCCGCCTGACATAGCCATAGCGAAGGATCTCCGAAACCACGACATTCGCCGTGTTGGAGGCGACCGCGAAGGCGATGCTCTGTGCGCCCTGGATGACGGCCGTGTTGACCCCGATGACCTCGCCACCGGAGGAAACCAGCGGGCCGCCGGAATTGCCGGGATTGAGCGCGGCATCGGTTTGGATGACGTCGTCCATCAACCGTCCGCTTGCCGACCGCATCGAGCGTCCGAGCGCCGACACGATGCCGGCGGTCACCGTCCATTCGAAACCCAACGGATTGCCGATGGCAATGGCGATATGGCCCCGGCGCAGACGCTTGGAGTCCCCAAGACGCGCCCAGGCGCTGACGCTGGAATTCGCGCGGATAAGCGCAATGTCGGTGTCGACGTCGCGCTCCAGCACGCGTCCTTCCATGACCGAACCGTCCGGCGTGGTGATAAGGACAAGCTTGGCGTCGTCGACGACATGGTTGTTGGTGACGATCAGCCCGTCCGGCGAGATGGCAAAGCCGGAGCCGTGCCCGCCCCTGCCGCCCACCCGCTCGATGCGGCTGACCGCCGCGCCGACCATGTCGACCGCGCTTGCTATGGATTGCGAATAAGCATCTATCAGCGCGCCATCGTCGGCGGCCGTAATATTTTTATCTATGAGACCCATCATCTGATCCTTCAACAGCGGCGCCCATCGTCGCTACCGCCGGCGGACCCACATTGGTGCAGGCGTTCGCCATGGCGCTGTTGCGTAAGACTTAGATGGATGGGCGCAGGCTCGCATTCAAGCCGGGAGGTGTGAGGCTGATCGCAACCTCCGTTGCTACAGCCCCCACTTCGGGCCGTTTTCAGAGAGCTTGATTTCAACAGGCTCACCGCAAACCTCGACCGAGGGGCCACCGAGCGCGTTCCAGCGAAACAGGTTCAGATGCCAACCGCCGGGTATCAATCTTGACCGGTCGATTATGCCGTCCGCGCCGGCGGCCCTCGCCGCATCGGCGGTACGCCATGATGCCGGTTCCCCACCCGCAGCTAAAGCAGAGCGCCAAGACAGGTTGGATAATTCCCGATCGATGCCAAGCTGCTCACATGCCTGCCGGTCGTGCTGATCGACAACCATCGCGTCGCTGACAAGCAGCGGTACGACAACGCGCGGACGCTGGTCTTCGCGCATGTAGCCGGAGATGGCGATGATTGACCACTCAAGCGAAGCGCTCATATAGAGCGTCGGCTGACCAAGGCGATGATAGCGTCCGGCGCTCGATGCATCCGGAGGATCGAGCACATGATCAAGGCGCTCGGTGACGACCGAACGGAAAAAACGACCACTGATTTTGCGAAAAGCGCCTGCGGGCTCATCCTTTGTAACGTGTGCTTCCATGAAGACCTACATAGCGGGAGACCCCGCTGGGAAACAAACCTTATGGCGCGTTGCAAATCGGTATTGGCCGCGGTGGCGGCGCCGGATGATCTATTTTGTACTGGGCAATGATCGGTTCCAAGGTCTCTTTCGACCAGAACTTCGGAGCGCCGATTTCTTTCAAGCAGGAATCGTTCCAATACAAGCCGGCTGTCGATGGCGCGCGACCACTGGCTACCGCTTTGGCCACGGCGTTTATATCGGCTGATTCAGGATAGATGTAGAGCGTCGTGGGATTACCTTTCACCATGGAGAGGATCTGGCTGGCGTCCGATGCTGTCCAGCTGGTGCAGCCGTCGCTGCGGCCGCCCGCATATTCCACCAGCTTGCCGAGCGGAACGTATCCGTCCCGGTTCGCGTAGGGGCTCTCCGAATTTTTCTTCAGGCAAACGCCCGCGACCACCGCGGCTGCGTGCCCACCGATGGCGCGCTGCCGTGCATTGGCTGTTTCGCCCTCGCCGTCAAATTGGACAAACGAGCGAAGCAAGGGTGCGTCTTTTGTTCCAGAGACACGGTAGTAGCCCTTGAACGTCGTCTTCGTCTCGTCCGTCATATAAGCGCCGCCGGCGGTCAGGTTCGAATCCATCGCATTGCCGAAGTTCCGGGCGCACTCTCGTCCATTGGCGAAATCGACAACGCCCTTCAAATCGCGGCCGCTGCCGTGTCCGGACGAAATGACACGAAACGTCTGGGCGGCTTCACAGACAATGTAAAACCGGCCGCCCGATTTGCCGTCACCCAAATCGTTTGGACGGGTGGCATCCATAGCAAAGTAGCAGGGATTGCTGACCTTGCCTTCGCTGACTTTGCGCATGTAAAGCGCACGAGCCCTCTGCAAGACCGGCTGCGCGATCTGGCCGTCACCTTCACCGACGTCAGCCCTTAGCCACAACGGCATGTCCGATGTCCGGCCTGCGGCAAATAATTTCGGCGATGCCGAGAAGACGAGGGCGACGGTGCAGAGGCTGAGTATATTGACGATACTCAGAAGAGCATATCTCGACCGCACGGAATGAAATCTCCTGTTGAAGCGTTTGGCATCTGTGTGCGCTCTGCCGGCAAGGCTACCGGCAGCATTCGGCAAAATTAGGCAGCAACAATATCGACTTCCTTGACATTGAAAAGAACGACCAGTCCCTTCCAGAGGATTCAGCCAAAGCCTTTTCCGATTTGGCAATTATAGTCGTAAACCGCTTTATTGAACGAGGCCGTAACGGAGGCTAGTACCGCGACCACATTTCCTCATGCCAATGATCTTATTTCAAAGCCATTTGATCTCATCATCTGCAGGATGCCGTCGTCGCCCGCCAAGGTGCCCAACGGCAGCAGAATAAAATTTTTCACCGAATCAATCTTGAGGATTTGCGCGAGAAGTAAGGACTTGATTTGCTCGCCTCCGAGAGAGCGAAGCGGATCGACGACCCCTTTCTGGGCGATCTCCGCTGTCAATGTCATGATCTCAGGCGCCCGTCGCTGCTGGTAAAGCGTTTCCAGATAGCCGCCAATAGGTCCCAGCTGCTTGCGTTTTTCGAGAAGATAGCTGACCTGATGTGCCCCCACTGATTTCACGGCGGCAGTATCCAGCGGATGCCATATCGATCTCAGTTCCGCATCGCTTATCAACGGGGACAGCTGTTTTCCGCCGGAGCGAACATGATCTGTTATCACACCTCCGACACTCGGAACCGGACGATGCTGCCCCTCGCCCATCAGAAACAGGCTCACCTCAAATCCCGAGAGGCGTTCAAGCGGAGGGCCTCCCACCGCCGTTATCATGCGGCGCAGATCATCCGCATCCGTCGACGACAGTTCGGGAAGAACGGGAGATAATTGTTTTCGATCCACCGAAAGCGTCTGCAATGCAACATTTGGGCTGAAATCGGTATAAACCGAACTGGCCTCGTCGGATATGCGATCTCCATCGCTTACAATATCCGGCACGATCTGCGCGTTGATGCGCTCATAGCCGAATATGGTGATCGAACGATCTGCTCGGGTCGCGTCCCAGAATAGCGCGTTGCCCTCATCCGCCCAAGCGCCTCGAGGAAGGGGAACCGCCAAGGCACATACCAGAGCGGCAAATTGTCGGCGTGTTATATCCATGCCAGCCTCGCTTTAAAGCAACACGACGCGACCGGAGTCCGACCGTCTATCAAGACATTTAGATCGTACACTATGCAAATCTGCCGACTGCCATTAGTCTGCGTCCATGCCTTGATCGGGAGATATATAGCCCTGTCGCCGCATCAGCGATATTGAACCATCGTATAATGGCGGCTGCACGTCATAAGATTGCCAATGCGACATCGGGAGCCCGGCCCCGAAACCAGAGACATTGCAAAGCTCGCCGCTGTTCTCCCTGATGAGCCGAAAACGCTCGCTCAACGTCAAAAAATAATGCACGTATAAGGGGATTGAAAAATGGGAGATACAAGTTCAGATAAAACAAGCTGAACGGTGCCAGCCACGTTGGACATCGGGACCGGCAGGCGCCGTATTCTGGAATATCTGTTTTTACCATCGCTGAAATCTCATCCGAGGCGATGCGCGAGTACTAAGCATACCAGAGGAAAAAGGGGCAGAATGAAAAAGCTTATGATCTTGGTGGCCGCCACTATGGTGGCCTTTTCTGTGTCGGCGAATGCCGCATCGGTCGCGAGCAAGAGCGGCTATGAATATGATAAAAATATATTGAGTGATCCCGCGGCTCTCAACTGGAATATCGAGGATTGTAGCCACCGTGGCATCACACCGGAAGCACAAGAGAAGCTTGCAAAGCTCATGAACGTTCCCGCGGCCAATGTCCGTCGCGAGTTTTGCCGCCGAATCCTCACCGCTTACGCCAAGGGTGCGATCCCCTATGATGACTACATTGAGTTTGCCGCGAGCCGCGTCATGGCTCCAAGCATTGCGAGGGCTTTGAAGATCGCAGGTTCGGCCCCACGGAAGCCACAGGGCGGTGGACAGGATGAGATCGTTCTTCCGCTTTTGGCGAAAATGGATTCCGGCGAGACATTCAAAGGCTCGACGATAGCATCGCGCGGCAATGGCCGATTCTCGGTCAAGTCGTCACGGCGGTCGGCAAAATGCTCCGGTACCTACGACCTGAAGGACCGGCGCCCGACAATTACTCTTCTCGTCAAATGCTCGGACGGTCGCACTGGGCAGGCCGTGGTCACGAGAGCGCCGGACCTCATGTCGGCGTGGGGGAAGGTGAAGCTGTCCGACGGGAGCACCGGCCGGCTGACCGTTGGCACCGTGCGGAAACAACAGTGACAGGCAGACAGAGCCTGGCCCGCGGCCTCATGTCGGACGATTGGAATAAGATTCCGGCACTGAACAAGCCGCGGGCTTTCGTCCCGAGCTCCGAGCGAGGCTATCTGGACGATGCGCGTATAGCCATGCTTCCTCTTTGACTGAGCGCATAGCGTTCATCTTTGCCCCACACACCCTCATGTGGATTGGGGCAAAGCAATGCTTTGTGCAATTCGGCCCCTGCCGAGAGGACGTAAGCCTCCAACCTTAGGAAGAGCGCTTTCGACTACTTGCTCATGCTGCAGGGGATCAGCACCGCCAAATAATTTCCATCCTCATTGTCGGAATCACCTTCTGTTGGCCGTCCTTGGAGCATCAACCGCGTCAACCTGGAGGAATATCGTGGAAAACGCTCAATCAATTTGGCAGACTGCTGCCATTCTCATCGCTCGCCTGATCTTCACCGTCGTCTTCGTGATGGCCGTCTCGTTCAAGTTCATGGATATGGGCGCGACTGCCGGCTATATCGCAGCCGCCGGCTTCCCGTTCCCATTATTCTTGGCTTGGTGCGCCGCGATCCTTGAAGTGCTACTTGCCACCGCTTTCCTGACCGGTGCGTTATTTGTCCCGGCAGCGCTCGCTGCAGCGGTTTATGTCATCTTCCTCGGATTCTCATTCCATGGTCCTGCACTTTGGGCCGGCAACCAAGCTGAATTCGGCTTCTTCGTGGATCACTTTGTTTTCGTGGCGGGTTTGCTCTTCGCTGCGGTACATGGCCCGGGTCGGGTATTTGCCGTAAAGTGGACACTCTGGCCGGACAGAGTGTGACGCAGCTTCATCATGATCTGAAGCTTGCCGCACTTTTCCCCTTTCGACGACAGATGAACAATGCGCTGGCACAGGTGGCGGGCTTGTCGAAGAGCTGCACGCGTTAAGGCCGGGGTTACAGCACTCCGGTCGCATATGAGGCGCTCATGTAGCTTAGCACCCAGTTTCCTGCCCAAGCGCAGAGTTATTACTGGTTAAACTTGACGCTCGCCGTTCGCTCCTCAAATTCGAGTCGCGCCACCTAATCTGCTCCACTTACCCCCCATGTGCCCTCAGCAATCCTCCATCGCCTTGTGATGAAGCCCATAGGGTTGCTCACGTCCCGACATTAAACAGAAGCTTAGAACGTCTTTACTTCCGTTATTGCTATTTCTTTCTCTAGGGGGCCGGCGACGGTTTCGGGGCCGAAAGCCAAAAGCAGATCAGTAAGCCTCGTTCTTCAACGTCGGCAGCCTCATGAGCGCGCTCGCGACAGCCTGTCTCGGCGATCAAACCGCGATTACCGCATGCATCGATATCGTCACCGCGCTCGGACTTGGCCTCGGCGCCGAATCCGGGAACGAGACGCAGCTGGCGATCACCGAACCAGCAGAAGACAACACCGACCGATTGAACGCCGCCGGCTTCGGACTGGCGACCCGGTTGCCGGAAAGACCTCATTGGCGGAAATCGGGCTTATCATTCATGTCGTCGCGAATGGAGCCGATCGTCTACTGCCTTTGGATGAAACGATGGCCTATCCCAATCGAATACTCGACGATCTGACCTCGCCCGGACGCCGCTCACAACCGACCCGAGCCGACGGCCCTCACCTCCCCGTCCCTGTCTGAAGTGATCCAGCAATCTCAATATCGCATACAGGTCGCGACCAATGGATCTGTGCCGACGGATAAGAACTTCGCGCGCCACCCCAAATCGAAATTTCCTCTACCAAACAAACATGCTGACATCGGCGCAGCGTGAACCTCATTGCGGCGCCGTCTTCATCGCACCGATGGAACCGGATGGGCATTGGCATTCTCAGCCATTGCCCATCGATCCGCCTGAAGGCTCACAAGCCGTCAACGTCGATGATCGCTTGCGTGAAGGCCTGCGGCGCCTCCTGCGGCAGATTGTGGCCGATGCCGCCACCGATCATCCGGTGCGCATACTTGCCGGAAAACTTGCCGCGGTAGGATGCGGGATCAAGGTGCGGCGCGCCGTTGGCGTCACCTTCCAGGTTAATCGTGGGCACGCTGATCACCGGCGCCATTGCCAGGCGCTTCTCCAGCTCATCATATTGCGGCTCGCCCTTCGCCAGTCGCAGCCGCCAGCGATAATTGTCGATAGTGATGGCAACGTGATCCGGATTGTCGGAGGCTGCGGCGCTGCGATCAAACTGCGCATCATCGAAGTCCCTTCGGAGAGGCAATCTGCCAGATCAGCTTGGCAAAATCGCGCCGGTATTTATCGTAGCCCTCCTGCCCGCGCTCGACGGCGAAATAATACTGGCACCACCATTGAAGCGCGGCCTTCGGCGGCAGCGGCATCTTGTTGGCTTCCTGACTGCCGATCAAAGAGCCGCTGACGGAGACCAGCTCCCTGCAGTGTTCGGGCCAGAGCACCGCCAGAATGTTGGCCGAGCGCGCCCCAGTCAACGCCGCCGGGGATCGCCTTCGGAATTTTCAGTGCATCCATCAAGTCGAGTATATCGACAGCCACGACCGACTGCTGACCGTTGCGCGCAGTCTCGCTCGAAAGAATGCCTGGCGTCCCGTAGTAGCCACGCAGATGTGGGACAATCACGCGGTAGCCTCGTGATGCGAGCAGCGGAGCAACATCAACGAAGCTTTGGATGTCATGGGGCCAGCCATGCAACAGAACGACCGGAGCGCCACCGGCGGGGCCTGCCTCCGCATATCCGACGGTCAGCACGCCGGCGTCAATCTGCTTCAGTGAAGCGAACGACGCGCTGGCTCCAGACTTGACCGCCGACTTTGTCTCCTTGGACTACGCCGCGGCAGAGCCAGGCAGGCCAGTTGATTGGTAGCGAGTGCGCCGGCGCGCAATAGCAAAGAAGCCGCGGCGAGGGCGATTGATGTTTTCGGACATTGACCTTTCTCCAACAAGCATGACTCTGCCTGGCGGGAAGACTTGCCCGCGCTTCCGCCATGCGTCCCAATCGGACAGTTTTAACTGGCAATGTGAGTCTCCAGCGCAGATACTTTGGAGCGCAGGCGATCCTTCAACCACGATTCACGAGCCGAAGATCAATCCCACGACACTGGCATTGATCACCAGCAAATTGAGGACAGTGGTGATCGGAGGAACCGGAACGTCATCTCGACATCGACATGTCGGATTTCACGGACCGGGAGAGCGCATCGCAAAGCCAATTCGCAGCGACCACCCGCCTGGCGAACGCCGCCCAACATAAATGGGAGCGAATGCCGTTATCACCGTTTGCGACCAACCATTGAAGATGCCAAGATCGGCCAGCGTTCCCCGCGGGGAACTCGTTTTCGATGACGCATAATTGACAGCGACAGACCGAAAGTTCCCCGCGGGGAACGCTATTTTAGGCCCGGTTGCCCCGAATCATAGAATCGGAGTACTTCTTATCTACGGAAATTGCCGGTAGTACCGACTTTCTGCGTAAATAAAGAAACCAGTCACAAAAACCCAACCATAAAGGCGCTTAGTAACGTGGCCAAAAATGGGAGAAAACCATGACCCGACATCTGAGCAGCCTCGCCTTCATGCAGACATTCTCTGCGAAGCTGGATACCGCATTGGGCAATCTCAGCCTAGCCCAGTTCCCCCCGCATGCCCGGCGCACGATGCGCAAGTTCACCTCTCCCGAGGTTGCCGCGCTGCTTAACGTGACCGAAGCCTATATCAGGCAAGTTTCGCTGAAGGAGCAGGGGCCGACGCCGGAAGTCGCCAATGGGCGGCGTCTCTATACGCTCGAGCAGATCCTCGAATTGCGTATGCATCTGGCGCAGAACGGCCGCAAGAAGTGGATGAACCCACGCAGGGTAGGCGAGGAGCAATGCCAGATCCTGGCAATCACCAATTTCAAGGGCGGCTCCAGCAAGACCTCCACCACTATCCATCTCGGTCATTACCTCGCCTTGAGAGGGTATCGCGTGCTGGCCGTTGATCTCGACCCCCAGGCATCGCTGACCAGCCTGCACGGCAGTCTGCCGGATTTCGATTACCGTGACGGCGATACGCTTTATTCCGCCATCCGCTTCGAGGATCCGATCCCGACCGAGCAAGTCATTCATCAGACCCACATCGCCGGCTTCGATGTCATCTGCGCCGGCCTGGAATTGACGGAGTTCGAAACTGCCGTTGCGCTGGAAATGCGCAAGTCCGGCGGCACGAGCTTCCTCTTGCGCGTATCGCAGGCACTGGAGCAAGTGGCTGATCGCTATGACATCATCCTGATGGATTCGGCCCCGTCGCTGAACTTCCTGACGCTATCGTCCCTGACTGCGGCGACAGGCGTTTTGATACCGGTTCCGGCACATATGCTCGATGTGGATTCCACGGCAAAGTTCCTCGAACTCGCCGGGTCCTACATGCAGATCCTCGAACAGGTTGGCACGTCGGCCCAATGGGATTTCGCCAAGTTCCTGATCACCAAGTTCGAGCCGAACGATCATCCGCAGGCCAATATGACCGCGCTGATGCGGCAGGTTTTCGGCGAGGACCTGTTGCTTAACTCCGTGATCAAATCGACCGCGGTTGCCGATGCCTTGACCTGGAAACAAAGCCTTTACGAGGTGCAGCGGTCGAGATTTTCCGCGCCCAAAACCTATGACAGGGCGATCGAATCGATCAATGCGGCAAATGCCGAAATCGAAGAGCTTCTTTCGAGAGCATGGGGACGCGAATGAGCAGGAAAGATTCCAAGGGCATGTTTGCCAACGTCCTGGTCGGCCTCGGCCAGGACACGACGTCCGTGCCCACTCCAACAACATCGCCGTCGCCGCATCTTCTGAAGGTCGCAGCCGGCGTTAGGCAGTTGCAGGAGCGTGGCGAGCTTGCCGACAAGCTGCTGCAGGGTGCCGATCACATTATCCAACTCGACGTGGACGCGGTTTTGCCGTCCTCCATCCGGGATCGGTTTGACGGCGCCTATGATGCCGACAGGCTGCAGGATCTCGTCCAGTCCATGCGTGAGCACGGGCAAACGACGCCCGGTCTCGTTCGGCCTATGCCGGGCGAGGGCAGCCGGTTTCAGATCGTCTTCGGACGCCGCCGCCTTGCCGCTGCAAAGCTTCTTGGCATCAAGTTCCGCGCCATCGTTCGCGATCTCACTGACGAACAGGCAATCGTCATCCAGGGCGAGGAAAACGCCAATCGCGACGACCTGTCCTTCATCGAGAAATGCGTTTTCGCTCTCAGCCAGGAAGAGGCCGGCTTCAAGCGCGAGGTGATCTGCTCATCGCTCGCGACCGGCAAATCGCATGTTTCCGAAATGCTGCAGATCGCCAAGGTTTTTCCGAAAGCGGTCCTGACGCGTATCGGTGCTGCTCCCGAGACCGGCCGCCGGCGCTGGGCGCAACTGGCCGAACGCTGGAGCGCCAATGCCAAAGCCCAAGCGGTCACAGACCGGGTGCTGGAAGAGCTGACCGTTCAGTCGCTGTCCAGCGATGACAGGTTCGCGGCCGTGTTGAATGCCGTTTCCAAGGCCGAGAATGCCCCCACAGCCCCTGCGGATCGCACCCAGGAGGTCGTTTCCAAGGGAATGACCCTTGCTGTCGTGAACTACGCCAAGGCGGGAACCAAGCTTACCTTCACGAAAGCCGTCCCGGACGATTTCGTGAATTACCTGCTGCGTCGAATGGAGGGATTGCACGAGGAATATCTCGATCAATCTCCACAGACCGCGCAGAACAAGACCAAGCTGTAACAGGAGACTGAATAGCAAAAGAAAAAGGCCCCCGAACGTTGCCGTAGCGGAAGCCCTTCTCAGTATGTAGCAATACGAGAATCACATTTCCGCGAATCATAGTCAAGAGTCTTTGGCACCGTTTTTGGTGAGCGGCTTTCTTTTGCCTGTTAAAAGGTGAAGGAAATGGAGATGCATATCACGACGCCCTTCGGGCGGCGGTCGATGTCGCTTGCCTTGATGAGAAATCAGATCAAGGCAACGTCTATCAGACAAGGCAAGACTGTCGATAAATGGCGGGTGTTTCGCGATGTCTGCGAAGCAAGACCCCTGCTGAACATTTCAGATCGCACGCTGGCGGTACTGAATGCTCTTCTGACCTTCTATCCGGAGAAGGAACTCAGCGAGGACGCAGGGCTGGTGGTCTTTCCCTCCAACAATCAGCTCACTGTTCGAGCCCATGGCATTACCGGAACGACGTTGCGGCGGCATCTGGCTGCCTTGGTCGAGGCCGGCCTGATCCTTCGCAAGGATAGCCCGAACGGCAAGCGCTTTGCCCGCAAGGATGGGGCAGGGGCTGTCGAAGATGCCTATGGCTTCAATCTGGCGCCGCTGCTTGCCCGTTCCGAGGAGCTTGGGGATCTCGCGCAGCAGATTGCCGCCGAGAGAAAACATCTCCGACAGGCCAAGGAGCAGCTCACCATTTGCCGCCGTGATGTTCGCAAGCTGATTGCCGCCGCGATCGAAGAAGGCGTTCCCGGTGACTGGCAGGCGATAGAGAGGCATTATCTCAGCCTGGTCAACACCCTGCCACGCACGCCAACAGCCGTGGATATCGCTCCCATCGCCGAAGAAATGGAAATGCTGCGCAATGAGATCATCAACCTTCTGGAAACACAGCTGATTTCCGAAAAATCAGTTGCCAATGATGTTCAAAATGACCGGCATATACAGAATTCAAATACCGAATCCCAAATAGAATCTGAAGCGAGCCCTCAGGCTGCAACATCCGTAGAACCAGACCAGCCCGCCGAGCAAATCGGCAAACTCTCACAACAGCCGATCAAGGCCTATCCCTTGACCACGGTATTGCGAGCCTGCCCAGAGATCGCCAATTATGGCCCTTCCGGGGGGATTGCCAGCTGGCGAGAGCTGATGACAGCAGCCGTTGTCGTTCGAACCATGCTGGGTGTGACATCCGGCGCTTATCAGGATGCTTGCGATACCATGGGACCGGAAAACACGGCTGTCGTCATGGCCTGTCTCCTCGAAAAAGCACAGCACATCAGCTCAGCCGGTGGCTATCTGCGCAATCTCACCGCAAGGGCACGTCGAGGCGAGTTTTCCCTCGGGCCGATGCTGATGGCACAAATGCGGGGTCGTGACGCCGAGGCAAGGAAGGCATCATGATCATCGTCGTCGAAGGGATCAGCGCCGCCGGTAAGACGACCTGGTGCCGACAGCATGCCTCGGAGTTTCTTGTTCAGGAGAGCTATCCCGAGCTCCGGCCGGACAGGAATGCAGACGCACGCGGAGCTGCCCTTCTCTGGACGGATTGGAATGTGAAACGCTGGTCTGAGGCCATTGAGATCGAGCGCGAACAGGAAAGGGCCGTCTGTGATACCGATCCCTTGAAGCTGCATTACATCTGGGGTCTATGGCAGATAGGCGAAGCACCCGAGAGCCATTGGCATTATCAGATGGAAGCCACTCGGGATGCGCTGCAAAAGTGCCAGTTGGGCTTTGCGGATCTCTACCTCGTCAAGAGGATCGATCCACGCGTCGCAAGGCAGCAGAGGGGGCAAGATACTATCAAGATGAGGACGAATTTCGATCTTCACGCTCGCCTGCAAGCTTCTCTTCACATCTGGTACGAAACGCTCGCGATCATACTTCCAAGACGGGTCAAATGGGCATTACCAGACAATCTCCCGGTGACGGAGACTATCGATAACTCGTCTGAATATCGGTACGACATGGAGGTGTTCGATCGTCTTATCGCAGGCTTGCCAGGAGTCCCATCCGGCTCAAAAACGACCAGAATCCATGGAGGATGTTAGTGGATGATGATGAAGGCATCCATGCGCTTGTCGGGATAGTGGAAATTATCCGGTTTTTTGCTTCCGTTAAGAAAACTTATAGCGCTAATTCAAATGCTTAAATGGCCGATTATTTTTCCAACCAAGGGCAACCAGAAGCAAATATCTGAGTTAAATCTACTCAAATTCGGCCTTTGACGCAAGGCACTTGCAGTATTTGACCGAAGAGCAGCCAGTCGCACAACCTTCATTGAGAAAAATAGTAAGTGGGGCAGATTGGGTGGCAAACGACCGCAGATCAAACTGATATCCGCAATCAGCCTCTATTTTGTTGGAGACGAAATACAATAGGCTGCATGTGATGATCAGGACATGGGAAATGCAAAGATGATCATAGACAAAGCCCACGCGAAGCGAATTATAGACCTCGTGGTTTCACTAGATCCCATCCTCAATAAGCTCGCCGAAGAAGTCACATCGATTGAGAACACCGAGCTTTCGAGGGAGCTAAGGGGAGCTCTCGCTGAAATCATGGGGCAGGCCATGATGGGTATCATTGTCCCGCTTGAGAAACTTTTTCCCGAGCTGAATCCCGATAAAGCATGACGATAATTGTTGTTGTGGAAAACGCTCGTCGTGCGACCTACGCCGCTGCGTACCGTTGGCTCTGTTGGCCCCATTCCCAATCAAATGCAGAGCGCCACCCATTCTGCTCCACTTACAGAAAAATATTCCTATAAATTCTATAGAAATAGACATTCCAGCTTTCACGCCCCGGCACCCATGACCGTAGGGTACCCCCAATGTGTAAATGGCAATAGCCAGGAAGAGGGGAAGGATATGGGTGTGTTTCGTTCGGCAATGATCGGTGTCGTCGCGGCTTTAGGTTTTGGGCTGGCCTCGGCCCAAGCGGCTGATCTTTCCGAGATCAGGATTGACTGGGCGACTTACAATCCCGTCGGGCTTCTCCTGAAAAAGGAAGGCCTGCTCGAAAAGGAATTCGCCAAGGATAATATCAGCATCCGCTGGGTACAGTCCGCGGGCTCGAACAAGGCGCTGGAGTTCCTGAATGCCGGCTCGATCGATTTCGGTTCGACCGCGGGTGCCGCGGCCTTGATCGCACGGGTGAACGGCAATCCGGTCAAATCGATCTATGTCTTTTCGCGCCCCGAATGGACAGCCCTGGTCACCCGGGCCGATAGTCCGATTTCCACTGTTCAAGATCTCAAGGGCAAAACGATCGCGGTCACCCGTGGTACCGATCCGCACATCTTTCTCGTTCGTGCCCTGGCCGATGCCGGGCTGAAACAATCGGATGTGAAGCTGGTATTGTTGCAGCATGCCGACGGAAAGCTTGCCCTGCTGCGCGGGGATGTCGATGCATGGGCTGGCCTCGATCCGCTGATGGCGGCCGCCGAAGTGGAGGACAAGGCAAAGCTCTTCTACCGCAAGCCGGAAAACAACACATGGGGCGTGCTCAACACCACAGAGACTTTCGCCACCAAACATCCCGATATCGTCAAGCGCGTCATCGCCGTCTACGAGCAGGCACGAGCTGACGCGATCGCCAATCCCGCCGCGTTGAAGGCGGCGCTGGTCGAAGCTGCCAAGCTGCCGGACGACGTAATCGCCAAGCAGCTGGAGCGCACGGACATCTCCCAGTCAACGATTGGCGATCAGCAGCGCGACACGATCTCGAAAGCCGGTATTGCCCTGCAGAGTGCCGGTGTCCTTCCCGCTGACGTGGATATCCAGAAAATCACGAGCGAGTTGATCGACGATCGCTTCGCCGTCGGGAAAACGCAGTAAAGACCGAAGGCAACGCCATGGCAGACTTGGCCGGGACCGGCATCGAAACGGAAACAAAGGCGTCGCGTTCAGTCGCGGCGTCTGCGTTTTATGGAATAGGCGGCAGGGCGACGGTCGCCATCATCCTACCTGCCCTCGGGCTGCTGTTCTGGGAAGTCGCGGTTGCGGCCGGCTGGTTTTCCGGTCGTCTCATGCCGCCGCCGTCGAAGGTTGCCGCAACCTTATGGGCACTTTCGAAGTCCGGTGAGCTCTCTACTCACATCGGCATTACCACCGTCAGGGTGTTCTTCGGATTCATCATCGGTGCCGTGGCGGCCACCATGGCCGGTGCCGTCACCGGATATTTCGGACTTGCGCGCCGGCTGATCGATCCGTCGCTGCAGGCACTTCGTTCCATTCCCTCGATCGCCTGGGTACCTTTGTTCATCCTCTGGTTCGGGATCTTTGAGGCATCGAAAGTGGCGCTGATCGCCGTTGGCGTCTTCTTTCCAGTCTATCTCGGCGTATCGGGCGCCATCCTTTCGGTAGATCGCAAGATCGTCGAGGTCGGGCGGATTTTCCGGCTATCGGGCTTTGCGCTGGTGCGGCGGGTCATGCTGCCAGCGGTCTTTCCCGCTTATGTGACCGCCTTGCGATCCGGTCTTGGTCTCGGCTGGATGTTCGTCGTCGCCGCCGAATTCATGGGGGCTTCGGAGGGGCTGGGCTATCTTCTCGTCGACGGTCAACAAATGGGCAAGCCCGACCAGATCATGGCCGCCATCATCACCTTCGCGGTCATCGGCAAGCTGACGGACAGTCTGCTGCTGGCCGTAACGGCGCCTTTCCTGACATGGCAGGACAACTACAGGCGGGAGGGGTGAGCCGATGCTGACACTGCGACATCTGGGAAAGACCTATGCAAACGGCGTTCGCGCGCTCGAAGGATTCTCGCTCGACCTGGCGCCGGGCGAGATCGTCGCCGTCATCGGCGGGTCGGGTTGTGGCAAGAGCACGCTGCTGCGGCTGATCAGCGGTCTCGAAACGCCCACGCGCGGAACGGTCGAGCTGAACGGCGAGCCGGTCGTCAAACCGCATTCACTGATCAACCTCATTTTTCAGGAGCCCCGTCTTCTGCCCTGGCTGAGTGTTGCCAACAATGTCGGCTTCGGACTTGCCGAACTCGAGGGCGATGACCGCCGTCACCGGGTCGAGGCCGCGCTAAAAAAAGTCGGCCTTGCGGAACTCGGTCACCGCTGGCCGAAGGAGCTATCAGGCGGCCAGGCCCAGAGGGTGGCGATCGCGCGTGCGCTGGTCACCCGGCCGGAGGTGCTGCTTCTGGATGAACCCTTCTCAGCTCTGGATGCCTTCACGCGTGCGGATCTGCAGGACCACCTGCTCGACATATGGTCCGAGACCCGCCCTACGCTCATTCTCGTGACGCACGATATCGACGAGGCTCTTGTTCTTGCCGACCGGATTGTCGTCATGCGGCCATGGCCGGGCCGCATTCTCGATGAGATCAGCATCGATCTGCCAAGAAAACGCGATCGCGCGTCAGAGGCTTTCGAGGTTGCGAAGAGACAGCTGCTCCTGTCGCTGAATGCTTCGCTGCAGCCATCTTAAGGCGTTATCTTGCTGACGCTTTCTACCTCGATCTAGGGTTCGAGCGCCTCACGATCCGATGACGTGCGAAGCATCAGCCGCATGGCAAGCAGGATCGCGCATAGGACTGTGATGAGCGAGCAGCCGAGCCACAACGACGTCGGGCTGAACTGAACATAGATGAATGTACCGATGGCCGGTGCCACGATACCGGCAGCGGCTTGAGCCGTGCGGTAGAAACTCATATAGGCGCCGCTTTTGCCACCGCTGCGCGCCGCCTGCCCCATGACCATGGCCATGATGGCGGGATAGAACATCAGCTGTCCCGCCGTCAGCAGCAGGTAGAGAATGACCAGAGCGGCCACGCTCCCGCCGAGAGGTAGGGCTCCGAAGCTGACGGCCACGATCATCATCCCGATCAGCGTCACGGCCATATGGTTCCTCGATTTAGCCCAGCGGCTCACGGGCAATATGGCGGCTGCGAAGACGAAATGGCCCAATGTCAGCAGGTTTCCGTATTGCTCCGGCGTCATGCCGTAATAGGACGTTACGAAAAGAGGCAGGGCGGCGGAGGTCTGGCGCCCCACCATGTCGAGGACGCAGGCCGCCAAACACAGGAGAATGAATTCCATATTTCTATAGGGCAGCCCCGCAGGCTTCGATGCATCCGCCTTCGCCGCGGGAGCGACATGACGCGGTGCCGATCTGTCCAGGAAAACAAACACGGCAATCGCCGCGACCACAGACGTAAGGCCATCGATGAAGAATATCAGGCCTGGTTGACGGGCATACAAATGCCCCGCCATCGCCGCGGCTATACCGGCGCCGACATTGATCGCCACGACATAAACCGCATAGGCTTGCGAACGTTCATCCTCTGGGCACAGGCGAACCACGCAGGCATCATAGGCCGGCCGAAACGCGCCATTTGCAAATGCCATGATGGCAATGGCAATCCCGATGGAGATGCTATCGCCGAGGGCAGGGATGAGAAACAGGGCGGCGGCACTCGATAGAAAGCTCAAGATCAGGACGTTCTCCGAACCGATCCGATCACTGACATGGCCGCCGGCCCATGCGCCCAAAATGCTGCCGATCCCAAAAACGGTGAGGATAATACCCGCCGTCTCGATCGACAGGCCGACGGCATTGGTGAGGTAGAGCACCAGAAATGGCGTAACCATGAAGCCGAGAAAGTTCACGAAGGCGATGGCGGCCAGCAGCCATAGCTGTCGGGGGAGCTTTGGTATCATGGGTCTCCAAACAGGGATCAGGGCTAAAGGTGGGGGGAGAATGGCGCAGAAGATATGGCATTGGCCATCCCCTATTCATGGGAAATTTCACGCTGACTAACTCCTTTTGAAGAAATGGAAATCAGTCGCCGCAATGCTGCGCAGAAACTCTCCCCGCAGTCCGGTTCCGTCCATGTCGAACGAAGTGGCATCGCGCCCGGAAGAGCGCACACGCTCCGACCACCACCACTCTGTCAACCACAGGTTCGGGCAAGCCAATTTGACTATGCTGCTCTTTGCCGGGCGTTGAATTTTTATACCGTTCGTTTTTCAGAACCTGGCCAAACGGGCGATGCCGGCCTTCGAGGCGCTGGATTTTTGTATTAGCTAACGCAAGAGTTTTCACACATGACTTCGATCGTTTCTTCCCTGAGCATCAGTCAGATCAGGTCGCTTTCCACCGCCGCCGTTGCGGCTTGGACGACGGAAGACGTTGCGTCGCTTTCCACAAAACAGATCAATGTGCTTTCGTCAGCTCAAATCGCGGCGTTGGACACGGAAGACGTCGAAGTCCTCAGCACCCAGCAGCTAAGCGCCATTTCACAAAGTGCCATCGTTGGTTTGACCATGGACCAGTTGGCGGTTCTGACGGCCTCCGACATCGAAAGCCTGACCTCGCTTCAGATCGCGGCGATCACCACCACGCAGATCAGCGCCTTGACGACGGACCAGGCGGAAGCGTTGAGCACGTCTCAAGTCGGTGCCCTTAGTTCATTGCAACTCGCCGCTTTGAGCACGGCGGACATCGCCACCTTCTCGACCGACGATATGGCGGCGATCACCAGCAAAGCCATATCCGGCTTGTCCACCGCCTCTATCGCAACCCTGTCATCGGATCAGGTCGCTGCCTTGAGCACCTCCGGCATTACGGGCCTCACGACCAGCCAGCTCGCTGCTCTGAGTTCCGCGCAGATTGCCGCCTTGACGACCACCCAGGTCGCCGCGCTCAAGGCATCGCAGATCGCGGTTATGGGCACGAACGACATCGCGTTGCTTTCCACCGCGCAGATTGCTGCTCTTAGCACCAGTGCAATCACCGGCCTGACGACCAGCCAGATCGTAGCACTCAGCACGGCACAGGCAGAGGCACTGTCCACCTCGCAGGTGAAGGTATTGAGCTCAACCCAGGTCGCCGCCCTGGGGACGGATGACATTGCCACCTTCTCGACCGATGATATCGCGGCAATCACCAGCAAGGCCATCCCGGGCTTGAGCACCAGCATGATCGCGGCCCTCTCGACCGATCAGATTACCGCCCTTAGCACAAGCGCGATCTCTGGCCTAACGACCGGTCAGATCGTAGCGCTCAGCACGGCGCAGATTGCCGCCTTGACGACGACCCAGTTCGGTGCCCTCAAGGCATCGCAGATCGCGGTTATGGACACGAACGATATCGCGGCGCTCTCCATCGCGCAGGTTGCCGCCTTGAGCAAGACTGCGGTTGCCGGTCTGACGAGCAGTCAGATCGCCGCCCTGAGCACGGCGCAAATTGCCGCCTTGACGACGACCCAGCTCGGTGCCCTCAAGGCATCGCAGATCGCGGTTATGGACACGAACGATATCGCGGCGCTCTCCACCGCGCAGGTTGCCGCCCTCAGCACCTCCAGCATCACGGGTCTGACCACCGACCAGATTGCTGCTCTTTCCACCGCGCAGGCTGAGGCCTTGACGACGACGCAGATCGCAGTGCTGAGTTCAATCCAAATCGCGATTCTGGGCACGGATGACATCGCCACCTTCTCGACCGACGACATGGCGGCGCTCACCAGCAAGGCCATTGCGGGTTTGAGCACGGGGCTTATAGACGCCCTCTCGACGGATCAGATTGCAGCCCTGAGCAAACTCGGCATTGCGGGTTTGACCACCGATCAGATTGTCTCTTTGAGCACGGCGCAGGCCGAAGCTTTGAAAACGACCCAGATCGTAGCGCTGAGTTCCAAGCAGATTGCGGCTCTGGGGACGGATATCGTCGCCTCCCTTTCCACGGCGCAGATTGCCGCTTTGAGCACCGCTGGCATTGCCGGTCTGACGACCGATCAGATTGCCGCCCTTTCCACGGCGCAGGCCGAAGCTTTGTCTGCCTCGCAGGTGAAGGTGCTGAGTTCGACCCAGGCTGCCGTTTTGGGCGCGGATGACATTGCCACCTTCTCGACCACCGATATGGCGGCGTTCACCAGCAAGGCCATAGCGGGACTGAGCACGGCTGTTATAGCAGCCCTGACGACGGATCAGATTGCGGCCCTCAATACGAGCACGGTTGCTGGCCTGACGACCGCCCAGATCGCAGCCCTGACGACGGACCAGATCGCAGCTCTGAGCACGCGTATGGTCAACGGCCTGACGACCGGCCAGATCGCCTCCTTGAGCACGGCGCAGGTTGCCGCCTTGACGACGACCCAGCTCGGCGTTCTCAGAGCATCGCAAATCGCGGTCATGAGCACGGATGATATTGCAGTGCTTTCCACCCTGCAGGTTGCTGCCTTGAGCACCGGCGCGATCACCGGCCTGACGACCAGCCAGGTCGATGCCCTTTCCACTGCGCAGGCCGAGGCGCTGACCACCTTGCAGGTGAAGGTGTTGAGCTCGACCCAGATCGCGGCCCTGGGGACGGATGACATCGCCACCTTCTCGACCGCCGATATCGCGTTGATCACCAGCAAAGCCATATCGGGTTTGAGCGCGAGCCTTGTAGCGGCTCTATCGACGAATCAGATCGCTGCGCTGAGCACGAGCGCGATCACTGGTCTGACGACCAGCCAGATTGCAGCCCTGAGCACCGGCCAGGCGGCGGCCCTGACGACGACCCAGATTGCGGTACTCGGCTCCGCGCAGGTTTCCGCCTTGGGGGCGGATGACATCGCGACCTTCTCGACCGAGGATATTGCTGCGATCACCAGCAAAGCCATATCGGGGCTGAGCACGGGTCTGATCGCGGGACTTTCCACCACGCAGATTGCTGTCTTGAGCACGAGCGCGATCACCGGCCTGACGACCAGCCAGGTCGCAACACTGAGTAGCGGCCAGCTTGCTGCCTTGACCGCCAGCCGGGTTGCTGTCCTGAGTTCAACGCAAGTTGCGGCGCTGCAAACGGATGTCGTCGCATCTCTTTTCACCGCACAGATCGCGGCCCTGAGCACCTCCGGCATCACGGGTCTGACCACCGACCAGGTCGCCGCCCTGAAAACGGCGCAGGTTGCGGTATTGACGACAGTCCAGGCCGCCGCGCTGAGTTCAACACAGCTTTCCGCGTTCGGGACGGATGACATCGCCATTTTCTCGACCGCGGATATCGCGGCGATCACCGGCAAGGCCATGTCGGGACTGAGCACGGCTGTTGTCGCAGCCCTCTCGACGGGTCAGATTGCAGCCCTGAGCTCTGCCGGCATCGTAGGCTTGACGACCGACCAGATCGCCTCCCTGAGCACGGCGCAAATTGCCGCCTTGACCACCGCCCGGGTCGCGGTGCTGAGTTCAAAGCAAGTCGCTGCCCTGGAGACGGATGTCGTTGCATCCCTTTCCACAGCGCAGATCGCTGCCCTGAGCAGTTCCGGGATCGCGGGTCTGACCACCGACCAGATCGATACTCTGAGCACGGCACAGGCCGAGGCGTTGACGACGGCCCAGGTTGCGGCGCTGAGTTCAACCCAGATTGCCGCTCTGGAGACAGATGATTTGGCGATGTTCTCGACCGCCGACATCGCAGCGATCACCAGCAAGGCCATATCGGGCTTAAACACGGCTGTCATTGCCGCTCTTTCAACGGCGCAGCTCGCGGCTCTGGGTACGGCTGGCATCGCAGGCTTGACCACCACACAGGTTGACGCTCTCAGCAGCGGTCAAATAGCCACCTTGCTCACCAGTCAGATAGCGGCGTTGAGTTCAACGCAAGTCGCTGCGCTGGGCACCGATATTATCGCATCTCTTTCCACCGTGCAGATTGCCGCCTTAAGCACGTCTGGCATGGCGGGTCTGACTACCGGTCAGATCGATGTTCTGAGTACGGCGCAGGCTGAGGCCTTGACGACGACCCAGGTCGCGGTGCTGAGCTCGACCCAGATCGCTGCCCTGGGAGCCGATGACATCGCCACCTTCTCGACCGCCGATATCGCGGCGATCACCAGCAAGGCCATGTCGGGCCTGAGCACGGCTGTTGTTGCGGCCCTCTCGACGGATCAGATCGCTGCCTTGAGCGCGTCAGGTGTTGCCGGTCTGACGACCAGCCAGATCGCCGCTTTGAGCACGGCGCAAATCGCCGCCGTGACCACCGCACGGGTTGCGGCGCTGAGTTCAGACCAAATCGCTGTCTTGAGCACGGCTGTTATTGCTGCCCTGTCGACTGCGCAGGTGGCTGCGCTCAGCACTGCGGGAATTGCCGGCCTGACCACCGATCAGATCGCCTCCCTGAGCACGGCGCAAGCCGAGGCGCTGACGGCGAGCCAGGTTGCAACGCTGAGTTCAACCCAGATTGCCGCTCTTGAGACGGATGATCTGGCGACGTTCTCGACCAAGGATATGGCGGCAATCCGCTCGAGTGCCATAGCGGGATTGTCAACGGCGGCCATTGCAACCCTTTCGACGGATCAGATCGCCGCTTTGAGCGCGTCCGGCGTTACGGGTATGACCACCGAACAGATCAATGCTCTGAGCACCGGCCAGGTCGACGCCCTGCTGACCAAACAGGTTGCGGCGCTGAGTTCGACACAGGTCGCGTCCCTGAGCACGAGCCTTCTCGCCTCCCTTTCCACGGCGCAGATCGCTGCCCTGAGCGCGTCCGGCATTACCGGCCTCTCCACCAAACAGATTGCCGCTCTCAGCACCGCACAGGCTGAGGCGTTGACGACCACTCAGGTCGGAACTCTCATCTCCAAGCAGGTTGGAGCTTTGAGCACGGCTGACATCGCGACCTTCTCGACCAAGGATATCGCGGCAATCGGTTCGAGTGTCATCGTCGGATTAACCACCGCCGTCATAGCTGCGCTCTCGACGGATCAGATTGCCGCCCTGAGCACATCCGGCATTTCAGGTCTTTCGACCGCTCAGATCGTTGCCCTGAGCACCGCCCAACTTGAGGCTCTGAGCTCTGTTCAGATCGCGGCCCTCACGTCTACACAGCTTGCCGCGATGGATACGGCCGACATCGCGACCTTCTCGACCAAGGATATCGCGGCGCTCAGTTCGAGCAGCATATCGGGATTGTCCACAGCCGTCATAGCCGCCCTCTCGACCGATCAGATTGCTGCCCTGAGCACATCCGGCATTACCGGCCTTTCCACCAAACAGATCGTCGCCCTGACTGCCGCACAGGCCGAGGCCCTGACGACGGCCCAGGTCGGAGCGCTGAATTCTTCCCAGCTTGCGGTTCTGGATACGGACGACATAGCGACCTTCTCGACCTCGGATATCGCGGCGATTGGCTCAAGCGCCATATCGGGATTGTCCACGGCGGTGATCGCTGCTCTCTCGACCGGACAGATTGCGGCGCTGAGCACATCCGGCATCACCGGCCTTTCCACCAAACAGATGGCCGCCCTGAAAGCCGGCCAGGTCGATGCCCTGCTGACCAAGCAGGTTGCGGTGTTGAATTCGACGCAGATCACTGCCCTGAGCACGGCAGCTGTCGCGTCCCTTTCCACCGCGCAAGTTGCTGCGGTCAGCACGTCGGGCATTGTGGGCCTGACCGCCGCGCAGATCGCTACCCTGGGCACCGGGCAGGCTGCGGCCCTCTCGACGGCCCAGCTCGGCGCGCTCGGTTCCAAGCAGGTTGCTGCCTTGACCACTGCCGATATCGCTGCGCTTTCGACCACGCAGATCGTGGCCTTGAGCACCCTCGGTATCGCCGGTCTGGGCACCGCGCAGATTGCCGCATTGAGCACCGAACAAGCCGAGGCTTTGACGACGAGCCAGGTTGCGGTGCTGAGCTCGACCCAGATTGCGGCCTTCGCAGCCGATGATCTTAAGGCTTTTTCAACCGCTGACATCGCGGCGATCAGCTCGAGCGCCATATCGGGACTGTCGACGGACACGCTGGCGGCCTTTTCGACGGCGCAGATCGCGGCTTTCGGTACGGCCGGCATCGCGGGTTTGACCACCGCGCAGATCACGGCTCTGAGCACCGGCCAGCTTGAGGCTTTGACCACCGCCCAGATCGGTGCGCTTGGCTCCAAGCAAATTGCCGTCTTGACCACCGCCGATATCGCAGCCCTCTCGACCACGCAGATCGCGGCGTTGAGCACGGCCAGCATTGCTGGTCTGACCACCGGGCAAATTGCCGCATTGAGTACCGACCAGGTCGAGGCTTTGACGACGCCCCAAGTCGCGGTACTGAGTTCAACCCAGATTGTGGCGTTCGGAACGGACGATCTTGAGACGTTCACGACCGCCGACATCGCGGCGATCAGCTCAAGCGCCATATCGGGACTGTCGACAGATACTCTGGCGGCCCTTTCGACTGCGCAGATTGCAGCTCTGGGTACAGCCGGCATTGCGGGTTTGACCACCGCGCAGATCACGGCCCTGAGCACCGGCCAGCTTGAGGCCCTAACTACCGCGCAAGTCGGGGCGCTCGGGTCCAAGCAGGTTGCCGTCTTGACGACCGCCGATATCGCCGCCCTCTCGACTGCGCAGATCGCGGCGCTGAGCACGGCCGGTATCACCGGTCTGACCACCGAGCAGATTACCGCATTGAGTACCGCTCAGGCCGAGGCCCTGACGACGACGCAGGTCGGCGTTCTCGGCTCCAAGCAGATTGCCGCGCTCGGAACGGACGATCTTGAGACATTCTCGACCGCTGATATCGCAGCGATCAGTTCGAGCGCCATATCGGGATTGTCGACGGCCACGATCGCAGCCCTGACGACCGCGCAGATCGTGGCCCTGAGCACGGCTGGCATTGCCGGCCTGACCACCGAGCAGATTGCCACGCTCAGCACCGACCAGGTCGAGGCCCTGACCACCGCCCAGGTCAGCGCGCTCAGCTCCAAGCAGATTGCAGCCCTGGGGACGGACGATCTCGAGACCTTCTCGACCGCCGACATCGCGGCCATCAGTTCGAGCGCCATGTCAGGATTGTCTACGGACACGATCGCAGGCTTTTCGACAGCCCAGATCGCAGCCTTGAGCGCGGCCGGGGTTGCCGGACTGACCACAGCGCAGATCGCCACGCTGAGTACCGACCAGATCGAGGCGTTGACGACGGCCCAGGTCGGGGCGCTTGGTTCCAAACAGGTTGCTGTCCTGACCACCGCCGATATCGCCGCCCTCTCGACCGCGCAGGTCGCGGCGCTGAGCACGGCCGGCATCGCGGGCCTGAGCAGCGTCCAGGTCGGTGCTCTGAGCATTGAACAGATCGAAGCGCTTTCCACCAGCCAGATTGCCGCCTTGACGTCGACCGGCGTCGCAGGCCTGACCACGGATGATCTCGACACGTTCTCAACTGCCGATATCGCGGCGATCAGTTCGAGTGCCGTAGCAGGATTGGCGACGGGTTTTATCGCGTCGCTTTCCACGGCCGAGATTGCCGCCTTGGGTACGGCCAGCATTGCAGGTCTGAGCAGCGCCCAGGTCGCAGCCCTTAGTATCGAGCAGATTGAAACGCTCTCCACCACGCAGATTGCCGCCCTGAGTTCGGCCGGTGCGGCGGGCCTGAGCACGGAAGATCTGGGAACCTTCTCGACCGCCGAACTCGTGGCGATCAGCTCGAACGCCATGTCGGGATTGTCAACGGCTTTTGTCACCGCCCTGTCCACCGATCAGATCGCCATCTTGACCACAAACCAGGTGGCTTCGCTGAGTTATAGCCAGGTCGCGGCCATGAGCACGGCTCAAATCGCTGCCTTGACCACGTCGCAGCTCACTGCGCTGAACGCAGTGCAGCTTGCCGCGCTGGACGCGGACGATCTCGCTCTCTTCTCCACGGATGAAATCATCCTCCTCAATTCGAGCGCGATTGCGGGGTTGACGACCAGCGTCATCGCCAGCTTGACGACGGAGCAGGCCGAGGCCTTGACCTCGAGCCAGGTCAGCGGCCTGACTTCGGCGCAAGTTGCGGCCTTGACCACGGCGGAGCTGGCGACCTTCTCAACTGACGATATCGCGTCGTTCAGCTCAACCGGCGTGGCGGGATTGTCCACCGAAGACATAGCGAGCCTGTCGAGCGCGCAATTGGATACTCTGATGAAATCCCAGATGGGGCATCTGAGTTCCGACCAGATCGCGGCGGTCATTTCGCATTATGTGGGTGGATGATCTTTGTCTTTGATCAGCTTGCAATCTCATTGAAGCCGGACGGCGCCTCAGGAGCGAAAGGGGCACCGTTGATGTCTGGTCGCATTGGAAATTTGCTATGACATTTGCCGGGCAATAATGAGAGCCCGCCGAACGAAATCTGTTGATGGCTGACGAGGCCCTGCTGATTCAGAGAGCAGGCGCGTGACATGCTTAAAGCAAGCTAGCACAGTTAATGACGGACGACCATTTCACAAATGGTTGCAATGCCGGCCGTCAATTCGTGGGATGTCCATGGTCACCAATGATGCATCAGCTTCGACTCCTGCTCCATCTCTTGCTGGAATTTTGGAGCTCGCGCGCACCCAGCGCCTTTCCTTCACGGATCTGTTCCAATTCGCCGAAGGCCGAAGCGCTGCCGGACAAAGGCTACAGGCGGCAGAGGTCTATAAGGTCTGGATTGCCTTCAACGAATCCCATCCCTTCCTGCATCTCGTCTATTTCAATTATTCGGTGACCCTCAGGCAGCTGGACGATGTCGCGGGATCGATCCATGCATTGCGGGCGTGCCTGAAACTCGATCCGCGCTTTGGGCCGGCGCATATCAATCTGGGACGGGCGCTGGAAGATAGCGGCATTGCCACACAGGCAATTCTGCAATGGCGGAGCTTCGTGGAGCTGACCGCAGAAAGCACGCCCGACCGGCTGACGCATCGCCTCCTGGCACTTCAGCACATCGGTCGCGTCATGGAAAATGCCGGTCTCCTGGAAGATGCGGAAACCTCTCTGTGGCAAGCAATCGAGCTGCGGCCCGACAAGACGGAAGCCGGGCAACATTGGAGCGCGCTGCGCCAGCGCCAGTGCAAGTGGCCGACGCTGATCTCGTCGGACCATGTCTCCACGCGGCAATTGCTCGATGCCATGTCGCCGCTGACGCTCGCTTGTTTTTCCGACGATCCACTGTTCCAGCTCGCCAAGGCCTACCGCTACAATAAGTCTTTCGTCGGACGTCCCGATACCAGCGGCTTCACGCGCAAGACGCCGAAACAGAAGACCGGGACCGGCCAACGCCTTCGCGTCGGCTATGTTTCCTCAGATCTGCGCGACCATGCGGTTGGCTTTGCGCTCAGGGAAGTGCTGGAGCTGCATGACAAGCGGAGCGTTGAGATTTACGCCTATTATTGTGGCGATCCTGTGCAGGGTGATGCGACCCAGGCACGCATGAAAGCCGTCGTCGATTGCTGGCGCGATATCGGCGCGCTTAGCGATGTGGACGCCGCAAGGCAGATTGCCGATGACGACATCGATATTCTCGTCGACGTCAACGGCTATACCAAACATGCCCGGACAAAGATCTTTGCCTATCGACCGGCACCGGTCGTGGTCAATTTCTGCGGCTATCCGGGTTCGATGGCCAGCCCGTTCCATCACTATATCATCGCGGACGAACACATCATCCCACCCGAGAACGAGATCTATTACTCGGAAAAAGTGCTGCGGATTGCCTGCAATCAGCCGCTCGATCGCAAGAGGGTGATCGCCGAAAAACCGTCTCGCGCCGAAGCCGGATTGCCGGACGGTGTTTTCGTCTATGCCTGCTTCAACGGCATGCAGAAGATCACGCAGGAAACCTTTGCACACTGGATGAAGATTCTCTCCGAAACGCCCGGCAGCGTGCTTTGGCTGCTCACCGGCGGCGACGATGTGGATAAACGCTTGCGTCAGTTGGCGGAGAATGCCGGTGTCGCGCCGGAGCGGCTGATTTTCGCGCCCAAAGCGCCGAATGCCAAGCATCTCGCCCGGATCGCGGTCGCCGATCTTTTCCTTGACACGTTTCCCTACGGGGCACACTCAACCGCGGGCGATGCCCTGACCATGGGACTGCCTGTCCTGACATTCCCCGGCAAGAGCTTTGCGGCCCGCTTCTGCCATAGCATCGTTGCCGCCGCCGGCGTGCCGGAGCTGATCTGCTCGGACCCAGAGGACTATATCGAAAGGGCGATCGGCTTTGCGAACAATCCCAGAAGCCTGAGAGACATCCGCGAATCCTTGCAGGCGAAACGAGAGACATCCGCCCTGCGCGACATTCCGGCGCTTGCCCTTCGCCTCGAGGAACTGTTCTGGCAGATGCAGGCAGAGTGCGAACGCGGCGAAACACCGGTGCCCGATCTGAGCAACCTCGACATCTACTACGATATCGGGGTGGACCTCGTTCAGGACAATATCGCGTTTTCGGACGATCGGGCCTACAGAAAGGCCTACCGCGACAAGCTGGTCGAATGGCACGATTACGCGCCGGTTCCGCACGACAGCCGACTGTGGACGCAGGAAGCCGCAGTCTCGACACCGCATGCAGCCGGAAAGAACTGATCGGGAATGCCGCGGATCAAGAAAATTGCCGTGGTCGGTGCCGGGCTTTCCGGCGCGGTCATCGGTCGTGAACTCGCCATGGCGGGTCACGAAATCGACGTCTTCGATACGCGCAACCATATTGCCGGGAATTGCCACACCGAGCGCGATCCGGCGACCGGCGTCATGGTGCATGTCTACGGGCCGCATATTTTCCACACGGATGACAGGGAAGTCTGGGACTATGTGAACCTCTTCGAGAGGTTCATGCCCTACAAGAACCGCGTCAAGACGACGAGTTCGGGCCAAGTCTATTCCCTGCCCATCAATCTTCACACGATCAATCAGTTTTTCGGCAAGACGCTCAGGCCGGACGAAGCGCGTGCTTTCATCGAGGAGCGCGCCGACAAAAGCATAACGGATCCGAAGACCTTCGAAGAGCAGGCACTGCGCTTCGTCGGCAATGACCTCTATGAAGCATTCCTCAAGGGATATACCCAGAAGCAATGGGGCTGTGCGCCGACCGAGCTTCCGGCCTCTATCCTGAAACGGCTTCCGGTCCGCTTCAACTACGACGACAACTATTTCTTCCACAAATATCAAGGCATGCCGGAAAACGGCTATACCGACATGGTCGGGCGAATTCTCGATCATGCGAATATAGCAGTCCGTCTGGAAACCAGGTTTCACGGCGATCTGCGCGAGGATTTTGACCACATATTCTATTCAGGCCCGCTCGAAGGCTATTTCGACTATGAATATGGCCGTCTGGGATATCGCACGCTGGATTTCGAGCGCTTCACCCACGAGGGCGACTACCAGGGGTGTGCGGTCATGAACTACGGAGATGTCTCCGTGCCCTATACGCGCGTGACGGAGCACAAGCATTTCTCCCCATGGGAAGACCATGCCGGCTCGGTCTGCTATCGCGAATTTTCCAGGGCCTGCGGCCCGGACGATATCCCCTATTATCCGATCCGCCTGATGGAGGAAAAGGAGCAGCTCGCCCAATACGTCAGGCGAGCCCTCCAAGAGACTTCCGTCACCTTCGTCGGCCGGCTCGGGACGTACCGCTATCTCGATATGGACGTCACGATCCGCGAGGCGCTGGACACCGCCCGGCTTTATCTATCCGCAAGCGCCGATCATATGTCGATGCCGGCATTCCTGCATCCGCCGCTCCAGACGCCTTAACGAGCGTCCGGAACAGCCACACTGGACAACAATGGGGAACTCAATCCTCGTTGGCAGCAAGCTGCGATAGAGTCTCACCGCGTCCGCGCGCCCTCAGGATCAACGGTACGATCAACGCTGCCGCGGCGATCAGCAGCAGCACCGCCGAGATCGGCGAGGTGAACAGCACCGTGACGTCGCCCTGGCTGATCGCAAGCGCTCGTCGAAGCTGCTGCTCCGCCAGCGGCCCGAGGATGAGACCGACCACGACCGGAGCGATCGGATAGCCGAAAATCCGCATGACATAGCCGAGAACGCCGAAGGCGAGCAGCATGCCGAGTTCGTAAACCGACGGATTGGCGCCGATCGTTCCCAGGGTGGCAAACAGGAGAATGCCGGCATAAAGCCACGGCTTCGGAATGGTGAGAAGCTTCACCCAAAGCCCGACCAGCGGCAGGTTGAGCACCAGCAGCATGAAATTGGCAATCAGCAGGCTGGCGATCAGGCCCCAGACGAGCTGCGGGTTGGTGACAAACAGCAGCGGGCCGGGCTGCAGGCCATATTGCTGGAAACCGGCAAGCATGATCGCCGCCGTCGCCGTCGTTGGCAGGCCGAGGGTCAGAAGCGGAACGAGCGTTCCTGCGGCCGACGCATTGTTGGCAGCTTCCGGACCCGCCACACCTTCGATCGCGCCCTTGCCGAATTCTTCCGGATATTTGGTCAGGCGCTTTTCGGCTGCATAGGACAGGAATGTGCCGATTTCGGCGCCGCCCGCCGGCATGGCGCCGATCGGGAAACCGATCAGCGTTCCGCGCAGCCAGGCTTTCCAAGACCGCGCCCAATCCTGGGCCGTCATCCAGACGGATCCCTTAACCGCCTCGATCTTGTCGGGTCCGCGATTGCCCTGCGCGGCGATGTAGAGGGATTCGCCGATGGCGAACATGGCAACGGCAAGCGTCGTCACCTCGATGCCGTCAAGCAGATCCGGAACGCCGAAGCTCATGCGCGCCTGGCCGCTGAGCTGGTCGATGCCGATGATGGCAAGCGCAAAGCCGATGAACAGCGATGTCAGGCCCCGCAGGGTGGAATCGCCGAAGGCCGATGAAACCGTCACGAAAGCCAGAACCATCAGCGCGAAATATTCGCGCGGACCGAAGACCAACGCCAGCTTGACGATGATCGGTGCAATGAAGGCAAGCCCCAGAGTGGCGATCAGGCCGGCAACGAAGGAGCCGATAGCGGCGGTGGCGAGCGCCGGTCCGCCGCGACCCGCCCGCGCCATCTTGTTGCCCTCGAGCGCGGTCACGATCGAGGCGCTTTCGCCGGGTGTGTTGAGCAGGATGGAGGTCGTCGAGCCGCCATACATGCCGCCATAGTAGATCCCGGCAAACATGATCAGCGACCCCGCCGGATCGAGCTTGTAGGTCACCGGCAGGAGCAACGCCACGGTCAGCGCCGGGCCGATGCCGGGAAGCACGCCGACAGCCGTTCCCAGCGTAACGCCGATCAGGGCGTAAAGCAGGTTCATCGGCTGGGCCGCGATCATCAGGCCCTGCAACAGAAAATCAAATGTGCTCACGTCGGGGCCTCACCAAAATAGATGTTCGAGCGGACCGGCTGGAAGCGACAGCTGCAGCAGCCCGGAAAAAATCAGCCAGACTCCGAGACAGAGCGCGATGCCGAGCGGGATCGATATCCAGAGCTTGCGTTTGCCGAAAGCGGCGGCGGTCGCCGCAAAAAGCAGTCCGGTCGCAATCGAAAAACCCAGCGGCTTCAACAGCAGCATCTGGGCGGCAAGCCCGCCGACGATCCAGACCACGGGCGCAACTTCCTGACGTTCGCGCACGGGAAAATCGCCGCGCAATGCCGCAAGCACGGTCCAGGCGGACAGAAACAGCAGCCCGCCGGCGATCACGAGGGGGATGCTTGCCGGACCGATGCCCGAATAGCTTGCAATTTTCGCCAGCCGCGAACTGTCCCAGAAGATCAGGCCGGCCAGGGCGGCGAGAAAGGCGGCGATGACAAGCGCCGCCCGATCCGGGCGGCGTGTCTGGGTCGGAGGGGAATTGCCCGTCGTCATTGGACGAGCCCGATGTCCTTGAGGACGCCTTCGGTCGCGGAAATATCCTTGGCGAGCTGTTCGTTGAAGGCGTCGCCGGCGAGATAGGTGTCCTCCCAGCCCTTCGTTTTCAGAAGCTCCTGCCAGCCGGCGGACTTGGCAAGCTTTTCGACGTCGGACGACACGGCGGCCTTCTGCTCGTCGCTCAAGCCGGGTGCCGCCGCAATCATGCGCCAGTTTTCGACCACGACGTCGAGGCCGCTTTCCTTGATCGTCGGCGCATCGATACCGTCGAGGCGTTCGCCGCTCGACACCGCGAGCAGACGCAGCGCGCCGGACTTCACCTGGGATTCGAATTCGCCGTAACCGGAAATCCCGGCCGTCACCTGGCTGCCGAGAATGGCGGCCAGCGCTTCGCCGCCGCCGGAAAAGGCGATGTAGTTGATCTTGGTCGGATCGACGCCCGCCGCCTTTGCGATCAGGCCGACCGCGATATGGTCGGTGCCGCCGGCCGAACCGCCGGCCCAAGACACGGAGCCCGGATCCTTCTTCAATGCCTCGACAAGATCGCTCATGGTTTTCAGCGGCGAGGAAGCGGGAACGACGATCGCTTCATACTCGCCGGTCAGGCGCGCGATCGGCGTCACGTCCTTGAGCGACACCGGCGATTTGTTGGTCAGGATGGCACCGACCATGACGTAGCCGCCGACAATCAGGGCATTCGGATTGCCGCTCGCCTGGCTGGCGAACTGCGCCAGACCGATGGTGCCGCCGGCTCCCGGCACATTCTGCACCTGGACATTACGGGAGATCCCTTCCTGCTGCATCACGGACTGGATGGAGCGGGCGGTCTGGTCCCAACCGCCACCGGGATTGGCCGGTGCCATAATGGTGTAGTCCGCCGCGAAAGCCGGCAGCGCAAGGGCGCCGGCAAGCATGGAAGCCAGAAAAAACTGTTTCAAGATTAGTCCTCCGTCGGGCGCGCTCCTTGGAGATCGGCGCGATGTTCATCCTCTTTGCGGACGGGGATTGGCTTCATCGATTAAGCGGCGCCAGGACGTCAAATGCCTGCTTGCGCCGGGTCCGGATGAAATACTCCTCCCATACGCTTCGATCATTCGCCTCCACGAATGATGAAGAGCTGCAAGCCATCACAGGAAGCTGACATCTAGCTGACATCGGCCGGTCCCATGTCGCACGAGTATTGCCTGAGTGGAGCTATTGCAGGCGCAAGGCTTCGTTCCAGCGGGCAATCAGCCGCGCCCGCTTGACCTGGTCGAGATAGACCATCAGGCCGGGGCTGACCGGCACGGGTCGCAACTGGCCGCCGAGCATTTCGCGCATGGTATTGGCGGTGTTGGCGCCGGCGACATCCGGGCTTACCGCCGGGATCTGCAGCTCGCGGGCCATGATCGTCTGGCCTTCCTTGGACATGAAGAATGCCAGATAGCGCTTTCCGAGATCCGGGGAGGCCGCCGCTTGGGGCACGAGCCCGATGCGCGACATGACGACGGTATAGTCCCGCGGCAGAACGATGCCGACATCGGGGTAACGCGAGGCCCAATTGGCGGCGTAGGAGCCGAGGATATTGTAGCCGAGTGTGAAGCGGCCGTCGGATACGCGCTCGAGAATGGCCGTGCTGGTCGAATAGACTTTCACGCCGGCCGCCCCCATGGCTTTTATGACCGACCAGATATCGCCGAATTGCTCCTGGTCGCGCGCCATGAATAGAAACCCGACACCCGATCGCTCGATATCATAGGTGCCGATCCGGCCACGGACGTCGTTTCCGTGCCGCTTCAGGTAGTCGACGAGTTCCGCGCGCGTCGAGGGCGGCTTCTCGCTTGTGAAGCTCGGCTTGTGATAGACGAAGACGGCGGGCTCGAAAGTCAGGGCGTAGGCCGTGTTGCGCCAGTTTGCCCATTCTGGCCAGCGGCCGCTCATGGGCAGGTCGCTACGCTGGGCGTATCCGTCATTGCTGAGCTTGACCTGAAGATCCATCGCCGAGGAGAAGGCGAAATCCGCCGTCCTGCCGCCGGCGTCGGTTTCCTTGACGATCCGGTCGTAGATCTCCCCCGTCAGCATGTCCTCGTAGCGCACGGCGACATCGGGGTTGGCCGCCTGAAACCCCCGGATCATCGGCGTCGCCAGCGGCTCGTCCAGCGAGGAGTAGACGATGACCTCGGGCGCCTTCTCATTCCCCGAGAGCGCCGGAAAGACAACCGGCTCCGCGGCGGCAAGGCTCGCATTGAGGCAGATGGTAAGGAGGACCGAAAGAAACCGCATGGGGTGATATTGCCGCAGCGACAGATCGTTCACAAGCGCATGCCCACCTGCCCGAGCTCCGCTTGTCGTTTCGGTTGCGGAAAAGTACCGTAACACCTTGGATTGCTGCCTGGCGCTTTTCCAAATCGATTCCGGTCCAAGGCGGAATGCGCTAGGATGCGGGCTGGGGGGAGAACAGTCATCTTGCGTATATTGCTGGTTGAGGACAATAAGGCACTTTCCGAAGGGCTTTTCGCGATCCTGCGTGGGGCCGGCTATGCCGTGGATGTGGTGGGCGACGGTGCCTCCGCGAATGCGGCGGCTGCCGCCGAAACCTTCGATCTCGTTATCCTCGATCTCAACCTGCCGGAGATGGACGGGCTCGATGTGCTCCGGGCCATGCGCGCCCGCCAGAACAAGGCGGCCGTGCTGATCCTGACGGCGCGGGGCACGCAGGAAGAGAAGGTGCGCGGCCTCGATCTGGGTGCCGACGATTATATGATCAAGCCCTTCGACATCAGCGAATTCGAGGCACGCGTTCGCGTGCTCCTGCGCCGGCAAGCGGGGCTTCGCGCGTCGCTTGTTGCCTATGGCAACGTCTCTCTCGACCTCAATTCACGCACCTTCTCGGCCAATGGCGTTCCCATCGATATTCCCGCCCGCGAACTCGGTCTTCTCGAAACCCTGTTCATGCGCGCCGGCAGGGTTGTTGCCAAGGAGGCGATCATCCAGTCTCTTACCGCCTTCGACGACGATCTCAGCGCCAATGCCATTGAGCAGTATGTCAGCCGGTTGCGCAAGCGCCTCGCGCCGCACGGATTGACGGTGAGGACGGCACGCGGCATCGGCTATTATCTCGATAAGCTGGCGGGCGGATGAAGGCACAGTCCGCCTATTCCCTCCGTCGCAGGCTGCTTGCGTGGCTTTTGATCGCGACCGTCGTCATCGGCGTCGTTGCGCTGGCCGACACCTATCGCGAGGCGCTGACAACCGCAAACACCGTTTCGGACCGCGTTCTCGCTGGCTCGGCGCTTGCTATCGCTGAACGCGTCGTCGTCGCCGAAGACGGCACGCTGGAAGTGGATATTCCCTATGTCGCGCTGGAAATGCTGACATCGGCGGCCCAGGATCGCGTCTTCTACCGCGTGGATGGTCCGCCCGGCCGGTTCATCACCGGCTATCAGAACCTGCCATCGATTGCCGACATGAAGGGACAGGCGGCGGTCTACGCCGATCACATGTTCGGCGGCGAACCGATCCGGCTTGCTGTGCTCGAGCGTTCGGCGTCGACGGGCATCAATTCGGTTCCGTTTACGGTGACCGTCGCCGAAACGACGATCGGCCGCACGCAGCTGACGCAGGCCATTCTGCTCCGCTCGGCCTTGCGCCTTCTGATCCTCATTCTCGGTGCCGCCATTATCGTCTGGATCGCCGTCACCGTATCGCTTCGGCCGCTCTACCGTCTTGGCGAAGCGATTGCGGAGCGCAGCCCCGACGATCTCCACCCGATCCGGCAATCCGCGCCGAGCGAGGTCGAGGGGTTGGTGGAGACGGTCAATTCCTTCATGGTGCGGCTGCAATCGGCGCTTGATGCATTGCGCCATTTCACCGGAAATGCCGGCCACCAGCTACGCACGCCCCTTGCCATCATCCGTACCCAGCTTGCGCTGTCGGCGCGCGCGACGTCGCTCGACGAGGCGCGGGAGGCCGCGCGCAAGGGCGACGAGGCAGTGGCTCATGCGGAACGCATCCTGGCGCAGCTGCTGCTCATGGCGAAAGTCGAAGCGGCGGCTTCGAAAGAGCCGCAATCGCAGACGGCCCTCGATCTCGTGTCGCTTGCACAGCGGATCACCGGCGACCATGTTCCCGGCGCCGGCGAAGCCGGTATCGATCTCGGCTTTGAAGGTGAGGGGAGCGCGCTCATTCGAGCTGAGCCGCTTCTGATCGGCGAACTTCTGCGTAATCTTATCGAGAACGCGATTGCCTATGCCGGACGCGGGACGGAGGTGACTGTGCGCGTGCAGGCAAAGGGAGAGGCGGTCCGCCTGGACGTGGAAGACAACGGCCCGGGTATCCCGCTCGACAAACGACAAAGTGTGCGGCAGCGATTTGCCCGCGGGGGAGGCGGGCAGGCGCCCGGAATGGGACTGGGGCTGCCGATCGTCGAGGAGATCGCCGGCCTGTTCGGCGGCTCGCTGACGCTTGGCGAAGGAGCCGGCGGAAAAGGGCTGAAAGCCTCCGTGATCTTCCCCGGCAAATCGGGCTGATGGGGAGTCCGCCTGATCGCGCACTGTTGCCGGGCAGACCGAAGAAGCTTTCGCCGGGAACCAGTCCGACAAGCACTTCGTTCTGGGGGGCTGTGGATGGGGCGGACTATCGCCCCATCCATTGGTTCGGTTAGCTCTTTTACTCGACGTCGAACTTGACGCCTTGCGCGAGCGGAAGAGTGCGGCCGTAATTGATGGTGTTGGTGGCGCGGCGCATATAGGCCTTCCAGGCATCCGAACCGGATTCGCGGCCGCCGCCGGTCTCCTTTTCACCGCCGAAGGCTCCACCGATCTCGGCGCCGGAAGGACCGAGGTTGACGTTGGCGATGCCGCAATCCGAACCACGTGCCGAAACGAAGGCTTCCGCCTCGCGCATGTCATTGGTGAAGATCGACGACGACAGGCCCTGAGGCACGGCATTGTGCAGCGCCAGTACCGCGTCGAAATCGCTGTACTTCATCACATAGAGGATCGGCGCGAAGGTTTCCTGCTCGACCGGGCCGGTCTGCGAGGGCATCTCGACCAGAGCCGGACGGACGTAGAAGGCATCGGCAGACCCGTTTTCGACACGCTCGCCGCCGGTCACCTTGCCGCCAGCGGATTTCGCTTCGCCAAGAGCTGCCTGCATCCTGTCGAAGGCCTGCTTGTCGATCAGCGGGCCGACCAGCGTGCCCTGTTCCAGCGGATTGCCGATGGTGACTGAGCCGTAGGCTTTCTGCAGGCGCGGCACGAGCTGATCGTAGACGCTCTCATGCACGAAGAGACGGCGCAGCGTCGTGCAGCGCTGGCCGGCGGTACCCATGGCGGAGAAGGCGACGCCGCGCAGCGTCAGGTCGAGATCGGCCGTCGGGCTGACGATCGCGGCATTGTTGCCGCCGAGCTCGAGAATGGCGCGGGCGAAGCGGCTGGCAAGCCGAGGACCGACGGCGCGGCCCATGGCCGTCGAGCCGGTGGCGGAGACCAGCGGAACCTTCGGATGGTCGACCAGGATTTCGCCGAGATCGCGACCACCGATAATGAGTGTCGACAGATTGGCCGGGGCCTCACCACCCTCGGCGATAAAGCGCTTCAGCGCCTTTTCGAACAGGGCTTGTGTGGCAAGCGCCGTCAGCGGCGTCTTTTCCGAGGGCTTCCAGATCGTCGAATTGCCGCAGACCATGGCGAGTGCCGCGTTCCACGACCAGACGGCGACCGGGAAGTTGAAGGCGGAGATGATGCCGATCGGGCCGAGCGGATGCCAGGTCTCCATCATCCGGTGTTCGGAGCGTTCGGTGGCAATCGTTAGGCCATAGAGCTGGCGCGACAGGCCCACAGCGAAATCGCAGATGTCGATCATTTCCTGCACTTCGCCGAGACCTTCGGAGGTGATCTTGCCGACCTCGATGGAGACGAGACGGCCAAGCGCCGCCTTGCCGGCGCGCAGCTCTTCGCCAAGCAGACGGACGAGCTCGCCTCGCTTCGGTGCCGGCACATTGCGCCAGGCGAGGAAGGCGTCCTGTGCCTTGTCGATCGCGGCCTTGGCGTCGGCTGCCGAATCTTCCCTGAGACGGCCGATTTCGGCGCCGGTGACCGGCGAGGTCACGGCAAGCGTTCCGCCCGTATAGCGATCAGCGGAAACGCCGAGGTCGGTCAGGATTTTCGAGACTTCGAAGGCAAGATCTAGTGTGGACATGGTCGTTATCGTCTTTCTGATGGAAGCTTGTTCGGTGATATCTGGTGACTGTCGGCGTGGGACGGAAGAGTTGTCTAACCTGATCTCTGTCCGCGCCCGGCTTTTGAATTGGCCTCGCTAGAAGCGGTCGCTGGTCAGATGAGCGATCTGGGCTCCGGCTTCGTAATAGAATTCCTTGGCGGCACGAAAGCTTGGGTCCTTTGGCGCGGTCAGCGGCAAGGGAAGCTCGGCTTCGCTGATATCACCGAGGATGTGGTGCGCAATCGTCTTGCCAAACACCGTGCCCGGTGCAATGCCCCGGCCATTATAGCCGGAAAAGCCGATGACGTTCTCTGCGAATTTATGGAAGCGAGGAACGGCATCGTCGGTCATGCCGATCTTGCCGTACCACTCGCTTTCAAAAGCGATGTCGCCCAGATGCGGGAACAGCTTCTTCAACGACCGCCGCGCCCAGCTCCTGTGAACAGCCAGGCCGGTGTTGCGCAGCGCCCCGATGCTGCCGATCACAAGACGTCCGGCCCGGTCCATGCGGAAAGAGGACAGGATTTCCTTCGTGTCCCAGCAGCCTTCGCGGCCAGGCAGGATCGATTTGCGCAGATTGTCGCCGAGCGGCACGGTGGCGAAATTGAAATAGGGCAGATGCACCTGCTCGGTACGCACATGCTCCCAAGGACCAGTGGAATAGGCGTCGGTGGCGACGACGATCCATTTTGCGGAGACCGAGCCACGCGCCGTGCTCACCTTCCATCCATCGCCCTGGCGTTCGGTGGCGATGACGGCGCTGCCAGTAAAGATTTTCGTGCCCGCACGGATGGCCGCATGCGCCAGGCCGCGCGCATAGGCAAGCGGCTGGATGGTGCCGGCGCGCGGATCGAACAGCGACCCGGTGTAGGCGGCGCTGCCGACGCGGCGGGCAGTCTCTTCGGCAGACAGCAGTTGCACCGGCGCGCCACGGGCGGTCCATTGGCGATGCCGCTCCTGCAGTTCTTTCAGGCCATCGGCCCCGACGGCCAGATGCAGCGTGCCGTTCTTTTCGATCTCGCAGGCGATCTCGTGTCTCTCGACGATCTCGCGCACCAGAAGCGGCGCGCCGCCGAGCAAATTGAGCGCCCGCTCGCCGTGGACCGGTCCCAGCACGCCGGGAATATCGTCCGGCATCACCCACATGCCGCCATTGATCAGGCCGACATTGCGGCCGGCACCACCAAAGCCGATCTCGACCGCCTCCAGAACCACCGCCGACTGACCAGCCTCCGCTAGATGCAGGGCTGCCGAGAGGCCGGTGTATCCGCCACCGACGATGACGACATCGGTGGTGAGATCGCCGGCAAGCGCTGATGTGACGGGACCGGCGGGCGCGGTCTTTTCCCAAAGGCCGTGAGAGCGGGGATTGTTCAGCATCGATCCTGTCCATCAATACGAAAATATCGGGCAATGCCTGTGCGGCAAACTGGAACCGGCATCCTGAGAGACGCGTGGCCCGGCCGCAGCCTGTGTCTGGAGATGAAAGCAGTAGCCTGCATTGGCCTATCTCGCAACGGTTGGGCAGATCGAAGGGAGCGACGCTCATGGAAATATGGCGACATCATTCCGATTATTCCGCTTCTTCCCCTTTACGGCGGCATTTTCGTGGAAGAAATTGATATTTCTTCAAGAGTTAATTCCGTATGGGAATGAACATGATCACGCCGCGACGATTTCTGCCCTCCTTGTCCCTGCTATCCGCTTTCGAGGCAGCGGCACGCACCGGCAGTGTTACCGTTGCGGCAAGAGAACTGGATCTGACCCAGAGCGCCGTCAGCCGCCAGATCAAGGCGCTGGAAGAGCAGCTTGGCGTGGAGCTGTTCGTGCGGGAGCGCCAGACCATCCGCCTGACGCTTGCCGGCGACAGCTATGCCCGCGAAATCCGCGAGGCATTGCGGCGGATTTCGTCGGCCTCGCTCGACCTGCGCGCCAACCCGAATGGCGGAACATTGAACGTGGCGATCCTGCCGACTTTCGGGACACGCTGGCTCGCCCCGAGGCTCGGCGATTTCCTTGCGACCAATCCGGGCATCACCATAAATCTGGTGACCCGTTTGTCACCATTCGATTTTCGGCTGGATTCGATCGATGCCGCCATCCATTTCGGCCATCCGCATTGGCCGGGCGCCGAACTTGCATTCCTGATGTCGGAGCGGACTGTGCCGGCCTGCAGCCCCGATTTCCTCGCCCGCCACCGACTGGTGGAGCCCGCCGATTTCCTGCAGGTGCCGCTCTTGCATCTGACAACCCGGCCGGATGCCTGGGAAAAATGGCTGGCCGCGAACGGCGCCCCTGCCTCCGGTGTGCGGGGCATGTTGTTCGATCAGTTCGCCACCGCCGCTCAGGCTGCCATCTCTGGCCTTGGCGTCGCCTTGCTGCCGACATTTCTCATCCAGGAGGAACTCAAGCGCGGGGAGCTGGTAGCGGCCTCGTCCAACGAACTGGAAAGCGATGAGCGCTATTATCTTGCCTGTCCGTTCGAGCGCCTGGCATACCCGCCGCTTGTCCGCTTTCGCGAGTGGATTGTGAATCAGCGTTGAAGGATCACCCTGTCCCTGTGGAGAAGTCGAGGGTGCCTGCAAATTGAGGAATCTCTAATCGATTAAAATAAATTCAATCGTTTAAACCCTTTAATGCTATGATTTACAAAGAATTTCTTTCGTGCCATCCAAAGAGCCTCACACCAAGGAGGTCCTGATGCAAGAGCGTGAAGCCGTGCGGAACGAGATACCCTTACACGTCGTTGATCGTCTCGAAAGCGAGTGGCGGTCGGTGCAGGTCGAGCGTTCGTCGCTTGGACGCGCGCCGAAGACCGACATGGTCGACAGAGCGGCCACGATGCCAGTCGACAATCTTGGAACAGCGAATAGCTGAGACTGCCGGCCCGGTTTCCTCGCCGCATTCCTTGATCCTGTCGCTTACGGCAAGTCCACTGGACATCGGCGAGCGATAGGGACGGATGACTATCCGCGCCAGTTCAGGAAGCGCCGTTCGATCTGGGCGATGACGAAGTTCACGATCAGGCCCATCATCGACAAGATGGCGACGCCGGTGAATAGCTTTTCAAGATCATAAAGCGAGCCCGCTTCGAGGATATAGGCGCCGACGCCAAATTGCGCGCCCAGCATTTCCGCGGCAACCAGCAGGATGATCGCGATCGAGATCGACACGCGAAGACCGGAAAGAATGGCCGGGAAAGCGCCCGGCAGGACGATCTTGCGGACGATCGACCACCAGCTCAAGCCGAAGCTCTGGCCCATGCGGATCAGCGAACGGTCGACATTGTCGACGGCGCCGTAGGTGGCAACGACCGTGGGCGTGAATGTCCCGAAGGCGATCAGCGCGTATTTCGAGGTTTCGTCGATCCCGAACCAGATGACGAACAGCGGCAGCAGGGCGATCTTCGGGATCGGAAATAACGCAGCGACGAGCGGCACGAGACCGGCGCGGACATGGCTGAAAAGGCCGATGCAGACGCCGATCGAGATGCCGGTGGTAATGCCGAGGGCGGCGCCGACGAAAAGCCGCTGTAGCGACGGCAGCAGATGCTGCCAGAGCAGCCCGGTCCGCCAGAGCTGGAGAAAGGTCTCAAGAACCGCCGACGGTCGCGGCAGCGTCAGGTTCGAGATGATGCCGGTACGGGTGCCGATTTCGGCAAGTGCGATCAGGATGACGAAAACAGCGATCGCCATGCCGCGAACCGGCGTCGGGGCAAATCCGCCACCGCGAAAGGCGACAGCGCGAACCGGCGCCGCATTCGTTCCGGCATTGTCGTCATCGGCCGTGCCTGACGGCGTTGAAAATGTGGTGATGTCAGACATTGACCAGCTCCTTGTCGGCGGCCATGGCCTCTTCCCGCATCAGCTCCCAGAGCTGCTTTTGCTTTTCCTCCAGCACCGGATCGCCGAGATGGCGATCGGCAAGCGGAATATCGATATCGACGATGTCGCGAATGCGTCCGGGGCGGCGGGAGAGGACGACGACACGGTGACCCAGCCGTACGGCCTCGTTGAGGTTGTGGGTGACATAGACCGATGTGAAGGGTTGGCGGGTCCAGAGCGAGATCAGATCATCCATCAGCAGTTCGCGGGTCTGGCTGTCGAGCGCCGAAAGCGGCTCGTCCATCAGCATGACAGCGGGGCGAACCGCCAGCGCCCGGCTGATGGCAACGCGCTGGCGCATGCCCCCGGAGAGTTGCTTGGGAAGGGTGCGCCGAAATTCGGAAAGGCGCGTGCGCTCAAGCACATCGGTGACGATCGTGTCCATCTCGCGTTTGCTGAGACCGTGATCCTCAAGCACCAGCTTGATATTGCCCTCGACCGTGCGCCAAGGCAGCAGGGCGAAATGCTGGAACACGTAGGTGAGCGGATTGAGCGAACCCGCCGGCGGGTTGCCGATTTGCAGGACCTCGCCCGATGAGGGGCGTTCGAGACCACCGAGGAAGCGCAGCAGCGTGGACTTGCCGCATCCTGATGGGCCGATCAGACAGACGATCTGGCCCTGCGGGATGTCGAGCGAGATGTCCTTCAGAACCTCTACGGATCCGTACCGATGGCTGACATTCTTGAGCTTCAGGTCCATGTGTCCTCCAGGCGGGAGCGGTGAAAGCCCCCGCATTCAGCCTCGGCCGTCAGATGGTCTTGACGTAGGACGTGTCGAAGAGCTGGTCGTTGGTGATCGCTTCCTTGACCATGCCTTCGGACTTGAACCATTCGAGCTGCTCCACGCAGCTGCCGAGCGAGAGCGCCAGTCCGTTGTTGATACGCATCGCGCCGTCGATCAGGTTCTGCTTGGCAGTCTCGAAGGGGCTGTCGCTTTCGACGTATTTGTGAACGATCTTCGCCAGGTCGTCGCGCTCAGCATCATTGGCTTTGTTGTCGACGAAGGCCGCGTTGTAGTCCGCAATCGCCTTGGAATAGGCTTTGACGAAGGCTTCCGTCAGCTCGCGCTCGCTCTTGGCATTCTTGGTCGAGGTAAAGGCCGTCGTCACCTGGTAGTTCGGCGCATAGTCGGAAACGAGGCCGATCTGCTTGGCAGCACCTTCCCGAAGCATCTGCTTGGCCACATTCGGCTGGATCGCCCAGGCATCGATCTGCCCGGTCGACAGCGCCCCGATGATGGCGCCGAGCTTTTGCAGCGGGCGAAGCTGGATGTCCGAGAGCTTGATATTGTTCGCCTGCGCGATCTTGTGGATCATGAAATGGAAGGACGAGCCGGCGGTGGTGATGCCGAAACTCTTGCCGGCGAGCTTTGACGGGTCCGTCAGGCCCACATCATAGGCCTTGTTCGAGGCGAGGATGATGGCGCCGACGGTGCCCTTCTCTTCGGTCAGCGCGCCGCCGATCACCTTAATCGCGTCCTTCTGCGCCAGGCTGATCAGGCCACCGCTCATCGCGGTCACGCCGAAATCGACGTCGCCGGAGGCGATCGCCACGGCCATAGGCTGGGCGGCTTCGAAGAATTTCAGGTCGATGTCGAGCCCGGCTTCCTTGTAGTAGCCGCGTTCATAGGCGATGAAGCTCGGCGCATGGCTGGCAAGATGCAGCACCGCAAGATTGCGGGTCGCCGCACGCGCCGGCATGCCGAAGGCGGTCGCAGCGCCGACAGCGCCCATGCCGATAAGCGCCTGACGGCGGTTCAAGGTAAGCGTCATTCCGGTATCTCCTCCGATGGGGCAGCGCCTGGGGCGTCTTAGCTCCTGTTTGCCATTGCCCGCGGTGGAAGACAACCAACTATGACGATGTCTCCGGTACCTTCTGCGCCTAAGCTTCAGACAAGGGGGCAGGCTACCCGTCGCGTGTCATCGAGAGATATTCTCCAGGAAGGGTAGCAGCGCGCCGAGCACCTCCTCGGCTGCGGTTTCAGGCAGCAGGTGGCCGCCGCCAATACCGATGTCTTCGACATTTTCGGCCCAGTCCGCCCATATGTTCAACGGTTCCCGGCCGCCGCCATAGAGCCGTCCTGCCTCGGACAGAACAAGGACCGGTACCTGGATCTTGCGCCCCGATGCGCGATCAGCGAGATCGTCGGCTTCATCGGTGGTGGCGCCGGCCCTATAGTCCTCGCACATGGCGTGCCGCACTTCTGGCCTGTCGAAGGCGACCCGATAGTCCTCGAGCGCCACCGGGTGAAGCCGGTCAATACCGAGAGCCATCTTGTCGAGAGTGAGGTCGATCAGGAAGCGAGGATCAGCCGCCATCAGCTTTTCCGGCAGGGGCGCGGGCTGCGCCATCATGAACCAATGCCAGGCGCCCATGCCGAAAGCCTTGCTGGCACCTTCCCACATTTCCGGCGTCGGCACCACCGTCACCGACACGAGCGCGGTCACCGCTTCCGGATAGTCGAGCGCCATGCGGTAGGCAACGCGACCGCCCCGGTCGTGGCCGACGACGGTGAAGCGTTCATGGCCGAGCGCTTTCATCATTTCATGCAGACATTTCGCCATCTGGCGCTTCGAGCCGGCGCCCTGGGCGTCACCGACAAGGCGGCTGTCGCCGTAGCCGGGCAGGTCGGGGATGATCACGCTGTAGTGGGTTGCGAGAACCGGTGCGATGTGGTGCCAGGCAGAGCGTGTCTCCGGATAGCCATGCAGAAGCAGGACCGCCGGCCCCGAACCGCCCGTCAGTACGGCCAACTCGGCCTGGGTCGTCTCGATGTGCCTGTCATCGAAATCCGGGAAAAGCGTGTTTGCGTGTCGATACATGGCTTAATTGTCCTGCGGGAACGGTTACGGCACTTGCACGATGCGGCCGCTGCCTCTGATTTCCGAGCGGCGCAAGACCGGGCGGCCGAAGAGCTCGACATTGCCGCTTCCGGAAATCGAGACGTCGGCATCCACTTGCGCGGCAAGTTGTACATCGCCACTGCCGCGAACCTTGATCTCGGCGGATTTTGCGGTCAGGTTTTTGAGCCGCGCCGCGCCCGAACCCGAGATATCCAGGTCGACCGTATCGGCGGCTCCGGTCGCGGCAACGCTGCCGCTTCCCCGGATGCTCAGCCGCAGCTGAGGCTGGTTGATTTGTGACAGGGTGAGATTGCCGCTGCCAAGCAATTTCCAGTCGGTTATCGCCGGTCCCGACAGGCTGACATCGAGCCGGGTGTCAACCCAGCCCGGATCGCAATCCAGGCTCAGCTTTCCGCCTTCCATCCGAACATGGTCGAGAAGAGCGGGATCGCCGCTGACGATTGCCTCCGCCTTGTCTCCCGGCTGGTAGCGAACCGAGGCCGGCAGGTTGATCACCAGCCTGTCGACGGCGGTAAAGGGCAGGATAACCTGCTGGCTGGTGGATGCGGCTGATCCGCAGGTGGACGGCATCGCCCCCCACAAATGCCCCGCCTCGGCCCAATCCCGTCCGGACAGTCCGATACCCACCGCCAGAAAGACGACTGCACCGATCAATCCTGCTGTCGCGACGAATGCCAACTTTCCAGTCATTGTCCCGTTCCTTCAACGTGGTGTCATGCAGCGCTCAAGCGCGCTGGTCCAGTTCAGCCAGGCGGAAATGCAGCCGGGCGTAGTGGCCGAGCATGCGTATGCCAGCACCCAGTCCCATCAGGAGCAGAGCGCCGCCGCCCAGGAGGCAACTCACCAGTCCGGCGCCGATGAGCAGGCGCGCCAGTATTCCGATCACCGGTCCGCCGAAGTCGAACAGCAGCGTAGTCAAGATGATTTTTACCCCGACCGCGCCGATGCTCGCCAGAGCAATCGCAAGGCCAAAGGTGATGACAACCGTCACAAGAAGCAGCGGCAGCAGGAAAAGGATATCGACGATGGCAAGACCGGCCAGGGCCATCGCGGCCGCCAACATGTTCGACATGCTCCAATGGGCCTCGAAACGGCGCAGCCCAGCCTCGGCCCGCAGTTCCCTGGCAATTCTGGCCGGGTCGCCCAACGCCGCCGCGACCTCCGCCTCGTTGCGGCCGGAAGCATCGGATTCGGCGAAATGGGCAGCGTAGTCGGCGACGATATCCTCGATCTCTTGAGGCGGCAGGCCGGCAAGCCCCAGTCTCAGCGTGCGCAAGAAGGCGTCCCTGGTCATGGCAAATCCTCGAGAAGTTTATCGACGGCGCCCGCAAAGGAGCGCCAGTCGCGGCGATGGGCTTCGAAAATCGTCCGGCCGAGCGGCGTGAGCCGGTAATATTTGCGGGGTGGACCGTTGCTCGATTCGACGATGCGGGTGGCCACCAGGCCGTCATTCTGCATTCGTCGCATCAGCGGATAGATCGTGCCTTCCCCCATGCCGACGGCGGTGACCAGTGTGCTGGCAATTTCATAGCCGTAGCTTTCACCCCGCGACAGCACGGCCAGGACGCAGAGATCAAGGGCGCCTTTTCGCAATTGAACTTGGATCGAGTCGGTCATGAATGCCTCGGATTTACAATATGCATATAACAAGCTATCTGTTTATGCAAGGTAGTGGATTAATAGCCAGATGTGGGCGCTTGCAGCCTGCGAACCATCGTCGTCAGCTTGCCCCTCGCTAATTTCCTTTGGCAGCTCTCTGCCGATTGAACGCGAGTATCTCTCGTCAAATGGAGCAAATATAATGATCCGCTTAAGCCGAGTGCTTGCTGCTACCCTCTGTCTCATCGCACCGTTGACCCATGCCGCTGGCTTGAAGTTTATTCAAGTTCCCGGCGGTGCGGATGGCCCGGCAATCGACGCGGCAATGTGGTCGCCTTGTTTGGAAGCACCTGCAGAAATGAGGATCGGAGCGTTGTCTGTGCCAGCGGTACCGGACTGTCCGATTGCGGGTGAAAAACTCCCGCTTATCATCATCTCGCATGGCTATGGCGGCTGGTATCTCGGCCACCATGATACTGCCGAAGCGCTTGCCGATGCGGGTTTTATTGTCGTTGCCATCAACCATCCGCACGCAAATTACGCCGACATGAGCCGCGCAAACGGCTTGGGAGTGTTGGTCGAGCGCCCTGTCGACATCAAGCGGACCGTTGATTTTATGCTTACTACCTCCCCTGACGCCGCCAAGATCGATCCGCAACGTGTCGGTTTTTACGGATTTTCCCAGGGCGGCTATACGGGTCTTGTGATCGCCGGGGCCAATCCGGATTTCAACAAGCTGCCGCCGCGGTGTGCAGACCCGAAAGCAACTGGCTGCCCACCCTCCACCCAGGCTCACCCTCTACGGCCGAAACTGCCACTTCAATCGTTGACCCACGATCCTCGCATCAAGGCAATGGTAGTGGCGGATCCCTTAAGCGTCGTCTTCCAGACCATTGACAGCGTGAAGAATGTCAGAATTCCACTTCAGCTATGGGGGGCGGAACTCGGAGGCGGTGGTGGAGCATCGCCGGAAGATGTCGCGATGCTTGCCCACATATTGACAAACAAGCCGGACTTTAGGGTCGCCCCCAAAGCCATGCATTTGTCATTCCTGACGCCCTGTCCGGAAATACGGCCGTCCTCGGACGCTTGTATCGATGCTCCAGGGTTCGATCGAACGGCCTTTCACAGAGATTTCAATGACGCGATAGTCGCTTTCTTCCGTCAGCATTTGGTGGAAGCGCGATCGCCATGATCGACCCTGTCGGAATGAAGCGGCGAAACTCCCAGCTATTCGATAAAACCCGGGAATTTGCAGCAAACTGATCTCAGGAGCGGGTCCAGCTATAGAGCCAGGCATCCACCCGGATACCTGTTTCGCCCAGCAACAGCTCACCGGGGAGCAACTGCATGCGGCGAAGGCCAATTTTTTCGAGCATTCGAAGACTGGCGACATGTTCGGCGGCACAGGAGGTCGAAACCTCCAACAGCGATGATTGCCGGGTGACCCAGTCCATCACCGCAATGCCTGCCTCGGTGGCCAATCCCTGGCTCCAGAATGCAGGCCCAAGGCCATAGTGGATCTCGGCGCTGCTCCCGTCGATGAACATCAGAAACAGACCTATCGGCTTTTCGTCGGAGCGACGAAGAATGCTCCAGACAAAGCGGGTGCCTGTCAGCCAATTGCCTTCCCCGCAAGCGTCAATGACTGCCTCGGTTCGGGCCTGTGATGGGTGGGCGCGGCGCTGTAGATAATGCGAAGCTTCGTTTCTCCCAGTATACTCCTCGAACAAGGATGCCGCATCTTCTCGGCGGGCAGCGCGCAACATCAGCCGAGGCGTTGGCAATGAGGCGGGTGGTGTGTACACCAATGTAATCCCTAACTTGAATGAGAGCTTTGCCGCGGATCAACGTGACAGCACATGCTGCGCCATCAAAGGACATATTCAGTGCAGTGCACTCCATCGATATGGCTTTGCCTGCTCAGTAAGCGCTCAGCAGATTCTGCCCAAAATTCGGCTCGACACCGAGCAGTGGCGCAGCGCGGCTGACGATGTCGTGGACCATGGGTGCCGCCGTTTCGGCTGCGAGGTTCAAATTGTGCAAACCCGTCAGCGGCTGGTCGATGAAGGACAGCACCACATATCTAGGGTTTTCCATCGGAAAAGCGGCGAGGAAGGAATTGAAGCTCAGCTTGTGTGAATAGACGCCATTGATGACCTTGTTCGCCGTGCCCGTCTTCCCGCCGACGTGGAAGCCGGGGACATCGGCGGTCTTGCCGGTGCCCTGTTCGCCGTTCAGCTTGAACAGATATTTGATGACGTCGCTGGTGCTCTTTTTGACGATCATCTTTTCGGTCTTCTCAGCTTCTTGCTGTGTTCGTGGTAGGAAGGTGGGCTCGATCAGCTCACCGCCGTCGATGAGGGCAGCTCCAGCAACTGCCGTCTGCATCGGCGTGGTGGCGACGCCATGGCCGAAGGCGACGGTGATCGAGTTGATCTTCTTCCACACTTTCGGCTGGCTCGGAGCTTTCACCTCGGGTAGCTCCGTCTGCATCCTCGAGAGCAAGCCGAAGCGGGTCAGATAGGCCTTCTGGACGTCCATCCCGACCTTGTCCATGATCTTGGCGGTACCGATGTTGGACGAGTAGCGGAAGATTTCTGGGACCGACAGCGCGCGTCGCGGAACGTCACGGTCGTCGTGGATGGTGAAGCCGCCGTAGTGCAGGGGGGCACTGGCATCGAATGTGTCGGTCAGCTTGATCGTGCCGGTGTCGATGGCCATCGCGATCGAGAACGTCTTGAACACCGAGCCCATTTCGTCGGTGCCATCGGACATGCGATTTAGCCAACCCTTGATGTCCGCCTGCGGGTCATTCGGATCGAAATCGGGAGCCGATGCCATGGCCAGCACCTCGCCGGTATGGATATCGAGGATGACCGCACCGGCCGACTGAGCCTGATATTGGCCGATCGCATCCGACACGACGTCGTGTACGATGTTCTGGACACGAAGATCGATCGACAGATGGACAGGCTGCAGGCTGTCGCGGCTCGTCATGCCGGCGGAGGTGAGATCCGAAAGCCCCTGCCCATCGAGATACTTCTCGATGCCAGCGACACCATGGTTGTCGATGTCGACATATCCGAGGATATGGGCGGCGGTGCGCCCCCCCGGATAGAAACGCTTTACCTCCGGACGGAAGCCGATTGCTGGAATTCCAAGCCCCAGAACCTCATTCTGCTGTTTCGGGGTCAGCTGGCGCCGCAGCCATGCAAAGTGCGATCGCTTGTCGGAAAGCTTTTGATACAGCGTCTTTTTATCGAGGTCAGGGAAGAGTGTCGAAAGCTTCTCCACCGCCTCGTCGACATCGACGATATGAAACGGCTCGGCAAACATCGACACCGTCCGTATGTCGGTCGCCAGAAGCTCGCCGTTACGGTCAACAATGTCGGGGCGCCACGCGATCACGGGACCAGACGGGATATTCGCCGTATCGACCGCCGGCTGAGAGTCGAAGTAGACGAGCTTTCCGCATATGGCGAGATAAGCCATCGTGAGCACGCCAGCCAAAGTCAGGATACGAGACTTTGCCTGCCTGTTCTTGCGGCCCGATGCCACAATATTGCGCCTGCGTGCCCCGGAACTGAATGTCAATTCCACGAGACGACCGCTCTTTATACTGAACGTGTGAAGGATCGACATTTCTATGAAAATTCAGAGGATTGAGGAGGGGAAAGAGGGGTTTCCTATAAGCCCGATTTTTAGGTTAAGGCGTTTAAATAAATCTTAACAGCACATTAAATTTTGTTCACAAAGCTTACGCATGTCTTCCCGTCCAACGGCATTGGCGCCCATTCTCAAAATACCATTCGCCCTCGATATCACCTGATCCAGCCACATGCCGGTTATATGACTGTTTGCAAACTTAGCTTGACGGCAGTCGTGGCAACGCTACCCTCTCCCGCAACTGACGACCGCTTGGGCTTTGGGAGGAGACCGTGGGAATGTCGGACCATGAATTGCATGCCTCGCAGGTTCAATCCGCCCTCGTGGGAAGCGCGGCGGCGCAATCGGCTGTGATTGCGTCCTGGAGCCGTTCGATGCGCCTCTACGGGCTCGATCCAGAAGACGGTGCGCCGCCGGATGTTTTGACGGAAGCCGAGCTCAGACATGCGCGGGAGCGTCTGGGGTCGCTTGTGCAGGCGGCGCAGGCCAGCCTCGACCGCCTCTATTTGGCGGTCGGCGGTGCCGGATGCTGCGTGCTGTTGGCGGACAAGGACGGCGTGCCGGTCGATCGGCGCGGATCAGCCGCTGACGACGCGATCTTTTGCAAGATGGGCCTTTGGACCGGTGCGGTGTGGAGCGAAGAGCGCGCCGGCACGAACGGCATCGGCACGGCGCTTGCCGAACAGCGCGCGTTAACCATCCATCGCGACCAGCATTTCTTCAGCCGCAACACGGCGCTGTCCTGCACGGTCGCGCCGATCTTCGATCATCGCGGCCGGCTGATGGCGGCTATCGACGTCTCTTCGGCCCGGTCCGACCTGACGGAGGATTTCGTCAAGCTGATTGGGCTTGCCGTCGGCGAAGCCGCCCGGCATGTCGAGGCTGAAAACTTCCGTCTGGCTTTCCCGAAGGCGCGGATCGTGCTGGCGCAGAGCGGTGCCGACCCCCTACAGGAGCGCGCCGCGAACGCCTTGCTTGCCGTCGACGACGACGATCTCGTCATCGGTGCGTCCCGTTCGGCCCGGCATCTTCTCGGCCTGACCGACGAAGCGCTCAGCCGCCCGCTGCCGGCAGCCGATCTACTCGGCCAAAGCAAGAATGTCCGATCGGATTATGCGACGGCTGAGCGTAGCGTGATTCAGCGCGCGCTCGCTCGCACGTCGGGCAATGTCTCCGCTGCAGCGATGACCATGGGCATCAGCCGCGCCACCCTGCATCGAAAATTGAAGAAGCTCGGCTTTGACTAACCGCTGGTCTTAGGAGCGCGGGGGCAGCACCGACATTCCGATTGTCATCTGTCGCAAAACTGCGACAGATGACCGATTCCGTTTCATCACCTGGGGAGACAGACCGGCAGGAACGGCGCCATTGTGATGTCGATGCCGCGGGAGGCGGTATTGTCACAATTGCGCTGTCTTCGCCAATGCAGTTCTTTGTATCCCGAAGACCTCGCCAGGGAGGAAAACCAATGAACAAGGTAGAATTTCACCGAACCACGAGACCAAACTTCAAGAAGCGCTACGGCAATTTCATCGGCGGCAAATTCGTCGAACCGAAATCAGGGCGTTATTTCGAAAACACCTCGCCGGTCAACGGCCAAGTGCTGTGCGAGATTGCCCGCTCCGATGCGCAGGACATCGAAGCCGCTCTCGATGCAGCCCACGCCGCCAAGGATGCCTGGGGCCGCACCAGCGTGACTGAGCGCAGCCTTCTGCTCAACAAAATAGCCCAGGTGATGGAAGACAACCTGGCGCTCCTGGCGCAGGCCGAGACCTGGGACAACGGCAAGCCGATCCGTGAAACGACGGCAGCCGATCTTCCGCTTGCCATTGATCATCTGCGCTATTTCGCCGGTGTCATCCGGGCGCAGGAAGGCAGCCTCTCCGAGATCGACCATGATACGGTCGCCTATCACTTTCACGAGCCGCTCGGCGTCGTCGGCCAGATCATTCCGTGGAACTTTCCGTTGCTGATGGCGATCTGGAAGCTCGCGCCGGCACTGGCCGCCGGCAACTGCGTGGTGATCAAGCCCGCCGAACAGACCCCGGCATCCATTCTGGTCTTTGCCGAACTGATCGCCGATATCCTGCCGCCCGGTGTTCTCAACATCGTCAACGGTTTCGGTCTCGAGGCCGGTAAACCACTGGCCTCCAGCCCGCGCATCGCCAAGATCGCCTTTACCGGCGAGACGACGACAGGCCGGCTGATCATGCAATATGCCAGCCAGAACCTTATTCCGATCACGCTGGAACTGGGCGGCAAGTCCCCGAACATCTTCTTCAAGGACGTGGCTGAGGAGGACGACGATTTCCTCGACAAGGCGATCGAAGGCTTCGTCATGTTCGCTCTCAACCAGGGTGAAGTCTGCACATGCCCGAGCCGTGCCCTGATCCATGAGTCCATCTACGATAAGTTCATGGAAAAGGCTCTGAAGCGTGTCGAAGCCATCGTCCAGGGAGATCCGCTCGATCCGGCGACGATGATCGGCGCGCAGGCGTCCAGCGAGCAATTGGAAAAGATCCTCTCTTATCTCGACATCGGCAAACAGGAAGGCGCCGAGGTGCTGATCGGCGGCGAGCGCAATGTCCTGCAGGGCGATCTGGCTGCCGGCTATTACGTCAAGCCGACCGTCTTCAAAGGCCACAACCGCATGCGGATTTTCCAGGAGGAAATCTTCGGGCCTGTCGTCTCCGTGACCACCTTCAAGGACAATGACGAGGCGCTTTCGATCGCCAATGACACGCTTTACGGTCTCGGTGCCGGTATTTGGAGCCGCGACGTCAATACGTGCTATCGCTTCGGTCGTGCCATCCAGGCCGGGCGCGTCTGGACCAATTGCTATCATGCCTATCCGGCGCACGCGGCCTTCGGCGGCTACAAGCAGTCCGGTATCGGCCGTGAAAACCACCTGAAGATGCTGGAGCATTACCAGCAGACGAAGAACATGCTCGTCAGCTACAGCCCGAAGAAGCTCGGCTTCTTCTGAGCCCGGAGACGCCTGTTCCGAGCGCAACTCGCCGGAGGCGGAGCAATGGGCTCCGCCTCCGGCACTTCATTGGGAGGAAGCATCATGAACGATCAGGTCAGCGCCACCCCGGCCGCCCTCGATCTCATCCGGACCTTGCAGGCAGAATACGGGCCGATCCTGTTTCATCAGTCGGGTGGCTGTTGCGACGGCTCCTCGCCGATGTGCTATCCGCAGAACGATTTCATCGTCGGAGATCATGATGTGCAGCTAGGGGAAATCGGCGGTGCGCCGGTCTATATCAGCGGGCCGCAATACGAAGCGTGGAAACACACGGAACTGATCATCGACGTCGTGCCCGGCCGGGGCGGCATGTTCTCGCTCGACAATGGCCGCGAGGTGCGCTTCCTGACGCGCTCACGCATCTGCGCCGTTCCGGGATCGTAGCTATTTCGGATCATAGCGGTAGAACCCTATGAGAACGGCCGATCGTGATGATCGGCCGCCTTAATTGTCACATTGAATTCACGCAAGTGCTTGCGCCTTGAGCATCGCGTACTCGTCAGAATTCTTCCCATGCACCGGCTGTTGCCGCAGCGCTGCCCGACCCCCCGAAGGCACCGGCAAGCTTGGCACGGAGCGATCGCGCCGGCGAGGCTGCCGGGGCCGACTGCTGGGTGGCCGCCGCCGGCCGCTGCTGGTTTCGGCCGTTTTGGAGGGTGAACTGGCCGAGCAGATTGTTCAGGGAAGCCACTTCCTTGGCGAGGCTGTGGCTGGCCGCGGTGGACTGCTCGACCATGGCGGCATTCTGCTGCGTTCCTTGATCGATGGTGTTGACCGCCGTATTGATCTCCTGAAGGCCGGTTGCCTGTTCGCGAGCGGCTTCGACGATCGCCCGCACATTATGGTCGATCTCCTCGACTTCCTTGACGATCTGCTGCAGCGAATCTCCGGTCTTTGTCACGAGGTCGACGCCGCTGTGAACCTGTTGTCCGGATGTCGAGATCAACGCCTTGATCTCCTTGGCCGCATGAGCCGAGCGCTGCGCCAGTTCACGCACCTCCTGGGCGACGACCGCAAAGCCCTTGCCCGCTTCGCCGGCACGGGCCGCCTCGACACCCGCATTCAGCGCCAGGAGGTTCGTCTGAAAGGCGATATCATCGATGACGCCGATGATGTTGCTGATTTCGCTCGATGACTTCGAGATTGTCTCCATTGCGGCAACCGCCTCGCGCATGACGTCGCCCGATTTTTGCGCGCCGATGCGGGCGCGGCCGACCAGCGAACCTGCTTCCTCTGCCCGCCGGGTGGAATCCTTGACGGTGGTTGTGATCTCTTCCAACGCGGCGGCGGTTTCCTCGATTGAAGCAGCCTGCTGTTCGGTCCGCTTGGAAAGGTCGTCGGATGCCGAGCGGATCTCGTTTGCGCCGGCCTCGATGGCCTGGGCATTGTCGCCGACGGCGCGCAGCGTATCCTGGAGCTTCGCCATCGAGGAATTGAAGTTGGCCCGGAGCTGATCGAGATGGGCAACGAAGGGTTTGTCGATGCGATAGGTCACGTTGCCGTTTGAAAGCTCGGCGAGGCCCGCGGCCAGTCCATCGACGGCAAACTGGGTGTCGGCCACATCCTTAGCCTTCTGCGCTTCGCGTTCCAGCCTTTCCTTTTCCGAGAGATTGCGGCCGGCATCGGCTTCTTGCTCCAGGCGGATGCGCTCGATTGCATTGTCGCGGAAGACCGACACGGCTGCGGCCATATGACCGACCTCATCCTGGCGCTCGATACCGGACACGGCTTCCTCGGTCTCGCCCTTGGCCAGCGACGCCATGCGGGCGCGCAGCCGCTCGATCGGCGATGTGATGCCACGGGCAGAGACCAGGAGGGCAACTAGGATTGCCGCGGCAAAGATGATGCCGAGCACAACTAAGGTATAGGTGATGGTATGGACCGTTTGCTCGCTAAGTCTTTTACTTTCGGCAGCAATGCTCTTGTTCAAGGCGTCGAGCCAGCTGCGAACCGTCTGCATCTCCTTGTCGATAAGGGGGTCTGCCTGCTTCAACAGACGGTTAGCCGTATCATTGTCGTCAACCAAACCAGCCTTCACGGCCTGATCAGTCAGTACAATGATATTGTTGGCCTGAACCGTGAGTGCGTCGATCGCCGTCGCCTCAGCGGGCATGAGACGCTTGGCATTTGCCAGCCGCTCGAGAAGGACCTTTTTGTTGTCGTCATAGTCCTTGGTAATTTTTGCTATTTCCGGGTCTTTTGAGCTGTAGACCAGGATTTGATAGGCATTATAGCTGAGCGCAGTCACCCGCTGACTTGCACGCGACATCTCCACGGCGGCGGTTTCGTCATTCGAAATAAAATCGGAATAGGTTGCGACGGTATCCTTGTATTGGCTCGAAACAACGAGGACACCCGCGATCCCGATCAGGCAGATCGGGATGATGATGGAAAGGACTTTGGTTCTGATCTTGGCGTTCTGCAGGAATGACATGGCTTGGCTCGCGCGTGATGAAAAGCAGGCAATGTTCTGCGATTGGGGGGTGATCGCACGCGTTAGCGACTGCCTGCCTCGGGGTCGGGGAGACATTACAGAGAGGGAGCGTCCTGCTCTTCGCCGAAGGCGCTGCATCAATAAAATATTATGCCAGCCTGACGAAATTATTAACGCTAATCAATATTACGGCCATCTAATAATGTAACCGTCAAAGTATTTATAAAATACAAACCCGGCGTTATCAGAAGTTTATAATCGCTCGGGCCTTTCAATTTCTACGGATGTGCTTTTCAATCATGTTGATTGCCGCTCATAGTACGGCAACGAGGCCCTGCAATAATGATGGGACGCAGTCGCCTGCCCAGCAGACTGCGGGTTGCGACGGTGGATCGTGAGGAGCTTACCGCTCGCAATCGACGCGATAGATTACCGGGTATTTTTCGCCAGCTGCCACTCCCCCTCGGCATCCATTTCCACACGTTTGTTGCCGCGGTAGAAGATCGGTTTTCCTGTGTTCTTGTCCATGGAAAACCGGCTGGGTGAAAATTTCGCTTTCTCACGTCCCTGCAAAGCGAGCGCAAGCGCTTCCTTGAATTTTCCGTCTTTGCAAAGAGCAATGAAATCGTCTTCGTTCATCGAACATACCTGATTGACGCTACAGCGCCCCGCGTCGCATCTGACGCGCAAAGGTCGCTGTGGCATTTTAAATCTGATGGTTTCTTTAACCAGAAAACCGCTCCTTGTCTTCGACAACCATTGGCTCAGGAACAGTTTTTCACCTTGAGCATCTATTGCTCCACGTTCGAGGAGCGGCCAAGGGTTGGCCGATCTTCGGCTCAGGAGGCCTTGGCTTCGAACGCTGGCGGGAAATCGCCCAACGACTTTGCCTTGAGGATCAGGCTCTCGATATCCTGCTCGACGATCGCCTCAAGGTCGGCGAAGCTGTCGATGACATAGTAGATCGGCTGGACGATATCGATCCGGTAAGGCGTTCTGAGAACATCCAGCAGATCGAACGGCCGGAACTCACAGGCTTTGCCTTCCATGGCGGCCTTGGCCTCGCTTGGCGATGAGACGATGCCCGCGCCGAAGCAGCGCCGGCCCTCCGGCGTGTTGATCAGGCCGAATTCGACGGTGAACCAGAAGATGCGGAACAGATGCCAGGAATAGCCCTTGCCGAGGCGGACGGCGGTCTCGCCGAAATGCCGTACGAAATTGGCATAGCTCTGGTGGGTCAGCAGCGGGCAGTGGCCGAAGACCTCATGAAACAGATCCGGCTCCTCGATATAGTCGATATGCTCGCGGCGGCGCAGGAAGGTTGCCAGCGGAAACTTGCCCTGCGACAGGAGTTCGTAGAAGCGCGAGGGAGGAATGAGCGCCGGCACGCCTTCGACGCCGAAGCCGGTGGTGTCGTTCAGGCGTCGGTTGACGTCGAGGAGCTGGGGGACCTTGTCCGGCTTCAGCCCCAGGGTTTTGACGCCATCAAGATATTCGCGGCAGGCCATGTTGGCCAGAAGCTTCAACTGGCGCTCGTAGAGTTCGCCCCAGATCGCATCCTCCTCGGCGGTGTAGGCATACAGGCCATCCGGGCCGGGCAATTTGGCGGTGTAGCTGCTTTCCTTGACCATAGCTCGATCCTCCCAGATACCGCGATATTCTTGCAATTATGCTCCGGATTTGGAGGATTTTCTTTTCTTTCCTGCTGGATATTGGCATGCTGATGGCAAATATTCTCGGATCTGGTGCGGAAAATGAAAGAACCTGGGAATTTTCACCGTAAGCTTCTGCAGCTGATTCAGGCCGATGGCAGCCTCTCGCTGGCGGATCTGGCGGAAAAAGCCGGAATGTCGCAAAGCTCGGCCTGGCGAAAGATCCAGGAGCTGGAAGCGGATGGAGTCGTGCGCAAGCGCGTGACGCTGCTCGATCCCGGAAAACTCGATCTCAAGCTTTGCGTGATCGCGCATGTGACGCTCGAGGATCACCATGAAGAGGCGGTCGCGTCTTTCGCCTCGGTGGTGCTGGAACGGCCGGAAATCATGGAGTGCTACGCGCTGTCGGGCGCCTTCGATTATATGCTGAAGATCCGGGCGAGGGACGTGGAAAGCTACGAGGCCTTCATGACCCGCTATCTAATGCGCAACCCGCATGTGCGCACGGTCGTCTCGAGCTTCGTGCTGCGCGAGCTGAAATTCTCGACCGAGCTGCCGCTCTAGCGCTCTTCAAAAAAAATAGCTGGCTAATATTTTAAAGCCGCAGGCCATGCCAGCTCCGCGGCATACCTAGCCCGTCACTCGGCGGATGTGGATGCTATGAACCTTTGCCTTTTCCTGGGCGACAAACTCAGTCAGTACCGCTGGAATTTCCACGTCCGCACTGTGTCTTGCGAGGACGCTGAAGTGCTTTGGAAGGCAGCTCTCGATACGATCGACTATCTTTTCATAATCGACGATCAGCAACTCCCATCCGACCATGAGATCGAACAGTTCGGGATCGGCGATCACATGTGCGTTCTCGCAGAACCAGTAGGACGAAATCGCCAGATCGGGCAGGTAGCCGATCCTCGCTGGAAGGCTTCGCTGCTCGAACGCAAACCGTCCCGGAAGCCGAGCAGCCGACATGAGCTGCCTGCCCAGGGAAAGCTGGCTTTCCGATGCATCCAATCCATGAAGTTCAAGGTCGGGATTGCCGGCGAGATAGGCAAAGACAAGACTGAATGCGCCCGAACCGCAGCCGAGATCGCAGACTCTTCGATATCTGTGGATCGCGGTTCCGAGATTGAGGAGCGCCTGCAGGCACTTCAGTGAATTGCGTATTCCGAATGCGCGGGTAAACGCGTCTGCAGAGCGGCTATAATCGAATATCTCGATTTGGCGCCGGCTTTTGACAGTATTGAGCAGAGCAATGGAATCGGTGGTCGGGTGATACAGGTGATGACATCCAAGCAGGACTTTTGCGAATTCTTCGAGATGTCGTGTTTGTCCTTCGACGCATTCCATATAAATTTTTCCTCGAAAAGGCAGTGTATTTTTAAAGGATGATTGGAACGCGAGCATGCGCCGAAAAGCAAGCTCTCCGTTCGGATTGCGCTCAATGGAATGAGTGCGGCCAAATCAGCCGTCGCCCGCTTTAAAACCTGCTTCGTTTGATCCGCATCTTTGGCGCTCCTGGAAAATCAAAGCGCCATGTCAGCCATGTGGCATGAGCACGGGGAATCCTTCAAAGGTTTTGAGGGTGTCGAGAACAATCGACGTCTTTACGTGCTGCACGGACTCGTGGGGCAGCAGGACATCGTTGACGAATCTCGAGAGGTCGGCGAGCCCGCGGGTCGCTACCTTCAGATGATAGTCCATTTCACCGGTCAGCGCATAGGCTTCGAGGACTTCCGGCAGTCCGCTGATTAGCTGGGAAAATCGTTGAGCATTGTCTCTGTTGTGGGTCGCAAGCGTCACCGAAATGACCACCAGCATATCCAGGCCTAGCTTCTGCCTATCCAGATTGGCCTGATAGCCCTGGATATAGCCTTCAACCTCCAGTCTGGTCCGTCGACGCGAGCATTGCGAGGGTGAAAGTGCGATCCGCTCGCCCAATTCGTTGTTCGTCAACCTGCCGTCCTTCTGCAGCTCCTGGAGCAGGCGTAAGTCGAACTTATCGAGCTGTTCATCCATTGCGCGAAATCCCTTAAATCCTCACGATCCGTGCATAAAATCCTCTCTACCCATAAAGAATGCAAGCACATTGCACGCATTTTGGATCACACTTTGCGCAGTCGAAATACAAATTTCTCTGGAGGAGAAAATGGGCCCTTTCCCGCATGATGCGCCGCCGCCGGAAATCAGCGCTGACAATCCAGCCGGTACCGACGGCTTCGAATTCGTTGAATTCGCCCATCCGGAGCCTGAGAAGCTGCGCGAGCTCTTCACGCGCATGGGCTATGTTCCGGTCGCCAGGCACAAGACGAAGGACATCACCGTCTGGCGGCAGGGCGATATCAACTATATCCTGAATGCCGAAGCGGGAAGCCATGCCGCCCGTTTCGTTGGAGAGCACGGTCCCGCCGCCCCGTCAATGGCCTGGCGCGTTGTCGATGCCAAACATGCCTTTGATCATGCGGTGTCAAAAGGTGCCGTTCCCTATGAGGGGGACGACAAGGCGCTCGATGTCCCGGCGATCGTCGGTATTGGCGGTTCGTTGCTCTATTTCATCGAGACCTATGGTGAAAAGGGGTCGGCTTACGCCGCCGAGTTCGACTGGCTGGGCGAGCGCGACCCGCGTCCCGAAGGGGTCGGCTTCTATTATCTCGACCATCTGACCCACAACGTCTTCCGCGGCAACATGGACAAGTGGTGGGCTTTTTACCGTGAACTGTTCAACTTCAAGCAGATCCACTTCTTCGATATCGACGGGCGCATCACCGGTCTGGTGAGTCGCGCCATCACCTCGCCCTGCGGCAAGATCCGCATTCCGCTGAATGAATCGAAGGACGACACAAGCCAGATCGAGGAATTCCTGAAGAAGTACAAGGGCGAGGGCATCCAGCACATCGCGGTCGGAACGGAAGACATCTACGGGGGCACCGACAGGCTCGCCGCCAATGGGCTGCGCTTCATGCCCGGCCCTCCGGAAACCTATTACGATATGTCCTATGCACGCGTGAACGGCCATGACGAACCCATCGCGCGCATGAAGAAACATGGTATCCTCATCGATGGCGAAGGTGTGGTGAATGGCGGCATGACGAAGATCCTGCTGCAGATCTTCTCAAAAACCGTCATTGGCCCGATCTTCTTCGAATTCATCCAGCGCAAGGGCGACGAGGGTTTTGGCGAAGGCAATTTCCGCGCCCTTTTCGAGTCGATCGAGGCGGATCAGATCAAACGTGGCGTGATCGGTACTGCGGCCGAGTGATCTCTAGGCGATCCTGCGCCTGCGTGGGATCGCCCTCAGTTTTCGGGAGGAATTGAGCGATGGACCAGACAATGACCCAGGCTTCGGACAAAGAGGCCTCGGTGGTGGATAAGCTGCAATATATGCCCGGATTCGGCAACGACTTTGAAACGGAAACGCTTCCGGGCGCCTTGCCGCAGGGCCAGAACAGTCCGCAGAAATGCAACTACGGTCTTTATGCCGAACAGCTTTCCGGCTCGCCCTTCACCGCTCCCCGAGGGACGAACGAACGATCCTGGCTCTATCGTATTCGCCCGAGCGTGCGCCATACCCGTCGCTTTTCGAATGCCTCCTATCCGCTCTGGAAATCCGCGCCCTGTCTGGACGACCATTCGCTTCCCCTTGGCCAGCTTCGCTGGGGTCCCGTGCCGGCGCCGGAGGAAAAGCTGACCTTTCTTGAGGGCGTGCGGACGATGACGGCCGCGGGCGATGTCCTGACGCAGACCGGGATGGCCGCCCATGTCTATGTCTTCAACGAGGACATGGTGGATGATTATGCCTTCAACGCCGACGGCGAACTCCTGATCGTCCCGCAGGTCGGCGCTATCCGCGTGTTCACCGAAATGGGCATCATGGATGTCGAGCCTTTGGAGATAGTTCTCATCCCCCGGGGCATGATGTTCAAGGTGCTGCGCAAAGGCGACGAGAAGGTCTGGCGCGGCTATATCTGCGAGAATTACGGCGCGAAATTCACGTTGCCGGATCGTGGGCCGATCGGTGCGAACTGCTTGGCAAATCCGCGCGACTTCAAGACGCCGGTCGCCGCATACGAGGACAAGGAAACGCCTTGTCGCGTGCATGTGAAGTGGTGCGGAAAGTTCTACGTCACGGACATCGGCCACTCGCCTCTCGATGTGGTCGCCTGGCATGGCAACTACGCGCCCTTCAAATACGACCTGCGGACATTTTCCCCCGTCGGAGCGATCCTGTTCGATCACCCTGATCCGTCGATTTTCACCGTGCTGACCGCGCCGACCGAAAGTGCGGGCACGGCGAACGTCGATTTCGTGATCTTTCCGCCGCGCTGGCTGGTCGCCGAGCATACCTTCCGCCCGCCCTGGTATCACCGCAACATCATGAGCGAATTCATGGGCCTGATCCATGGTCAGTATGATGCCAAGGAGGAAGGCTTCGTGCCGGGCGGGATCAGCCTGCACAACATGATGCTTCCCCATGGGCCGGACGCTTCAGGCTTCGAAAAGGCATCCACTTCCGAACTCAAGCCTGTGAAGCTGGATCACACCATGGCCTTCATGTTCGAGACCCGCTACCCGCAGCAGGTGACAAAATACGCCGCGGAGCTCGAAACGCTCCAGGACAATTATCTGGAATGCTGGGACGGGTTGGAACGCAGGTTCGACGGGACACCTGGCATCAAGTGAAGACCGGCCATTCATCCTCCGACACTGGGACCAGGACATGAAGCTCGCGACATTGAAAGATTCCACACGGGATGGCCGGCTCGTCGTCGTCTCCCGCGACCTTACCCGCTGCTCCGAGGTCGGTCATATCGCCCGCACCCTGCAGGCAGCCCTTGACGACTGGGAGCATGTGGCGCCGCGACTGGCGCTGATTGCCGAAGGGATCGAGACCGGTGCCCAGCCAACGATCCGGTTCCACGAGCACGACGCCACCTCGCCCTTGCCACGGGCCTATCAGTGGGCCGACGGCTCGGCCTATGTCAATCATGTCGAGCTGGTGCGCAAGGCGCGCAATGCCGAGATGCCGGCGAGCTTCTGGGTCGACCCGCTGATGTACCAAGGCGGCTCGGACAGCTTTCTCGCACCGCGCGATCCGATCGTCGCGGCCGACGAGGCCTATGGGATCGACATGGAAGGCGAAATCGCCGTCATTGTTGGCGATGTGGCCATGGGCTCCAATCCTGAAGTTGCTCGGTGTGCCATCCGGCTGGTGATGCTTGTCAACGACGTCTCCCTGCGAGGTCTGATAGCCGAAGAACTGGCAAAGGGATTCGGCTTCTTCCAGTCGAAGCCCGCATCGGCTTTTTCTCCGGTGGCGGTGACGCCGGACGAGCTTGGAGAGGCCTGGGATGGCGGCAAGCTGCATCTGCCGCTGCTCGTGAGCCTGAACGGCAGGGCCTTCGGCAAGGCGAATGCCGGCGTCGATATGACATTCGATTTCGGCCAGCTGATCGCCCATGCCGCCAGGACCCGCGATCTGGTGACAGGCACGATCATCGGTTCGGGAACGGTGTCCAACAAGCTGGACGGAGGGCCGGGCAAGCCGATCGAGGGTGGAGGAGATGGCTATTCCTGCATCGCCGAGATCAGAATGATCGAGACCATCGAAAGCGGATCGCCGAGAACTTCATTCCTGAAATTCGGCGATCAGGTCCGCATCGAGATGAAGGATCGGTACGGGCATTCGATCTTCGGGGCCATCGAGCAGACTGTCGAGCGGTATGATGCGGACGGCTCGCGATGAACAAAATCGTCCTCTACGACTATTGGCGTTCGTCCGCGAGCTATCGCGTCCGTATTGCGCTCAAGATGCTCGGGATTGACTACGGGACGGTGCCGATCAACCTGTTGGAGGGCGAACACAAGAAGCCGGCCTATCTTGCGCTGAATCCGCAGGGTCTGGTGCCGACATTGGTGATCGACGGGAGGACGCTGACGCAGTCGCTTTCGATCATCGAATATCTAGCCGAGCTGCAACCGGAGAGCGGATTGCTGCCATCGAATATGGCGGGTCGGCAACAGGTTCGAGCGCTCGCCTATGCGATCGCCATGGACATCCATCCCATATGCAACATGCATGTCGTGGCAGAGGTCATGACCCTGACGGGCAAGGCTGAGGCCCGCGAGGAATGGATGAAGCACTTCATCTCGGATGGGCTGCGTAAACTGGAAGCCATGCTCAACGATGGCGATGGTGTCTTCAGCTTTGGCGATCACCCGACGATGGCTGACCTTTGTCTTGTTCCACAAGTCTACAATGCTCGCCGCTGGGGCGTGGACCTGACCGATTTCGGGCGCATCGCCGGTATCGACGGCAAATGCGCGGAACTGCCGGCGTTTCAGGCGGCACATCCCGATCGCGTGAAACCGTAATGGCCGACCGGACCAGGGGGAGTGTGAAGAGCAGCTTCACACGGCGTCGTCATTCATCCTGACTTGATTGGTTGCGGCGATCCATTCCATGGTTCGCGCCTCAGGATCGGCGTTCAGCGTGATGTCCGTCACGACAGCGGCGCTGTCGGCGCCGTTCTCGAACACGCCCGCAATGCGATCCAGGTTCAAACCGCCGATGGCGACGAGCGGCAGTCCTCCGATCCGGTCCTTCCATTCGCGCAGACGGTCGAGGCCCTGTGGCGCCCATGGCATTTTCTTGAGGATGGTCGGATAGACCGGGCCGAGCGCGATATAGTCCGGGCTGGCGGCAAGGGCTGTCGCCAGTTCTGCCTCGTCATGCGTCGAAAGCCCGAGCTTCAGGCCCGCCGAGTGGATAGCCCTGAGATCAGCGACGGCCAGGTCTTCCTGTCCGAGATGGATGAAGTCGCATCCTTCTTCGATGGCAAGCTGCCAGTAGTCATTGATGATGAGCTGGCATTGATGCGCCGCGCAGATCGCCTTAGCCCTTTGGATTTCGGCGCGTATCTCCGGCGGCGTGCGATCCTTGATGCGGAGCTGTACCAGCTTGACGCCGAGCGGAACCAGCCGGGCGATCCAGTCGGCGCTGTCGACGATGAGGTAGAAGGGGTCGAGCCTCATGCGAAGACCGCCTTTCCGATCACCGGCGTCGATGGCACTGCCATGTCGCGCGGCTCCAGCATGCCGGCGCCAAAGGCCTGCCAGCCCGCATCGATCGCCTTGGCAAAGGCGCCGGCCATGGCGGCTGGGTCGCCGGCGCCGGCAACGGCGGTGTTCAAGAGCACCGCATCGAAGCCGAGCTCCATGACCGTCGTCGCATGCGACGGCCGGCCGATGCCGGCATCGACGATCAGCGGCACATCAGGGAAATGCGCCCGCATCGCCCGAAGAGCAGACAGATTGAGCGGCCCGGCGGCGCTGCCGATCGGCGCGCACCAGGGCATCAGGACCTTGCAACCCGCGTCCAGCAGCCTTTCGGCCACCACCAGATCGTCGGTCGTATAGGGAAACACCTCGAAGCCCTCGCTGGCGAGAATGCGCGCTGCCTCCACGAGCCCGAAGACATCCGGTTGTAGCGTGTCGTGATTGCCGATCACTTCGAGCTTGATCCAGTTGGTCTGGAACACCTCGCGGGCCATTTTGGCCGTCAGCACGGCTTCGGAAACCCCATGGCAGCCGGCGGTATTGGGAAGGACTCGGACGCCGAGTGCGCGGATCATCTCGAAGAACGCGCCGCCATTGCGCCCGCCGGCGGTCTCGCGGCGCAAAGACACGGTTACGATCTCCGTTGCCGATTGTCTGACGGCCTCGGCGAGAATGGCGGGAGAGGGGTAGCGGGCGGTGCCCAATAGAAGGCGCGACGCGACTTCGGTTCCATAGAGAACAAGCATGGGTCAGCCTCCTTGCATCGGGGTCAGAATTTCGATCCTGTCATTGTCATTGAGGGCGCGGTCGGCGCGATCCTCGCGATGAACGAGTTCGCCGTTGACGGCGGTCGCAAGCCAGTCGCCCTCATAGTCCAGCGTAGCCAGCAGCTCGGAAAGCGTCGTGACAGTGATAGTCTGGGGCTCGCCATTGACGATCAGTCTCATGGGGAATGCGCTCCTATGATGGTTCGGGAAAAGACAAGATCAGCGGCCTCAGCGGCCATGGCCGGTGCCAGCAAAAAACCGTGGCGATAGAGACCATTGAGGATGACTGCGTCTCCCTCTCGCCTGACGCGCGGAAAATTATCGGGGAAGGCTGGGCGGATACCGGCGCCGGTCTCAATGACGGCGGCATCCGCAAAAGCCGGGTGCAGGGCATAGGCGGCGTTCAGCAATTCCATCAATGAACGCGCCGCGATTGGCCCGTCGAACTTGGTCTCGATCATCGTTGCGCCGACCATGAAAAGGCCGTTGCCGCGAGGCACGATATAGACGGGAATGCGTGGGTGCAGCAGCCGGACAGGCCTGATGAGTTCGACCTCATCGGTCCGAAGGTAGAGCATTTCGCCTCGCACGCCTCGCAATTCGCGGGTCTGTCCGATGCGTGCTCTGCCCGTGCAGTCGACAATATCGTCGAAATCCTGTCCGCCTGCAGTCTCGCTGACGAAGGTGACGCCTTGCCTGCCGAGCTTTTCTTGCAGTGCGCTCAACACCCGCCGCGGATCGAGATGAGCTTCGCGGGGAAAGAACAGGCCCTGCCGGAAGCGTCCGGTAAGCGCCGGTTCCAGTGTGGAAATCGCGTCTTCCTCCAGCCATTCATAACCCGTCGTGCGGCCGGCGAAGCGCTTCAGCTCACCATGATCGCGCGCCGGTGCGACCACCAGCGTTCCGTTGCGGACGATGTGTCCCGGGAGGATAGCATCCCAGCGCTCACTGGCGTCGAGGCCGCGTGAGAGCACGGCTTCCTCGGCGCTTTCACGTTCGCACCAGGGCGCGAGCATCCCGCCCGCGAGCCAGGATGCGGCGCGACCGAATCCCGGGCACGGATCGAAGACGCTCACCTCCGCACCACGCGCGCGGAGTTCATGTGCGACCGTGAGGCCGGCGACGCCGGCCCCTTTGACAAGGACGCGCATCTCAGCCGGCCGAGGGCTCGACAGCATCGACCGGCATATAGAGATCGCCACCCTCGCGGTATTTTGCCGCCATCGCCTCCAGACCTTCCTTCTGTGCCTCGGCGCGGATGTCGTGCGAAATCCGCATCGAGCAGAATTTCGGGCCGCACATGGAGCAGAAATGCGCGACCTTGTGTGCCTCTTTCGGCAGCGTCTCGTCGTGGAAGCTGCGCGCGGTTTCCGGGTCCAGCGAGAGGTTGAACTGATCCTCCCAGCGGAATTCGAAGCGGGCGCGCGACAGCGCGTCGTCGCGCAATTGCGCGGCCGGATGCCCCTTGGCGAGATCGGCGGCGTGGGCGGCGATCTTGTAGGTGATGACGCCGGTCTTGACGTCGTTGCGATCCGGAAGACCCAGATGTTCCTTCGGCGTGACGTAGCAGAGCATCGCCGTGCCGAACCAGCCGATCATCGCCGCACCAATGCCGGAGGTGATGTGGTCGTAGCCGGGTGCGATATCGGTCGTGAGCGGCCCGAGCGTATAGAAGGGCGCCTCGCCGCAGACCTTGAGCTGCTTATCCATGTTTTCCTTGATCTTGTGCATCGGCACATGGCCGGGGCCTTCGATCATCACCTGGCAATCCTTGGCCCAGGCGATCTTCGTCAACTCGCCAAGCGTTTCCAGCTCGGCAAACTGGGCCGCATCATTGGCGTCGGCGATCGAGCCGGGGCGCAGGCCGTCGCCAAGCGAGAAGGAGACGTCATAGGCGCGGCAGATATCGCAGATCTCTTCGAAATGCTCGTAGAGGAAGCTCTCGCGGTGATGATGGAGACACCACTTGGCCATGATCGAACCGCCGCGCGAGACGATGCCGGTGACGCGGTTGACGGTGAGCGGGATGTAGTGGAGCCGCACGCCGGCATGGATGGTGAAATAGTCGACGCCCTGTTCGGCCTGCTCGATCAGCGTATCGCGATAGACCTCCCAGGTCAGGTTCTCGGCAATGCCCTCAACCTTCTCCAGCGCCTGGTAAAGCGGCACGGTGCCGATCGGCAGCGGTGAGTTGCGGATGATCCATTCGCGGATATTGTGGATGTTGCGGCCGGTCGAAAGGTCCATGACGGTATCGGCGCCCCAACGTGCCGCCCAGACCATTTTCTCGACCTCTTCGGCCATCGACGAGGTGACGGCCGAATTGCCGATATTGGCGTTGATCTTGACCAGAAAATTCCGGCCGATGATCATCGGCTCGGCTTCTGGGTGATTGATGTTGGCCGGGATGATCGCACGTCCCGCCGCCACTTCCTGGCGGACGAATTCCGCCGTCACATGGTCCGGAATATGGGCGCCGAAGCTCTCGCCGTCGCGGACCATGGCCTCTGCTTGCGCCCTGCGGCCGAGGTTTTCGCGGATGGCGATAAATTCCATCTCGGGCGTGATGATGCCGGCGCGCGCATAGGCGAGCTGGGTGACGGCCTTGCCGTCCTTTGCCCGCAGCGGCTGGCGTAGCGTGGGAAATTCGGGCGTCAGCCTGTCGCCGCTGGCAAAGCCATTGTCTTCCGGGCGGACATGGCGGCCCTGATAGGCCTCGACGTCGCCACGGGCGAGTACCCAATCACGACGGAGTTCGGCAAGACCCTGCTCGATACGGATATCGGCGCCCTCGATCGTATAAGGGCCGGAGGAATCATAGACGATGACCGGCGGCTCGCCCGAGGTCGGGTGGAGGCTGATTTCGCGCATCGGTACGCGGATGTCGGGGTGGATGTCTCCGGGAATGTAGATCTTCCGGGATGCCGGCAAGGGGCCGGTGGTGACTGTCGGGGTTACATTCTTTGCGGCGATATTCATGGTTTGAGGCTCCAAGTTGCGATTGGAGACCCAGTCCTCAGCCGGAATGATGAAAAGACGCCGGCCAAGGATTCCACGCGTGAATCCATAAGCCTTTCGAGCGCTTGCACCGTCCCTACGCCAGTATGAACTGGATCAGGTTCAACGGGTCACTGCGCCACAATCGGCAAAGCCGAGTTGTCCAGCAGTATCTCAGCCCCTTGCCGGGACCCCCCTGGTGAATGTCGTGAAGGCTATGCTCTCGGTTCGGGTGATGTCAACCCCACAGGTGAAGCAATGAGACCGAAGCATGGCCGCGAGGCGCTTGATGTCTTCGAGGACGAACCCCGTGTGCCGGAGGAGCTGTTCGACGTGGACAACGTGCTTCTTGCACCGCACCTCGGCAGCGCCACACACGAGACCCGGCGGGCAATGGCCGATCTGGTGCTTGCCAATCTCGACGCCCATTTCGCCGGCATACCGCTGCCGACAGCTGTCGTCTGAAGAGCTGAAGCTGGATCTTAATGGAGAAAAGATGAGCGGACGCAACGCCGCTCATTTGATCTGTGACCTTATCAGGGATTGAATTTCTTCAGCCATTCCAGCGTTGCAGGAACCAGGTGGCTGTCGATCGTCTGCGGCCCGGTAAAGGCGTTGAAGACGTGATCCATGTCGAAAACGTCCAGACGCTCCTCGCCATCATGATAGTCGAGGAGGACCTGGCCGGATGCCGGCTGAGGCGTGACGGTCGTATCCTTGCTGCCGACAATGACTTGCAGCGGGCCGGGGTAATGCGCAATCGCCGCGATTGGGCTGGTGGTCGGCATTTCCTTGAAGAAGGACGCCTTCAGTGTGGTATCGACGCCCCAGGGCAACCTAGCGGTGATCTCCGTGTCCGGCGGGCTGGTCAATCCTTTCGCGACATTCTCTGCACCGAGGAGGTTGCCGTAGGTATAAAGCGGCGTCACCACCGGCGCCCATAAGGTCACCGATTTGACCTCCGGTCGCGCCCTGGCCACATGAGCGCCAACGAGGCCGCCCTGGCTCCATCCGAGGATAGATATCCTGGAGCCGTCGACCTTGTCGCTGGCCGTCAGCCAGTCCACCGCCGCAATGCCATCCTTGATCTGGCCGGAGAAGGTGGTGTCCGCCCATTTGCCGTCGCTCTCCCCGGATCCGCGGAAGTCGATCCTCAGGCTCGCATAACCGCTTTCGGCAAGAAGCCGGGCGCTGCGGGAAAAGACCCCGTCCTTGGTGTCCTTGATTGGCAGTTCGTCGCGCGAGCCACTAAAGCCGTGGAACATGACAACGACGGGTGCTTTGGGGTTGCTATCGATCGTCGCTAGAGTGCCGATCACCTTTTGCCCGTCGACGCTAAAGGAAACCTTCGTCTCGGCGGCGGACGCGAAACTGGAGATGGCCGCCACGGCCAGGCACACGAGCCCAAATTTGCTCGCCTTCGTCATTCCAAACATATTAAATCCTCAACGGCCACGGTGTTGCAAATACCGATGAAGACTAGAGAAAAAGGCAGTGCGGTCAAGGACAGGCCGGGGTGTTGTTACGCCGCAGTCCCACCCGTCACTTGGCGGCTTTTCCGGCTCTCATGCAGCAGCCAGTCGCGGAATGCGATGACGCTGTGTTTTTGCGACTTGCGCTCCGAATAGACGGCCCAATAGGATTCGCTGGAGCGAACGGGCTTTCCGAGAGGCAAATGCAATTCGCCGCTTTCCAGTTCCCGCTCGACATATTGCACCGGCACGACCGCGAGGCCGAGACCGCTGACGGCAGCGTTGATGAGCATTTCGCTATGGGCAAAGCGGACCCCCTGGATGGCGCCGCTGTAGCTCAGATTGGCGGCCCGCAGCCAGTTGAGCCAGAGGCTCGGCCTGCTGGCATTCTGAAGCGTGGGAAACCGGGCGAAATCGAGCCAGTCGAGCTTCGTCGTCGCCGGGATCAGCTTCGGGGAGGCGACGACGGCAAGCTCCTCTGGAAACAGCAAGGAGGCGCGCGCATTCCGCCAGGAGCCCACCCCTCGCAGGATGGCGATATCGATCCGGCTGTGGTCGAAATCCAGCTTGGGATCGACCAGCATGATCTCGATCGGCATATCGGGATTTCCCTGTACAAAGCCTTCGAGCCGCGGTGCGAGCCACCGCGCGGCAAGCGTGGGATAGGCGCCGATCATCAGCGATGCATCGGCCTTGCGCCCGCGCACGACGTCGATGGAAACCTCCTCCAGCTTGTTGAGCGTCTGTTCGATCTCCTGGAAATATTTGGCGCCGGGATCGGTCAGCACGAGCCTCGATCCGGAGCGCTCGAACAGCCGGACGCCGAGATAGCGTTCGAGATTCTGGATATGGCGGCTGATGCCGCTTTGCGTCATCGCAAGCTCCTCCCCCGCCTTCGTAAAGCTCATGTGGCGAGCAGCAGCTTCGAATGCTTGCAGGGCCGGTAATGAAGGAAGGAAGCGACGCATGAAGTCCCTATTATGTCTTCGGCATGACAAATACTCATGACGAACCGAGTTTTCAAGTTTTGTGTTTTCACGCGCGGCAGGCCATTAATCGGGCAATTGTAACAGGTGCGCGAAAAATAGACGCCCGCAAAGGAACGAGAAACTTGCAAGCCCGCTTTTGCGACGGCGAAGCTCACACGACAGGCGTCGGATGCGTTGCAAAACGCGCCTCTTCGATCGTCGGACAAGAGCTTCAAACCGAGCTTTAGGCATCGGAGCGCGGGAGCTGATCCTTCCTATTGCAAACAAGCACTCCATCAATCATCAAACAAAAAGGGGAATGAACATGATGAAACGCAGAGATTTCGCAGGCCTCATCGGGGTCGCCGCGACCGGTGCCGCAGCGGTGGCATTGTCCACGCCCGCCCTGGCGCAGACGGCGCCGAATGAATCGACGTTCGACCGGATCCGCAATAGCAAGAAGCTGCGCGTCGCCGGCATCGTCGGGACCGAGCCCTATTACCACAAGGACATCGCGACTGGCGAATGGTCCGGCTTCTGCATGAGCATGGCGCGCGATCTCGCCAAGTCGATGGAAGCGGAAGTCGAGATCAGCGAGACGACCTGGGGCAACGCGGTGCTGGATCTGCAGTCGAAGAAGATCGACATCATGTTCGGCCTAAGCCCCACGCCCAGCCGGGCGCTGGTTGTCGAATTCACCCGCCCAATCATGCAGAACACTTTTACCGTCATCGCCAAGCCCGGTCTGGAGCCGAAGACCTGGGACGAGCTGAACAAGCCGGAGATCCGCGTCGCTGTCGATATCGGCTCGACCCATGACCTTTTTGCGCGCCGCGTCCTGCCGCAGGCGACACTGGTCGCGCTGAAGACGGCCGACGAGGCGACGCTTTCGGTTCAAGCAGGTCACGCCGACCTGGTGATTCAGGTCGCCATGCTATCGCTCGTGACGATCAAGAAGATCCCAAATCTCGGCAAGATCTTCGTTCCGACACCGACCATCCGCCAGCCGACCTGCGCCGGCGTTCGTGTCGAGGACAGCGCCCGTTTTCGCACCTTCGTCGACAACTGGCTGGAGTATAACCGCTCCTCCGGCGTGGTCACGAGCTGGATCACCTCCAGCCTTGAACTGGTCGGCGTGCAGAAGCAGGAAATTCCCGCCGAGATTCAATTCTGACGTGGGCAATCGGGCCGTGCGGCAACGCCCGGCCCGGACGCACGCTCGGTGCTTCCTGGTAAAAAGGTTGCCAATTCATGTCTGACCCTGCCAACGCGCTCGGTATCATCATGCTGGACACGGCATTCGAACGTCCGGTCGGCGATGTCGGTAATGCTAAGAGCTGGCCCTTCCCGGTTCTTTATCGGAAAGTGTCCGGCGCAACCGCGCGAACCGTGGTTGCGGGGCGAGACGAGAGCCTCCTCGAAGCTTTTTTTGAAGCCGGCGAAGAGTTGCAGCGGCAAGGTGCGCGCGCGCTTACCACCTCCTGCGGCTTTCTCGTGCTCAGACAGTCGCTGTTGGCAAGCCGACTTTCGCTGCCGGTGGCGACATCGAGCCTGATGCAGATCCCGCTCGTCATGCGGTGCCTGCCGGCGGGTAAGCGTGTCGGGGTCGTGACCTACGAGCGCAATTCGCTGACCCCAGCGCATTTTGAGCAGGCCGGCGCCGATCCTGACACACCGACGGTGGGCTTGCCGAAAGAGGGATATTTTCACGGTCTGATCGAGCGTGGAGAGGCCTATGATCGGGATAATCTCGAAAGGGAGCTGATCGAGGCGGTGCAAGATCTTCTTGCGCGCGAGGCCGATATCGGCGCGATCGTTTTCGAGTGCACCAACCTGCCTCCGTTCTCGGCGGCAATTGCCAGACGTTTCGGCCTTCCGGTCTTCGACATTCTGACGATGGGCCGTTGGCTGTTTGCGGGAACGCAGGCTGGATAGCCGCAGAATAGAATAAAAGAGGGATATTGCTCAGTGGGTTATCAATGGGATTTCGGCTTTCTGCTGCAATATAGCAAGCTGATCTGGATCGGCGCGCTCTACACCTGCGGCTTCACCATTATCACGGTGATCTCTGGGCTTACCGTCGGCTGTGTGATTGCGCTGGCGCGGCTTTCCAATATCAAGATCGTCGGCCTGCTCCTGACCGGCTTCATCGAGATCTTCCGCTGTACGCCGGTGCTGGTCCAGCTCGTCTGGTGCTATTACGCGCTACCGATCCTGTCGGGCATCGAACTGACGCCGGCGGTGGCGGCGTTCATCACGCTGACGCTCTACGGCGCTTCGTTTTACAGCGAGATCATTCGCGGCGGTATCGTCTCCGTCGATGCCGGACAATGGGACGCCGGGCGCGCCATCGGCATGCGCCGCCATCAGCTCATGCGCCGGGTGATCATGCCGCAGGCACTGAGGCGCATGCTGCCGCCGCTCGTGAACCAGAGCGTTTTGCAGTTGAAGAACACGTCGCTGCTGTCGGTGCTTGCCGTGCCGGATCTTCTCTATCAGGGCCAGTTGATCACCTCGGCGAGTTATCGCCCGCTGGAAACCTATACGATGATTGCGGTGATCTATTTCATCATCCTGTTTCCGCTCACGCGCCTCGCGCATAGGCTGGAAGCGCGGATGGCAAAATGATGCGCGCCGAGAAGGAATGCAGCCATGTCTGACGACAAGATGATTGAACTCGTAGGCGTCAAGAAGTCCTTCGGCCCGGTGGAGGTCCTCAAGGATATTACCTTGAGTGTCGGGAAAGGCAGTGTCGTGGCGCTGATCGGCCCCAGCGGTTCGGGTAAATCGACACTATTGCGCAGCATCAATCTGCTGACCGTGCCCGACAAAGGCTATATCCGGGTGGGAAGTCACACGATGGATTTCTCACATTCAACCAAACTCCCGCGGGATAGAGAGCTTGCAGCCTTCCGCGCGAGAACCGGTATGGTCTTCCAAAGCTTCAACCTCTTTCCGCATATGAGCGTCGAGGAAAACGTGATGGAAGGGCCGGTCACGGTGCTTGGCGTGACCAAGGCCGAGGCTCGCGAGCGTGCACATGCGCTGCTGGAGAAGGTCGGCCTGGCGGACAAGGCCAAATCAAAGCCCGAACAGCTGTCCGGTGGGCAGAAGCAACGCGTCGCCATCGCCCGCGCTCTTGCCATGCAGCCGGAAGTGATGCTGTTTGACGAGGCGACCTCGGCGCTCGATCCCGAATTGGTTGGCGAGGTTCTCTCGGTGGTGCGCTCGCTGGCTGCCGAAGGCATGACCATGCTGTTGGTGACGCATGAAATGGCCTTTGCGCGCGATGTTGCCGACCAGGTGATCTTCATGCGCGACGGATGCGTTGTCGAACAGGGCGATGCCCGGCAGATGATCGAAAATCCGAGCCATCCGGCAACACGCAGCTTTCTCAGCCACTTTCATACAGGGCTTGCAGGCCCGCCGCATCCAAGCTGACCGCGCCTGCTGCGCTTCGGCAAACAGGCCGGGGCATCAAATTCAACGCTTGAGGTTGACGCAGGACAGCGCTCCTGCCTCGCGCAGCCATGCGCTGTATGCAGCGCATGGGACAACATCATCCATTGTTCTTTCGAGGGACCAGAATGCCAAACACCGCCCCAAAGCACATCGCCGTCATCGGATGTGGCATCGTTGGCGCCTGCAGCGCGCTTGCGCTGCTGAAGGACGGGCATCGTGTGACGATCATCGAGCCGGGCGAACCGGGCGAGAGGCAGGCGGCGAGCTATGGCAATGGCGCCTTCCTTAGCCCGGCCTCGATCATCCCCATGTCGGTTCCTGGCCTCTGGAAGAAAGTGCCGGCTTACCTTCTCGATCCTGAGGGGCCGTTGACCATTCGCTGGGGACATCTTTTGCCGCTTGCGCCATGGCTGTTGCGTTTTCTCAGCGCTGGCTCGACGCTTGCCAAGGTGCAGCGGACGGCGAAGATCCTGTCTTCGCTGCTGTCCGACGCGCCGATGCGCCATCGCGCCATTGCGGCCGACTGCGGGCAAGCGGACATGATCCGGCAGGACGGCCTGCTCTATGTCTATCCAGATCGGGCAAGCTTTGAGGCTGACGCTTTCGCCTGGCGGCTGCGGCGTGACAATGGTGTCGTGTGGCGGGAACTGTCGGGCGAGGAGCTGCAGGCTTTCGAGCCCTCCCTCAATCGGCGCTATACATTTGCCGTGCTCGTGGAGGCCGGGGGGCATTGTATCGACCCCGGCGCTTACGTTGCGTTGCTGGTGCAGGGCGCGCTTGGTGAAGGGGCTCGGCTGGTGAAGGCAGGCGCAACCGGTTTCAAGCTAAAGGACGGGCGACTGCTGGCGGTCGACACCGATGCCGGTCCGATCGAATGCGACGGCGCCGTCATCGCGGCTGGAATTCGCTCGAAGGCGTTGGCAAGAATGGTCGGCGACCGCATCCCGCTGGAAAGCGAGAGAGGCTATCATGTCGAGGTCGTCGATCCGAAGACAGGGCCGCGCATTCCGATCATGCCGAGCGACGGCAAGATGGCCAATACCATGATGCCCGGCCGGCTGCGGGCTTCGGGGCAGGTGGAACTGGCGAGCGTCGATGCTGCGCCCGACTGGAGGCGGGCGGATATCCTGCTGCGGCAGCTTCTCAGCACCTATCCGGATCTCGGGAACAACCCGGAGGATTTGACAGTTCTGCGCTGGCAGGGCAACCGCCCCTCAACCCCCGATGGCCTGCCCGTCATCTCGCGCTCAAGTGCCACGGCCGACGTCATGCACGCATTCGGTCACGGCCATGTCGGGCTTGCAGCCGGCCCGAAAACCGGAGAGCTGGTCGCTACCTCGTTTTCCAGACGGCCGCCGCCGATCGATATCGGGCCTTTCGCGGCATCGCGCTTCCGATAGGGCCTTGCCGTCAGCGGTCGATGCGGGTCGATAAAATGATCGATGACAGCGTTTTCTCGACGCCGTCCATCTCGCCGATCCTGTCGATCACCTTGTCCAGTTCGCTGATCGACGCGGCGGCGATAATCGCGATCAGATCGAAGCTGCCGCTGACGGAATAGACCGACCTGACGTGAGGGATCGCCTGCAATTCCTGCGTCACGCGGCCGAGCATTTTTGCCGTCAATGTGATCAGCACATGTGCCTTCACCAGGCCGCTTTCGAAGCCATCAGACAGCCGAACACCGTAACCGGCGATCACGCCATCCCGCTCAAGACGCTCGATTTTCGTCTGCACGGTCGTGCGCGAAAGCCCGAGTTTGCGGGCGAGCGTGGCGGTTGGAATCCGGGCGTTTTCGCTGAGGAAGGACAGGAGCTGCCGGTCTTTTTCCGATAACGTCATTCTGATCAAATCCAACGGCATTTTGTAGGAAATTACCGTTCATTTTTATCATTCCAGCGCTGTGAATCAACCAAGCTGTCGAGAATAAAAAAAGTATAAAAATTACGATCACTGTTTGGGGACTGATATGAAAAACATCGTTATCATCGGCGCTGGCAAGATCGGATCGACGATTGCCCGCCTGCTTGTTCATTCCGGCGAATACCATGTAACGGTCGTCGACCGCAGCGAAGATCACCTTGCGCAAATCGAAACCAGTTCTGCGCTGCGGGTGGCCAAGGTTGACATCACGGACCCCTCGGCGCTCACCACAGTTCTCTCCGGCAGCTTCGCCGTTCTCAGCGCCGCCCCGTTCCATCTGACGATAGCGATTGCGGAAGCGGCAGCAAAGGTCGGTGTTCACTATCTCGACCTGACCGAGGATGTCGCATCGACCAGACGGGTAAAGGCCATCGCGCAAACCGCAAACACCGCCTTCATTCCGCAATGCGGGCTGGCGCCGGGATTCATCTCGATCGTCGCCAACGACCTCGTCAGCCGTTTCGACAGCCTCGACAGCGTCCGCCTGCGCGTCGGCGCTCTGCCGCAATATCCGTCCAATGCCCTGAACTATAATCTGACCTGGAGCACCGACGGCGTTATCAACGAATATATCGAGCCCTGCGAGGCAATCGTCGAGGGGAAGCTCGTTCAGGTCCCGGCGATGGAAGAGCGGGAAGAATTTTCGCTGGATGGCGTCACTTATGAGGCCTTCAACACCTCCGGCGGGCTCGGCACCCTTTGCGAAACGCTGGAGGGCAAGGTCAGGACGCTGAACTATCGCACGATCCGGTATCCCGGGCATGCGGCGATCATGAAAGCGCTTCTGAACGATCTCGGCCTGCGCCATCGCCGCGAAGTCCTGAAGGACATCCTCGAGCATTCTCTGCCGTCGACCCTGCAGGACGTCGTCATCATTTTCGTCACCGTTTCCGGCTGGAGAAACGGCCGTCTCGTGCAGGAAACCTATGCGAACAAGGTCTATAGCGCGTTGGTTGCCGGACGCCCCATGAGTGCCATCCAGATCACCACGGCATCGAGCATTTGCGCCGTGCTCGATATGCTCAGCCACGGACATCTGCCCAATCGCGGTTTCGTCCGTCAGGAGGATATCGGGCTCGACCTGTTCCTGAAGAGCCAGTTCGGCCATTATTATGAGCAGGCCGCGGATACGCGGAAGATGGCAAGCTGATTTGACGGGAAATTGCCGGTAGACGTTATCGGCGATTACATTGCAGATACTAACGAAGGGAAGACAGCCGTCCTCCCTTCGTTGTACGCGCTCACTGCGCAAAACATGGCAAAAGCCGCCCTGATCGTTTTTACTGGATCGCGGCGTCGAGCTTCTTCTTCCAGTCGCCACTGTCCAGCTGCTTGCGCATAAATGCGTCCACGGCCGCCTTCAATGCCGGGTCCTTGCGCAACAGATAGGCATTGTCGAAATGGGTGAAAGGCTCCTTGACGGCAACCGGGCACAGCACGCCGGGATGCAGCTTGGATTGAATATCCACCTCTATGCCGTCGGCCTTGTCCGCCGCGATCTCGTCGAAGATTGCCTTGTTGTCCGCAAACTCCTGGATCGGCGCCTTGGAGAAATGCTCATGGGCGAACTTGTCGTTGGTGCCGCCCGGATTGACGATCACGCGGACCGAAGGCTGGTCGATCGCTTCCAGCGTCGCATACTTGTCCTTGTCCGCGCAGCGGGCGATCGGGCGCTTGCCGTCGCTGACATTGGGCACTGAGAAGTCACCGACTTCGGCGCGCGCGGGGTTGACCGTGATGCCGCCCAGCGCGACGTCGAATTTGCCGGCCTTGAAATCGTCCAGCATGGTCTTCCATGTCGTCATCACGAATTCCGGCTTGACGTTCAGGCTCGTCGCCAGATCTTTGCCCATGGAGATGTCCGCACCGGTCAAGGTGCCGTCCGCGCCCTTGTAGCTGAAGGGCTTGTAGTCGCCCGTCGTGCCGATCTTGATCACGCCGGCCTTCTGGATCTCTGCCAGTGCGCCGTCTTCGGCGACGGCCATGCTCGCTGTCAAATTCAGCGCCGCGAACACCGTCGCCAGGAAATACGCTCTCTTCATTGTTCTCTCTTTCTCTGCATGCTCGAACACGTCTGATGGAAGCAAGAATCGTTCCGAACGGGATAGAGAATAAAGCCGTTCCCAGGCGTCGCGACAATCTGCCCGTTTCGCTTGCCTGATGCACCCCGCAAAGCATTCATGAACTGCAGAGATAACGTCATGCCAATTCCACCGTCTAATCGGGATGCATGGCGTCGTCTATTTTCTCTTCATCATAAAACCGAACGCTCACGACGGGTGGGCCAAGAGGAAATGCAATGAAGAAGCGTATACTCGGCAAAAGCGGGCTTGAAGTTTCGGCCATCGGCTTCGGCTGCATGGGCCTGAACTTCGGCTACGGTCATGCACTGGGCACGCAGGAAGGGGTCACGCTGATCCGCCAGGCGGTCGAACGCGGCGTCACCTTCTTCGACACGGCGGAGATCTATGGTCCTTTCACCAACGAGGAAATGGTCGGAGAGGCGCTGGCGCCGGTTCGCGATCAAGTGGTGATCGCAACGAAATTCGGCTTCGCGATCGATCCTGAGACCCGGAAATCGAACGGTCTGGACAGCCGGTCGGAGAATATCCGCAAGGTGGCGGACGCCTCGCTCAAGCGGCTGGGCGTCGAGGTCATCGATCTTTTCTACCAGCATCGTGTCGACCCCAACGTGCCGATCGAGGATGTGGCCGGCGCCGTCAAGGATCTGATTGCCGAGGGCAAGGTCAAGCATTTCGGTCTGTCGGAGCCCGGCGCGCAAACGGTCCGCCGCGCGCATGCCGTGCAGCCGATCACGGCGCTGCAGAACGAATATTCGCTCTGGACGCGCGGCCCGGAAACGAACGGTATCCTTGAGGCCTGCGAGGAGCTCGGCATCGGCCTGGTCGCCTACAGCCCGCTCGGCAAGGGCTTCCTGACCGGCGCGATGGGGAAGGATACGAAGCTTAGCGAGAACGACTTTCGCAAGCTCTTGCCGCGCTTCACGCCGGAAGCGATGGAAAAGAACCAGGCCCTGATCGACCTGCTCAAGAGCATCGCCGAAGCAAAGAGCGCGACGACCGCCCAGATCGCCCTTGCCTGGCTCCTGGCGCAGAAGCCCTGGATCGTACCGATCCCCGGCACCACCAAGCTGCACCGGCTGGAAGAAAACCTCGCCGCCGCCGATATCGAACTGACGCCAGACGATCTGGCGCAGATCCAGAGCGCGGCGGCCGAGATCGGTGTCGAGGGCGAGCGCTATCCCGAGCACCTGCTGAAGACCGTCGGTCTCTGAGACGCCAGCAATCCCTATTGTGATCCGAGCCCGTGTGCCTGTCGCGCGGGCTCCATCCTTTTCAAGAGTGGAGCAGGCCGTGTTTGAGAACATCAACGGCACGGTCTTCCGCTCGATCGCACAGGAACTGTAACCCGATGCCCAACCAGGCGAAAACCGCAGTCAAATTAACAACAGGAACTGCCGGCACTCCCGTTGCAGATGCTCCAGACACGGGAAAGATCGTTGGGGCCGCAAGCCACGGATGGCGCGTGCTCGCGGTCCTGAGCGCGCTCATGGGCTTCGCATCGATCTCGACGGATCTCTATCTCCCGGCCATGCCGGCGATGGGCCGGGATCTCGGCGCCGACACGGGCGCCATCGAGTTGACGATTTCCGGTTTCCTCATCGGTTTCAGCCTCGGGCAGCTTCTTTGGGGTCCGGTTGGCGACCGTTACGGGCGGTGCCTGCCGGTGGCGATCGGGCTTGTGCTGTTCGTCATCGGTTCGGCCGGATGCGCCATGGCCGGCAGCGCCTCGGCAATGATCGGATGGCGTATCGTACAGGCGGTCGGGGCCTGTGCTGGGGTCGTGCTGTCGCGGGCGATGGTGCGCGATCTCTACGAAGGCAACCGTGCGGCGCAGATGATGTCGACGCTGATGACAGTCATGGCGATCGCGCCCTTGCTAGGGCCAGTCGTGGGTGGACAGATCCTTGCGCTTGCCGGATGGCGGGCGATCTTCTGGACGCTGGTGGGTGTCGGGCTGCTGACCCTTACGGCGGTCTTCACGCTGCCGGAGACGTTGCCGGTCGAGCGGCGCAACCTCCAGCCGCTTGGGCGCGCGATCATCGGATATGGTACGCTTCTGCGTCATCGCCGCCTGCTCGGCTATGCGGGCACCGGCGGCTTCCTCTATGGCGGCATCTACGCCTATATCGCGGGTACGCCCTTCGCCTATATCACCTATCATCATGTGCCGGCCGGGCTCTATGGTCTGCTGTTTGCCATCGGCATTGTCGGGATCATGATCGCCAATATCGTGAATTCGCGGCTGGTGTCCCGCTTCGGCGGTGACCGCCTGCTGCTCCATGGCAGTGCCGCCGCCGCGCTTTCCGGCATCGTGCTTGCCGTGGCGGCATGGACGGACTGGGGTGGGCTGTGGGGCCTTGTCGTGCCGCTCTTCCTGTTCGTCTCCGCAACCGGCTTCATCGTCGCCAACTCGATTGCCGGCGCGCTGACCGATTTTCCAGAGCGTGCCGGCACCGTGTCCGCGCTGGTCGGTGCGCTCCATTACGGCAGCGGGATCTTCGGCTCGGCCCTCGTCGGCACCTTTGCCGACGGCACGCCGTGGCCGATGGGCTGGGTGATCGCCCTTGCCGGGATCGGTAGCTTCGTTTGCGCACGGTCGCTCGCCTCAGGCCGGAAGGTTTGATCGACATCAATCCGCGACACTATCGAGCGAATACAAAAAATCAGCCGCGGGCGCTACTGCAACCCGCGGCTGATCTCCTTCATGCTTCGTCGAATTGTGCCGTCAGCCGCCATACTCCCCGTCGGTGACCTTCTCCATCCAGTCGACGGCCTTGCCATCCAGCATTTCGACGATGGCGACATGCGACATCGCGCAATCAGGCGCGGCGCCATGCCAGTGCTTTTCGCCGGGCTCGAACCAGACGATATCGCCGGAGCGGATCTCCTCGACCGGTCCGCCTTCCCGCTGTACCCGGCCGAGACCGGACACCACCAGCAGCGTCTGGCCAAGCGGATGCGTGTGCCATGCGGTTCGCGCGCCCGGTTCGAAGGTGACGGTTCCTCCGCTCAGATTGCCGCTGCCGCTGAACGGTGCGTCGACGCGTACCGTCCCGGTGAAGTAGTCCTCGGGTCCCTTTCGCGAAGGCTGCGCGCCGTTGTGTTTGATCTGCATTTTCAGTCTCCTTGCAAAGAGGCGGCCGGCCGTGTCGATGGCCGCCAGCCTCCAAAAATCGCAAAGCTAACCTAGTCGTGGGACATTCCGACAATTAGCCACTATAAGTCGCATGTAGTCATGTCTGGAGTTCATGAATGCGACGCGAGGAACTGGTCGATCTCAATGCTTTTCTGATCGTGGCCGAGGAGCGGAGCTTTACCCGTGCCGCCGCCAAGCTCGGCACCTCCCAATCCGCATTGAGCCATACCATAAGGCGGCTGGAAACGCGGGTCGGCGTGCGCCTGTTGACCCGCACCACCCGCAGCCTCGCGCCGACCGAAGCCGGGGAGCGGCTGCTTGCTACGTTGAAGCCGGCGCTCGACAGTATCGGCACGGAACTCTCCTCGCTCGGCGAATTGCGCGAGAAACCAGCCGGTACGATCCGCATCACCACCTCCGAACATGCGGCCAACACTGTCCTGTGGCCGGCGCTTGAGAAATTCCTGCCTGATTATCCGGATATCCATGTCGAGCTCAGCATCGATTCCGGGCTCACCGATATCGTCACGGAACGTTTCGATGCCGGGGTTCGGCTTGGCGAGGCGCTTGCCAAGGATATGATCGCGACACGTATCAGCCCCGATGTCCGCATGATCGTGGTCGGCTCGCCCGCCTATTTCGAGCAGAGAAAAGTCCCGCTCGTGCCGCAGGATCTGGCCGATCATCGTTGCATCAACCTACGCCTGCGCAGTGCCGGCGGTCTTTACGCCTGGGAATTGGAGAAGGATGGGCGCGAGGTGCGGGTGCGTGTCGATGGACAACTCGTCTTCAACAACAGCAACATGATTGCCCGCGCCGCCGTCGCCGGCTTCGGTCTGGCCTTCGTGATGGAGGATCATGTCAGAGAACATCTTGCCGACGGCAGCCTGGTGTGCGTGCTGGAGGACTGGTGCTCGTCCTTTCCCGGCTATCATCTCTATTACCCGAGCAGGCGCCAGCCCTCGGCCGCCTTCGCATTGCTGGTGGACGCGTTGCGCTATCGGGATCGAGGGCCGGCTTAATCCGGACGTTTCTTCTCCGGCTCAGCTTCCGCGTTCTTCGAACACTTTCCTCACGACCGGTGCCGCCGACATCGCGTTCGGCCAGCCGGAATAAAAGGCCAGATGCGTGACTGCGCCGGAAATTTCCTGCTTCGTCAGGCCGTTGTTCATGCCGATATTGGTGTGGCCCGTGAGCTGGGCGACGCGGCCGGTGGCGACCAGGGCGCTGATGGTGACGAGGCTGCGGTCACGCGGCGCAAGCGCCGGGCGTAGCCACAGGTCCTTGAACAGGACGTCGGTCGTATAGGACGCCAGATCCTTGAAGTCCGGCCCCAATGCTTGATCGACCATCGCGACCCGCCGTGCTTCGGCGTCTTCGTTCAAGGGGAGGGTGGCATCCTGGGCCGGCGGAAGCTGGTCGGCGCCGATGCCGTGGCTCTGGAAGACATGCCTGGCGACCTTGAGCGCCGACATCGTATTCGGCCAGCCGGTATAGAAGGCGAGATGGGTGATGGTCTCTGAAATCTCGGCCGGCTTCACGCCGTTTTCCAAGGCCATATCCATATATTGCGGCAGCTCGCCCGACTGGCCGGTGGCAATGAGCGCGGCCACTGTGACGAGGCTCCGGTCGCGTGGGTTGAGGTCCGTGCGCTTCCACAGATCGGCGGCAAGCCGTTCTCTAGCATAATGTTCCAGGGCAGGAGAGACGGCTTTCATTTCTTCGATCGATGTCGTCGGCATGTCGAACCTATGTGTTGATTGTTCTGATTGAGCCAAAGCCAGTGCAGGCAGTCCCATGATGACGGCGGTGGCGATAAGATGCTTCATCGACAAGTCCTTTCGTTGGGTGTCCGGATATACCGCTCCGCCCGTTCCGCCGAGCAGTATAGCGCGTGCCCGATCCCGCGATTATATCGCCCGGACCGCATGGGCTTATGCGACCAGTTCATGAGTGGGCCGACAGCCTCACGGCCGCAGGTCTGCTGTTGGAGCAGGACAGGCAGCGGAAGCTTTCAGCCGCCTGTCCGAAGGTCGGTCAGCTCATCTCGGGTAGGTCGTGGATGAGCTTGTCGAGGGTAATGGGATAATGACGCACCCTGACGCCGGTTGCATTGTAGATGCCGTTGGCGATGGCGGCGGCGACGCCGCAAAGGCCGAGTTCGCCGACACCCTTGGCCTTCATCGGCGATGACATCGGGTCGGTCTCGTCGAGGAAGATGACGTCCTGATGCGGGATGTCGGCATGGACAGGCACCTCGTAGCCCGCGAGATCATGGTTGACGAAGAAGCCCCTTGTCGTGTCGACGGCGAGTTCCTCCGTCAGCGCCCCGCCGACGCCCATCGTCATCGCGCCGATCACCTGGCTGCGTGCCGTGATCGGATTGAGAATGCGCCCCGCCGCGCAGACGGCCAGCATGCGCCGGACGCGTGTCTCGCCGGTCGCCATGTCGACACCGACCTCGACGAAGTGGGCGCCGAAGGTCGACTGCTGGTGTGTCTTGTCGAGATCGCCGTATTCGATGCTGTCCTCGCCGACCAGGCCGTCGCCGCCGGCGTCTGTGAGTGGAACGGATCGGTTGCCAGAGCGGACCTGCTCGTCGGCAAAGACGATATCGGCCGAATTGAAGCCCAGCTTCTGGGCAACCGCTTCGCGCAGCTTCACGCAGGCCGCATAGACGCCCGAGGTGGCGTTGTTGGCACCCCATTGACCGCCGGAACCGGCGGAGACGGGGAAGGAGGAATCTCCCAGCCGGACCTCGACCTTGTGCATGGGCAGGCCCATCATCTCGGCAGCCGTCTGGGCGATGATGGTGTAGGTTCCCGTGCCGATGTCGGTCATGTCGGTCTCGACGGTGACGACGCCACGGCTATCGAGCCGGACGCGCGCGCCGGACTTCATCAGCAGGTTGTTGCGGAAACCGACGGCGACGCTCATTCCCATGAGCCAGCGTCCGTCGCGCCGGCTGCCGGGCCTGGCATTGCGGTCGTTCCACCCAAAGCGGTCGGCGCCGGTTTGCAGGCATTCGATCAATCGACGTTGCGAGAAGGGACGCTCCGGGTTTTCCGGATCGACCTGCGTGTCGTTGAGGATGCGGAACTGGACAGGATCGAGATCGAGCTTTTCCGCCATCTCGTCCATGGCGATTTCGAGCGCCATCAGGCCCGGCGCCTCGCCCGGCGCGCGCATGGCGTTGCCTTCCGGCAGGTTGAGAACGGAAAGGCGTGTCGCCGTCATCCGGTTGGCGCCGGCATAGAGCAGCCGTGTCTGCTGCACGGCATTTTCAGGCCCGCCGCCCTCCAGATTGGCGGACCAGCCTTCATGGCCGATCGCGGTAATCTTGCCGTCCGGCGTTGCGCCGATCCTGATCCTCTGGATCGTTGCCGGGCGATGCGTGGTGTTGTTGAACATGAACGGTCGCGTCAGCGCCACCTTGACCGGCCGGCGGGCGGCACGCGCGCCGAGTGCGGCAAGGATGGCATCGGTGCGGATGAACAGCTTGCCGCCGAAGCCGCCGCCGATGAAGGGCGAGATCAGGCGAACCTTGTCCGGTGCAATGCCGAGCGTCGTCGCCACGTCGCCCTTGCTCCAGGCGATCATCTGGTTCGATGTCCACAGCGTCAGATCGTCGCCGGTCCACGCCGCGATCGAGGCATGCGGCTCCATCATCGCATGCGCGTGGTCGGGTGTGGTGTAGGCTTCATCCAGCTTGACGGGGGCGGCCGCAAAGGCCCCGGCAAAGTCGCCGACGGCGGTATCGGGCGTGCCCCGGTCCGGTGTCGCCGCTGTGTCCTTTGCCCCGGCAAGCAGGTAGGAGGCATTTTCGGCTGCGTAGCCTATGCGGACGAGCTGCGCCGCCGCGCGGGCCTGTTCGAAGGTCTCGGCGACGACGAGGGCAACGGCCTGATGGTAGTGTTCGATATCAGGCCCGCCCAGCAATTTTGCGGTGTTGAAACGGCCCTTGCCGAGCTTGCCGGCATTGGCTGCCGTCACGATGGTAATGACGCCGGGTGCCGCGCGCGCTTCGGCGAGATCGTAGGATGTGATCCGCCCCTTGGCGATGGACGAACCGACGACATAACCATAGGCTTGGTTGGGCACCACGTCGTGCTGCTCATAGGCATAGCGGGCCGTGCCCGTCGTTTTCAGCCGGCCGTCGATACGCTCGATGGGCTGGCCGACCACCTTGAGCTGGTCGATCGGGTTTGTGGTGGCTGGTGTGTCGAATCTCATCTCTTATCCCCTTGCTTCGGCAAGAACAGCGCCGAGCGTGCGCTCGACGAGCGTAACCTTGAAGGCATTCTGTTCGGTGGGATGTGCGCCGGCGAGCAGCCTATCCGTAACCGCTCTTGCGCCCTTCGGAAGATCGGCTTCGGCCGCCTCGACGCGCCACGGTTTGTGCGCGATGCCGCCGACGGCAATACGGCCGGTTCCATCCGGCTGCACGATCGCGCCGATCGAGACCAGCGCGAAGGCATAGGAGGCGCGGTCGCGGACCTTGCGGTAGATGTGCTTGCCGCCGATTGGCTTGGGGAGCGTCACTGCGGTGATCAATTCACCGGGCTCGAGCACCGTCTCCACATGCGGGGTGTCTCCCGGCAGGCGATGGAAATCGGCGATCGGGATGCGGCGTGTGGCGCCATCGGGCCGTACGGTTTCGACGGTCGCGTCCAGCGCGCGCATGGCGATCGCCATGTCGCTTGGATGCGTGGCGATGCAGGCGTCGCTGACGCCGATCACCGCATGCTGGCGGCTGAAGCCGCCAATGGCCGCGCAGCCACTGCCGGGCTGGCGTTTGTTGCACGGCTGGTTGGTGTCGTAGAAATAGGGACAGCGCGTGCGCTGAAGCAGGTTGCCGGCGGTCGTCGCCTTGTTGCGCAACTGGCCGGAAGCGCCGGCAAGCAGGGCGCGCGACAGGAGGCCGTAGTCGCGGCGGACCCGCTCGTCGGACGCCAGATCGGTGTTGCGCACCAGCGCACCGATCCGAAGCCCGCCCTCGGGCGTTACCTCGATCTTGTCGAGCGCCAGACCATTGACGTCGATCAGATGTGTCGGCGTCTCGATCTGCAACTTCATCAGATCGAGCAGGTTGGTGCCGCCGGCGATGAATTTTGCACCTTTGATGCCTGCCGCGGCTTTTGCGGCTGCCTCGACCGAGGAGGCGCGTTCGTAGCTGAAGGCTTTCATGCTTGTCTCCCCGCAACTTCGCTGATGGCATCGAGAATGTTGGAATAGGCGCCGCACCGACAGATATTGCCGCTCATGCGCTCGCGGATCTCGTCGGGGCTTACTTTTGCCTCGACCGTCAGGTCGCCGCTGACATGGCTCGGCACGTTGGCCTTGATCTCTTCGAGCACCGCAACGGCCGAACAGATCTGGCCGGGTGTGCAATAACCGCATTGAAAGCCGTCATGCTTGACGAAGGCCGCCTGCATAGGATGGAGGTTGCCGGGCCTGCCGAGCCCCTCGATGGTGGTGATTGTGTCGCCCTCGTGCATGACGGCAAGCGTCAGACAGGAGTTGATGCGCCGGCCATCGACGATGACGGTGCAGGCGCCGCACTGGCCATGGTCGCAGCCCTTCTTGGTTCCGGTGAGGTGCAGATGTTCCCGCAAGGCGTCCAGCAGGCTCGTGCGCGTGTCGATATCGAGGTCGCGAACCTCGCCGTTCACGGTGAAGGAGACCTTGGCGGAGAAGGGCGTTTCGGGGGTGGGCGTTTGAGCGCCCGCTACAGACGGTGCCGCCGTGACCGCAACGGATGCGGCAGTTGCCACCAGAAGGTCGCGTCGGGAGATTTCCAGGTCGACAGGATTGTGCATATCAAGCTCCATGTCATGATGAGGTGAAGCGCATAAAGCGCGGCTCATGCGGCAAACGCTGTTGCAACAGCTTCGACACTTGTCGGGTGCACCCGCTCGATCCAAGGGACCTGAACGGACTACTGACCCGGCTTAAGAAGTAGGGTGCGGTAGCCGCGTCGATTAGGGATCGATTTTTGATAAGGCCTATGAACTGAGTTCATAAATGAACGGCATGTCGAAAAAATTGGTTCGTACGAGAAGAATTGAGAAGGCGATGTCGAAATCGGGTGGGGTCGAACGTCATTAGATCATAGTCGGTACGGCGACTGTCGGGCTGACGGTTGATCTCGTGGGCAGGGGAGTTGAGCGGATGAGCATTTCCTATCATTGGGTGATCGTGGGCGCCGGTGCGCTGATGACCTGTGTCGCACTCGGCGCGATGTTTTCGCTGGCGATCTTTCAGGTTCCGATCGTGGCCGCCACCAATTGGTCGCATGCCGGCATCGCGAGCGCCATGACCCTCAACTTCCTGGTGATGGGTCTGGGTGGTTTCATGTGGGGCGCGGCAAGCGACCGTTTCGGGCCGCGTATCGTGGTCCTGATCGGAGCAGTATTGCTGGGGCTGGCGCTCGTGCTGGCGAGCCGAGCGACATCGCTGCTGCAGTTTCAACTGACCTACGGCATTCTCGTCGGCCTGGCAGCCAGCGCCTTCTTCGCGCCGATGATCGCGACCACGACGGCATGGTTCGATAAGAACCGCAGCCTCGCCGTTTCACTGGTCTCCGCCGGCATGGGTGTTGCGCCGATGACGATCTCGCCCTTCGCCCGTTGGCTGATTTCGGCCTATGACTGGCAGACGGCGATGATGCTGATCGGCATACTTGCCTGGGTCCTGCTGGTGCCGGCGGCACTCTTGGTGCGACGCCCGCCCGCGAGCACCAACGATCCCGCCGTCGATGCGGCTGTCGACGGTCCCCGCGTGCCGCTCGGACAGATATTCCGCTCCCCGCAGTTTCTTGTTCTTGGCGGCACCTTCTTTGCCTGCTGTGCCGCCCATTCGGGGCCGATCTTCCATATGGTGAGCTACGCGACGATCTGCGGTGTCGCGCCGATGGCGGCGGTCAGCATCTACAGCGTCGAGGGGCTGGCGGGGCTTGGAGGCCGGCTTCTCTATGGCACGCTCGCCGACCGAATCGGCGTCAAACCGGTACTGGTCGCAGGGCTCCTGGTGCAGGCCGTGGCGCTCGCGACCTATCTGCTTGTCAGCCAACTCGGCGAATTCTATGCGCTCGCCGTCATCTTTGGCAGCGCCTATGGCGGGGTCATGCCGCTCTATGCGGTGCTGGCGCGAGAATATTTCGGGCCGCGCGTCATCGGCACCGTCTTTGGCGCGGCGACGATGCTGTCGAGCATAGGCATGGCGTTCGGTCCGCTGGCCGGCGGCTGGATCTTCGATACGTTCGGGAATTATTCCTGGCTGTTCATCGGGTCGTCCATGGTCGGGCTTGGGGCCGTGGCCATCGCGCTCGCCTTTCCGCCGATGCAACGTCTCAGGCTTCAGCCGGCGTGAGCACGGCCCTTCGACCGCTGCCGGCGCGGCTTAAGCCCCGCTTCGGGGCAATCCCTTCGTCTTTTGGCACCTTACACACAATTTTAGACGGTGGACGCAAGTTGCAGCCATTGCATTTTTCAATTTTTAGCCAACACTTCCCCTGCATTGGATGCAGGACCTCTTGGGGAGGAAATCTTGAGGGCATCCATCGGCGCCGGTTTCCCGCGCCAGAAGGGCCGGGGGACCCATGCGCAATGTGAATGTTGGGGGGACATGGCGCGGGCACTGCCGTCATGGCCTTGGTGCAATTGGGAGGAATTAGGAATGGTAGCCACGTCTGTGGACCAGACTTCTGGTCGAGGGATGACCAGGGAAGAGAAGAAGGTGATCTTCGCATCTTCGCTCGGAACTGTTTTCGAATGGTACGACTTTTATCTCTATGGTTCCCTGGCCGCCTTTATCGGAGCGGCCTTTTTCAGCGACTATCCGGAGGCAACCCGCAATATTTTCGCGCTGCTCGCTTTCGCGGCGGGCTTCCTGGTCCGGCCCTTCGGCGCGCTGGTCTTCGGACGGATCGGCGATCTCGTCGGCCGCAAATATACGTTTCTCGTCACCATCCTGATCATGGGCCTGTCGACCTTCCTGGTCGGTATCCTGCCCGGTTCGGCCAGTTGGGGTCTCGCCGCCCCAGTCATTCTGATTGCGCTGCGCATGCTGCAGGGCCTGGCGCTTGGCGGTGAATATGGTGGCGCGGCGACCTATGTCGCCGAACATGCGCCCAACGAGCGGCGCGGTTTTTACACATCCTGGATCCAGACGACGGCAACGCTCGGGCTGTTCCTGTCGCTCATCGTCATCCTGGTGGTGCAGAACTGGCTCGGCAAGGATGCCTTTGCTGCCTGGGGATGGCGTATTCCCTTCATCCTGTCCTTCGTCCTTCTCGGTATTTCCGTCTGGATCCGGCTGTCCCTCAGTGAATCGCCGGCTTTCAAGAAGATGAAGGAAGAGGGCAAGGGCTCCAAGGCGCCGCTGTCGGAAGCCTTCGGACAATGGAAGAACGCCAAGATCGCGCTGCTTGCGCTTTTTGGTCTCACCGCAGGTCAGGCCGTTGTCTGGTATGCGGGCCAGTTCTATTCGCTGTTCTTCCTGCAGAATGTTCTGAAGGTCGATGGCCAATCGGTCAACATCATGATCGCCATTGCGCTCTTGATCGGCAGCGGTTTCTTCGTGGTGTTCGGCTGGCTGTCCGACAAGATCGGCCGCAAGCCGATCATCATGGCCGGACTTGCCTTGGCGATCCTCACCTATTTCCCGTTGTTCAAGGCATTGACCTACGCGGCAAATCCGGCACTCGCCCAGGCAGAGCAAACCATCCGCGCCACCGTGACGGCGGCACCCGGCGATTGCACCTTCCAGTTCAACCCGGTCGGCACGGCGAAGTTCAACAACTCCTGCGACATTGCCACCTCGTTCCTGTCCAAGAGCTCGGTGCCCTACGCAGTTGTCGAAGGTCCCGCCGGCCAGCCGGCAACGGTCAAGGTTGGCGACACGATCGTGGCCTCCTATGACGCGGTTGCCGCCGGGGCGACGGCTGCGGCAAAGAGCGCCGCCTTCACGCATGACCTGAACCTCGCCCTGCAGAAAGCGGGCTTCCCGCTGGCGCGCGATCCGGCCAAAGTGCCGGACGCCAAGCTGGATGGCTTCATCACGGCCAACCCGGAACTTGGCTTGAACGCGGCAACGGTCCGGGCCGGTGAAAAGACGGTCACTCCGGTTGCCGATCTGATCAAGGCAAAGCTGCTCACAGCGGAACACGCCGCCGGCGCAACCGACATGCCGGTCTACACGGTGGCGAACGGTGGTGCCTTCAAGATGGTCGCCGATCCCGCCGCCATCAACTGGCCGCTGACCATCGCCATTTTGACCATTCTCGTCATCTACGTGACCATGGTCTATGGCCCTATCGCCGCAATCCTGGTCGAGATGTTCCCGACCCGCATCCGCTATACCGGCATGTCCTTGCCCTATCATATCGGCAATGGCTGGTTCGGCGGCCTGCTTCCGGCAACGGTCTTTGCGATGAGTGCCGCCAAGGGCGATATCTATTATGGCCTTTGGTATCCGATTGCGATTGCGTCGATGACGCTGGTCATCGGCCTCATCTTCATCCGCGACACCAAGGGCGTCGATCTCGAAGCCATCAAGTAACGGTGCAAGAAAAGCCCGGCGCGAGCGATCGCGCCGGGCCTTTTTATGTTTACTCCTGAGCAAATCTGGGATCAGACTTGGCCGATATTTCAGGCAATTCGAGGCCATGGTTTGATGAGAGAAGACTTTATTCAATCGCTCAGAGACGCGCTTGGCGCCGACGTTTTCTTTGGCGCGGATATCCCGGCGCGTTTCCACAATGACTGGGCGGGGCTTGCGCCAGTCATGCCATTGGCTCTGGTGCGTCCGCGCACGACCGAGCAGGTATCGGCGACACTCAGGCTTTGCGATCGCTTTAAGATCCCGGTCGTGCCGCAGGGTGGATTGACGGGTCTTGCCGGCGGCGCCCGTCCGATCGAAGGCGGTGTCGCGCTGTCGCTCGACCGCATGAGCGGCATCGATGAAATCGACCCCGTCATGGCGACGATGACGGTGCAGGCCGGAACGCCGCTCGGCGTCATCCAGAGGGCAGCGGAGGACGCGGGACTGTTCTTCGGCCTTGATCTCGGCGCCCGCGATTCCTGTGTCATCGGCGGCAATCTCTCCACCAATGCCGGCGGCAATCGCGTCATCCGGTTCGGTATGGCGCGCGAGCATGTACTTGGCCTTGAGGTGGTGCTGCCCGATGGTACGATCGTGCGGTCGCTCAACAAGATGCTGAAGAACAATGCCGGCTATGACCTGAAGCAGCTCTTCATCGGCTCCGAGGGGACGCTCGGCATCATCACCCGCGCCGTGTTGCGTCTGCAGGCAAAACCGGCGGCGCTCGCCAGCGCCTTTTGCGGCTGCCCCGATTTTCCGGCCATGCTCGAACTGCTGAAGAGTGCCCGGCTGCGCATGGGATCGGCACTGATCGCCTTCGAGGTGATGTGGCCGAGTTTCTATGATTTCATGACCGGCAATCTCCCGGAGCTGCGCCGAGCTCTTTCCGAACCACACGGCATCTATGTGTTGATCGAAGCGGGTGGGCGCGATGCCGACGAAAATCGGGCGATGCTGGAAGAGTTGTTGTCCGACGCCCTTGAAGAGGGCTGGGTGTCCGACGCGGTCCTGTCGTCCTCCGAGCGTGAAGCCCGCGAATTGTGGGCGGTTCGCGACAGCGTTTCGGAATATGGGCGGCTGATGGGGCCGCAGACCGCCTTCGACGTTGGCCTTCCCACCAGTATCGCGGGTGGCGTGGTAAGCGAGATCGAAGCAGCGATGAAGAGCCGCTGGCCGGATTCAATTGCGCTCAGCTACGGTCATATCGGCGACAGCAATCTGCATTTCGTCTGCAATATCCCCTCGCTTGACAAGGTGCAGCCGCATAAGGAGATCACCGAACTTGTGTTTGCGGTCGTCGGCCGGGCGGGCGGCACGATTTCCGCCGAACACGGGATCGGTCTCCTGAAGAAGCCCTATCTCAAGCTATCCCGCACGCCGGAAGAGCTGGCGCTGATGGAGCGCATCAAGCGCGCTATCGACCCGAACAATATTCTCAACACCGGCAAGGTGTTGTCGATTTGAGCCGGGCTGACCTCGAATCCAGTGATAGGGACATGTCGGCGCGTTCGTCATATTTCGAAATAACATGCCCCATAAATTTCATGGGTTGGAAACGTTCAGACACAATTGGGGGCTAGATATCGGGATGTCGTTCAGAGCGCGAGCCACTGAAACGACACGGTTCACCCATAACCGGGGCCGATTGATACCAATTTTGTCGCGGAGCTAAATCGTCAATGCCTTTCCCGAATTTCTGGCGGCAGGAGCAGCTAAAGCATGTCGTCGTGACGACCTTTCATGAAAAAGGCTATCGCGACTATGGGAAGAAATGCATCGAGACGTTTCTCAAATATTGGCCCAAGGATATCTCGCTTGTGGTCTACGCCGAGAATGTGCATGTCGAGGAGAAGGATGACCGGCTCCAGATTTTCGACCACAATGAGACGCTGCCGCGCTTGCTCGAATTTCGGAAAGACTTCGCGGAAAACCCGCTGGCCAACGGAGTACGCCTATCCACGAATAGCCTGGAGCGTGATTACCGGTGGGACGCCGTTCGCTTTTCCAACAAGGTCTTTGCCGTTACCGATGCCATCCGGCGTTACCGGACGTCGGCTGATCAGCTGATATGGCTCGATGCCGATACGCTCACGCACAGCGAGATCCCGCGCAACCTGATCGACAGGATTGCCCCGCGGGGAAACCAGCTCGCGGCCTATCTCAACCGCAAAATATACCCGGAATGCGGATGGGTGGGATATAATCTCCACCATCGCGAAATATTGACCTTCGTCGAGCGTTTCGAAAGCACCTATTCGTCCGGCTATTTCCTGGCCCTCAAGGAAAGCCACGACAGTTTCGTCTTCTGGAAGATCGTCCAGCAGATGAAGCAGGATAAGGAAGCAAGCTTCAAGTTTCTGGGCTCGAACCGGACCAAGTCTCATGTTTTCATCAACAGTGTCCTTGGCGGTTACATGGATCACTTGAAGGGCGACAGGAAGGCGGCGGGGAAAAGCCGCAAGAGCGATCTGTCATGGCGCCGCCGCGAGGCGTGGTGGAGCTGATCGGCGCGATATAGTTTAAGTTTAAACTTGTTTTTTCCATTGCGCCGCTTGATACTGAAATCTCCGCGGTGGGCTTTGAATACCGGTTTGGCCTGTCACCGTTTTCTCGCGAGCACGGAGAGTTCGACATGGCCTTCGCCTATCTTGCCTTTTTCGAAAGCTCCGACGACGACCGCGCAATCAGCGAAGCGGATCTTGCAACCGTTGCTGCAATCATCAAGGCAACGCCGGCCCTTATTTCCGCTAATCTCTATACGCCCGAAACGACCAAGGACATGTACAACAGGACCGAGCGGTCGCCGGTCCTTGGTCTCCAGCTCTATTTTGAGGATCTGACCGCGCTCGAAAATGCTGTCGGCCCCTCGGGCCACCTCCAGCAGCTTGCCGCCCCCGACGTTCTCACCAGCATAGAAGGCGCCAGGGCGACGCAGCAGGCAATGTATGTGCGGCCGTTTCCGGTCGATGACGGCAGGCTGCGCACCGGTGAGGGCGAATTGCCGTGCAGCTATGTGGTTCACTACCCAGGCCCCGCTGAGGATCTGAACGCCTGGCTGCATCATTATGTCAGCCACCATCCGCAGGTCATGCGCACCTTTCCGGACATCCGCCAGATCGAGGTTTTGTCACGGGTCGACTGGTGCGGCTTCCTGCCCTGGGAGCGCGTCAACCACATTCAGCGAAACCGCGTGATGTTCGATAGCCCGGCCGCCCTGCAAACGGCTTTGCAGTCTCCCGCGCGCATTGCCATGCGCGAGGACTTCAAGACGCTCCCACCCTTTGACGGCGGCAATTCGCACTTTCCGATGGCGACACGGATAATCGTGCCGTAAACGAAGGCGTTCCTATTCCACCTGATACCCTGTTTCGGCCAATACCGGCGACCATTCCGCTTGGACATCGTCCGGCGGTACGGAGGCGAGCAGGCTTTGCGTATAGGGATGCTGCGGATTGGCGAAGACTGTTTCGGTCGCCCCGCTCTCCACCACCTCGCCGCGATACATCACCAGGACGCGGTCGCAGAGATAGCGCACGACGGAAAGATCGTGCGAGATGAACATCATCGAGAAACCGTGTTCGTCCCGCAACTTCAACAGCAAATCCAGCAGTTGCGCCTGAACCGAGACATCGAGGCCCGATACGATCTCATCGGCGACCAGAATGCGCGGCACCGTGCAGAGGGCGCGAGCGATATTGACGCGTTGCTTCTGGCCGCCGGACAGTTGCGAGGGGAAGCGCATTGCCGCATCCGGCGGCAGGCCGATCTCTGCGAGCAGCTCGGCGGCGCGGTCCATGCGCTCGCGCTTGCCGGCGTGGAGGCCACTCGCCTCATTCGCCTGGGTAACGATGCTACCGACCCGACGGCGCGGATTGAGGGCTGATTGCGGATCCTGAAACACCATCTGGATATACTCGCGGCGATAGGCTTTTTCAGATGATCCATTGGCGGTGATATCGCGGCCCGCAAGCGTGAGACGACCTTCTGTCGGTGTATCCAGCCCGACGACGAGGCGCGCTAGCGAGCTCTTGCCGCTGCCGCTTTCCCCGACGATGCCGACGAATTCGCCTTCACCGAGCGTGAAATCGACGCTGTTGACCGCCCGGAACTTGGGGTTCCTGTTGAAGGGGCTCCAGGCGACCGTATAGGCCTTGGTCAGGTTCTCGCCCTGCAGATAGGTCTTCGCCGTTTCAACGTTACGGGACGGCGCCAGGGGCGGCGGCGTGATGTCAGGCGTCTTTTCGGTACGGATGCAGGCAGCGATATGGCCGGGCGCGATTTCCGCAAGCGGCGGCTCGGCCTCGGTGCAGGCGGCAATGGCATTCGGACAGCGGGAGGCAAAGCGGCAGCCGGTGATATCCTTGAGCACGCGCAGCCCCGGCATGCGCTCCGGCAGGATATAGAGGCCGCGGCGCTCCCCGCTGATGGTCGGATTGGCGAGCTGCAGGCAGCGTGTATAGGGGTGCGCCGGCGCCGAGAACAGTTGCCTGGCGGGCCCGCGCTCGGCCGGGCGCCCGGCATAGAGCACCATGATCTCGTCGCTGATCTGCGAGGCGAGCCGCAGATCATGGGTGATGAAGATGACCGCCGTGCCGTCGCGCTTCTGCATCTCGGCGATCAGCTTGACGATGCGGGCCTGGATGGTGACGTCGAGGGCAGTGGTCGGCTCGTCGGCGATCAGCAAGCGCGGCCGGCTGGCAAAGGCCATGGCGATCAGGATACGCTGGCACATGCCGCCGGAAAGCTGATGCGGGTATTTACCAAGCAGTGCCGCGCCATGCGGCAGATGCACCGCCTCGAATTCGGCAAGCGCCCGCTTCCGCCAGTTTTCGCCCGGAGCAAGGCCAATTCGGAGGAGATGTTCCTTCATCTGTTGGCCGACGGTCAGCACCGGGTTGAGGCCGGAGAGCGGCTCCTGCGGAATGAAGGCGATCTCGCGGCCGAGCAGATTGCGGCGGCGCGCAGGCATCATCGTCACAAGGTCTTCGCCAGCGAATTCGAGCGTGCCCTTGGTGACGGCAAAACCACTCGGGAGGAATTGCGAGATGGTGCGGCCGATCATCGACTTTCCAGCGCCGGATTCGCCGACGAGGCCGAGGATCTTGCCCGGCTCCAGCGTGAAATTGAGATCGCTCAGGACGGGGAAGGATTCCTTGCCCCCGAGGGAGTCTACGCAGAGGTTCCGTGCAGCCAATATGGTCATGTCAGCTCCTCTCCGTCTGCGTCAGGCGGGTGTCGAGGGATCGGCGCAGGCCGTCGCCGAGAATGTTGAAACCGAAGACCGCCAAGAAGATCGCAAGGACCGGACAGAGGAGATTGAGCGGCGCCTCGTAAATGTTCTGCCGGGCGTCGGCGATCATCTGCCCCCAGGCCGGCGTGTCGGCACCGACGCTCATGCCTACGAAGGAGAGGATCGCCTCCACGATAACGGCGACGCCCATTTCCAGGCTCATCAGCGTGATCAGTAGTGGCAGCGTGCCGGGCAGGATTTCGCGTGTGATCGTGCGCCAATGGGAAAAGCCGACGAGCTGGGCGGCGGCGACATAGTCTCGCCGTCGCAGCACCAGCACCTCGCTGCGCAGCACCCGGCAAAAGCGCGTCCAGTCGACGAGCACGATGGCGAGGATCACATTGCGGATGCCGGTGCCGAGGCCGACCATCAGGATTAGCGACAGGATGACGGGCGGGAAAGAGAGCCAGATTTCCACGATGCGCCCGATCAGCCAATCGACCCAACCGCCGAAATAGCCGGCGATATGCGCCAGGATCGCGCCGATGATCATGGCGCCGATCGACGCGGTGAAGGCGACGGTGAGCGCAACGCGCGTGCCGAAGATCAGGCGCGAGAGGATGCAGCGGCCAAGACTGTCGGTGCCGAGCGGGAACATCGCATCGCCGCCATCCGCCCAGGCCGGCGGCGTCAGGATGGACAAAAGGTTCTGTTCGTTCGGATCGTTGGGCGCAATCCAGGGCGCAAAAATCGCGCAGACTGCCAGGATGGCGATGATGACGAGGCCTGTCTGAACGCGGCCGGATCTCAACCAGAGCGGAAGATGTTTCATGGTCAGCGCGCCGTCAGTTTCGGGTTGAGGATCAGGTACAGACTATCGACCGCGGTATTGATGACGAGGACGGCGACGCAGTAGGTCAGCCCTGCGCCCTGAATGATCGGCAGATCGGCATTACGGATCGCATCGACCATCAGATTGCCCATGCCCGGGTAGGAATAGATAAGTTCCACCAGCAGCGTGCCGCCAAACAGAAAGCCGAACTGCACGCCCATCAGGCTGAGTGTCGGCAGGATGGCGTTCTTGAGGGCATGGCGGATGAGGATGCGCTTCTCGGAGAGGCCACGCAGCCGCGCCTGCTGAATGTAGTCGTCCTGATAGGCATCGAGAAGGCTCGATCGCAGCACGCGCATGAGCGACGGCGACAGCGCTATACCGAGGGCAAGGCTCGGCAGGATCATATGTTTGATCGCGTCCCAGAAGATCGCAATGTTACCGGTGATGAGGCTGTCGAGCAGAAGGAAGCCTGTCACCATCGGCCGCTCGAAGCCGGGGCTGAGGCGTCCGGTAAACGGCAAGAGATTGAAGAAGACGCCGAAGATCAGGAGCAGGAACAGGCTCCAGAGGAATTCGGGCAGCGACAAAAGCAGGATGGAGAGAAAATCCATCACGGCCTCGGCACGCGTTCCGCGCACATAGAACAGGAGGAGCCCTCCAGCGAGGCCGAAGACGGTGGCGACGACCATGGCAAGGATGGCCAGCTCGATGGTGGCGGGCAGCGTCGAGCCGATCAGCGAGGACACGTCCTGGCGGAAATGGATCGAGCGGCCGATATCGCCATGCAGGAGCTTGCCGAGCCAGATACCGTATTGTTCGATAAGAGGTCGGTCGAACCCCATCTCCATGCGCATTGCCTCGATCTCATCGACCGTGGCATTGGGCGGCATCGACATCGCCGCGGGATCGACCGGCAGGACGCGCAGGATGCAGAAGAGCAGCGCGGACACGATGAGCAGGATCGGTATCGCGGTCAGAACACGTTTTACCAGCAGTTTGGCGATGGTTACGAACATGCGCATGCCTTGTCTTACGAAGCCAGGAATGCGGCCCGGAGAGGACCCCGGACCCCATGGTCTCTCAAGCGATGCGGCGCAAACTCACGACCACGACATGGTGTTGCCCAGGATCCAGGCATTGCCATATTTGACGTAAGCGAGGTTCTTTTTGCGGACCAATGTCTGCACGCTCTGCAGGAGCGGAATGGTGGCGCCGGTTTCCACAGCCTCTTTTGCAAGATCCCGGTAGCCGGCTACACGCTTGTCATAGACAGGCTCGGCGAAGAGATTGAGAACCTTCTGGCCGATCTCCATCCCCTTCCATGCGCCGAAGGGCATTTTCGGGTTGAGCAGGTAGCCGGAGAAGATCTCAGGGTCGCCGGTGGCATTGTCGAAGCTGTAGAGGGTCGCTTCCGGCAGCTTGCCGCCGCGATTGAGCTCGAAATATTTCGAATATTCGATCTGCTGGATTTCGCACTTGATGCCGACCTTCCCCCACATCTGCACCAGGGCGCGGGCGATGTCGAAATCGCTGGGGAACTGGCCGTTGGTGGCCGCAAGCGTGATGGTCGCCGGCTTGTCGGCGCTGAACCCAGACTTGGCAAGCAACTCCTTGGATAGCGCGGGATCGTATTTGAAGCTGTAGCCCTCCACGAAACCGGGCGTGCCGGGCGTCGCGGGTACCGAGAGCGGAACGGCCGCGCCACCATAGAAGGCCTTGGAAAGGGCCGCCTTGTCGATGGCGTGATGGGCGGCAAGACGGACATTCTCGTCTGAAAAGCCCATGTCGTTGCGGATCTGCAGCAGGATGATGCGGGTGAACGGATTGATCTCGGCGGTGAGCCCCTCCGTCTTGCCGAGGCGCTCGGCCTCGCGGACGGGGATATTGACGGTGAGGTCGATCTGGCCGGACTGGATAGCGGCGGTGCGTGCCGAGGGATCCTTAATGATTTCGATGGTGACGTTCTTGATCTTCGGCTTTGCGCCGAAATAGTCGTCGTTGCGCTGGAGCACGATGCGTGAATTCATCTGGTAGTCGACAAGCTTGTAGGGTCCTGTGCCGACAGGCTTTTTCAGGAAGCCATCCTGGCCGACAGATTCCATGTATTTCTTCGGAACGAGATAACTGCCGAGAAAAGCCAGCCATTGCGGCGCGGTCGGGGTCGGCGCGGAGAATTTCATGATGCCGCTGGTCGGCGATATCGCCTCGATCGCGGTGAGATTGCGCCAGGAATTGGCGATATCGAGTTTCAGGCCGGATTTGATGCGATCGACGAAGGTGTAGCTGAAGTCCTCCATCGTCATCGGATCGCCATTGTGGAACTTGACGTCGCTGCGGATCTCGAACGGCATGGAAAGACCGTCGGCGGCAAGGTCCCATTTGGTGATGAGATTGGGGATGAGCTTCAGATCGGGCGACTGATCGAGCGGCTGGTCGAAAACCAGCTTGAAGATCGGTTGCGCATCCGGAACGAAGCGCTGGTTCGGATCCCAGGACGGCACGTCGCTCGGCCATCCGATGGAGACACTGTCGGTGTCGGCGGCATAGGCGAAGCTTGCGCGCGAGAGCACGCCGCCGCTGACTGCAGCAAGGCCGAGCATCTGCAGGAGATTTCTGCGGTCTAGTTCAAAAGTCATCACGATCCCTCTGGTGTGCACACGGGCCTCTCTGCTTTGCGCAGTGATAGGGGCCGGTGAGCCTGCGGCGGTTGTTGAACGCAAGCCTGCAATCTTGCCGAGGGCTTTTTGGTTTTTGCTATTTTAGCCTCTTTTCACGGGCTTCCCCTTAGCAATTGAGGGGATCGTAGAACGGGCTAAAAATTACTTCAAGCCTAAAATTTATTGATCGCTCGAATTTGGCCCGGCGAAGGACATGCTGGGCGAAAAGCTAGGAAATTGGACGTTTCAGGCGAAGACTAGCGCGAGGTGTTGCTTCTTCCCCGGCGCTGGCATGCGTCCGATCCGGTCCAGATCGAAAAAAACATTGACGCTCTTTCAAGTTATTTTATGCTTAAAATGTTGTTTGAGCGAATTGAACCTATTGCTCCGGTAAAATCCGAAGAGGGGACGTTGATGCTAGACCCGCATTGCCATTCCAGCAGCATCATGGTGGAGCGCCCCGCCGCGATCGCATTCGAATTGATGTCGGATGGGCTGAAGCAAGGGCGCTGGGCATGGGGCAGCTTCGACCGGAGAGAGGTCGAGCCGGGCCTCTTCTGCGGCACATCGATTTTTTCCGGCAAGGAGACCTATGTCCGCCTCGATGTGGACCGGGCGCGTCTGCAGGTGGACTACGAGGTCGGTGGGTCGAAGGAGGCCATGCAGTTCCGCAACATGTCCCGCGTCATTCCGGGCGACCTGTTGAAGATGGGGCCGGACGCATGCGTCGTTACGCTGCTAACCTGGCGGCTGCAAACCCAGACCGACGCGGAATGGATCCAATTCGGCACGATCCATGAGGCGGAGATGTTCCTGATCAAAGGTCTTCTCGAGCGCGACTGAAGGACAAGATGACACATTCTCCCTATCTATTGTTTGAAGACCGGGCGCGCGCGAATCCCGAAGCGCCGCTGTTGGTCGCGCCGGTAAGCGCCGGCCTTCCTTACGCGCCGCAAGGATTCCGCCACAGCTATGGCGAGGTACATGCCGATGTCGCCGCGCTCAGTGCGAGGTTTGCGGCCGCCGGCTATGGTCTCGGCTCGCGGGTCGCCCTGCTTCTGGAAAACCGGCCGGAATTCTTCACCTTCTGGCTGGCGTTGAATGCCATCGGCGCATCGATCGTGCCGATCAATCCGGATCTGCGGCGCGACGAACTTCTCTTCCAGCTCGACATGGCCGAGGCGCCGCTGCTGATTGCGATTGCCGAGCGGCTGGCCGACCTTGCCGACATCAATCCCGGCAAGGTCACGGTGATCGGGACGAACGACGACATTCCGCCGTCACCTGTCGCACTGGAGGCCTGGTCGGGCGGCCCGGACGCGGAGTGCGCCCTGCTTTTCACCTCCGGCAGCACCGGCAAGCCCAAGGGCTGCATGCTCTCCAACATCTATTTCATCCGCCTTGCCGAATGGTACACCACCCAGGGCGGCGTCGCTGACATGGCGGAAGGCAGCGAGATCGCGCTCACGCCGCTGCCGATGTTCCATATGAATGCGCTCGGCTGCACGGCGGTCGGCATGATCATGAGAGGCGGTGCGATCGTGCCGCTGGATCGCTTCCATTCGAAGAGCTGGTGGACCTCGATCGCCGATTCCGGTGCGACCATCATTCATTGCCTTGGCGTGATACCAGCCATCCTGCTGCAGATGCCGCCTGTCGAGGCTGAACGCGCGCACAAGGTCAAATTTGCGCTCGGCCCCGGCGTGGATGCCCGGCACAAGGTCGAATTCGAGGCGCGCTATCGCATTCCGATCGTTGAGGCATGGGCCATGACCGAGACCGGCGGGCGGGCTGTCACCACGACGGCGGCCGACGACTATACGCCGGGACTGCGCTGCATCGGCCGGCCGCGTGTCGGTATGGAATACAGGATCGTCGACGATGCCGGCCACGCGGTCGCATTGGGCACGCCGGGCGAACTTCTGGTGCGGGCTCTAGGCGACAACCCGCGAGACGGCTTCTTCAGCGGCTATCTCAACGATGAGAAAGCGACAGAGGAGGCCTGGGAAGGCGGCTGGTTCCACACCGGCGATGTCGTCTATGCCGACGAGAAGGGACTGCTCTACTTCTTCGATCGCAAGAAAAGCATCGTGCGTCGCAGCGGCGAGAATATTGCCGTGCTGGAAGTCGAGGCAGCGCTTGCCAAGTTCCCCGGCGTCAAGGCATCGGCGGTGACACCGGTGCCGGACGATCTGCGCGGCGAGGAGGTTTTCGCCTTCATCGTCGAGAGCGAGGCTGCAACTGGCGACGATCCGATAGCGCGCGCCTCGCACATCATCGAGGCTTGTGGCGCATACATCGCCTATCACAAGCTGCCCGGCTACGTGGTCTTTACCGAAAAGCTGCCTGTCAGCTCCACCCAGAAGCTCCAGCGCGGCGAGATCAAGACCATGGCGGGGAAGGCGGTCGCGGATGGTTCGGCAATCGACCTGCGCAAGCTGAAGGCGGCGATCCGTAGGGGTGGCTGAAGCAGAGCCTTCCGAATGATGAGCATGTCTGTTATACAATAAATAAAAGCTAAAATCCTTTCTAAGGAGATCACATGACCCCGGAGAAGATCCTCTATGAAACCGCCGTCACCGCTTTCGGCGGACGGGACGGCAAGGCACAAAGCGCAGATGGCAGCTTTGCCGTCGATCTTTCCGTGCCGAAGGGACTTGGCGGACCGGGCGGGGAGGGCACCAACCCAGAGCAATTGTTTGCCGCCGGCTATGCCGCCTGCTTCCTTGGCGCGGTGAAACTGGTCGCGCGCACCCGGAAAATCGCGCTTGCCGACGATACATCCGTGACCGCCAAGGTCGGCATCGGCCCGGTGCCGGTCGGCTATGCGCTCGCCGTCGAGCTCACCGCTTCGCTTCCGGGCATCGATAGGGCTCTGGTGGAAGAGATCGTGGCCGGCGCGCATGAGCGCTGCCCCTATTCCAACGCGACGCGCGGTAATGTCGATGTCGTGCTGACGGTGGCCGGATGACGGCTTCGCGCGTCCGCAAATCCTATGACGACGTGGTTCTGGCGGTGCCGGTGACGGTGCCCTACGAGCGTTATTCGATCGAGAGCGCGCATTGGTGGATTGGTCGGGCGTTACGGGCGCTTGCCGATGGTGCAGGCATCAGCCATCAGGAGTTCGACGGCTTTGCCGTCTCGAGCTTCACTATGGCGCCGGATACGGCGATTGCGCTGACGCAACATTTCGGGCTCATGCCGCGCTGGCTGGATCATGTGCCGATGGGCGGTGCAGCCGGCATCGTCTCGATCCGGCGCGCGGCGCGCGCCGTGCAGGCGGGTGACGCGGATATCGTCGCCTGTGTCGCGGCCGATACCAATCAGGTCGATACGTTTCGCAAGACGCTCGCCAATTTCTCCCGGTTTGCACAGGACACCTCCTATCCCTATGGCGCCGGTGGACCCAATGCCAGTTTCGCACTGATCGCCCGTGCCTACATGGATCGCTACGGCGCAACGCGCGAGGATTTCGGCAAGCTCTGCGTCGCGCAACGCGACAATGCGCTGCGCTATCCGCATGCGCTGATGAAGAAGCCGTTGACTTTGGAACAGTATATGTCGGCGCGGCCGATTGCCGAGCCGTTTCATCTCTTTGATTGCGTCATGCCCTGCGCCGGCGCTGAGGCTTTCTTAGTGATGCGTGAGGAAACTGCCGTGTCGCTTCGCCTTCCTTTCGTACGGCTGCTGTCGGCGATCGAGCGCCACAATGCTTTCCCCGATGACGCCGTGCAGACGCGCGGTGGCTGGGTGATGGATCGCGACGAGCTCTACGGCATGGCCGGGTTGACTCCCGATGATATGGATTTCGTGCAGACCTATGACGATTATCCGGTGATCTCCATGATGCAGTTCGAAGATCTTGGCTTTTGCGACAAGGGCGAGGGACCGGATTTCGTGCGCCAGCACACGTTCACGACGGATGGTTCCTTTCCGCACAATACTTCGGGTGGGCAGCTCTCGGTCGGGCAGGCGGGTGCTGCCGGCGGCCATCTCGGCATCGTCGAGGCCATGCGCCAGCTTTTGGGCCTGGCGGGCGGCACACAGGTGGTGGACGCAAAAATCGGTCTCGTATCCGGCTTCGGCATGATCAATTACGATCGTGGCCTGGCATCGGCGGCAGCGATCCTGGCGAGGCAATCGGCATGACCCGTCCGCTCGCAAAACCACCACGCAAGAACCCGCTTTCCCGCACCAAAGTGCCCTTGCTGCCGCCATCGGCGCGCAGCCGAAAGGCCCAGGGGCTAACGCTTGCTGCCGCCACCGGCCGCTTCATGCTGCAATGCTGTGCCGAATGCGGAACATACACCTATCCGCCACGCGACGCCTGCCCCCGCTGCCTGTCGGCAGCGCTTCCCTTCATCGATGCGCCGGCGGGTGGCACGCTGCTTTCCGAGACTTCGGTCGAGGTCACCAGCGATCCCTATTTTCGCGAGCATATGCCGTGGCGGGTGGGGCTCGTTCAGCTCGATTGCGGGCCGAGCATGGTCACGCATCTGCATGGTGACTGTGCCGGCGCCGGCAGCCGGGTGACGCTGTCGCTGCAACTCGACAAAAGCGGCCAGGCCGTTTTCTTCGCCAAACCCGTTTTGGAGACGCCGCATATGGAAGACGATCCTCAATGGCGTGAAATGACAGCCGACCCGAAGCATCGGCGCGTGCTGATCACCGACGGTCGCAGCCCGGCGGTGCAGGCCCTGGTCGCCGCGCTGAAAAAAGCGGGTGCGGCCACGATCTATGTCGGCATCGCCGACCGCTGGAAGCCTTTCGATGAAGAGAAAAAGCTCGAGGAGATCGACGGTGTCGAGATCGTCGATCTCGATCTCACCAGCGAGAAGTCGGTGCGGGATCTGGCCGCCGATATCGGCGCCAAGGTCGAACTCCTTATCAATACCGCCGACCATGTGCGACCTGCCCAGCTTTTCGATGCGGGCGCGGCCAACACCGTGCGCGACACCATGGATCATACGGTCATGGGCCTGATGCGCCTTGCCCAATCCTTCGGGCCAGTGATGCGGGCGCGTGGTGCGGATGGCGTTGCGGGCGCTGCTGCCTGGGTCAATATCCTATCGGTGCATGCACTTAGCAGCGACCCGCAATTCGGTGTGCATTCGGCCGCTCATGCCGCCTGCCTGTCGCTCTCGCAATGGCTGCGCACACAGCTTCGTCCCGGAGGCGTGCGGGTGATCAATGCCTTTGCCGGGCCGCTCGACACCGAGTGGTTCCAGACTGTGCCGCCGCCGAAGGTTGCCCCTCAGGCGCTGGCCGATGCCGTTGTCGACGGGCTGAAGCGTGGGCTTGAGGATATTTATGTCGGTGACGTCGCCAGGGATCTGCATGCGCGGCTTCTCGACAATCCGAAGGCCGTCGAACGGGAGGCCGGACAATGAGCGCGAATATTCTTGAAACTCTGGCAGGCTCGCTTGCCACCGGTGGTGTCCATATCGTGGACCTCACCCATACGCTTTCGCCGGACTTTCCCGTCATTGTCATGCCGCCGGAGCTTGGCCAGTCCGCGCCCTTCCGCATGGAGCGCATTTCCCGTTACGATGCCGGCGGGCCGGCCTGGTACTGGAACAACCTCTCTTTCGGCGAACATACCGGCACGCATTTCGATGCGCCCATCCACTGGTATACGGGCCGCGATCTGCCGCTCAATTCGGTCGATACGCTGCCGCCGGCGGACATGATTGGGCGGGCCTGCGTCATCGATTGCTCGCGTGAAAGCACTGAGGATGCCGATTTCCTGCTGACGATTGCCGATGTGACGGCGTGGGAAGAGCAGCATGGCCGAATTCCGCTGCGCTCTTGGCTATTGCTTCGCACCGATTGGTCGAAGCGCAAGGGTGCAGCCTATGCCAATCTTCTCGCCGATGGCGCACACACGCCGGGGCCGAATGCGGAGGTCATGCAATGGCTGGTGACCGAGCGCGACATTCTCGGCTTCGGCACCGAGACCATCGGCACCGATGCTGGGCAGGCGGGCCATTTCTCCCCGCCCTATCCGGCACATCACTATCTGCATGGCGCCGGCCGCTACGGGCTGCAATGCCTCGCTAATCTCGACCAGTTGCCGGCAACCGGCGCGATGATCCTTGCCGCACCGCTGAAGATCGAGGGTGGATCGGGAAGCCCGCTGCGCGTGCTGGCTTTGGTTCAGTCGCGCTCGACGGGATGAGGGCCGATCGCCACGCGCCGGGCGGCGGTGTCGTAGAAGCTCGTCAAAAGCTCGAGCATCTCGGTGGCGTCGCCGAGCCCTTTTTCTGCGTGGTCCATTTTCTGGATGAGCGAGATCAGCAAATGCCGGCGCAGGGTGCGGTAGTCCTGCGTCAGCTTGCTTCCTTTTCGCGTGGTTACGTAGAGCGTATCCTTGCGCGACCGGCCCTTGACCCGCTCGATCAGTTGCAGGGTCTGCAGTTTCTTGATCGCATATTGAATGTTGGCGGTGTCGTCGCGGCCGAGCAGACGGGTGATTTCGGCAAGGCCCTTGGGCTTGTTGCGGTAGCGGATCGTATGGAGGACGGCGGTGTCGAGACCGCTGAGGCTCGATCCGGCAAGTTCGCTGGCACATTCCGACTGCCAGCGTACGAAGGCCGCGGAAATCCGCCACAGCGACCATTCGAATTCGGTGAGCGCGGCTTCCGACACCTCGGTTGCCGTCTCTTCGAGTGGATTTTCGGGTGCTGCAGGCGAATTCATTTGGCTCTCCAGAGTGGATATGGCTACGATTAAAGCCTTAAATTCCCGTTTTGACGAGAGCAAAACGACGCGCGACAACGAACAGGATGAGGGAACAATGCGCATATTCTGGCAAAGCTTCATCGACGCCACGGCCAGCGCCGCTTACATGCAGAAGCTTTCGGACTATCTGAACGGCATCGCCGAACCCGGCACGACGGTCGAGGTTTTCGGCATCAGCCCGCCGGACCGGCATTTCGGCCGGTTGGCGGAATTCCGTTGCGCGGCAATCGCGATCGACAACGGGCTGGAGGCTGAAAAGCGCGGCTATGATGCGGTGGTTCTCGGCCACTTCCAGGATCCGGGCCTTTACGAACTCAAGTCGGCGCTGGCCATCCCGGTGATCGGTGCGGGCGAGGTCTCGATGCACTATGCCGCGCGCTTCGGCCGGCGCATGGCGCTCGTCACCCTCGATGACGTCTTTCAGACCTGGCACTACGAACAGGCCGATCTCTACGGACTGGGCGGCCGGGTCAAACATGTGGCCGGCATGAATTGCGTGCCGTCCGATTTCAGCGCCGCTTTTGCCGGCGATGACGAGGCGCGCAAGCGCATGCTCGCAGCCTTCACCGCTTGCGCCGAACCGCTGGTGCGAGATGGTGCCGATGTCGTGGTGCCGGCCGGCATCCTGCCCGGCCTGTTGGTCGGCGGCGAATATGGCTTCAAGGTGTTGCATGCACCCGTGGTCAATACGGCGGCGGTGGTCTTGAAGAGCGCCGAAATGGACGTGCGCCTGCGCAAGCTCAACGGCATCGAGGTGAGCCGTGGTCCCTTCTGCTCGCTCGCGACCACTGAGGCTGTCAAGGATTTCCGCAGCTTCGTCTCCCATGGCCGGCAAACGCCGTTGTTTGCAGACGACGTGTGAGCGATCTCATCCGGTCGTTGGCGCCAGATTGTCCGCGCCCAATGGCGCCAACCTCCCACAGCAGATGCGCTTCGGCGCAATCCACCATTGAACCAGCGGGCTCTTGGTGTTTCAAAAGCCAAGGGCACCAAAGAAAGAACGGCGTTGATGGCAATGCAGATAAGGAAGGCAGTCTCAAGCATGGGGAGCGCTGTCGACCAATCGGCAAGGGCGGCTCAGGCACAGTGATCAGGTCTCGATCCCCGCTTTCCCGGCCTCCTTTTCAGCTTGGTGGAATTTGTTTTCGCGGCGCGTGCCAAAAAGCCTCAACGTCTCCAGATGCTCGCGTTGCGCCCGATAAAAGGCCGTCAGGAAAAGCAGTTGCTGGCCGGGCTTGACGGGGTCGCGATACCCGATTTTCCGGACAATAGTTCTGACGATCTGTATGACTTCCTCATTGTTGGAATTCTTCGTCGGGTCGCGAAGGACGTCTTCAAGCGTCTGCAACTCGTACTTCCCATACACATCGAGATGCTCGGGGAGGAAATCGAACTCTGCCTGCGACAATAGGGTTGCCGGAGCCGCTATTGCAAGGTCGGACAACAGCACGGAACGCGGATTGTCGACCACCAAAGTGCCGGCCATGATGTCGCCAAGCCGTTGTCTGCGCCGATTGGCCAGGGGGACGATCACGATCACCAGAACCCAGGCGATCGTCAAACCGATTTCCACCGCCGACAGCGAGCTTGCGGCAAGAACCAGGGTTAGGGGGGTGAAAATCTCCACCTCCTTCATGAGGTTTCTTGCTGTGACCTGGTGTGGCGTGAGGCGGCGCCCATTGACGTTGACGACGCGAATCCCGGTTATCTTCTTTCCGAGCGTGCGCCCATTCCAGATGAGCTCGGAAAGAATGTAGTAGGGAGTGCGTGTCAGGAACGCCAACAGGATAATCAATGTCTCCGCGGCCTCGGGAGACAGGGAGCCGCCGAGGATGATGGCGATCGCACAAACCAACACCAGCAGAAAGGTGAAGATGAAATCGAGACACTGTGCTCCTAAACGCGTTCCGAGCGAGGCGATCGCGAAATTGATCGGCACCCCTTCCGGCGGAACGAATTGTTCCATGCGCTTGTCGCCCTGAAGATGTTGGTTCATCCCAGAGCCTCGCGCGGAGTTTTGTTTTCGCGACCCGCCAATAGCAGCCAGCTTGCCCAAAAGGCCCCCATCCCCCAACCAATGACCAGGCGCAGGGTGGGGTCCTGGACGAGCTGGCGAAGAAAACCTTCGATAAACGCCGCCGCGATAAGCATCAGCGCCGCGAGAATAGCGAGTTTCACCGCATCATGCGCCTGATGGCGTAAGGCCTCTCTGCGGCTTCGTGAACCCGGAAGAAGAACAGCCAGACCAAGCCTTGCGCCACCGGCGCAGGCAATGGCAATTGCCGCAAGCTCGGTCACTCCATGGATCGAGAGCCATGCGAACACATCGTAGCCCAGCCCCTTCTGATTGAACATCGCGAAAAACGCGCCCAGCATCAAGCCGTTATAGAAGGTCAGGATGAAGCTCGGTATCGACAGGAAAATTCCAAGCGTAAAGATCAGGATTACGATCGATGTGTTGTGGGAGAAGAGGTATGTCGAAAACGCGGCCAGCTTGTCACCGCCATGGTGCTCGTCGCCATAGATCGTAGAGCGAAGATAATCGGCCGACGCATCCGGCGTTCGCTGATCGGCCAATTCCGGAGGTACGAACGTATAGAGCCAGCTGGGGTCATTAACATACAGCTTGTATCCGACGATTGCCCCCAGGATAAGTGCCAGAAAGCCTATGAACAGAGGCAGCGCTGATCGCCGCACCGCCTGCGGAATGCCATGTGTCAACAGACGGGTCGTCAAGCCGCCAAGGCTTTCCTGCGGAGCGTAGACCACCAGGTAAGCGCGCGCGCACAGACTTTCGAGATAGGCGATCAAGGCGCGATCGAGAGAAATGTCGCGTGCGACGCTCAGGGAATTCATCGCCTGCCTATATTCCGCGGCGAGATCCCGGATTTCATCGTAGCTCAGGGCTGCGGCGCCCCCTTTTTCCGCGCGCGTCACGAGCCCGTCCAGACGACGCCAATGCGTTTCACGCTCCAGCCGAAACCGCGCGGAACGAAGCGTATCGTTCTGCGTCGCACCGGTGTTTACCGTCATGCCCATCTCTATACTGTCATCGATCTCGATTTCAGTCATATCATCTCGCGCGATTTAATTTCGATGTAGCGCGCCACGAGATCCGCGGTCAGCGCATCGGGCGTACTGTCGAGACAAAGCACACCCAAGCGCGCCAGCTTTTCCAGTACGGCACGCCTCTCCTGCAGGATCTGGCGGGCGGCCACGGAGCGGGCAACGGTGTCCAGGGTCATCTCCTCTGGTTCCGTTAGCTTTGCTAGCATGGGATCGCGCAACGCGACATAGACGATGAAATGATGTCGAGCCAGGACCTGTATGTTCTCGATCATCAGCTCGGCCGTGATGCTGTCGACGAAGTCGGAGAATATCACAATCAGCGAACGCCGTTTCAGCCGTCCGGATAGATGGGTCAGCCCCAGCGTATGGTTGGTTTCCTGAGTTTCATAACGCAGTTGCGCGCAAAGCGTCTGCAGGCGCGGAAACGCGGATCGTCCAGGTAAGGCGGGCACGAACAGGCGCGGGCGGCTGTCGAAGCTGTAGAACCCGACAAGATCGCCGGCAAGCCCTGCCGCCCAGCACATTGCGAGTGTCGCATTGATGGCGCGGTCAAGCTTCGGTAATCCGGCTAATTGTTCGGCCATGAGGCGTCCGGAATCGACGCACAATATGATCTGGTGGTTCCGTTCAGCCCTCATCTCGCGCACAACCAGGCTGCGCATTCGGGCGGATCGCTTCCAATCGATGCTGCGTGGATCCATGCCGGTCGCAAATTCGCGCAGTTGATGGAATTCCGATCCCTCGCCACGCAGCCGCAAATCTTTCTGGCCGGCTTCGAGCGGCAGTATCTGGGTCTGTATCGCCCCCGACAGCACGGGCGATATGTCGGGCATGACAGTGATTTCCTTCTTGATCGGCATGCGCGCGATCATATCGAGCAGCTTCAATCGCGACGGCCATTTTAGCCACAGATTGTGGATCGCGTATTGCCCCCGTTTTGTCAGGCGAAGGCTGATGGAGGTCTTCGTGTGTTTCCTTTCGGCATCCGACGTGGCCACCGCCAATCTGCTGTCACCAACGGCAAGTTCGGGAGCGAGATCGAGGCGCGTTTCAATTTTGGCGGGCAGTGAGCGCTTCCGTGGCGATATGTCGAGGGTAAGCTGCACAGTCTGGCCGACAAAGCCCTGCCGTGGCAGGTCGATTTCGATCCTCATCCGGCTCGAGAAGCTCGACAGTGTGAGATCGCCGACTGTCAATACCGCAAGTGCCAGCCACGCGCAGGCCAGCGGCAAGCTCATGTCGGGCCACCACACGCTGGTGATGACGGTCACAGCAGTCAAAATCAGGGCAAGAGCGATCAGGCGTGACGATGGCCGCATTTAACGGGGCGCATCCACGCGGTTCTTGATGTTGCGGAGCACCTCATCCGCCGTCCGTCCGTCGATTTCCGCCGTGGGTGACAGCACGATGCGGTGACGCAGTGCTGGTACCAGCAACGCCTGTACATCGTCCGGCAGCCCATAATCTCGGCCTTCAAAAGCCGCGCGTACCCTGACCGCGGATGCAAGGGCGTCGGCGGCGCGAGTGGATGCGCCATGAAGAATATCGGCATCGGAGCGTGTGGCGCGCACCAGGTCGACGACATAGGCCAGAATCGCGCTGTCCAGATGGATCTCATCGATCAGCGCCCGACCTGCGGCGAGCGTCGCGCTCGAGACGAGCGGCCGAATTCCGGCATTGCGCAGATCTGTTTGCAGGGCCTGCCCCGCATGCTTGGCCAGAATGGCGATTTCGGTGGCGCGTTCGGGAAAGTCCACGACGAGCTTGAAAAGGAAGCGATCGAGCTGTGCTTCGGGGAGGGGATACGTGCCCTGCTGCTCGATCGGATTCTGCGTGGCAAGCACAAAGAAATCCGACCCCAGGGAATAGTCGGTGCCGTCGATCGTGATCATCCGCTCGTTCATCGCCTGCAGCAGGGCGGATTGCGTTTTCGGCGGCGCGCGATTGATTTCGTCGGCAAGGAGGATGTCGGTGAAAACCGGCCCCTTGGTCAAATGGAACTGATTGGTCTGAAAATTGAAGAGGTTGATGCCGAGGACATCGCCGGGCATCAGGTCGGGCGTGAACTGGATGCGGCGGTATTCCAGATCCATCACCGCGGAAACAGCACGGGCAAGCAGGGTTTTGGCCGTGCCGGGAGGGCCTTCGACAAGGCAGTGCCCACGGGCAAAAATCGAGATGAGAACGAGGTCGATAAGTGCGTCCTGCCCTTGCACCGCTTTGCCAATTTCGCCACGAACCGTAGCGATGAGATTGCGAAATTCACCTAGATCCAAGCTCAGTGCTCCCTAGCAATTTCCTGAATGTTTCGAGATTGCGATGTAGATCTGACCGCGTCATGACATCTCCTCGTTCGATCAGCGCCTGAGCCGCCGATTGCAATGCATGCGCCGATACCTGATCGCGACGAGCCAGGCGTTGAAACATCCGCTCTATGCCCGCCTGATTTCCGGCTCCGGATCCAAAGAGCAATATCGCCTTGTCCGCAAGCAGATGTTGTACGAATTGCGCTGTCATTCGGCCGTCATTGCCCGACAGGCGCAGCAGTCTCGCCGTGGCTTCGATCGCCGCCGTCTTCGATATTTCAATGTTGGGAGATGTCTCGACCAAAGGCGGCCCGAAGCGATAGGCTCCCCGCCAGAAACATATCGCGACGACGAGCAGGATCGTTCCCCAGATGACCGACAATGGGTAGGCGAAAAATCGCTTCAGATCGGTCGCGGAGCGCTCATAGGTCTTGCCCTCATCAACCGGTTTCTCGCTATCGAGCAGCTGGCCATTTGTATCCAGATAAACCGGCCGTGTCTCATCGGCTCCGCGCAAATTCCTGATCATCGACACAGCGAAGGCGGCGTTATTGGCCAGAGCCAGCCCATGATTGTTCAACAGGTCGGGATCCGACAAGAGGTAAATGGTAACGCCGTCCTCACAACGCAAAAGCAGGGCACCTGAGCGCATGCCGGCAAGCTCCGTGCAATGACTTGGCAGGCTGGAACGGTCGAACAATTGCGCCCGATACAGGGCTACCTTTTCAGGCTTGTCCGGCATCAGGGTTAGCTGTGCTTCTTCAAAGTCTGGCCCAGATCGCTTGAGATATAGATCCGGACGGTAGATCCTTTCCAGATCGCGATAGATATCGGCAAATGGCAGCAGCCCGGATTCCCGCGCAACCTCATCCTTCACCACGCTATCGCGCCATTTTGGCAATATGATCAGCGTCGGCAGCTCGTAGAGCTTTGCCTGATAGATCCAGGACTCCAAGCGATCGCTGTTTTTCTCGTCGTCTGCCTGTGTTTCGGCGGTATCGCCTTGAGATGCCGGCAAAGGCAGGATCCGCAGCGAGACTTCGGAACGTGCCCGTGTGACATGAACATCGGATCGGATAACGGCTATTCCCTTGGCTTGCAGCCACAACTGAAGCCCCTTGTTACCGAGAGGCGAGCGATCATAACCGCTGTCCCGCGACGATCCGAATAGCGCCCAAGCTGCCAGTCCGAGCAGCAGTCCCAGAAATAATATGAGGCCGGCTTTACGCATTGGCCAATCGACCGCTCGAAAGGAGACCGCGTGCCGTGGCGAGGAGAGCGGTGAACTGGCTTTCCGCCAGAACGCGGCCACCATAGTGAACGAGCTCCGCCTCGTTCAGCAGATTTTCGAGACGGTCGCGCCCCGGCATTCCCGCCGGCAAGCGGCCGAGAACCGCGCGCTCGGTGTCGGAACGAAAAAGCCGCGTTCCCGTGACATCCGCCGCGTGAAGCAGGCAATGCCTGAGAAGCAGCACAAGCGCCTGCCGTCGGTCTGCCATCGCCGCAATTCGTTGCAGGAAGTCGTTCGGCCGCTCTTGCGCTTCAGGTGTGGGGGAATGCCAGTTTTCTGGCGTCTCTCCCTGGCGCTGCTTCATTTCGCGCGGAGCAGGCGACAGCAATACGCCACCATTTCCGAAGCGCATCCACAGGCCGATGATTGCCACAAGCCCAACGAGGACCACGACAATGCCCAGCGGACCGGTTACGATCGGATCTCGTGGGCTAAATGACGGCCTTTCGGGAGACGATGTTACAGTCGGCGCCGTTTCAACCGCTTTGGCCGTGTCGGCGTAGACGAGCGTGCAGCGCAGCCCATTCCCTAGGCATTGCGAGGCATATTCAGCACCGACCGTACTGGTGGGGTGATCAATTCTTCCGACGGGCTCAATGCTATTGCCTTGCGCCCGCACAGGCTGGAATTGAGCCGATACAGCTAAAAATAGGCCCAGTACCAACAGGCCGGCGCCACGCATCAACATGCTCTAGGCAAAAACCTCGGCCCTCGCTTCGGGACGCAACGGATCCGGGCCGAATTTGTTTGGCCCCTCCGTGCCCCTCAGCACAGTGATGACAAAGATCGCAATACCCGCGATGAAACCGACGTAAGGAATCATGCTCAAGATACACAGCCCGAGATACCACCAACCGGAAATGTTGCGGTCGTGAAAACGGCGAACCTGAACGGCTAGCTGCGGCAGAAATACCGCGAGCGCAAACAATCCGCCGATAACTGCGAGCGCAATGAACAAGGATGAGGGGCCATCTTCGAGATTGGAAACGGCACCAGTCAATGCAGCGGTCAATCCGATTGCCAACGCCACCAGCAGATAGAATAGCTGGAACCACCAGAACTCCGAGCGAGAAGCCCTACCGGAAAATGTAGCGTATTTTAGTTTCAGAACCGTCCGAACAGCTTCAGCAAATCCCATCTTTTGGGGCTCCGTTTGTCTTGTGGGACGTGCCGCGATCGTCAGTCCCAACGTTGTCCTAGTTCAAGGGTGATCCCGAGAGAAAGAGGTACAGTTTGATCGTTAGAATTGCAATAAGCGGATCGTCTCAGGTCTCATTTGCGTAGCAGGGATCGACAAATCCCGTCCGGATCCCGTTTAAGGTCAAGGATACATAGGCAGCGATGCATTCGCACGCATGGCTCCAAGACATCATGATTGCCCCGCGGCGGCTCGAATCTGCGTTGGTGTCCGTCCGTACATACGCTTGCAGCACCGCGAAAAATGCGAGGCGCTTTCGAAGCCGACGTCCAGGGCGACCTCGATCACCGAGCTTTTGGTTTGCGTCAAAAGTGTCCTGGCGCGCTCGAGCCGGACGAGATTGTAAGCCTTGGCGGGGGAGATGCCTGCTTTTTCCAGGAAAATCCGTTCAAGCTGCCGGCGGGATAACCCAACCAATGCAGCAAGCTTCTCGATCGAAAGCTCCCCATCGAGATGTTGCTCCATGGTGATCAGCGCCGCCTTCACGCGGGTATCCTCGAAATCCTCATAGAGAGGACGCCGGGGCTGGATGTCCGTCGAGGACCGTGCCTTCTCGATTTGTAGCACCTCCAGCGCGTTTCGCTCCGCATCCCTGCTGATATAGCGCCGCACGAGCGACGCGGCCATATCGGCGGCACTGCTGCCGCCGGCGCATGAGCCGCGCGTCCGGTCGAGATTGAAGATGCGATCCGAGCGGACATCGTGATCGGGAAAACGTTCGCGAAAGGCCTGATAATGCAGCCAGCTCACGCATGTCTGATGCCGTTTCATCAAGCCGGCTTCCGCAAGGATGAAGGAGCCGGTGCACAACCCGATGAGCGGCACGCCCTTGGTATCGGCCAGCCGCAGGAATTCGACGGTTTCGCGGTCAACGGGGTTTTCCAGGTTCAGCAATCCCCCGACAACGACGATGTAGTGGAACTGGCTGGGATCGACGAAGTCTGAGGTCGGCGCCACCTGCACACCACAGCTTGCGGTGATGAGGTGCCGGGTACTGCCGAGAACGTGCCAATCGGCAAGGACACGGCCGGATCGATCCAGATCGTCGCTTGCCAATCTCAATGTATCGACAAACAGGGCGAAGGCCGAGAGGGTGAAGGACCTCGCGAGCACGAATCCGATCTTCAGCCGTTTCTTTTGCGCGGCATTGCCGGAAGGCTGCACGTGATCTCTCGTCTTCATTTCAGAACCTCGTGTTTCATGCCGTCGAAAGTGCCAGCACTGTCAGGCATGCGACCTTAGCCGTCTCGATGGAAGATGCTCCGTCCTTATCCCCTTGTCATTTACAGAATTTGAAAACCATGGGCGAGTGGGTCGCGGTCGTCGACGAAGATTGTATTGTGGCCGATAACCCTGGCCCACCCGCCTATGCTCGGCAAAATGCCTGGCATATTGCCCACGATGGCGGCACCTTCGATGCGTCCTTCGAACACCGTTCCGATCAGGCTTTCATTGCGAAATGAATCGCCGATCCCAAGACGGCCTCGAGCATGAAGCTGTGCCATGCGCGCCGAGGTTCCCGTCCCGCCGGGAGATCGGTCAATGGCCTTGTCCCCATAGAAGACGGCGCCACGACCATCCGAGTTTTCGTTGCCGGCCGCATCACACCAGATCGCGTGGTGTACACCCCGGATGCGTTCGTCATCGGGGTGAACCGGATCGCAGACTGCAGAGAGCGCATCGCGAAGTCTCTGGCTGAGCAGGACGATATCGCTGGCACTCATGGCGTCCAGTCCGCTCCAGTTTTCCTGGGGCTCGACAACGGCGTAAAAATTCCCGCCATAGGCAATATCGACCGACAGCGAACCCAAACCGGGGACGTCGACAACGACGTCCTTGCTATGGAGATAGCTCGCGACATTGAAGAGCCGGACTGCCTCCACGAAACCGTCCTTCAGCTGATAGTCGACGTCGACCTTCCCGGCTGGCGTCTCGATCGACAGCCTGCCCGGCACCCTCGGCGTGATCAGACCTTCTTCTATCGCCACGGTCGCAAGGCCTATCGTCCCTGCCCCGCACATTGGAAGGCAGCCGCTAACCTCAATGAACAGGGCGGCAAAATCACAATCTTCCCGAACGGACGGATAGATGATCGCGCCCGACATGATGTCATGGCCTCGCGGCTCGAACATCAGCGCCTTGCGAACCCAATCATGGTCGTGGACGAAGATCTCGCGACGCTCCGCCATTGGGACGTGTGGCAGCAACGGTCCGCCGCCGGCGACGACGCGAACCGGGTTCCCGCAGGTGTGTGAATCGATGCAAAAGAAACTGCGGCGCATGGGTAGACTCCGAAGATGCTAGAATGTGGGTGTCGCGCGCTTTCGCTGAAGCGCGCCACGCGAAAGTCGATCGAGCAGAAGAGCGACCGCGACGATACACAGCCCGGCGCGAAGCCCGAGACCCATCTCCATGCGTGTCAGGCCTCTGGTTACCTCCGCGCCAAGACCGCCCGCTCCGACGAGGCCGGCCAGGACGACCATGGCCAGGGAGAGCAGGATGCATTGGTTGAGACCGACCACGAGCGTCGGCTTGGCCGACGGGATCTCGATCTTGAGGAGGATCGAGGTCGGCGACGCGCCGATTGCCTGGCCGAGCTCCTTCAGATCGTTCGGCACCTGACGGAAGGCAAGCGTCGTCAGACGCAGCATGGGCGGGACACCGTAGACGATCGTCGCGATGATCGCGGGCACCCGTCCGAGGCTGAAGATCATGACGGCCGGTATCAGATAGACCCAGGGCGGTACGGTCTGCATGATATCGAGAATGGGCCGGATAATTGCCTCGATGCTCCTGTTTCGCGATGCGAGGATCCCGAGCGGGAAGGCAATCACGACGGAGATGAGGACGGCAACGGTAACGAGCGAGATCGTCTGCATGGAAGGCACCCAGAGATCGGCTGCCAGACAAAAGCCAAGGGCGAATGCGGCAAGAAGAGCAACTCGCCAACCGGCGACCGAAAAGGCGAGGATGACGACCAAGGCGATCATCGCGTAAGGCGGCAGCGACAGCAGTACGGCTTCAATGGCATTCAACACGGCTTCGATCACGGCGCTGATCGTCGCGAACAGCGGGTGGAAGTTGGTGTTGAGCCAGTCGACCGTCGGCGCAAGCAACACTCCCGGCGAATAGTCCAGAATTGAAGGATTCATATCCGTCCTCCATAGCTGACGCGCGCAGCGCCCTGCGCCAGTCGATCGAGAACCATCGTCAAGACAACGATCGCAATCGCGGCGTTGATGGATTTGGCAATATCGAGCGTTCGGATTGCACCATAGATCGTTTCTCCAAGCCCGCCGGAGCCAACGATCCCGGCTATCACCACCATCCCGAACGCCATCATCAGGCTCTGGTTTATTCCCGCCATGATGCTCGGCATCGCAAACGGCAATCGTATCTTGAAGAATGTTTGCAGGCCGGTCATGCCGCTGGCCTGACCCAGTTCCACGAACTCCACCGGCGTCATCCGGATACCGAGAGAGGTCAGCCGAAATGCCGGCGGCATCGCGACAATGACGGTTGCGACCAGCGCCGTTGCAGGCCCGTATCCGAGAAGGGCAATTGCTGGCAGCAGATAGATGTAGGGAGGCATGGTCTGGATAAGATCGAGGACCGGTTCGAGTATCCGATCGAGCGCCGGTACAAACCCTGCGAGAACACCAGCGGGAATTGCAACAAGCAACGCCAGGAATGTGGCGGTGATGACAAGCGCCAGCGTGCTCATGGTCTCGGGCCAGAGGCCGATCGCCGCGCAGAACACCAGGGCCACGGCCGCGAACAGGCCGAACCACACATTGACCAACCGCCAACCCAGGGCGGCGATGACGATTGCAATGACGTAGAAAGGCGCGAAATCCAGCGCCCAGAGGACACTGTCGTACAACCCCTCAAGCAGGGCTCGAAAGAAGTCGAAAACAAACCCGCCATTGTCGCTGACCCATTCGAGTGCGGCGTCCGTCGTCGTGTCGAAGGCATCTGCAAAACTTGAACTGTCCATCTCGGAACGCTCCAACTAGAGATACGGATTATGCCGCGCCAAGTTCGTCAGGTTGCGTGCCTTTGACGCCTCGCAGGAGACTTCGGGTGGTGACGACGCCGATGACAGAGCCGCTATCGACCACCGCGATGCCATCGCGATCGGACTGCATGGTGAGACCGATCAGCTCGTCGATGTCCGCTTCCGGCGTCGTGGTCGTCAGCGTCGCGATATCGGAATTCAGATAGACCCGTTGATACTCAGCGACCGAACTCATGACCGAGTGGGCCTTGACGAGGTGGAGACGGGATATGCCGGCGACGAATTCCGCCACGTAATCATCTGCGGGATTGAGGACGATCTCCTCAGCCGTGCCGACCTGGATGATGACACCATCCTTCATGATCGCGATCCGGTCTCCGATGCGGATCGCTTCGTCCAGATCGTGGGTGATGAAGACCGCCGACTTTCCCAGCTCCTTCGTCAGCTGCCGAAACTCATCCTGAAGCTGGCGTCGGATCAACGGATCGAGCGCGCTAAAGGGCTCGTCCATCAGAATGATTTCCGGGTTGGCGGCAATTGCACGAGCGAGGCCCACGCGCTGCTGCATGCCGCCTGACAGCTCTGCCGGGTAACGAGACAGCCAGTCGGCGAGGCCCACCTTCTCGAGCGCCTCGGCCGCTATCTTGTTGCGCTCCGATTTGCCGATCCCCTGAACCTCCAGCCCAAAGGCAGCGTTCTCGAGAACCGTTCGATACGGCAGAAGGGCTACGCTTTGAAACACCATTCCGATGTGACGGGCTCTCGTCCGGCGGAGGTCCGCGGCGCTCAGCGTGGCAAGGTCTTGCCCCTTCACGAGCACCTTGCCAAGGCTCGGCGCGATCAGCCTGTTGAGAAGCCGGATGAGCGTGGATTTTCCGCTGCCGGACAATCCCATGATGCAGAAGATCTCGCCGCGACGGACCTGAAGGCTGGCATTGGAGACGCCGACAACGCAGTTGTAATCCTGAAGGACCTGCTTCTTGGTCAGCCCTTTTTCCACCACAGCTTTTACGGCCGCGCCGGCCTTGTCGCCGAAGATCTTCCAGATCGACTGGCAGTCGATCAAAATGTCGCTGTTGCCGATATCCGATTTGTTCATCTCGATCCCCTGGAACCAGTTCAAAGCTGGCTTCTCTTGTCGACTGATGTTGGGATTGACCGCCCGGAGAAGGACCGGGCGATCAATCCGTCGGTTAGTTCTTCTTGATGTTCTCCCAACGCTTCAGGAGATCCGCGTGGCTATCCGTCCAGTCCTTGACGGCCTGGTCCATGGTCTTGCCGTCCTTGACCGCGCCGTTGATGGAGGTGATGTCCGCGATCGGGACGTAGACACTGGCCATGACTTCGCGCGCATGCGGGTGGTCCGCCGAGAAGCCTTTGTGGCCGATCCAGTAGTAGCTCTGCGGCGGCGGGAAGACGCCCTTCGGGTCCTTGAGGTACTTCACCTCGTACTTCTGGACCATCCATGACGGTTCCCAGATCGTGACAGCGATCCATTCCTTGCGGTCATAAGCCGACTTCAGCGCTGCCGACATGGCGGCTGTGCTACCCTCGACAAGCTGGAGCTTGAGACCGTAGTCCTTGACTGCATTCGAGGCATCGCGCATCAGGCCAGAGCCCGGCTCGATACCGATGATCTTGCCGCCGAACTTGTCGGCGTTTTCGTTGAGCTGTTCGAGCGAGTCGATGGGCACGTATTTTGGAACGGCGATGCCCTGATAGAGACCGTGCGAGACGGGTGAAATCTTCTCGAGGCGGTTCTTGTTCTTGTCCCAGTAGTCCTGGGCCACATAGTCGGTCTGTGAGGCCAGGACCTGGATGTCGCCCTTGCTGAGCGCAGCGTAAGCAATGCCCCATTCGGAGAATTCGGTTACCTTGACGGTGTAACCGGCATCCTCAAGCACCTTCTTGGTAATCCCGGTGATCGGCGTCAGGTCTTCCCACGACAGCGTCCCCATCATGATCGTCTTTTCTTCCGCGTGTGCCGGCAGCATGGTCATTCCGACCATCGCAGCGGCGCATAATGCTTTCCACAATGTCTTCACGGCTTTTCTCCTAGTTTTTTGTTCCCATTTTTACCGAGGACCTGGCGTGCCCGGTCTTCGCCATTGCGCGGCTGAAGGGTCATCCTTCGCGGCCAGCACGCAATTCCTGCAATCGGATCACCGAGTTGATGCCGAGCCATGCGAACGGTTTCGGCGGCAGCCTCGCAGGCTGCGGGTGATCCATGTATTGTTCGAGATGCCGGGATGTGGTCCCGGTCGCCAGTTCGGCCGCCATCATCCCGGCCAGGGTGCTCTTCACGGTTCCGAGCCCGTTTTCGCAGCAGGCGGAGTAAAGCCCTTCGTCGATCTCGCCGAAGGCGGGTACGTGGTTCCGGCTAAGGCAGAGCCGCCCCGCCCAGCTATGTGCGAACGGTATGTCCTTCAGACCCGGAAACCGCGCATCCAGCGAGCTCCTGTGCTCTTCGGCCATCCTGGCCATGCGCCGGTCCGTTACGCTGATGGTCGTCTCGTAGGTGTATTTGGTGCGGATCGCGATGCGCGACTGTCCGCCGGAGCTAATCTTGCGAACCGTCGCGCCCATCGCATCCGCTGGAAGCAGCGCCCATCTATCACGCCCCGAGACATCGCGGCCGAAGTCTTCCGCCGGAAACGGCGCGGTCATCGAGGCGTAGGCGAAGATGTGCATCAGACGGCCGCGGAAATGGCCGAAATCTTCTATGTGGCTGTTAACGCCCAGTATCACCTTGGGCGCAGTGACCGTTCCGCGCGCGGATGCAGCCGTCCAGGTCCCATTCTCTCGCGCGAGCGACGTGACGGGCGAACGCTCGAAGATATCCACCTTGCTCAAAAGCCCGGCGGCAAACTGGCGGATATAGTCCGCCGGCTGGATCAGGACCGCGCCCGGCGTATAAAGCCCGCCGAGATAGTAGTCCGATCCGGTGATCTCGCGCATCTCGGCCGCGTCGAGGAAGGCATGCTCCTCGCCCGCGCCCTTCAGGGACTGGCCGAAACTCGAGTTCAGCTTCATGCCCCGCGCCGTTGCTGCGGCATTGATCTTGCCCGAGGGGTCGAAAGTCTCACGCGACATTCCGTATTCGGCCGCCGCCTGCGTGGCGAATGCGATCGCAGAGCGGTTTTGAGCCATCTCCTGTCGGGTGGCGTCCGTGCCGCCACTCGAATATTCGCCGGAGGAGAGATTGTGCGGAACATCAATCATGAAGCCCGAATTTCGGCCCGCGGTGCCCTTGCCCGCTTCGCTCGCCTCCAGAATGACGATCCTGTCATCCGGGCGAAGCTCGAGCAGGCGACGCGCGGCGGAAAGGCCTGCAAAACCGGCGCCGATGATCAGCCAGTCCGCCGTCACGTCGCCTTCCAGGCTCCGGACCGGAAACGAACGCTGACTGAGCGCCTCCCAGCCCGAGATGCCGTTTTCCACCGGCAGACGCTTAACGGACTTGGTGGTCATCTGACCGTCTCGTCCACCGACCGATCCGAGACATCGATCCAGATCGTCTTCAGCTCGGTGTACTGGTCGTGCGCGTGGATCGACTTGTCGCGCCCGCCAAAGCCCGACTCCTTGAAGCCGCCAAACGGCGTGGTCGCGTCGCCCTCGCCAAAGCAATTGACGGTCACCACACCCGCGCGGATTTCGCGGGAAAGCTTGATCGCATTGCGAAGGCTGCCGGTATAAACCGATGCCGCCAGGCCGTAGGGCGTATCGTTGGCCAGTGCGATGGCTTCCGACAGGGTGCTGAAGGTGGTGACCGACAGGATCGGTCCGAAGATTTCTTCCTGAAACAGGCGACTGTCTCGACCGACGCCATCGATCACCGTCGGCTCCACAAAGATCGACTTGTCAGTCTGACCGCCAAACATCACGGAGAGCTTCTCCTTGGCGGCGTGATCGAGATAGGATTTCACCTTCTCGAAATGCTCCGGGCTCACCAGTGAACCGACACGGTTTTCCGGATCGAGCGGATCTCCCATCTTCCAGTCACGCAGATAGGCGCCGACACGCGTCAGCAACTCATCCTTGATCGAGGCGTGAACGATGAGTCTTGAGGTCGCCGAGCAGCTCTCGCCCATGTTCCAAAATGCACCGGCCACGACCTGTTCGGCGACGAGATCGATGTCTTCGCAATCGTCCATGACGACGGCAGGGTTCTTGCCGCCACATTCCAGCACGATGCGTTTCAGGTTGCTGTCGGCGGCGTAACGAAGGAACCGTCTTCCGGTCGTCGTCGAGCCGGTGAAGCTGACCATGTCTACATGCTTGTGCAGACCGATCGGCTCCCCGACATCCTTGCCGGTCCCGGTGACGATGTTAAGGACCCCCTCAGGAATGCCGGCTTCATGGGCCAGTTCGGCAACACGCAAGGTCGTCAATGAGGTCTGCTCGGCCGGCTTCACGATCACGGAGCATCCCGCGGCAAGTGCGGGCCCGATCTTCCAGGCCAGCATCAGCAATGGGAAGTTCCATGGCAGAACGCAACCGACGACGCCGATCGGTTCGCGCACGACAAGCGTCAAGGCGTTCGCGCCGACGGGAGCGGTGTTGTCGTAGATCTTGTCGATCAGTTCCGCATGCCAGCGGATCGTGTGGATGGTGTCCGGCACGTCGACAGTCTGGCATTCACGGATCGGCTTTCCGCTATCAAGGCTCTCCAGGACCGCCAGCTCATGGCTGTTTTCCTCCAAGAGCTTTGCGAATTTGAGGAGAACCGTCTTGCGTTCTCCAGGCGAACGCAGGTGCCAGCGACCGTCGTCAAAGGCTTCCTTGGCCTTGCTGACGGCATAGTCGACATCTTCGGCATCGCAGGCAGCGACGGAGGTCAGGACTTTGCCGGTGGCAGGGTTGATCGTCTCGTAGGTTCTTCCGGATGCGGCCGGACGAAACGCGCCGTTGATAAAGGCGTTTCCGGGAAGCTCGAGCGTCTGCGCTATTGCTGCATATTCACCCGCGGTCAGAACGTCATGCATGGTTGGCTCCCGATGTGATCTGCGCAACCGTGCGCTTGAGATTGGCGACGACGGTTTGAAAGGCGCGTTTCTCTTCGGAATTGAGGGGACGAAGCGGTGCCCGGACCGGACCAACCTTCAGTCCGCTCAACTCGCAACCAAACTTGATCGACTGCACGAACTTGCCGCCATCCAGCGCGTTCATGAAGGGAAGCATCGCGGACATGATCCGGCGACCCTTGTCGAAATTCTTTTCGAGAACGCACGCCTCGTAGAGCGCGACGTGCTCCCGCGGCAGGAAGTTTGAGCCGGCGCAAACCCAGCTTTGCGCGCCCCAGGCGAAGAATTCGAGCGCCTGGTCATCCCAGCCGCAGGACAGGCCGATATGTGGGAAGTCGCGTGCCAGCATATGGACGCGCGCCATATCGCCGGAGGCTTCCTTGATGGCGATGACGTTCTTCGACTTGCCGACGCGGGAGAAGTATTCCTCGCCCATGGAAACGCCCATGCGGGCGGGATAGTTATAGAGCATGATAGGCAGATTAGCGGCCCGATCGATCGCAAGCGCGTGGACTGCATTTTCCCGATCGGTCGGCATGGCATAGGGAGGAGAGGAGACGAGGATTGCGTCTGCGCCGATTTCCCTGGCTGCCTTGGCGTAGGCGACGGAGTCCTCGGTGCGCGTCGCACCCGTGCCGACAATCAGTGGCATCCGGCTTCCAAGGACATCCTTCGCATGGGCTGCGAGATTGAAGCGCTCCTGGGCTGTCTGGGCATAATACTCGCCGGTCGATCCACCAACGATGATGCCATGAACCTTGGCCTCGACGAGGGACTCCAGGACGTCGGCAAATGCTTGCCTGTCAATAGTGCCGTCGGCCGCATAGGGCGTAACCGCCGGCGGGTAGATGCCTTCAAATTTCACGACTGTTTCTCCAACGATGCGGAAACGGTTCCCACGAGCGCGTCCGCCTTCAATCCTTCAGGTGCGATGAACATCTCCATGTTCTCGCGGGAGAGTTCCCAATGCTCGAAAACAAGATCGACCACGGCGTCTTCATCATGCGCGGCGATCGCGGCAATGAAGCCGTCGTGATGTTCGACCGACAGCCTCAAGCGGGTGTTCATGTTTTCGTTGCGTGGCCGGAAGAACGTATGACCGATGCGGGCGTGATCGATGAGAAGCCGTCCGAGGCTGGGCTGCAGGTAAACATTGCCCGACATCTCGCCCATGATCTCGTGAAAGCGATTGTTCTCCAGAACCATGGCAAGCGGGTCAGTGGATTGGCTTGCCGCGCGAAAGCGCTCCTGGGTATCCTTAAGATCGGAAAGCTGTCTGGGCTTGAAGTTCTGGACCGCCAGACGGCCGATCGCCGCGTAGATCATCGGAGCGACGAGAAAGAAGTTCCTGAGCGTCGAGTGGTTCATCGGGATGACCCGAGCACCTCTGTTTTCGCGGATGTCGATATATCCTTCACCCGCAAGACGGCGAAAAATCTCCCGCACCGGCGTGCGCGAAAGCCCGTAGCGCTCGCTTAGAGTTGCCTCGTCCAGGTCCTCGTCCGGATCAAGCTCCATGGTCAGGATCTGGCGCTTCAGGTCGTCGTACAGACTGTTTTTGCTGCTTTTCATCGAGAACCTCCGGACAGTTTGGTGCCACTCCAAGGCGCGCTTGATGGCCGATGTCAGAAAGTTTGCATGGGTTTCGGCATGAGTCAACAAAATTGTATTTTTTAAGTACACAATAGCAATATTATAGAAATACAATTTATGGAGCTTGCGCTCCCGCTCTCGCACCTTGAAGGGCACGGATCGGTCACGATTGGCGATCGGCCTGTTGTCGGTGTATGGATGGTTCCGAAAAGCGTGGGACTATCGCCCCATCGGCTGCAAGACCGCATCGCACCTGGACGGAGTTAGACATTGGCCGTTGCCTTCACCAAGGAAGAGAGTTTCGAAACTGCTTCGGAAACCCTGCTGCCTGACCGTCCGGTTTCACCGCACCCGAACCTGGTGACGGAAGCGGGATTGAAGGCTCTGGAGTCGCAGCTCCAGCTCGCTCGCGAGGCCTATGTTGCCGCAAGCACAATCGAAGACGTGAATGAACGACGCCGGCAAGCGGCAAGCCCCTTGCGCGATACGCGCTACTTTGCAGAAAGAGTTCGCACGGCTCAGCTTGTTCCCGCCCCCAGTTCAATCGACATTGTTGGCTTTGGCAGCACGGTGACCTTCAGCCGTAACGATGGGCGCGTGCAAACGTATCGTATCGTCGGAGAGGACGAAGCGGATCCTAAGGCTGGATCGATTTCCTACGTCTCCCCGGTGGCAAGGCTTTTGATGGGCAAAGCCGTTGGGGATGTCGTGGGGGCGGGCGATCAAGAACTCGAGATCATTGCCATCTCGTAGACGTCCATTTGGTCGCCGTGCAAACGCCGCGGTGATACAGGCTGGTGCTGGGAGGGCGGGAGAAACCCCTCTGCTCCTCTCGGAGCCCCAGCTGATCCCCTCGCCAAGTCGTTTACCTCCCGGCCTGGCTGAGAGCACCACCTGCTTAGCTCCATCGGCTCAGCCTGCGCAAGTTTATGGATTCACGTAGTCTCCAACCAAAATGCGGAAACCAAGTAGATGACAGTGCTGCATCGGACCGCCGCATGCATTTCCCGCCGAATATATCTCCGAGAGGCGTCAGTCGCCTTGATCGGGAAAGCCCCGATCGCAATCAGGTCTCTGCGGCTACGTCCGGATCTTCTTCGCGCACCTGCAATATGCGGTCGATAAGACCCCACTCCAGTGCTTCTTCCGCTGTCATGAAGTGGTCGCGATCCATCGCGCGCTCGAACGCCTCATAGCTGCGTCCGCAATGCTCGGCATAGAGCCGCGTCATGCGATGCTTGGTTTTCTTGATCTCCTCGGCATGGATAAGCATGTCTGAGGCCTGTCCCTGGAAGCCACCTAGCGGTTGGTGAATGTGGATGCTGGCGTTGGGTAAGGCGGTCCGCCCGCCGGGCTGACCCGCCATCAACAGGAACGATCCCATCGAGCGCGCCGTTCCCATGCAGAGCGTATGCACTGGCGCGCGGATGTAGCGCATGGTGTCATACATGGCGAGGCCGCTGGTCACGACGCCGCCCGGCGAATTGATATAGAGATGGATCGGCCTCTTCGGGTTTTCCGCTTCAAGAAAGAGGAGTTGTGCACAGACGAGCGCCGAAACACCGTCGTTCACCTCGCCGTTGAGGAAGATGATCCGTTCTCGCAAAAGGCGGGAGTAGATGTCGAAAGACCGCTCTCCTCGGCTGGATTGTTCGACGACCATAGGGACGAGTTGCATCGCTTCGCGCATGGGCGAATTCCTTTTTTCCAGATTTTCTTGGGAGAACCGAAGTCTCAGGCGGCGCGCATGACGCACAGCCGGTTGCTGTTTGCAGCCCTTGGCGGACGACGTTCTAGTCGGGCGTCCGCCAGCTCATGAATGATCTTAAGTCTGGTGCCGCCAACGGCATTGGGCCTGATCTGAAGCGTCACGATGCTTTCGAGGAAGGGCGGCTCGCCGTCCCGCATTCTGTAGCGAATTTCCTCACCCGGTGCCGAAGACACCGGATTGGGGTCAGCCAGGTCTCCTTTCGGCAGCCATCTCTCGCGAAACGCGGGAATGCTGATCGCTCGCCAGACCTTTTCGGGTGGCGCGTCGAGCTGATATTCCTGCACGAGGTCTTTCGTCTGCTCGTCGGCCTCGATGTCGATCATTGGTCCATATCCTTCAGCAAGGTTTTCAGAGCATCGATGCGCGCCGGCCAGTAGGCGCGATACTTCGCCAGCCATCCGGCGATGAGTACCAGGCCATCCGGATCGACCTCGTAGTTCACGAACCGGCCCTGCCGTTCTTCCCGTACCAGTCTTGCATTGCGCAGAACCGAAAGGTGCTGTGACATGGCCGGCTGGCTGATCTTCATGCCTTCGCGCAAGGCGCTGGCATTCATGCTGCCGGTCGCCAGTTTCTCAAAGATCGCGCAGCGGGTCGGGTCGGCCAGAGCCTTGAAAATATCGGTCTCGATCATGCAAACACATAAGCACACACTTATGAGATTCGCAAGCTCAATATAGGCTTGAAGAGTGTCACGAGCTTATATGGCCGGGTCAACGCACTCAAATGAGTGAATGACGGGTTGAGATGACATCCAGCAACGGCTATCTGGTGCCAACCCTAGAAGCCCCCCTTTGCGAATAACAAGGTGCATCCCGGCATGATCCCAGATTTCCTCGTCACCCATTCCGGTGGCTTCCATGCTGACGAACTGCTGTCCAGCGTCATCCTGACCCGACTTTTCCCGCAGGCTCGTATCATCCGCAGCAGGGCGCCGGAATGGATCACGCCCGGCGCCGACCGGATCATCTACGATGTCGGCGGACAATATGATGCCGCAGAGCGGATTTTCGATCACCATCAGCGCGGAGCACCGCTGCGGGAGAATGGCCAGCCCTACAGTTCGTTTGGATTGATCTGGAAGCATTATGGTCGTGATTATCTTGCCGCCTTGGGCCTTTCGGAAGCGCATATCGAGGCAGTGCACACCTCTTTCGATACCGGCTTTGTGCTGCCGGTCGATCTGGTGGACAATGGCGCACTTAGCCCCTCCGTCGCAGGGCAACTGGCCGGGCTCACGCTGCCGGCCCTGCTGGAAACCTTGAAGCCCGTTTTTGACGAGACCGACCCCAAGGCTGAAGACCGCGGGTTCGAAAATGCCCTTTCCATTGCTCGTAGTTTCGTCGAGGCACGGATAGGTCAAATCGCCGCAAAATTGCGGGCCGAGGCGCTTGTGCATCAGGCAATCGAGGATACGGGCCATGGCCGCATCCTGGAGCTTCCAATGGGAATGCCCTTCCGTCCGGCCATCGTGAAGGCGGGCGCCGATCATCTGCTGTTTGTGGTTCACCCGCGCGACAAGGATTGGTGCCTGACCGGCATCCGCCGCGCGGACGAAGGGTTTGAGCTGCGCGCGGATCTGCCCGCGGCCTGGGCCGGTCTCACCAATGACGATCTGGAGGCGGCTTGCGGCGTCAAGGGGGCGAGTTTCTGCCATAATGGCCGCTTCATCGCGGCTGCGAAGACCCGCGAGGCTGCTCTTGCCATGGCAGATTTGGCGGTAAACGAGGCCATCTCCGGCGGCCTAGGTCAAACGGCGGCGACTGAACTGGCCCGGTAAGCACTCAAGTTCCGATTCTGCCGCGCAAAACAGTCGAGTGTACCATCGATGGACTCTAGTGAACCATCGGCCGCCTGCTCGAGCTCTTCACATCTATAGGATGCCGAAGAACGAAGGGCGGATCGCCAGTGTGTTTTCATAATAGTTGCATTTTACAAATAAATAGAGAATCTTTTGAGGATCGGCTATTCGATCCGGCGTCGTTGTGCCGACCGAGTCGTCGAATAGGCAATGACGCTGTCGAGGGAGGCGCGTCGGGAAAGGATGTCAGATGACCACAGCCCTTTTTCTTGCAACCGTCCTGTTCTGGGGGTCGGGAGCGATCGTAACGTCGCTCCAGGCAAGTGCCGCAGCACCAGAACTTTCCGTGGCGATTCGTATGCTTCTCGTCGGCATGTGTGTGCTTGGATATACATTCGCTACGGGCAAACCAGTCACGATCGCGCGGGATGACCGCATCTGGGTCGCGTCACAAGGGGTGCTGTTCTTTGGTCTGGCGTTCATCGCTTTCTACAAGGCAACGAAGGGGGTGCCCAGCGGGATCGCGGCGTTGGTCTTGTCGAGTTCGTCACTGTTCGCGGCTCTCACCGGGAGCGTGCTCTTAAATTTGCGGATCAGCCGTCGAGCGATGATCGGTATTGGCTGTGGCCTCGCCGGTCTTGCGATTGTCGCTGCACCGCAGATCTTTGCACTGCATCTCGATCCGCACACCCTGGAAGGCTTCGTTTGGGCCGGCGTCGCCGCAGTTGCGACGGGTGCGGGAACGGCGATCGCAGCACGCAACCAACGGCGCGGCGTGCCGATCATGGTGCTGATGGGCTGGGGTGCGTTTTGCGGCAGTGGCTTCGCATTCGCCTGGACGATCATGGCTGGAGCATCCTTTACCGTGGCCCTCACACCCAGTTATGTCGCGCAATTAGCCTATCTTGCGATCGTTGCATCTTGTGCCACCTTCTTCATGTATTTCACGCTGGTCGAGAAAGTCGGCCCAGCACGAGCTGCTTATGCGCTCTCGGTGGTACCGATCGTGGCCATCGCATTATCGGTCTTGTTCGAAGGGCTGCATGTCGACCTGCATCTTGCCTTCGGTGGTGCGACGATTCTCATCGGGAATATCTTGGTACTGAACGCCTGAAGGCAGGCGCCCCTGCGGCGTTCTTCCCGAAGGCTGTCAATTCGGATCCCGCTTGAGGTTCTAATCCACATTCAATGTGGCCGAGATCAAGGCCGCGGCCTGTGTGTAGACGCATGAAGACGGAAGAGGTCCAATGGCTCGCCACCTTCCGGCTCGACCATAGCGGCGGTAACCATCACGTCGACCGAGCGCGCGTCGAAAATCGAAATAACGATATCAAATTTGCCCCAATTTGCGCTAATTGCATAAATTTTATGCATGTCTATTTTACTTGCAAATAGCAATTGATTTCCAATAAAATGTATGATGTACTTTTATCATTAAGAGCAATCCAGACGAGAATTGCTCGCTAACATTGAAATTGAGGAGATGCTCAGGTCACCGCAACACTTGGAGGCATGTGGCCATGTATATGTCACCCTCAGCAATCGAGCCCGAGGTTGTTTTTTCCGGCCGCCGTTCGGCGACCTATCGTGATGCGCTTCATCTATTTCCGGATGTCTGGCGCGACGACATTGATTTGATGCGCAGATTTTTGCATCCGCTGACCGGTAAGCGCGTTCTGGAGATTGGTGCGGGGAACGGCCATTTTAGCCGGGCCATCGCTGAAGATCTCGGCCCTACCGGCCTTCTGGTCGCGACCGATCCTTCGACCGAGCAGCTTGATGATCTCGAAGCCGAGGCTGGTGGCCGGATCAAGGTGTTCGGCCAGGCAGCCCATACGCTCGACCTGCCGATCCGCAATTTCGATGCCGCCTGGTCTCGCGGCGCCGTGCACCATATTTCCGACAAGACCGCCGCGTGGAAGGCGGTTGCCGCTCACATGCAGCCCGGAGGTCGGTTTGTGATCGCCGACATCTTTGCCGGCACCCGGGTTGCCGCCTATTTCGACGATTTTATCGCGCGGAGTTGCTGCACCGGTCACGAGGTTGCATTTCTGTCGCGGGAGTTCGCCACGAGCCTGTGCGCGCTCACGGGTTGGGAAGAGCCGCGTTTCACTGATGTCACCACGCGCTGGCGTTTCAGGACCAAAGCCGATCTCGGTCATTTCCTCTGGCTGCTGTTCTCCGCAACGGAGGCCTTCAGCGATGATGACTGTCTGATAGCCGCCGAGCGCCATCTCGACGTCGTCGCCGATGGCAAGGGCATTGCTTTGCTCTGGCCGATGACGGTCATGGAAACGACACGGCTGCCGATCCGCAATTGAACCATAGACGCCTGCCGATGCTGCCGCGGAACGGACTGGCTCCAGTCGTGGCATATCCTGGCTGCGCGTCAAATTCCGGAGATTGCCATTATGACGTTGTCTGCAGCCCATAATGAATCCGGGGCTTTGCCGCCCTCGATCGTTCTTGACCCGCAGGCCGAGCGGTTCTCCTCGGGTGAGGGCTGGTTGAAATCGGATGGGGTGGTCCATTCCGTTGGCTATAACGGTCGGCCCGGCGCCTTCGCGGACGTTGCCTGCCGAGCGGCCTTCCCAGCCGCAACCCGCATCGCCATGCCAAGCCTCGAAGCGGCGGTGCGGAGCGTCGCGCATGGTGAGGTCGATCGTATCCTTCTGCCCTGCGAGAATAGCCTGGTGGGTCGTGTCCCGGATGTTCACAGGCTCGTACCCGATAGCGGTCTTCACATCGTCGGCGAGCATTTTCAGCGTGTCGAGCATTGCCTGATGGCACCGCGAGGGGCTTCGCTTGCCGGCATCCGGCGCGTCCATTCCCATCCAGTGGCGCTTGGTCAAATTAGCCGGCTCATCGCCGCTCTCGATCTCGAGGTTGTCGCGGCTTCGACGACATCGCACGCCGCCGAGATCGTCGCGCTACGCGATGACCCGAGCGAGGCGGCGATTGCGTCCGATGTTGCCGCCGACCTCTATGGATTGCAGGTTCTCAAGCGCAACGTCGAGGACGATCCGCACAATACAACGCGGTTCTATGTCCTTTCCGCCGAACCGCAGCCACTCGAAAACGAACCCCAGCCACTGACGACCATCGTGTTCCGCACCGAGAATCGGCCGGGCTGCCTCTACCACGCCATTGCCGGTTTCGCCGACAGTGGCATCAATATGACCAAGCTCGAGAGCTATCTTGTCGGCGGTCAGTTCGTACCGTCGCGCTTCCTGTGCGAGTTCGAGGGCGACCCGCGCATGCCCGCCGTCGCCGCCGCGCTCGGCATTCTCGGCCAGCACGCCCGTGAGATTGTCGTGCTCGGCACTTTTCCGATGGCCGGCCATCATCTGCGGACCCGCAGCGATGAGACACTCCGTCCTCGGGGGAACGAACCGCCTCCGGCATTTCAATGGACCGATGATCAGACGGAGGGTGGGCGATGACGGCCGCGACCAACCTGTCCGGGGGCCGCGATGACCATCTGCGCGGAGCGATCGACCGTCTGAAGTCGCATTTCGGCGATCGGCTAACCACGGCCGTGGCCGTTCGTGATCAGCATGGCCGCGACGTGAGCTGGCATCTGCCGCATCCGCCTGACGCGGTGGTGTTTCCGGAAACGGCCGAGGAGGTGTCGCGGATCGTCGCCATCTGCCACACGTTCGACATACCGGTAATCCCCTTCGGAACGGGCACCTCCTGCGAGGGCCATGTCGCCGCTCTGCAGGGCGGCGTTTGCGTCGACCTTTCGCGGCTTGACCGGATCCTGGCTGTCCAACCGGACGATATGACCGCCACCGTGGAAGCGGGGGTGACCCGCAAGCGGCTCAATGCCGAGCTGCGTGATACGGGCTTGTTCTTTCCCGTCGATCCGGGCGCCGACGCCTCGCTCGGCGGCATGGCCTCGACGCGTGCCTCCGGCACCAACGCCATGCGCTACGGCACGATGAAGGACAATGTCATCTCGCTTGGCGTGGTCTTGCCCAACGGTGATCGGATCCGGACCGCCAGCCATGCCCGCAAGTCGGCCGCCGGCTACGACCTGACAAGGCTTTGGGTCGGATCGGAGGGCACGCTTGGTATTGTCACCGATGTAACGGTCAAGCTGCATCCGATTCCGGATCACGTTGTTGCGGTCTCGGCCAGTTTCTCGACGCTGGAGCAGGCGGTCGGCTTCGTGCTTGTGGCGACACGGCTCACCGATACGCTGGCGCGCATCGAGTTGCTCGACGAGCTGCAGGTCGAAGCCGTAAACCGCTACTCGAAACTGGCCTTGCCGGTCGAACCGACATTGTTCATCGAGCTGCATGGCAGCCGCGGCGCGGTCGACGCGGCACTGCCGTTGGTCGAGGAGGAGGCGCATGCGGCCGGAGCGAGCCGGTTCGAGACGGCGGTTTCGGCCGAGGCGCGCAGCCGGTTGTGGCAGGCCCGGCACGATATCTGGTGGGCCAATCTCGCGCTCCGTCCCGGCGCGAGCGCCCTTCCGACCGACAGTTGCGTGCCGGTCTCGCGACTGGTGGAGGCCATTCTCGCCGCCAAGGCTGATGTGAGCGAACTCGGTCTTGTCGCACCGATCTGCGGCCATGTCGGTGACGGCAATTTCCATCTTTGCGTGCTTTTCGATCCCGCCGATCCGGACGAGCGCCATCGCGTCGAGGTGTTGAGCAAGCGGCTCGCCAGCCGCGCCATTGCTCTTAACGGCACCTCGACCGGCGAGCATGGCATAGGCCACGGCAAGATGGCCGCGCTTGTCGCCGAGCACGGTCAGGCCGTCCGCGTGATGGCCGCGATCAAGCGCGCCATCGACCCTCACAACATCATGAACCCCGGCAAGATCTTCACTCTCGCCGAGGCTCCCCCTTTCAGTTGAATGAGACGTGTATTTCAGGGAGGCACAAGAAAATTCATGTCCGAACGACCACAAGGTCCGGCCTCGATTGCCGAGTTCCGCATAGCCGCGCAACGAGCGTTACCGAAAATGATTTTCGATTTCTTCGATGGTGGCGGCGGTATGGAATTGACGCTTTCCGAAAACCGGGCCGCCCTCGACCGGATTCGCCTCGTCGGTTCGGCCCCGGTTGACGTCGGCAATCGTTCCGCGGCGATCACGCTGTTTGGCAAACCCATGGCGATGCCGGTCATCATTGGTCCGACCGGGCTTGCCGGCGCGGCCTGGCCCTGGGGCGATCTTGCGCTTGCGCGCGCGGCCGGCCGCGCCGGTATTCCCTTCGTCATGAGCTCGGCGGCAACCGCTACGATGGCGGCCGTTGGCGCTGCGGGCGAGGGGCGCAAATGGTTCCAGCTCTATCTCTTCCGCGACCGCAAGGTGAGCCTCAGGCTCCTGGAACGGGCCGAAGCGCTCGGCTTCGAGGCAATCGAAATCACGGTGGACAATGCCGTTCCCGGCCGACGCTTGCGCGACGCGCGCAACGGGTTTTCGCTGCCGTTTCGCTGGACGCCGAAGAAGCTCCTGAGCCTTGCCAGCCATCCCGGCTGGGCGCTGCGAATGGCGCGTGCCGGTGCGCCGCGGCTTGAGGTCATGGCGGCCGAGTTCGACCTCAGGTCCGCCGGCACCATTGCCGAGGTGATGGAACAGCAGCTCGACCCCACCGTCTCCTGGGATGATATCGCCTTCATACGCGACCGCTGGAAGGGTCCCTTGATCCTGAAGGGCCTGCTCGATCCGGCGCAGGGCGCGCGGGCAGCGGAACTGGGGCTTGACGGCATCGTCGTCAGCAACCACGGCGGCCGTCAGCTCGACGGTGCCGTGGCAAGCATCGACATCCTGCCGGAATTCGTCGCAGCCGTCGGTGGCCGGCTGGCCATTCTGGTCGACAGCGGGTTTCGCAGCGGCACCGATGTCGTCAAGGCGCTCGCCCTTGGCGCCACCGCCGTACAGATCGGCCGCGCTACGCTCTATGCGCTCGCAAGCGGCGGGGAGGAGGCAGTCTTTCGGGCGCTGGGCATCATCGCCGGCGAACTCGATGTTGCGCAGGCGATGATGGGCTCACCGACCATCGCCGACATCGGCCCCGCGAGGCTCCGCCTGCCGCCGCCACTCGTCCAGGCCGAGCGGGTAGTGGTCCCCCGTGAGCCTGCCTTGTCCCGTCCACAGGCATTCGTTGCCGCTTGAACAAATCTTCCCAAGTACTCATCCCGAGGAGATCATCCCATGCGCCGTAGAACTGCTCTCTTTCATGCCCTCGTCCTGTCAGCCTTTCTTGTACCGTTGTCCGCAGCGACGGCATTTGCCGCCGGCAAGACGGTAGCGCTTACCTATATCGTCGAGCACCCTGCTATCGACGCGGCGCGCAAGGGCATTGTCGACGCGCTTGCCGATGCCGGTTTCGTGGACGGCAAGACCATCACTCTCGATGTGGCGAGCGCGCAGGGGAGTATGCCGACGCAGACACAGATCGCCAAAACTTTCGCCGGCAAATCACCGGACCTGATCGTTGCCATTTCGACGCCCTCGGCACAGGCCTGTCAAGCTGCGGCAAAGGGTGCGATCCCGATCGTGTTCTCAGCCGTCACCGATCCGGTCGCCGCCAAACTGGTCGACAGTTTTGCCCGTCCTGACGGTGCATTGACCGGCACCAGCGACAAACAGCCCTTGAATCTGACCTTTGAGCTGATCCACAAATTGACACCGGGCGCGACCAAGGTCGGCGTGATTTACAATGCCGGCGAAGCCAATTCCGTAGCGCAGGTCGCCGACATGAAGATCGAGGCCGAAAAGCTCGGCCTGAGCATTATCGAGGCGACGGCGGCACAGTCAGCCGGCGTGCCGGATGCCGCGCGCAGTCTCGTCGGCAAGGCCGACGTCATTCTGTTGCCGACCGACAGCACCGTGGTTTCGGCGGTCGAAAGCGTGGTTAAGGTTGGCGTCGACGCAAGGATCCCGGTCTATGCCAGCGATACCAACTCGGTCGAACGAGGCGCCATGGCGGCGCTCGGCTTCAATTATTACAAGCTCGGTCGGCTGACTGGAGAGATCGCGGCCAAGGTGCTGAACGGCGCCAAGCCTGGCGATATCCCGGTCGGCACGCTCGATAGCGAGGATCTCTATCTGAATGCCGTATCGGCCAAGAAGATGGGAGTAACACTGTCCGAGGCGGTTACACTGGGCGCGGCGAAGGTGATCGCACAATGAGCCTGATCGCCCTTTCCGGAGCCTGTGAGGCGGGCCTGCTGTTTGGCCTCGTCGCCCTTGGCGTCTATCTCTCGTTTCGGGTGCTCGACTTCCCGGATCTGACCGTCGACGGCAGTTTCCCGCTCGGTGCATCGGTTGCAGCCTCGGCGATCGTGGCTGGCGTTCCGCCGATCATCGCGACTTTCCTCGGCTTTGCCGCCGGTGCGCTCGCGGGCCTCACCACGGCTTTCCTGTCGGTCCGGTTGAAAATCATGAACTTGCTTGCCGGGATACTGACTATGGTTGCGCTGTTCTCCATCAACCTGCGCGTCATGGGCAAGCCGAACGTATCGCTCTACGGCGTCGACACCATATTCTCCTGGATTGACGGGATCGCGGCACTCGGGGTCTGGGCCAATACGGTGCTGCTCCTTTGCATCGTCGTCGCCGCAAAGCTCGCGGTCGATTGGTTCCTGGCCACAAAGATCGGGCTGGCGCTGCGCGCGACCGGCGCCAATCCGAGGATGGCCGAAGCGCAGGGCGTCGACAACGGCCGCATGATCATGCTCGGCATGGCGCTTGCCAACGGCCTCGTCGGCCTTGCCGGAGCGCTCTATGCCGAGAGCCAGGGTGTGGCCGACGTCTCCATGGGTATTGGTACCATCGTGACGGGCCTTGCCGCCGTGATCATCGGCGAGACCGTCGTGGGCGCGGGATCGGTCATGCGGGCGACGCTCGGCTGCATCCTCGGCGCGCTGATCTATCGCCTGGTCATCGCGCTGGCGCTCGACGGCGGGGTGATTGGGATCCAGGCGCAGGATCTGAACCTCGTTACGGCGGTCGTGGTCGCGGTTGCCGTTGTTGCCTCCAAGGCGCGCCTGAGGAAGCTGCCGGCGTTGAGGCGGTCGCGGTTTACGGAACCATCAAAGGTAGAAGGAACGGCCACATGATGCTCAATCTCGACACTGTGTCGGTCACCTTCAATCCCGGGACTGCCCTTGAAGTGGCCGCGCTGCGTAGCGTGTCGCTGGCGATCCCGGAGGGGCAGTTCGTGACCGTGATCGGCAGCAATGGCGCCGGCAAATCGACGCTCCTGTCGGCTATCGCCGGTGCGATCATGCCCAATCGCGGTCGGATCGTCATCGACGGTGTTGACGTGACGCGTCTGCCGACCCAGGCGCGTGCCCGTTTCATCGGACGGGTCTTCCAGGACCCGCGGGTCGGCACCTGCGAGGTGCTGACCGTTGAGGAGAATCTTGCGCTTGCCGACGCCCGTTCCGGGCGGCGCGGATTTTCGCTCGCGCTTGGCGGCCGCGCGAACCGTGCGCGGTTCGAGGAGCAGCTCGCCGGTCTTGGCCTCGGGCTTGAGACGAAACTTAAGGCGCGCATCGGTACGCTTTCCGGTGGTCAGCGCCAGGCGGTGAGCCTGCTCATGGCGACACTGCTGCCGATGAAGCTTCTTCTTCTCGACGAGCATACGGCGGCGCTCGATCCGAAGGCCGCGGCGCGCATTCTGACGCTCTCGGCGGAGATTAGCGAAAGCCAGCGCCTGACCACGCTCATGGTTACGCACAGCATGCGTCACGCGCTCGATCACGGTCAGAGAACGGTCATGATGAGTGGCGGCCGCATCGTGCTCGACGTCGCGGGCGAGACTCGCGCCGGCTATAATGTCGCCGATCTGATTGCTCTCTTCGGTGCGGCGAGCGGCAGCGAGGTCGCGGAAGATCGCCTTCTGCTCGGTTGATGAGCACCACAGCGAGAGCCGCGCTGGCGGCCCGTTGCTTGTTTTTGGTCCTGTGTTGGAATAAATCTGCAATATGCAAATAAAAGACGATTTGTCAGACGCCATGGTGGAGGAACGCGAGGGGGAACAGACGGAGAAGCCCGTCTTCCGACTCGACCGCTGGATTCCCTACCGCATGTTTCTGGTGGCCAGCGGCACGGCGGAACTGCTCGCGTCCTATTATGGACCGCGTTACGGCCTGTCCCAGGCGTCCTGGCGGATTCTCGCCATCGCCGGTGGCCGGCCGGGCCTTTCCAGCAAGGAGATTTGCCATGCCGGCGCGCTCGATCAGTTCGCCGTCAGTCGTGGCATTGCGCAACTGGTCTCGCTCGGCTTCGCCCGCCGCAATGCCGGCGCCGGCGACCGGCGTTTCTCCGCGGTCGAACTGACGCCGGAAGGTTACAAGGTGCTCGAAGAGATCGTTGCCATCGGCCAGGCCATGGAAGCGCGCATTCTGGAGAGCCTCTCTGAGGGCGAGCGCGAAAGTCTGCACTCCATGCTTGACCGTATCGAGGATGCCTGCGCCGGCGCGGTCGCGCGCGGTTGGCACGCGGTCGCGTCGGATGCTCGCACTGCAGCCTCGGGGGACGACCAATAGGGACGGAAACGAACCCGGCGAACCCATGGCTTCGCGGATAAGGGGCTTCAGGGTGTGCCGCGCTGGTGGGAATTGGTGCAGGGATCAAATTTCAACGTTTAGCATCTATGTGGCCGGGATCGAAAATAGGCTGGTCGATCCCGCATGCCGCACAAACATAACGCCGCCCGCCGCCATCACATCGGTAAGATGCAGTTCAAAGTGACGAACTGGGCGGAGTATGAGGCGGGCCTTCGCCGCCGTGGCAGTATGACCCTTTGGGTAACGCCGGAAGCACTTGGCGGTTGGGCTGCCCACGACGCAAGACGAGAGGAGGCCAGCCTCTCTATTCGGATCTGGCAATGATCAGATCGACGATGAGATCAGCCAGTTCACCGCCGATGGAGCTTATGATGGCACTCCAACCTACGACGCAGTTCCCCGTCACAGCGCAGGCGCAAAGGTCGTCATTCCACCGCGCTCGAACGCGGTGGAACGGCCCAACATCCAAGCCGCATGCCAGAGAGACGACCATATCGCCTCCCTGCAGATAGATGGCCGGCTGACATGGCAGGCGTCCACCGGTGATGGCAAACGAGCTTTGGTTGAAACTGCGATCGGTCGATACAAAGGCATCGTTGGACCGCGTTTGCGTGCTCGGTCATTCCTTGCTTAACAGACAGAAGCTGCGATCGGAGTTGCCATCCTGAACCGAATGCTTGCCTGCGGACGCCCGAAATCCGTTCGCTGCCCAGCCTCGGCGGGAGCAACCAAATAAGCGGGGCCATCAAAGACCAAATTCCGCTCATGTGCTGATCCATGCGCCAACGCTTTCACCCAGTAATCAACGGGGATCCGCGCAGCCAGGTTTCACTGCTAATCTGATCGAGTATGAAGGTCGCTACGTCTTGCCGCGAGATCGAGCCGCCATGGAAGTCGCTTAGATCCGTGAGTGTCCGGATCGCGTTGCTCCTCGGCTTGTTATTGAGAATCGATGGTCGGACGATGGTCCAGTCGAGTCCGCTGTTCTTGATGATGGCTTCCTGCCGGTTCTTGTCGGCGTAGACCTTGCGCAAAAGCAGGGGGAAAAATACGTTGTCGAACAGCAACCCACCGTGTCCTGCGCTGTCGCCAGCGCCCATACCGGTGATGGCGACGAGACGCGAAACGCGCTCTGCCTTCATGACGCTGACAAGCGCTCGGGTTGCGGTCGAAAGAAGCGTGACTTCGCGAAATGGGCTTGCGGGTGTGCCGATTGCGCTGATGACGGCGTCCCGACCTTTGATGGCCTGGCGCAGCACCTTTTCGTCGCGGGCGTCTCCAACGACAATCTTCGCTCCCTTCATGTCTGCGGCCTTTTCCGGCGAGCGCACCAGGAGGGTGACATCGTAGCCGCGGCTGACGGCCTGGCTGACGATGTGGCGGCCGGTTGGCCCGGTTGCGCCGAGGATCAGGATCTTCGGTGCAGCGACGAGATGTGTTTCAGTAACGGAGGTGGTCATGGTTTCGGTCCTCTTTAAGGCAGGGCGCCTCTCAGGAGGCCGCCCTGTCGGGTTTGATGCTGGGGGTAATCAGAGTCTGCCCTCTGCGAGCAGTTCGCGGGTTCGCTTCAATGTCGACAGCACGGCCGATTTGTAGCCCTTGTCACTATCGAACTGCGTCTGCTCTGCATGTTCCTCAGGGCCGTTCGGCTGCTTGCCGCGCAAGCCGATGTAGCAGTAAAATTTCAGCTGCAACGCGCCGGCCTCATCCTCGAACAACTCATTGACGATAGCGCCTTCACGCGGACCGGTGGCCTGGAAAAAGGTGACCTTGCTTTGCGACTCGAGGGTGATGATCTCACGCAGGTCAGAACCGGCGATGGTGACCTCGCGCACGAAGTGGGTCGCGCTTTCCTCGACGACATCGCAGCGAGTGCAGAGACCCGGCGGGAGAAACTCGCGGGCGTCTCGAACTTTCAGTTCCAAGCCCTTCCAGACTTGATCGCGGGTGAGCTTTGTCTCGCCTGCCGGATTTACCGGCACGGTAGCTGTTGAATAGATCATGGTGATGGTCCTTAGTTGAACTGTGGGCGTTTGCCTCAGGCAGAGGCAGCGGTTTCCGAGGCGAAGTTGCGATAGGAGCGGAGCGGACGGCCGAGAAGTGTCGTCAGTCGCTCGACGTCACCGCCCTCGGGCAGCATTCCGTCGGTCAGGAAGCGTTCGCCCATCAGGCGCATGTCGTAGGCCATCCAGGCCGGCATGAACTGCTTAAGGTTTTGCTCGAAGGCAGCAGTATCGCCACCGCCATAGTTGATCTGGCGAGCGAGAACGTCCGACCAGATGGCGGCGATGTCCGCTCCGGTGAGGGTGTCTGGGCCGACCAAGTTAATGCGTGTGAGTGGGAGCGGCTGTGCAGCCTGTTCGCGACGAAGCAGCTCAAGGGCGGCGATCTCCGCGATATCGCGCACATCGATCATGGCGAGACCCTTGTCGCCGACGGGCATCGGGTAGACGCTGTAGCCAGTGATCACGTCCCTGATCGTCAGATCGTTCTGGATGAAATAGGCGGGGCGCAAGATCGTCGCTGCCAAGCCCATCTGCTCGATCATTCGCTCGACGCCGAACTTCCCGGCAAAATGCGGTACGTTCACGTAGACGTCAGGGTGGATGACCGAGAGATAGACGATCCGTTCGATGCCTGCCGAGCGGGCGACATTAAGCGCGATCAGAGCCTGGGTGAACTCGTCGGGTACGACCGCATTCAACAAAAACAGCGTGGACACGCCATCGAAGGCACTGCGCAGGGAGTCGATGTCCAGGAAGTCGCCTTTTACGACGGAAACACCCGCCGGAAAGCTTGACTTCGAGGGATCGCGGACGAGAGCGCGGACATCGGCGCCGCGATTGACAAGATGTTGAATAACTTGGCCGCCGATATTGCCTGTGGCGCCGGTAACAAGAATGGTCATGGGAGTATCTCCGGGTTGGTTGGTTTCGCTTGACACCCGGAATATGGAAGGTTCATTGATGGCCCGATAGATCGTTTATTTGGACACTCCGTCTCACAGGTGGAACACTCATGGACCTCCTCGCTCTTGCCGATTTCAATCTCGTTGCGCGCCATGGTGGCTTTGGCAAAGCGGCGCGGGCCTCCGGTCGTCCGAAGGCGACCCTGTCGCGACGGGTAACAGAACTTGAGGCTGCTCTTGAACTCCGGCTGTTCGAGCGTGGCGCGCGTAACCTAAAGCTCACCGAGGAGGGACGTGCCCTTCACGAGCGGACAGCCGCTCTCCTTACGGAACTCGATGAGACGGCAGCCAGTATTGCCTCGGGCGCTGAGAAGCCGCGTGGCAGGTTGCGGATCAGCGCGCCACTCTTGTTGTCCCAGACCGCCATGGGAAAGATTGCCGCAGGTTTCGCGTTGAAATATCCGGATGTGAGACTGGAAATCACCACTGAAGACAGAGCCGTTGATATGATCGAGGAAGGCTATGATCTGGTCATCCGGGTCAACCCGGAACCAGACGAAGCCCTCGTCGGCCGAGTCTTCCTGCGCGACCGGCTCGTTGTCGTTGCAAGCCCCGAGCTTATCCGCCCGGTTGGAGACGCTCCAGTGCCGGGCGTAGTGCGAGGCGCAGGTCATCGGCAGGCCTGGAAATGCACGACATCAGCAGGGTCCGCGACATTCAGTATCGAGCCAGTCCTTGCATTGTCGTCGATCATCATGGTGCGGGATGCGGTACGGGTAGGTGTCGGCGCTGCACGCCTGCCGATCTCGCTGGTGAGCCACGATCTTGCTGACGGCACGTTGCTACATTGGGGAGATATTGAGGAATCGGAGGTCGCGCTATGGGCACTCTACCCATCCCGGCGACTGCTCAGCGCTCGCGTTTCGGCGTTCCTGGATTTCTTGAAACAGGCTTTTCCCAACGGAACGCCGGACGAACTGGCTGCTTATATTGGCAGGTAGCATTATCTAAGCCAGCTCTATGCAGCTGCGCCTTTCCTGGAATAGGCTCCGGGAGGCATTCCGACATGGCGGTTGAAAGCGACGCTAAACGCGCTTACGGAACCGTAGCCGACGCGTTGTGCGATCTCCGCCGTGGCGACATCGTCGCGGAGCAGCTCCTTCGCAAGCGCCATGCGCCAGCCGGTCGCGTATTCCATCGGGGCCACGCCAACCTCCCTCCGGAAACGATCGAAGAAGGTCGAACGGGACATGGCGGCGTCATGAGCCAGTGCTTCCACAGTCATGCTGCGACCGGGATCCGCATGGATTCGACGCAAGGTCGGTGCCAGCAGCGGATCGGCCATACCGCGCAGGAGGCCGGGCGGGGCCGCAGCGCTTGCCGTTGATCGCAAAGCCTCGATTAACAGCACCTCCAACAGCCGTTGAAGCACCATCTCACGGGCGGTACGGTCGGCTCTCGTTTCGTCGTTTATCATCCGGGCCAGCATCATCAGTCGCTCTTCGCCTTGGACATGGATGACCTCCGGTAGCAGCGAAACGAGAAGAGCCTTGTCATCCGAGCCAAAGGCACAATGGCCAACCATCGCCTTGATTTCGGCGGGCGCTTCTGGGTCTCCGAGCCGGAAGACACCCGGGCTGGTCTCAAGACGCTGGGCAAGCGCTCCGCGCGGCGGCGGTTCCAGGCTGCTCATCGTGAACGAGAAGATTTCCGGAACCAGAACGAAGTCGCCGGCAGTCAAAAGCATCGGCTCACGACCTGTGATCGTCATCCGGCAATGGCCTTCGACCACCGCGCAATAAAAGGGGCTTCCAAGTTCCGTGCGCTCGACGAGCCACTGACCGCCGCCTGTCACCAGCTTTGAGATCGACGGGCTTGGCTTGAGCAGGGAAACGACTTCGGCCACTGGATCGGTCATGGTTTCAGACTCATACTAAAAGATTTCGGATAATCAAATATAGTAAGTCCGAGTTGGCTGGTCCATCTCTTGGCAAGTTAATCGTCAGGAGACAGAACATGCCAAACATCCTCATCACCGGTTGCTCATCCGGCTTCGGTCTCGCCATCGCGCAAACATTTGTGACGGCAGGATGGGACGTGGTCGCCACCATGCGTACTCCGCAGACCGATCTGATACCCCTTAACGAAAGGCTCAAAATCCTGGCGCTGGACGTGACCAACGCGGATAGCATCATGAAGGCGGTCGAAGCGGCCGGGCCGATCGATGCTCTGGTCAACAATGCAGGCGTCGGCATGCTCAATGTACTGGAAGGCGCCGAGATGTCGAAAATCCGCGAGCTGTTCGAAACGAACGTGTTCGGCGCGATGGCGATGACCAAAGCCGTTCTTCCGCACATGCGTATCCGTCGCTCAGGCGTCATCGTCAACGTCAGCTCCAGCGTCACCATCAAGCCGCTGCCCGCACTCTCCGTTTACAGCGCCAGCAAGGCAGCGCTAAACGCTTTCACCGAAAGTCTCGCTCTTGAAGCCGCTCTGTTCGGAGTGCGTGCGAAACTTGTTCTCCCGGGTTCGGCGCCGACCACAGGGTTCGGCAAAAATGCCGTCGTCCGCATGGGAATGGATATCCCCGAGCCGTATAGCGCATTCGTCCTCGACTACCTGACAACGCTGCGTTCCGGCACAGAATTCACGACGCCGGATGACGTGGCAGAGGCAGTCTGGCGTGCCGTAACGGAACCGGCCGCACCCATGAAAATTCCCGCCGGCGCGGATGCGCAAACCTGGTTCCGCGAGGCGGGCCACTCGGTGGCCTGAACTTGATCCGGCGGTGGTCCAGATGCCGAGGCAGGGTATCGAGATCATCATGAAGACGCCGGAAAGAAGGGCGTAACGTTCGATAACCTTTAGTGATGTTCAGTCGCTCAACCGGACTCTCGTCACCATGATCTTCGGGGCGGTGCGCAGCGCTTTTGAACGTCGGTGCTGCAACTGATAGGACTGGATCTCGCCGTTCCCGACCGTACGGCGCTGAGCCGTTGGGCAAACAAATTGGCGATCGCCGGACAAACGGCAAGGTCATCGACTCCCAGGAAAAAGGCCCGTCCATGTTCTCATCGACAGCACCGGGTTGGAGGTCTACGGCGCGCTGCATTCAAGACATGAGCGTGTCAGCAGTAGCATTCTTAGCCTTCATTCACCTCTGTGGCGACGCTCGTGATATCCCTTTAAAGACATTCCGTGCGTCGCCGACAGATGCTCAAACCGTGACAAGGGCAGGAGATCAGAGGCCATCGCACGAAGGCCGTTTCGCCGGGACGACACTCTGTGTGGCAAGTTTTCTTCGTTCGGAACTATGAAACATCATTTTCGAAGGCACCCGTACTTTCGAAGTCGAAGAACTGCTGAATGGCGAGCGCTGACGCGCCCCGCGACCAGACATTGTTTTCCCAATCTATCTCGACTGGTGGAGGGGTCTCAAAGCAGCATTCTCTTACGATCGATATTATCGGCTCCACCAGGGGAGACCCGAAACGGATTGCCTCGCCACCAACGATGACCACTTCGGGGTCGATCAGATCGATCATGGTTACAAGTCTCAGACCGATGTCATGGCCAACCTTGTTCAGATAAGCGTTCGCGCGTGGATCTCCCTGTGCGGCAGCCAGTTCGAGATCCGCGGCAGGAAGAGGATCACTCGAACCGCTTTCGCGTATTTGCCCCCACGCCCTGACCATTGCCGGTTCAGAAAAGAGCTGCTCCCAGCTGCGGCGGCTTTCGGCAGCCGCATTTCCATGACCCTCTTCGACTGCGAAACCAATTTCACCCGCGGCAAAGCGCGCGCCATGATGAATTTGCCCGTTAATGATCAAGGCCGCACCGACCCCCGTACCGATGATCAGCACGAGCACGGACGCGCGCAAACGGCCGTGACCAAAGAGCTGCTGCGCGATCGCGAAAGCGTTAACGTCATTGTCCACCCAAACCGGCGCCTTGACCTGCGCTGCCAATAGAGCAGCGATCGGCACGTCCCGCCAACCGAACCGGTGCGACACAAGGCAGACGCCACGCTTGACATCAATGAGCCCCGGCATGGCTAGGCCGACCCCAATCAGCTTTTTTCTGCGTTCACTCTCGTCAGGCAAGAGATGCTCGACAGCTTGTCGTGCCGCCGCAGCCACCGCTGCTGGCGTTTGCTCGGACAGCAAAACGGTCCATGCGCCGATCGGTGTTGTGGAGAGATCCGTCAAGGTGGCTTCAAGTCGGCCCTGGGTCAGCTTCAGCCCCAGGGAATAGCGACAGCCGTAATCAATACTGACAAGTATAGGCTTGCGGCCGCCACTGCTGCGGCCGACTTCGCCTTCGATGACGAAGCCCTCCTTGATCAACTCACCAACAACGCCACTGATCGCCGCGGGGCTGAGCCCGGTCATGGCGATGATATCAACGCGGCTCAAAGCCCCCTCACGTCGAAGGCAATTGAGCACAAGGCGACGGTTCAAAGCCCTTGTCGTGTTCTGATCGCCTTTGAGTTTCATGACCTCTCCTAAACTTACTTCATTCAGTGAATGAAGTATTGCAAATGCGCCTATATTGCGATAGATATCCTCCCTAGATCAATTGCGACAGTGTGAGGACACGCCCAATTGGCGTCTGGGAGGAACTCCAGACAAACAGAACCAGCTGATCGGCAAAGACACGCCGGATCGAGGACCATTACAAGCCCATGGCTTCGGGAACGAGCCCATGGGCAAGGCTATGCCGCGCCCACTTCGCCGGCGCCCAGAGAAACGGATCAAGACATGACTTTCGAGTGGATTTCGTCCTGCCCAACACGACAATGGGCCTCCACCACGACAAAAGCCGCAGACGCAAGCCAACTGGTTTCGCTTCGGGCTGGTGACGCCATCACGGCAAATTTCAAGGGCTTCGGTGGCTGCTTTAACGAACTCGGCTGGAAGGCGCTAGCGCTGCTGAACGATGCCGATCGTCTGGGAGTTCTGGAAGAGCTGTTTGGCGCAAAAGGCTGCGCGTTCAATTATTGCCGTCTGCCGATCGGCGCCAGTGACTATGCCGAAAGCTGGTACAGCCACAACGAAACTGAAAGTGACTTTGCGATGGAAAATTTTTCCATCGCCCGCGACCACAAATATCTCATTCCCTACATCGAGGCGGCACGCAAGGTGCGAGGCGAAGATCTCTACCTCTTCGCTTCTCCCTGGAGCCCTCCGACCTGGATGAAGTTTCCGATGGCCTATAATTTCGGAACACTCGTATGGGAGCCGTCTTACCGGAAAGCCTATGCCGAATATTTTGTTCGCTTCTTGAAAGCTTATGAAGACATCGGCATTCATATCGATGCGGTTCACGTACAGAACGAGCCCAACTCCGATCAGAAATTCCCGTCTTGCAAATGGACGGGCGCAAAGATGCGCGATTTCATTCGCGACGATCTCGGACCAGCCTTCCAGGCTGCAAGCCTCAGCACCGAGATCTGGGCCGGCACAGTCGAGCGGGGTGACTTCAACGCTTGGGCTGGAACCATACTTTCCGACGCGCAGACCGCGAGATTCGTCAAGGGTATGGGGTTCCAGTGGGCGGGTAAATTCGCGGTCCAGCGTACTCGCCAAGCCTATCCCGACCTGCCGATCGTGCAGACGGAGAACGAGTGCGGCGACGGCGCGAATACCTGGGATTACGCGCATTACGTGTTCGACCTCATTCAACACTACCTATCGAATGGCTCGGAGGCCTATGTCTACTGGAACATGGTGCTCGAACCACGCGGGTTAAGCAGTTGGGGGTGGGAGCAGAACGCGATGATCACCGTCGATCCGGCAACACGCAGCGCGACCTTCAATCCGGAATTCTACGTGATGAAGCACTTCGCGGCCTATGTGCGCCCAGGCGCACAGGTCCTGCAGACGGCGGGGCCTCTGGCAGCGAATTCTCTCGCCTTTCGCAATCCCGACGGCACGCTGATCTATGTGATCCAGAATCGCCTCGATAGCGAGCGAACTGTAACGCTCGAAAGTGACGTTGGGGCCGTCAGCGTGACGCTCCAGCCGCAGTCCATAAACACCTTGGTCTTTTGACACCAAGCCGGCGGCATCGAGCAGCCGGCCGCTTCAACCCAAAGGGAGGATACTCTATGAACCGTGCATCTACTGTGCGCCGCTTTACAACGGCTGTGTTTCTCTTCGCTCTGACTGGCTCTGCCGCGCTTGCGGACACCACCGTCCGCGTGCTGCGCGCTGAAGTTCCAGCAGACGAAAAGGCTTATTACGACACGATCGTAAAGGAATTCGAGACGACGCATCCGGGCGTTAACGTCGTCTTCGAATACCTGGCAAACGAAGCCTATAAGCAGAAGCTGACAACGCTTCTTCAGTCCAACCAGAAACCCGATATCATCTTTTCCTGGGCTGGTGGCGTCCTGCGGGATCAAGCCGCAGCGGGTGTGCTCGAAGATATTTCGGCATCCTTCACAGGCAATTGGGCATCATCTCTGTCGCCCGCAAGCGTCCAGGCCTTCACGGTCAATGGCAAGGTTTACGGCGTACCGCTCGGCGCCAGCGATGTCGTCTTCTGGACCAATAAGGAACTCGCGCAGAAAGCCGGCATTAACCCGGAGGCGCTCAAAACCTGGAGCGACTTTCTGGACGCCGTCAAAAAGGCCAAAGCCGCGGGCGTAACGCCGATTGTCGTGGGTGGGAAAGACAAGTGGCCGCTCCACTTCTACTACGGCTATCTCATGCTCAGGGAAGCAGGAAAGGCCGGGTTGGCGGCCGCCATCGCGGGCAAAGACGATGGGTTTGCCGCCGGACCGTTCATCAAGGCCGGTAAAGACTTCAAGCAATTGCTTGCCTTGGAACCGTTCCAGCCGGGCTTCATGGACACGACCTATGAGCAAGCCACAGGCCAGTTCGGCGACGGCAAGGCGCTGTTCCACCTGATGGGTGACTGGGACTACGGCACGTCCAAGCAAAATTCCGTGACCGGCAAGGGTGTCCCCGACGACAAGCTGACGACGGTCCGCTTCCCCGCTGTTCCCGGTGGCGATGGCCTGCCATCGGACACCTTTGGCGGAATTACCGGCTGGTCCGTCATCAAGGGAGCGCCGCCCGAGGCCGTCGAATTCCTCAAGTCGCTGTCAAGCCTGGAAAACCAGAAGAAGGGCGGCGCTGCCGGCATCTTCATTCCCGTAGCCAATGGTGCGGAAACGGCAATCACCAATCCGTTCATGCGCAAGATGTCTGAGGCGCTCGGTGCATCAACCTACCATCAGCTCTTCCTCGATCAGGAATTGGGTGCGGATGTCGGTGCGACAATCAACGATGTTGCCGCCGATCTGGCGCAGGGGGCGACGACACCGGAAGAGGCGGCAAAGACGGTTCAGGACGCCTGGTCCACCCACTGACCCGCAAGCGGCCGGGCGCAGCAATCGCCGCCCGGCCGTCAGACGTAACCGGTCCCTGGAGGATTTGGATGTGACTACCCTGACCACCTTGCAAGGCAAAAGCGACGCCGGCCTTGGCTCCCTGTTCAAGGCGGGAAATGGCGCGATTTTGCTGATGCTTCCACCTGCGCTCATCCTGTTCACGCTGTTCGTGGCCCTGCCGCTTTTCGATGCCGCTTATTACAGCCTGTTCAAATGGAACGGGTACGGCACACCTACCGACTTCATCGGTCTCTTGAACTTCAAACAGGTACTGAGCCACGACATCTTCTACCGCGCAGTCGTCAACACGCTCATTATCCTCATTGTTTCAGTTTTCGTGCAGCTGCCGCTGGCGCTCGGTCTGGCGCTGCTCGTCTACGAAAAGACGCCAGCAAACACGCTCTTCCGTCTTATCTTCTTTCTTCCCTACATCCTGGCGGAGATTGCATCGGGGCTCATCTGGAGTTTCGTCTTCGACGGCAATACGGGTGTTGCTGCCGCAGTCTTCAAAATACTGGGCATGGAACCTGTTTTCATTCTGGCCGATCGGCAATGGGCATTTGCGGCCGTTACGGTCGTCGTCGTTTGGAAATATTTCGGCTTCCACATGATGATCTACGTTGCCGCCCTGCAGAACGTGCCGAAGGAGCTGCTCGAGGCAGCACGTCTGGAAGGCGCAGGCCGATGGAACGTCATCCGGCATGTCCAGGTACCCATGATCAAATCGGCGATCGGCGTTTCGGTCTTCTTCGCGATCGTCGGCTCCTTGCAGCTCTTCGACGTCGTGATCCCGCTCACCAACGGCGGCCCGTCGAATTCGACCCACACCATCGTGACCTATCTCTATTCCTTTGGCCTCACCCGCCAGCGTATCGGCTTTGGCAGTGCCGTCGGCGTGATCCTGTTCGTCAGCGCTGTCGGTGTGGCGATCTTCTACCAACGTGCGACCATGAAGAGGAAAGACGTATGACTAGCTTCCGCTTTCTGCCGGCGCTCGGGCGCATGACAATCCTTCTTCTCTTTACCGCTTTCGTTTTGGGGCCTCTGACTGTGGCCATACTCGGAGGCTTCAAGTCCAATGGCGAGCTCCGTAGCAACCCCTTCGGCCTGCCTTCCCAGTGGAATCTGGAATTCTATGGTGCGCTCATCACCGCTCCGAGCTTCTGGCGCTATATGGGTAATTCTCTCTTCATTTCTCTTTCGACCGTCTTTCTGACCCTCATCGTGGCCGCGGCCGCCGCCTATGTGTTCGCACAGATCCACTTTCTCGGCACACGCATGATCCAATCCTATCTGCTCGCCGGCCTGGTCTTTCCGTTCGCAACAGCAATCCTGCCACTCTTCATCAAAGTTCGAGACCTTGGATTGCTCGACAGCTACTGGGCTGTGATCCTGCCACAAACCGCCTTTGGCCTTTCGCTATCCATCCTCCTGTTCAAAACTTTCTTCGAACAGCTACCAAAGGAGCTTTTTGAAGCCGCCTATGTGGAAGGCTGCGGCTACATCCGCTTCTTCTTTCAATTCACTCTGCCGCTTTCCACGCCCATTCTCGCGACAGTCGGCGTCTTCGTGTTTGTGCAAAGCTGGAACAATTTCCTGCTGCCGCTGGTCGTCATCAACTCACGTGATCTCTTCACCTGGCCACTTGGCATGATGCAATTCAGAGGCGAATACCTGGTGGAGTGGAACCGTATCCTTGCGTTTATCTCGCTCACCATACTGCCAGCAATCATCTTCTTCGTCGCCGCGCAGAAGTACATCGTCGCCGGATTAACCGGCGGTGCGGTGAAGGGATGATCATTGTGAGCGCAACCAATAAAACCCGGAGGAAGACATGGCTGACGTAATTCTAAACGACATCAACAAGACCTTCGGTACCGTTGAAACGATCCCGAATTTGACCCTTCGGGTACCAGACGGTTCGTTTACGGTCCTTGTCGGGCCATCCGGATGCGGAAAATCGACGCTGCTGCGCATGATCGCCGGGCTGGAAAAGCCGACACGAGGCTTGATCGCCATCGGTGGGCGAGACGTCACGGACACGGAGCCGTCCAAACGCGGCATTTCGATGGTCTTTCAGTCCTATGCGTTGTTTCCACATATGACGGTGGAGCAAAATATCGATTTTGGCCTCAGGCTTGCAAAGGTACCGGAAGACGAGCGTCGGGCCCGCGTTGCATCCGCAGCCGAGATCCTGCATCTGAAATCCCTCCTGCAGAGAAAGCCGGCAGCACTCTCGGGCGGGCAACGACAGCGCGTCGCCATCGGTCGCTCCATCGTGCGAAATCCGGAGGTCTTCCTGTTCGATGAACCATTGTCGAACCTCGACGCAGCCTTGCGTAGCCAGATGCGGGTTGAACTCGCCGATCTTCATCAGCGCCTAAAAGCCACGATGATCTACGTGACCCATGATCAGGTCGAGGCGATGACACTCGCCGATCAGATCGTGGTCATGAACGCCGGCCGTATCGAACAAGTCGGCGCGCCGATGGACTTGTACAGCGAACCTAGAACCGAGTTCGTTGCGACCTTCATCGGTTCGCCGAAAATGAACCTGATCGCGGGCGACGCCGCCCGAGCGTACGGCGCCAGCACGATAGGTATTCGTCCTGAACATATTGACGTTGGGAGCGAAGGAGGCACCTGGACCGGCAGGCTACGCGTGGTCGAGCACCTTGGCAACGAGACGATCGCATATGTGCAATCCGATGTAGGAGAACTCGTCATTCGGGTCGTCGGGCATCAGGAAATCAAACCTGGCGAGACGGTTTATATGACACCCGACATGAATCATCTCCATCGATTTGACGAGCAGGGACTACGCCTGCCGGACAATGCAATTCGCTCCCCTGTAGGATGACCGAATTCGAGTGGGGCTGGCGATCATGGAGTGAACCCCTGGGGCTGGACCAGCGAGGAGCTTCAAAGTAAGCCGCTTGCTGGGCAAGTTGGGTTTCAAATTCCATTGGCGATCTATAGCCAAGGGCAGAGTGTAGCCGCTTGGCATTGCAGACTTCTTCGATGACCATCGGCAACCGCTCGGCAACGTCCTCGAAGGTCCGCGCCCCGATGGAGCGGATCATCGGGGTGATGGTCGCGTTCAGCCATTGACGAAAGCGGCGGAAAGAAGCGGCGACCCGCCTCAGATGCATTTTCACTCCGCAATCCACGTAAAATGGGCTCGGCGGGTTCTTGTCCCCGCCGAGCCGCATCGCCCTTAGGAGCGAAGATTTTTCCTGATCCACTCTTCGGCGGTCGTGACATTGATGCCATTTCGCTCGTTAAAGCTGTCGTGCTTCGGCCATGCCACGCCCTTACCTTCCGCAAAGACCGCCCGATATTTCTTGATGTGGTTGTCAGGGTCCTGTGCAAGATCTGATTTGAGCTGAGGAACTGTCCATTCCGCTTTTGTAAATGAACGCCCAAGCACCTTCCGAAGCTTCTCAGCAACCTCGCCGTACGTCACCGTGTCACCAGCAAGGTAGACGATCTCGTTGCGGATCGTCGGTTGAGCAAAGACTACCTCTGCGGTCAAGGCACCGATATCATCAGGGGTCGTCAGCGTGACTTCTGTATCCAGGCTGCCCAGCGCGTTGACCACGTTCTTTTCGAGATCGACGACCTCAAATATCGGCTCGAACAAGAAGCTCGTGAACATTCCAGTGGAGATCACCACCCAGTCCGTTTTGTCCTGGCCACGCAGGAGTTCACGTACATCGATCTGAGCGTCGAACAGGTCCTGAGGGCTGCCACGACCTATGATGTCGAAATCGACGCCAAACTGCCAGGGGAAATACCGCTTGAGGTTGGCTTCCAGCGCAGCCCTTGCGAGTTTCATTGGAGTGTTTCTGCCAGCTGAAAAGCCTGCGCATCCGATCACCGTATCATAAGGCGCAAAGATCGCTGCCAGCTCGCTTATTGAAGCAGCAAGGATATCGCCCGGTACGATCTCGATCCCCAGTTCGCGTATTTCGGAGACATCACGCTGTTTTACCGGGTCGTTGGATTCGACTGTCGCGGCTCGCAACAGGACGCTGATCGTTGTCCCTTCATGACTTTCGGCTTTACGCGCTAGATTGCGGAGAACCGGCATGCCAAGTTCTCCGGCACCAATAACCAGGATCGACTGTGCCTTTACTGTTCGCGAAGAGTTCATTTTGGAAATCCTTCCTAATCTCATCGTTGATATGACCGGTAAGTGGCATCTTTCAAAAGCGGTCGTAAGAAGGTACACGCGTGATACCGGAGGGCAGGACACTGACTAGAGATGAAATCCTCAGCTACTCTCAAGCCGTCTGCGATGGTCTTCGCGAAGACGAAGACGGCGTAAGACGCGAAGTGCTGACCCACGCAGGAAACCGCTGGTCGCTGGGTGTCATCCATACGTTGGGTGTGTATGGCCGCCTGCGCCATGCGGATATCGGCCGCAGAATGCACGGCGTCACTCAGAGGATGCTCACACGCACTCTCCGACAGCTTGAGAGAGATGGGCTGGTCACACGCTATGATCTCGTGGAGATGCCGCCACGCGTGGAATACGAGCTTACCGAGCTGGGAATGGGGTTACTGCTCCGCATGATCCCGCTTTGGACGTGGGTCGTCGAAAACTCGGATCAGTTTCGGACTTCACGTGAGGAATACGATTCCCGACCGCATGAGAAGCCGTCGTGGCAGACGTTCTGATAAGAGTGTCGAGCGGCCCTTGGGCGTGTGCGAGACCGATTGAGTTCAGGGTTGTGCTAGTACGAGATGTTCGAGGCTTGCCGTTGCCGCGTATATCCGATTGCGGGCGAACTCCTTCGGCCTGGTTAGCTTAATTTTATCCGATCCGGTAATTCCACGGCATTAGCTCTTAGACCCGGCTCTGCTTGTGGTCGTCGATGATAGCGGTCATCCGAGACGAACATCATCATGAGGCCGTGACCTCGAAAAGTATCATGGCCCCGGCACGGACAAAACAGGCTTGACTAGATCCCGCAATTAAAGGGCCGATTGACGACGCTGTGAGTGGCGACGGCGTCATAGTTCGGTTCAACGCCAAGAGGATGAACGGGTCAACAGGGCGGAATTCAACAGGAGGGCATCCAGTCAGGCTGCCCTCCTTAATTTCTCGGAGAGTGAACTCAGGCGGGACGCTCTTCGCCGGCGTTCGGACGCCAGGTGATGAGCTTCCTTTCGATGACATCGAGGATCAGGTCGATGATCAGAACGAAGACGGCGAGAATGATGATGCCTGCGAAAACACCGACGGCATCGAAATTGCCTTCCGAGCGGGCGATGAGGTAGCCGAGACCCGCCGATGCGCCGAGATATTCGCCGATGATCGCGCCGACGACGGCAAAGCCGACGGAGGTACGCAGCGACGACAGGATCCAGGTCGCAGCGGCCGGGAAATAGACGTGGCGAAGCAGGTCGGAACGCTTGGCGCCGAGGATGCGGGTATTGGACAGGATGACCGGGTTGACTTCGCGGACGCCCTGCATCGCGTTGAAGAATGTGACGAAGAAGACCAGCGTGACCGCCAGTGCGACCTTCGACCAGAGGCCGAGCCCCAGCCAGAGAACGAAGATGGGAGCGAGCACGACGCGCGGGATTGCGTTTACGGCCTTGATGAAAGGATCAAGAACTCTGGCGACGAACGGGCTGAGGCCAAGCCAGACGCCCGCCGCCACGCCGAGACCGGTCCCGATCAGGTAGCCAAGAACGGTCTCGCCGAGCGTGATGCCGACATGTTTGTAGAAGCCGTGATCACTGATCCAGGTCGTAACCTGTTTGACGATGTCCAATGGCGCCGGAAAGAAGAAGCGGTCGATTACCCCGGACGAAACCCCGAATTGCCAGCCACCAAGGATGATCGCCAGAAGCGCTATCTGGATGAGACGAACGTTAATGGCCTGCATAGCTTTTCTCCACTTCGCCGCGCAGCGACGCCCAAATGTCGCGATAAAGGGTCATGAATTTCGGGTCTAGTTTGATTTCTGCGACATCGCGCGGCCGTTCCAGATCGACGCCGAAGGTCTCGATTACCCGGCTCCTGGGGCCGGCGGCGAGAACGACGACACGATCGCCGAGTGCAATCGCCTCCTCGAGATCATGCGTGATCATGACCACGGCGCGGCGATCTTCCTGCCACAGCTTGAGAAGCTCGTTCTGCATGAGATGGCGAGTGTGGATGTCCAGCGCCGAAAACGGCTCGTCCATGAGGATGACCTTGGGCTCGGTGATCAAGGCCTGCGCCATCTGCACGCGTTTGCGCTGCCCGCCGGAAAGCTGGTGCGGAAAGCGGGCTTCAAAGCCCTTGAGGCCGACCTTTTCAAGCCATCCCATGACCTTCTCACGCCGTTCGCCGGCGGACACGCCACGAAACCTCAGACCAAGCTCGACGTTCTCATAAGCCGTCTTCCAGGGAAGGAGTGCGTCCTGCTGGAAGAGATAGCCGATATTGTTCTGGACGCCCTTCACTGCGGCGCCGTCGATCGAGACCTCGCCTACCGAAGGCTTCAAAAGGCCGGCGATGGCGTTGAGGATGGTGGACTTGCCACAGCCCGTCGGTCCGACGATGGAGAGAAATTCTCCGTCGCCGACCGCCAGGTTGACGTTTTCGACGGCCACGAATGATCCGAACGCCATGGTGACGCCGCTGATGGAAACCATGGGTGTCGGGTTTGATTGGGGCACAGCCTGAATTTTCCTTGCTGTCACTGACATTGGAGGCCTCTTAGTTGGCGGCGCGCTGGGCTGCGGCCTCTACGAACTTGTTCGTGTAGGTGGCATTGAGATCGATTGTTGCCTTGTGGACGCTCTCGTTGAAGCTCTTGAGAACGGCGAGCGGCGTCTCGGTATCTTGCGCGACGAACAGGCCGTCCTTCGAGAAGATCGCTTTTGCGTTCTCGACCGCCTTGATGTAGGTCGCCTTGTCGCCGGAGACGAAATCGTCAGGGAGCTGCTCGACGATTTCGGCTGCTGAGTGATTTCTCATCCAATGCAGTGCCTTGACCGTGGCGTTGGTGACCTTCTGGATCACCTCCGGATGGGCCTCGATATAGGCCTGATTGGCATAGAGAACCGAGGTCGGATAGATACCGCCATAGACGGCCTTGGCGCCCTCATCGCTGCGAGCGTCGATCAGGATCTTGCCAATGCCGCGCTCGACGACGATCGTCGCGGCCGGATCGTAATTGACAAGAAGATCGACCTTCCCCTGCTGCAAGGCCGCCACTGCGGCAGCGCCGGAGCCGACGCCGATGATCGAGATGTCGTCTTCCGTCAAGCCGTGCTGCTGAAGATAGTAACGAATGAAGAAATCGGAGGATGAGCCCGGCGCCGTGATGCCGATGCTCTTTCCCTTGATCGTTGCCGGCTTGGCCGGATCGAAATCGGTGTCGTTCTTTCCGACGAGGACCAGCCCCGAATTGCGGGCCAGCTGAACGAAGCCGACGACATGCTTGCTCTGCGACTGCATCTGGATCGTGTGATCATAAAAGCCGACGGCAACGTCGGTCGAGCCGGCGACAAGGGCCTGCAGAACCTTGGAGCCACCCTGAGCGAAGTTCTCCGTGGTCACCTCCAGCCCCTCTTCCTTGTAGAAGCCGAGGCTTTCGGCGATGGGGAATGGCAGGTTGTTGAGATTATAGGAGCCGACGCTCATCCGAACCGGTTCGGCATGGGCGACGCTGGCAAGCACCATGATGGCGGTTGCCGCGAGCAGATAATTGCGCATGGAATTTCCTCCCTGACTATATCCGGTCCTCACCGGATCGATTGGTAATGGTCTAAGCCGCGTGTTCGACAAACTCGGCGGGCTTGGCAAACGCGTAGCCCTCGAAAAGGCGACGCGCTGTCCGTACGAGACCGGCGATGGTCGAACCGCCGCGCGTCTCCAGTTCGACGTCGAGACGGCCGCTCGGATGTTCAAGTCGCACGGTCGTCGGAAGAGATGCGCCGCCCACAAGATCGGCGGTAATCGTCCCCGGCGTGACAACCGCAGTTGCTATGCCGACCGCACCTGTCGTCGCAAGGGCCGGATGGCAGTCGTTCGGCATGAAATAACGAACCGCAAGCGTACCGCCCTTCTGCGGCGGCGCGATCAGGACCGGCTTCGGAATGACCTTGTCGGACACATCGCCCATGCCCATGATCTCACCGGCCTGAATGCGGATCGCCGACATGCGCGCGATGAGCTCTTCATTTCCGGATAGCGTGGCGGCGTCTTCATATCCGGTTACACCGAGATCGGCGGCGCGCATCAGCACCATGGGTATGGCGCAATCGATGATCGTCGCCCTCAGACCGTCAATGATATCCGATGCGTTGCCGCTTGGGAGCAGCTTGCCGGTCTTGGCGCCCGCGGCGTCGAGAAAGGTGAGTGCGATCGGCGCGGCAAGCCCCGGTACGCCGTCGATCGAGGCATCGCCGAGATAGATCACCTCGCCGTTGCGGGTCGGCACTTTCGCCTCGATCACCTTGCCGGTGTTGACATTATGGATACGCACGAGCGTTTCCGTCTCCCGGGCTTTTACCAAACCGGCTTCGATCGAAAAGGGCCCGACGGCCGCCAGCATATTTCCGCAATTCGGCGAGTAATCGACGATCTGCCGGTCGGTCCGGACCTGAGCGAATAGATAGTCGACATCGGCGCCGGCGACGCTTGGCGGACCGATGATCGCTACCTTCGAGGTAACGGGATTTCCGCCACCTATGCCATCGATTTGCAACGGATGGCCCGACCCCATGATCGACAGTAAAGCCGCATCGCGGCTGGCGGCGTCCGACGGCAGGTCCGCGCTCAGAAAGAACGGCCCCCGAGAGGTTCCGCCGCGCATCAAGACGCAAGGAATCCGCACCAAATCGTTCATAACAAACCTTCTAAGTTTCATAAAGTGGATCAATCCACCGGCTTGTTGCAATATGCGCAAGAGCGGGTTATTTGTGAAATGCAATTTTCGGAAGGATTATTTCATTATGAGCATCAATTGCGAGATTTTGGACCTTCGCGCATTCCAGGCCGTGGTCGAGCTCGAAAGCTTTCATCGGGCCGCGGAAGCCTTACACATCTCTCAGCCGGCTTTGACGCGCCGCATCCAGAAACTGGAACAATCGATCGGCGCGCCGCTGCTCGACAGGACCACACGCCATGTGGCGCCGACGGCCACCGGTCAAGAGATGATCCCACTCGTTCGGCGCATGCTGGAGGAATTCGACGGCTCGCTGTTTGCCATCAAGGACAGTGGATCACAGCGTCGCGGACTGATAACGATGGCCTGCGTACCGACCGCCGCCTTCTACTTCCTCCCGACCGTTATTCGCACCTTTGGCCGCGACTATCCTCACATACGGCTGAGGATCCGGGATCTGACCGCCAATGAGGGGCTACAAGCGGTGGCTCGAGGAGAAGTCGAGTTCGGTATTAATTTGATGGGCAATTCCGATCCGGATCTATCGTTCGAGCCGTTGATCGACGATCCATTCGTGCTGGCCATGCGCAAAGACCATCCGCTTGCCGCCTTTGACGAGATCCACTGGAACCAGCTCGAGGGCCACCCACTTGTTGTGGTCGATCGCTCCAGCGGCAACCGCACACTTCTTGACGCGGCGCTCGCCCGGGCGAATCTGAGGCTCAACTGGTTCTATGAGGTCACCCATTTGAATACCTCTCTGGGACTGGTCGAGGCGGGATTGGGAATTTCCGTGCTTCCAAGGCTGGCAACGCCGCAGGAGGAGCATCCGTTTCTCGTCACCCGCCCGATCGTCAATCCTGTCGTCACCCGGACGATCGGCATTGTCAGACGCAGGAGTGCCACCCTGTCCCCCGCAGCAGACCGTTTCATCGATATGCTTTTGACGGCCTGGAAACGGCCAGAACTGTTGGGTTCCGTCGTGACTTGACCCCCGCGGCGCAAGTCATGACGGAATTTAACACCAATCTTCGAGCTGAGGGCGGTTACCTCGATTTTTGGCATTTGGGGGAATTTTCGCATAGCGAAGATCCGGCGGGATGACGGAGGCCCGGTGTGGCGGCCTTTTTCAATCCGGAGTTTGGGTATTTTTGGGGGACAGCCGCGCCCGCTCCGAGTAACACTCCCCGAAGGCATTGCGGACCATTCGAAGGCTCCAACTCCACCAGTTCAAGTGACCCTCTCAGCCCTATGCCCCTAAACGGTCTCAGCGCCTCGCCTGATTTTTTTGCTTGATCGGACGATGGCTGCGTCCGATCACCCGAAATCCAGATCACCACACCCCGCCACACGCGCCACAAACCGACGGGAATAAGGATGAGCGACAGGAGCCGGTGCGCCGTCTCCGGAAAATACAAGTTTCCCCAGATCGCCAAGGCAACTATTGCGAAGCCGCCAACGACGTTAACGACGCTACCTATGGCGAACTCGATTATCACCGCGTGGACGGCTACCCCAAGGACGCGGTCGGCGAACGAAAGCCCAACGCATCCGCCGCCGCGAATACGAGAAACAGGAACAGCGGTAACATCACCGCTGCAATAAGGATGGCACTGTCACATTAACCGGGCGGCGATCAAAATGTGTGAATTGGCGGCATGACCAGACTTGCCCGTGATCCTCTGTACCGTCGCCATCGCTTTCCCGCCGAAATCATTGTCCACGCGGTGTGGCTTTATTTCCTTTTCCCTCTCAGCCTGCGGATGGTCGAGGATATGCTGACTGCTCGCGGGATCATTGTCTCGCATCAGACGGTCCGATTGTGGGTGGAAAAATTCGGCCGTACTTTTGCCAACGAGATCCGCCGGCGTTCAACAGGCAAGTTTGGCGACAAGTGGCACCTCGATGAGGCAGTCATCGAGATCCGGGGCAACAAGCACTGGCTGTGGCGCGCCGTGGATCACGACGGCTTCGTCCTGGACGTTGTCGTGCAAAGCCGCCGCAATGCCAAAGCGGCCAAGCGCCTGCTGCGCAAGCTCTTGAAGAGCCACGGCCGGGCGCCGCGGGTGATGATCACGGACAAGCTTCGATCCTACGGCGCTGCAAAGCGGGAGATCATGCCCGGTGTCGATCATCGCCCCCCACAAGGGCCTTAACAAACGGGCGGAGAATTCCCACCAACCAGTCCGGCGGCGAGAGCGGATCGTGAAGCGCTTCAAGTCACAGGGGCATCTGCAACGCTTCGTCTCCATCCATGATCCAATTGCCAACCTGTTCCACATCCCGCACAATGACATCCCCTTCAGCCATTCCCGCAAACTGCGTGCCGCAGCGATGAACTTGTGGACGAAAATCGCTCACGCATGAGCGATGTCTGCCGCCACCCATCTGCTCCTCGCCTGTTAACGTTACGATGCTCTTCTTGGACCTGTCGACGCACCAGTAGGTCGGTTTCTGGCAGACGGCGCCTATGATGGCTCTGGCGTTTCAGATTGCCTGGCGGCCGCTTTCGGATACGAGGTCGATGTCGTCGTCCCGCCTCCGAAGAACGCTGTTCCCGGCGGCAATTACCAGCGGAACCAGCATATCGAGCATATCGCAAAACACGGCTGGATGGCCTGGCAGGCTGCGACCGGCTACAACCAGAGATCCCGGATCGAAACTCAGATAGGGCGCTGGAAGTCGGTCATCGGCGATCGCCTGCATGCCAGGAACATCGAAAACCAGACCACCGAAACGCACATCGCCGCTAACGCGCTGAACCGCATGTCCGACTTCGGGCGGGCCAACTACGGGCGTGTCAGCTGATCATTTGCCGAAAGGCTAGATGCTGATTACGACCTGATCCGTGCAACACGGTCTAATTCAGCTTTGTCATCACGCAATTAGCACTCGTAGATAAGGAACTGAGATTGATCTGTCGAAAGTCCGGACAGGCCGTTGCTCGATATGATGGCCAACTTTTGATTGGGCAAGGAGATCGGGAAAGTTGGTTGCCTCGTATCGGGGGGAAAGGCACCATTTCCCAACGACGCTACCATTGTTTTTGACGAGGCGTCTGGCGGCAGGAGCGGGGAGGCACCCAGTGCGCCAGACTTTTTAAGCCCTTGGTCTGAGAGGATCACGACACGGTCGGACGCTTCGTCAAGCCGTTGTACCCGCTCGTCGAGATATTTCTGATGGGCAGGGAGAGCTGAAGCTGTTGGTATCCGTGCGCTATGTGATCGAAATGGATTGGGAGGAGTTATGTTGGCCACGGACAGAACCAAAAAGACGATTTCTGCTTCTCCGCTGGAATGTGTCAACGACAGTGTCATTTCCTTTATGGGCGTAGGCAAGACTTTCAAAGCCGGTCAAGCTGAAATCCAGGCGACCAGGGACATCAATGTCGACATATCGGAAGGTCAGATCGTGACCATCGTCGGTCCTTCCGGATGCGGCAAATCTACCATGCTCAATTTGACGGCGGGATTGCTTTCTCCCACGGTCGGCTCCGTCCTGTATCGAGGGGTGCCGATCACCGACGTGAACGGCCGCACCGGGTACATGACCCAAAGCGATCATCTTCTCCCGTGGCGAACTGTTGCTGGCAATATTTCCGTCCCTCTTGAGATAAATGGGATGGCCAAGGCCGACAGGAAGGCGAGAGTTGAAGAACTCGTTGATCTCGTGGGGCTGACACAATTCGTTCAGTCCTATCCGAGCCAATTGTCGGGCGGTATGCGAAAGCGCGCGGCCCTTGCGAGGCTTCTGGCCTATGATCCCGAAACGCTGCTTCTGGACGAGCCTTTCGCAGCTCTTGACGCACAGCTCAGGATAAAGATGCAAACTGAATTGTTTCAACTTTCCAGAAGGTTGAAGAAGACGGTTCTTTTCGTAACGCATGACATTGACGAGGCTATTGCGCTTGGCGATCGCTGTCTCGTGTTCTCCGGACGTCCGGGGACAATCGTCAAGGACTTCGAAGTTCCTCTGCCCCGCGAGCGGTCGATCCTCGCGCTTCGCAAGGATACGACCTACCAAAAACTCTGTGCCGACCTCTGGGATATCCTCTCACCGTCAATTGAGGACAAGCACTGAGACGTTTGCCATGACTTGGCGTTTGTCGCACCGAACGATCGGGAGGAAACTATCATGAACATATTCTTGGGCAGGATTGTTTTAATACTGACCTTGCTGGTCATATGGCAATTCGCATCGGGCACGTTTGCCGATCCCTTCTTCGTCAGTAGCCCGATGGAAGTGGCCGAACGCTTCTGGACACTGGTGATAACGGGGCGCCTCTTTGCGCACGGCTGGATTACGCTGGTCGAGACACTCGGCGGCTTTATCGTGGGAGCAAGCGTCGGTATAACGGTCGGCCTCCTTCTCGGTCGGAACGAAACGCTGGCCCAGTTGCTCGATCCTATTCTCATATCGCTCTATAGCCTTCCGAAGGTCGCGCTCGCGCCGCTTTTCATCATGTGGTTCGGCATCGGGATGGAGATGAAGATCATTCTGACTGCTGCGATCGTCTTCTTTCTCGTATTCCTCAACACTTACAGCGGCGTTCGAAGCGTCAGCGGCGAACTCGTCGAAATACTGCGCCTCATGGGTGCAAAGGAACGCCATCTGGTGACCAAGGTCATCATGCCCTCCGCGATCCAGTGGGTTTTCACCGGGCTCAAGCTTTCCGTTCCCTATGCGCTGATTGGCGCCATCGTCGGTGAAATCATGGCGTCCAATCGCGGTCTCGGCTACCTGCTTCAAGACGCCGCGGGGCAGCTCGATACTGGTGGCGTTTTCGCAGCCTTGATCGCGATTATCTTTCTGGCGCTGTGCCTGCAGGCAGCCGTCAAATTTGCCGAAAAGCTGCTCATGCCATGGAAAACGGTGGCGAATGAGCGAGAGCTGACGATCTAGTCGAGGTGATCGGCAGATCAGACCACATCCAAAATTCATTGGGAGGAAGCCATGAATTATCGCTCAATTATCATTGCCCTCATGTTTGCCGCCGGTTTCATCGGCAACCCCGTGCGAGCGTCGGAAACGATCAACGTCGGTCTCGGAACAGATGGCTTCGTTCACCTTCCCCTGTTCGTTGCGGCGGATGGCGGTATTTTCAAGGAGGAGGGGCTTGATGTCGAACTGATCAAGTTCAAGGGAGGCGGAGCGGCCATGTCGGGCCTTGTCTCAAAGAGCGTCGATATTTGCTCCTGTGCCGTACAGAATGCGATCAACGCCAAAGAGAAAGGCGCTCCGGTCAAGCTCATAGGCGCGATGATAGGCCAATATGCCAGCAATATCGTCGTGACCGAGGAAACGGCAAACCGTATCGGGCTCACTGCGGATATGCCCATGGATAAGCGGCTTGCAGCACTCAAGGGTCTTCGCATCGCGGCGGCCGGCTCGGGCGGTAGCGCCGACTTCCTCGTACGCCATTTGGCGGCTGCAGCAAGACTATCTCCAGAAAGCGACATGAGCCTGCTTTACATGAATGACAGCGGGGCGATGCTCGCATCATTCGCCCGCAATCGTATCGATGGTTTCGCCCTGTCATCGCCGGCGTCCGACATCGCCGTTCTGGACCACAAGGGTAAGCTTCTCATCGACATGTCGGCCGGGCAGTACGAGCCGTTGGCAGGCTACCCCTCGATAGCCATTTCGGCGAGAGAGGAATGGTTGAGCCAGCACCGCGATCTGGCCGTGAAGTTCCTCCGTGCGATCGCAAAGGCGGATAATATGATCCGCAAGGAACCGGAAAAAGCAAAGGCAGCCGTGCGTAGCCGCTTTGAATCGACCCCGGACGCAGTGTTCGAAGCTGCCTGGAAGTCAAACCTCGGGACCTACCCTGAAACACCCACGCTGAAGGCCGAGACCATTTCGCGAGTCATAAAATTCCTGAGTGATCTTCAAGGCAGTGCAATTGCAGGTTCGCCTGAAAGTTACTTCGATAGCAGCTACTCGGAACAGGCGGTGAAGGGTCTCCTTCAATAACATGCAAAGCCGGCCGCGGCTGCCGTGCATGCAGGCTCAGTGCGAGCCAATGTTCTCGACGTCGAGCAAGCGGGGCAGGCGGACCAAACTGCCATGCAAAAACACAGTACGCGCGATGACGTCGGTGCTTTGGCCGAAGCCATTACAATAATGGGAGAATACCATTGGCATTGATAGGTTTTGACATCCATGACGGCATCGTCTTCGTCACCATCAATAATCCGCCTGTTAATGCGCTCGTTCAACCGGTACGCCAACGGCTGCTCGAAGTGGTTCGCGAGATCGAGACCTCAAAGGAAGCGATCGCCATTGTGCTTCGTGGCGTTGGTCGAACCTTTGTCGCCGGAGCCGACATCAATGAACTTGGAAAGCCGCAGAAACCATATCTGCCGGACATTCTCAACGAGATAGCAAGTTCTCGGCGCCCTTGGGTTGCTGCGCTTCACGGCAGCGTCCTCGGCGGCGGTCTGGAGCTCGCCATGGCCTGTCACGGCCGCGTCGCGGCAGCGGGAGCAAAATTGGGTCTTCCTGAGGTAACACTTGGCGTTATCCCCGGCGCGGGCGGCACCGTCCGCCTGCCGCGTCTCATTCCAATGCAACACGCCATAACAATGGCGACAAGCGGCAAGCCGATATCTGCGACCCAGGCCCTTGAATGGGGATTGGTGGACGACATTCCCGGCGGCAGCATCGAAGACGCGGCAGCGGCATTGGCGATCAATTTGGCAAGCGCGGGTAGGGCTTCGTTGCTGGAGCGACCGGTTCTGATATCTGCCGATATCAATTGGGAGGAACAGGAAAAGGCAATCCGCTCGAAAGCGAGAGGCGCCAACGCTCCGTTGGAAGCCCTTGCTGCTCTGAAAGAGGCTATGCTTCTCCAGCCGGAAATTGCGCTTGAAAACGAGCGCGAGCGCTTTTTGCGTCTTGCGGATAGGGAGGAGTCGCGGGCGCTGAGGCACGTCTTTTTTGCCGAGCGTGCGGCTGGAAGGAGCCTGAAGGCGATCGCCGCCGACCCTGCCGATCTCCGTCATATTGGTATCATCGGCGGGGGTACGATGGGCGCGGCAATTGCAACGGCGTTTCTTCTCGCCGGCTCCAAGGTGATCCTGGTCGAGCAGGATAACGGGGCGGTGGCGCGCGCGCTTGAAAGGGTCCGGGAGACGATCGGTGAAAGCGCAAGGCGTGGAGCAGTGGCGAAAGGAAAAGATGCGGAGGCCTTGGGCCGACTCGTCTGCCGTAATTCCTTGGAGGCGCTGAAGGACTGTGAGCTGGTAATAGAGGCAGTATTCGAGGACATGAATGTGAAGACGTCGGTATTTGAGAGGCTCGATGCCGTCATGTCGCCGAATGCGGTTCTCGCAACGAATACGTCCTACCTCGATGTAGACGCCATTGCAGCCTCGACCCGATATCCGGAACGTGTGCTGGGCTTGCATTTTTTCTCGCCCGCCCACGTCATGAAGCTCCTCGAGGTCGTACGAGGGCGCGTCACGGGCGAGCGAGCGCTCGCTACCGCCGGCGCGCTGGCAAAGCATCTTCAGAAGATCGCAGTCGTTTCGCGGGTATGCGACGGGTTCATCGGCAACCGTATCATGGCGTCGTATCGTCGTGAATGCGAGTTGATGCTGGAGGAGGGCGCAACTCCCTCCGACGTCGATGCCGCCATGCGCGAATTCGGCTTTGCGATGGGAATATTCGAAGTGCAGGACATGAGCGGTCTCGATATTGCCTGGGCCCAAAGGAAGGCGAAGAGATCTGAAAAGCTGTCCGAAGGGAGGGCGGCCTGCATAGCCGACAGATTATGCGAGGCGGGGCGCCTCGGACGTAAGGCAGGCAGGGGTTGGTACGACTATTCCCACGGACGTCCCGAACCTGACGCTGAGGTCATCGAGATCATTCTCGATGAAAGCCGAAAGGCGGGATGTCAACGCAGACCATTCACAGGTGCCGAAATTATCACGCGGATCCTGCAGACTATGCAACGCGAGGGGCTGGCCATCCTGGAAGAACAGATCGCCGAGAGCGCCGCCGATATCGATGTCGTCATGATCAACGGCTACGGCTTCCCCCGTTTCCGCGGAGGGCCGATGCATATGCTGGAAATGTCAAAGGCACACCTCCTGCCAATCGCATGAACGATGGCTCCGAGAGTTCGGAAAAGAGTCTCGTTCGGGTTTAATTACGCCATGAAGCGGTAGTTGCATGGGACTTTAGGGAGGCGCTAATTGCCTGACAATCCTCAGCTTTGCTTAGCCGCCCAAGCGGCGTCGTGGAAATCGGCTCTCGTCGGCGACAATACTCGTCAGGCGGTGCGCCATGCGATCCTCGATTGGTTCGCAACCACCCTGGCGGGGCGCCAGCAGCGTCCGGCGCGCTTGTTGCTTGACGTTTTTCAAGATCAGTCTACGGCGAGTGGCGCAATCTGCTATATCGACAACAGCAGAAAGCCGCCAAGGACGGCAGCCCTTCTCAATGCAACCAGCAGCCATATTGTCGAGTTCGACGACATTTTCCGAGATGGAGGCTATCATCCCGGCAGCCCGACAATATCTGCAGCCCTGGCGTTAGCCCAGTATCACGATCTGTCCTTGGACGATCTGCATCGGGCGATCATAGGCGGATATGAGGTCGGCTGCAGGATTTCGCTCGCCATCCAGCCAAGTCACTATGAATATTGGCATACCACTTCAACCGTTGGCACGATCGGCGCGGCGGTTGCCTGTGCACTGCTCCTGGATTGCGACGTCGAGGTAATCGCCCATGCCATTTCCCTCGCCACCAGCTTTGCAGGCGGCCACCAGCAAAATCTTTCCGATGTCGGCATGGCAAAGGCACTGCATGCCGGGCATGCCGCAGAAGCGGGAATGCTGGCGGCTTTTGCTGCAGCCAGAGGTATGACCGGCTCCGTGGAAGCCCTTCACGGCCGTTCGGGCTTTGCAGCTGCGACAAGCAACTCGTGCGGAGATTGGGCGGCAGCGTTGGAGGGGCTTGGCAAGTGGACGCCAATCGAACGGATAACCGTCAAGAACCATGGATGCTGTGGCCACATCTTCCCGTCGATAGATGGATTGCGGGTCCTGAGGGCGCAAGCCGGCTTCAACAACGCGGATATTTCTTCGATCCATGTCAGCGGATACGGAGCTACCAAACGCATGTGCGACAGGAGCAAGCCCGAAACCGCTCAGGAGGCCAGGTTCAGTGTCCAATATTGCCTTGCCGCCGATCTCTTGCTCGGTAACGTCCGTCTGCGCGCGTTCGATGATGATGCCTTGGCAAACAAGGAGATAAGGGCGCTCATGCAAGTGATCGCCGTTGAAGAGGATGCCACATTGTCGGACCTCTATCCCCGTCAGCGTATGGCCAGGATCAAGGTCACTTTGCGTGACGGTCGCGTTTTCGAGCGCCTGCAGGAAACCAGAAAGGGTGATCCTGAAGATCCGCTTGGCAGTGTCGAAATCGCTGCCAAATTTGACGAGCTTGCTGGCTCGGTCCTGTCGGGAGCTGCTGCCACAGACCTAAAGCAAGCACTCCTCCACGGCAACGAATTGCCGGGACCGCTCATTGAATAGATCCAACTTTTTGTTGGGCTAACTCGCCGCGAAAATCGGTTGAGACAATCATGCAAAGCCAACATCCATATGAACTCGGAAGATGCCGAGGCGTATGTCGTTCCGCCTTATCTAGCTCAGGACTGTAGACCAATGACTATTGCAAACCACTCCGCCGAATTTGTTCTTGTAACCGAGAAAAACGGCATTGCGACGATTACGCTTAACCGGCCCGACATGCGCAACGCGATCAATGACCAGATGCGGGCGGAACTGATTGCCGCCTTCGACACAGCGGGAGCAGACAAGGCAGTTCGCGGCATCATTCTGACCGGCGCCGGCAAGGGCTTTTGCTCGGGCGGGGATATTGGCGGCATGCGGGCACGGCTTGAAGCACCTGCCGGCGAGGTTGCTTTCAACGGCTGGAGGCGGCAGCAGTCCACTCACAAGGGCATTGCTGCCATTCACGGGGTTGCAAAGCCAGTCATCGCCGCCGTCAATGGAGCCGCCTTCGGTCTGGGCCTCGACATGGCGCTCGCATGTGATTTCATCATCGCTTCGGAAAACGCAAAGCTCTCGATGAGTTTCATCAAGCGGGGATTGGTGTCGGACGGTGGCGGGATGTATTTCCTGCCCCGACGCGTCGGGCTTGCAAAGGCCAAGGAACTGATTTTGACGGGCTGTATCCTGGAGGCGGAAGAAGCGTTCGGCATCGGCATGGTCGACCGCGTTACCTCCTCTTCCATGCTGCTTGAAGATGCGCAGGCATGGGCCGAGGAACTATGTGTAGGGTCGCCGGCAGCTATAGCACTCACAAAGGCCATTCTCGACAAGACGTTCGAGAGCACCGACGAGCAAATCTTCGCCCTCGGTCGTGAAGCACAAGCCATCTGCTACACGACGGCCGAGCATCGTTCGTCCGTCGAGGATTTCCTCAGCAAGGCAGCAAAGTGATAGGTGGAATATGAACCTAGTCGATATCATTCTCCGACCTGCCAGCGTTGCCGTTGTCGGTGCATCCAATGATCCGTCCAAACTTACGGGAAGGCCTATCGCCTATCTTCAGAGGCATGGATACGGCGGAACAATCTATCCCATCAATCCGAGATATCAGGAGATCGCTGGCCTCAAAGCATATGCCGATCCGCGGGATTTGCCGACCTCGCCGGAACTCGGCCTGGTGCTCGTCGGCGCGGATCGCGTTATCGAGTCGGTCCGGCAACTGGCGCAGGCCGGCACGAAAGCAGCCGTCGTGCTGGCGTCCGGTTTCGGCGAAAGCGGTGAAGAAGGGCGCATCAGGCAGGCTGCATTGATGGAGGCTGCCGGGGCAATGCGCATTCTCGGACCGAATACAATCGGCCTTGCCAACCTTACCGACAAGATCATGCTTACCGCAACCGGCGCTATGGAATTGGAGGAATTTCCCACCGGTTCGATCGCGCTGCTATCGCAAAGCGGTGGCATCATGGGATCGCTGCTCTCACGCGCCGTGGGGCGCGGAATTGGCTTTTCCAAGTTGATTGCGACTGGCAACGAATGTGATCTGGAAGTGTCCGATTTCCTCGACTGCCTTGTCGACGATCCGGCGACCACGGTGGTGGCACTCTATCTCGAAACGATCCGAAACGCGGCGAAGTTCAAGGCGGCGGCGCAGCGCGTCCTCAACGCGGGAAAAAGCATTGTCGCTTACAAGGTCGGAAGGTCGGAAACCGGCGCTAGCTCCGCTGTCTCGCATACGGGTGCGCTCGCCGGTGCCGATGAGGTTTACGACGCTCTCTTCAAACAGCTTGGCATCATTCGCGCGCAAACATTCGCAGATCTTCTGGATATTCCAGCAATCCTGGCGTCGGGCCGGCGCATTCGTGGAAAACGCATTGCAATTGTTACCTCGACCGGTGGTGCAGCAACGATCGTTGCGGACAATATTGGCTTCAATGGCCTTGAGATGCCGTCCCCCGATCCCGAAACTGCCTCGAGACTTCTGGGGCTTGATCTGCGCGAAGCGGTTCTGGACCGAAATCCGATCGACGTTACTCTTGCCGGCCTTCGCCCAGATTTGTTTCGTTCAATCCTAAAGATACTCGCAGATAGCCCGAGTTACGACGCGATTGCGGTCGTAGTCGGCTCTTCCTCGATCGGCCAGCCCGAGGTCGTGTCGCGCCCTTTGCTGGATTCGATGGCCATCACCGACAAACCTCTTATCGCCTACGTCAGCCCGGAAGCGCCGGGTATCGTCAGACATCTGAACAGCAACGGAGTGCCGGCCTTCGCGGCTCCTGAAAGTTGTGCCTCGGCACTCGCCGCTCTGTATAGATCGGGAACGGCATCGCCGCCAAACACAAGGCCGATACCGAATGTCGATTGCTCCGATTTCGCTGCGGGCGCGCTGAACGAAGCCGTCGCCAAGTCGCTCTATGCACGCTTCGGCCTACCGGTCACGCGTGAAGTTGTCGCCGGAACCCCGCAAGAAGCAGGAGACGCAGCGGCAAGCTTTGCCGGCCCTGTCGTGATCAAGATTCTGTCGGACGAGATTCTGCACAAATCCGAAGTTGGAGGTGTCGAAATCGATGTCCCTCCCGAACGGGTCGTTTGCGTCTGTATCGAGATGCTTGCGAAGGTGCGCTCAAGGGTGGATGCCCGCATTGACGGCTTCCTTGTTCAGGAACTCGTCAAGGGCGGTGTCGAACTCATCCTTGGGTTCAACCGCGACCCGCAACTTGGACCTTATATCTTGCTGGGTGCAGGAGGGGTCACCACCGAACTCTACCAGGACGTCTCGCTTCGATTGCTTCCCATCGACCGATCCCAGGCCGTTTCGATGATCGACGAGCTCAAATGTGCGCCGCTGCTGAAGGGTTTCCGCGGCAGACCGATCGCCGATGTGGAGGGTCTGATCGAGACGGTCCTTTCCTTTGCCGACATGGCGCAGGCGCTCGATGGCCGCCTGATGGAAGCTGAGATCAACCCGGTGTTCGTACTTCCTGAAGGACAGGGCGTGCGAGTTGGTGACGCTCTCGTCGTGCTTGGGTAGTACTGAAGGCATGATCGTCAAGACAGAGCCATTCACTGCCCTGTAAGAGCTGGGGCGCTTGAGTTGGCTCCTGCTCTTCAATCGCCAGCCGTCAATGTGGCCTGCGACGTGGCGTCTTTATCCATTTGCTCACGGACCCAGCTCAGAAACTTCATCAAGGGCTGGGATGGGCGGGTATTGCGGGGCCATGTCAAATAATACGCATCGCCTGTGTGGCACGTTTGGGCAAAGGGAGCGACAAGGACACCGGATCGAAGATTGCGTTCCACGAAAACCCGTACCGCTATCGCCACGCCAACTTCAGCCGATGCCGCTTCATAGGCGAGCGCCGAGTTTTCGAAGCGGACACCTTGGCTGGCATCCACCTTCGCACCTGCTTTTTCAAGCCACGTAGCCCAGTCATTTGGCCGGGCCATGGAGTGAAGCAGACGGACCTTGGATAGATCGTTTGCAACCTTCAAAGGAAATTCTTCGAGAAGCGCTGGAGAACATACGGGCACAAGGTCTACTTCTACGAGCTTCTCGGCATGAAGGCCGGGCCAGTTTCCATCACCGGAACGGATTGCCGCATCCAGGTTTTGCGTCTCGAAGTTTGCCGCAACGGCGGACGACGACAGCCTCACTTCGATGCGAGGATTGGCGGTATGAAAATGAACCAGGCGCGGGATCAGCCAGCGTTGCGCGAAAGTTGTATAAGCCTGAATTGCGAGAATATCTCGACGTCCACGCCGTGAGACCCGCTTCGCGGCCTCGCCGAGCTGATGAAACGCACCAGTAATATCCCGATAAAGGTCTTTCCCCTCGCGCGTAAGTTCAATGCCCCTGTGCAGGCGATTGACAAGAACAACGCCGAGGTAGTTCTCGAGCGCTTTCACCTGACGGCTCACGGCCACCTGGGATACGTTCAATTCGTCTGCCGCCAGTGTGAAGCTGTTAAGGCGCGCGGCGACTTCAAAGGCCCGAAGCGGATTGAGTGGAGGAAGGGATATTGGCATATAAGTTCGAAACGCCCTGGCTTTCCTCGATAATGGCGCGTCGACCGGCCGCTGCCATTGCTCCAGGTTTCCTTAATTGTGAAACGAATGTCATCTCTTTTCATTCAAAGTCAATTCAAACCGGCAATCGTCGAACTGTGGAGATTGGAGCGTGAGATATACGACCGAATCCTCCCAAAGAATCCGGAGTGTCAGTGTCAGTCCCGCCTTTGCTATCCTGGGTTTCGGGTGGCTCTCTTTCAATCCCCTCACGGCGTTTCGGGCAAGAAGCAGCAAGTCTCTCATTGAATAAGCCCCCTGCCACTTCAATGCGGCCATCAGCCGTCGCGTCCGCACGGTTCGCCGGCTCCATACTTGCTTAAAAAACCAGATCCTCGGTAGTGCTAGCAGTTACCTAAGAGGGTTCTAGACACTCGATAAAAAGCTTCCCTATCGTTCTTCCATTGCCCTCTCGACGACCGTGCCCAATATGTCGCACCGGCGGTGTTTGCGGCTATGATGGCCAATCTTTAATTGGGCAAAAGAGCCTCGAATGTCAATTGAAGCAGCAATTAGACAAGGGCACCCTCCGCGGAAATGGGCGCTTGTCTCGTGCGGTTTCTGTGCCTGGATTGACCTGCACGCAGCCGGCTTTCGGCTGCGCTTTGGAACGGTGTTGGATGATGCAAGGATCTCGGGGAGAAATTGATAGTTCCTCGACGCGCCGCGTGGAAATTGGATGGAGGTGGAGGAGATAAAATGCGGCTGGCCTACCCGGATATGGATGATCTTAGCCCCGAACAACAAAGGGTGTACTCCACGATTGCCGGCGGTCCGCGCGGTCGCGTCAGGGGGCCGCTTGCGCTATGGCTGCATCGCCCCCAATTGGCCGAAACGGCACAGGCTCTGGGCCAATATTGCCGATATGGTTGTTCTTTACAGCCGCGCCTTGCGGAAATCGCCGTGTTGACGCTTGCGCGGATTTGGAATTCGGAACTGCCCTGGCATGCCCATAGAGAGGACGCCCTTAAGGCAGGTGTTGAAGCTGACGTCATAGAAGCGATCCGACTGGGTGCCATGCCGGACATAAAGGATGCCGCCGGCCGTTCGGCCTACGCCGTGACAGTAGAAATCTGCACTACCCGACGCCTATCGCAGGGGACCTACGAATCCGCACTGGCGGCTATCGGCGGCGACGGCCTTGTCGATCTCATCGGGCTTATTGGCTATTACACGCTTGTCGCGATGACGGTAAACACCTTCGAACTTCCGTTGCCGGAGGGCGTGCCTGCGGCTTTCCCGCAGTAACCTCGGCCGGGCCAATACCCAGTTGAAACCCTCCCAATCCTTGTCACCGAGACACTTTATGAAGCAAAAATCGCCTAGGCCGTTTGTTCTTGTCGCTGGCGCCGGTCATGGCGGCTGGGTATGGCGTCACCTCTCTGATCTATTGATCGCCGCCGGTCATCGTGTGTTCGCTCCGACGTTGACGGGCCTTGGAGAACGCTCCCACCTGCTAAGCGGATCGATCACGCTTTCGACGCACGTAGACGATGTGATTAACGTATTTCGGTGGGAGGACCTCGAAAACGCGGTCCTCGTCGGGCATTCTTACGCGGGCTGGGTAGTAAGCGGAGCCATTGAGAGGTTGGAAGGAAAAGTCGCCGGGATCGTGTACCTGGATGCTTTCCTGCCCGACGATGGCCAGTGCGGTTTTGACTTCCTGAACGAGCAGCAAAAGGCGGCATTCTTGGCGGCGCAGGAGAAAGGTGAATTCGCGCGGCCCGGCCCAACGGCAGTGGGCCTTCGCATACAGGATCCCAAAAATGCTGCATGGCTCGATTCCAAGATCACTCCGCAACCGCTTGGCGTGTCTCTCGAAAGGCTTAGCTTGACGGGCGCGCGTGATCGCGTGCCGACCAAGATCTATGTGCGGACCCCGCTCTTCCCACAGCCCATATTCGATGCCGCACTTGACCGTTGCCAGAAGGATGCAAGCTGGCGCACGGTCGTCTTGGATAAGAGTGGCCACGACCCCATGTTGGATGCGCCCGAGGCGCTGTTTGATATATTCAACAACATTCCCTGACGTGAAGCGCTTAGATCGTGCCTCGAGTGTAACGGTAGCCGATTTACTCCTTGAGGAGCCCCTTTTTTGAACTTCGGCGGACGTGCCTACCACTGGGCACTTAATGGTGCGGGATTGTTCTGCAGTTGGGTGTTGGTTTCCACGCAGAACTGATGGAGTGGATGCCCCCTCCCGACGGCATCGCAATGTGCCAAAGTGATGTTTGCACAATGCATGATAGTAATTATCTAAATTACTCGCCAATAAATATGATGAAAGCCATCATATTTATGTCGTCGTCGATAGTCGTCAGGTAAAAAGCCACGCCGCGTCTGAAGCATGGGCTGCATATTACAATGGGCGAGGCTGACGGAGAAATCAGATTACTATCATCGCGTGTCTTGATCGTGTTTTGCAACGCTTACGCCTGGCGTAGTTCGAAGATTTTACCGCTTTACTACAATTTATAGTGGCCTAAAATTAAAATACTCGCTGCCTTAAACTCGACAAAATCTCTCATCTTTATCGCCTTCGCCAACAGCCACGGACCAAGAAGGCGGATCGATGAAATACCATTTCTTATGCCCCGATCAGTTGATCCCGACCGAGGAGGTCGATCCAGATCGTGTCGAAATTCTTGAGGCTCAGATCCTCCAGGCCGGCTACTGGACGGTGCCGATCATGATGGAGAAGGACGAGCTTCTCGTCATGGACGGCCACCATCGCCTGTGCGTTGCACGACGGCTGCAGCTGACTGCTGTCCCTGTCTTTATGCTGAGCTACGATCTCGTCCGGGTGGAAGGCTGGCGTAGCGGCGAAACCATCACGCCCGAAAAGATTTTCGCCATGGCCCGAAGCGGCGGCAAATTCCCGTTGAAAACGACGCGCCATATCGTCGATATGCCTCTGCCGCCGTGCATGGTACCGCTTGAGCGCCTGCGTTCGGATTGGCCGGGAGCGCACGCCTCATTTGCGACCGCTGGCGCGGGGGCCTCGCTATGACGCTGTATAGGCAAGGATCCGATGCCGGTCTCTCTCCCATTCTGAGGCCCCGAACAGCCGACCTCATTAGCTGCAATGGTACGCTGCTGATCGAATGGGCGGAGAAACATGGCTCGCCATTTCATCTGGTAAGCCCCGAGGCATTGGGCGAAAATGTAGATGCACTGGCAGGCCTGCTCGCGCAAAACGGTATAAATCACGCGCTCTACTATGGAGCGAAGGTCAACAAGTCGCCGGGTTTGATGCATGCCGCGCTTGATGCCGGTATCGGCGTCGACGTCTCCAGCCTCTACGAATTGCAAGACGCGCTGGCGCTCGGTGCCACCGGAGAGCGGATTGTCGCAACCGGCCCAGCGAAAACAGGAGCATTTCACGATGCGCTCATTGCCTGCAAGGCCCTGATCTCTATCGATTCGCCGGAAGAGCTGGACGATCTGTCTGCCCGTCTGCCGGAGGATGGAGAATCGCAGCCGGTGCTGCTGCGCCTGCGGCCGGGCAGCCAGGTTGGCAGTCGTTTCGGCATGGACGCGGATGATGTGCGGCTTTGCCTGTCAGTCATTGTTGCCGATAGTCGGCTTCGCTTCGACGGTCTGCATTTCCATCTCTCGGGCTATCGCTGGGAAACGCGGGCAGTCGCAATCCGCGAAGCCTCCCGGTTGATCAGCGAGGCGCGGGCGATCGGCCTCGCTCCCAGAATGATCGATATCGGCGGCGGAATGCCGATACGCTATGTCGACGCAAGTGCTTACCAAGCTCACATCGAGCGTCAGAGCGCCGCGGACTATCGCAACAGGAAACTGCCGTCTTCCTTCTATCCCTATGGCGGAGAGATTTCCGCCGCCGATTGGCTGGGCTGCCTGCTTGCTGCGGAACTCGACGACGGCCGAAGCATTGCCGACTATTTCAGGGAGGAGAACCTTACGCTGGCCTTGGAGCCCGGCCGCGCCTTGGCCGACCAAGCGGCCGTCTCCGTCTTCAGGATTAGCCGCGTAAAGGCGCTGGGGCCGGATACGGCGGTGATCTTCGTGGAAGGCAGCAGCTTCAGTGCCTGCGAGACCTGGTTCGCATCGGAGTTCCTGATCGATCCGATCATCGTTCCCGTTGCTGCTTACACGCCTGCCGATAAGCCGATCAAGGCCTATCTCGCAGGCCATAGCTGCCTCGACGAGGACGTGCTCACCAACCGCTGGCTGGATTTCCCAGCGGTGCCTCGCGCTGGCGATCTTCTGGTCTATGCCAATACGGCCGGATACCAGATGGATCTGCTCGAAAACGAATTCCATCGCCATCCAATGCCCAAGCGCTTGCGCGTGCATCACGATGCAGACGGCACGCCCTTTCTCACCCTCGACGATTTGGAGATGTACCTATGACTTATACGACGATAACCCAGCTTATCGGCCAGACGCCGTTGATGTCGATAGCGCTGCCCGGTCGGAACGCGACCCTGATCCTCAAGATCGAGAAGAACAATCCGGGCGGATCGATGAAGGACCGCATGGCGCGTAGCATGGTGGTTGCCGCGCTGAATGATGGTCGCTTGAAGCCGGGCGGTACCATCGTCGAATCCTCCTCCGGCAATACCGGCATCGGCCTTGCGCTCGCCGCCCTTGAATTTGACATGCGTTTCATCGCCGTGGTCGACCATCACGCCGCTCCCGACAAGATCCGCACGATGCGGGCGCTAGGGGCGGAGATCCGCTATGTCGAAGGCACCTACCGCGAGGATGAGGTTGCCGTGGTCGAACGCCAGCGTCTCGCCTCGCAACTCGGCGCCCAGCTTCCGGACGCACTGTTCATGAACCAGTCCGACAATCCGGCAAATCCCGAAGGCTATGCCGGTTTCGTCGAGGAGCTTCTGACCCAGCTGCCTGAAGGCATCGACGCATTCGTCGGTTGCGTGGGCACCGGCGGCTCGATGACTGGTATTTCCCAAGGCCTCAAGAAGCATGATGCCCGCATCAAGACCATTGCCGTCGAGCCCGCCGGATCGATCGTCTTCGGGAAGCCGGGCTACCCCTATTACCAGTCCGGCACGGGGACACCCGCCGGCGACGAGGTCGGCAGGGTGCTCGATTATTCCTGCATCGACGAAGGCGTTCAGGTCACTGACATCCAGGCCTTCGAGACGGCCCGCTATATTGCCCGGCGCAAGGGGCTTCTGGTCGGCGGCTCGACCGGCGGCGCCATCTACAAGGCGCTGGAATTCATCGTGGCCGGCAAACTGAGCGGCAACGTGGTAACGACCGTCGCCGACGGAGGCGAGAAATATCTTAGCTCCTTTTTTGACGACGAGTGGATGGAAAAGCGTGGCCTTCTCGATCCTTCGATCGCTGACCAACTCGACGGCTGGTTGGCAAACAGGGCGCGGGCAGCATGAAAGTAACAATCTGCGGGGCAGGTCGTACCGGCCATCTGAACGCCGTCCTCTTCAAACAACGACCGGAGACGGTGGTATCCGTGCTGACCAGCTCCGCTTCGGTGGCCGAGCAGTGGGCTGCTGGAAACGACATATGGCAGGCGCTTGCTCCGGAGGGTCAGGTACTTTCCGGGCGGCCCGATTATGTCGGCATCGATCCCGGGCAAGCGCTCGAAGACACGGATATCGTGGTGATCACGCAGCCGGCCCATGTCCGTCCCGATCTTCTGGCGAAGATCGCTCCGCACCTGCCGCGCAACAAGCCGGTCTATGTCGGCGCCATTCCCGGTTTTTGCGGGTTTGACTGGCTGGCCGCACAGGCGTTTGCCGGTCAGGACAATGTGGTGATTTGGGGCATGAAAGACGTGCCCCATACCGCATTCGAGCTGATTGCCGGCAAGCAGGTTCGCATGGGCGGCGCAAAGGCCGAGCTTTTCGCCGCCCTGCATGCGCGCGAAAGCGCGGCCGACCGTAGCCGACTGCAACACATGCTTGGACAGCTTTTCGAAGCGCCGGTTACCATGCTCGACAACTATCTCGAAATCACCCTGACGCCGGGCAACGCTCTGATGCATCCCGCCGTCCTTTACGGGCTCCTCGGTCCCGAAGCCCCATGGCACGACAAACCGTTCGAGACGCCTTTATACTGGTGGAGCGATTGCCCGCGCGAAGGAGCAGAGTTGCTGGAAGCCTGTGACGCCGAAAATCAGGCGATCTGCAACGCGGCGCGAGAGCGTTTCGACATCGACCTGAGCTCGGTCAAGCCGCTGCGCCAGGAGCTCATCGAGGCCTACGGTGATCAGATCGAGGATGATCGCAGCATGTATTCCCTGCTGCGCACCAACCGTGCTTATGCCGGAATCCAGGCGCCGCTTGTGCCCAATCCTCACGGTGCCGGTTACCTGATCGACCGCGATAGCAGGGCCTTTCACGAAGACATCGCCTTCGGGCTCGCCCTTCTCGTCGAGGTGGCCTCGCGCCTGCACGTGCCGATCCCGGCGATTGCGAAAACCTATTCCTGGGCGCGGGACTATCATGGCGCATTGCCTCAACCCTCGCATGCCCATATTCCCACCAACTGGCCGGGGGTTGCTTGATGACCGATATCGTTTTTGAAAGAGACCAGGATACGTCCGCCGATCGGCGGCTTCGGGAGGCCGCCGCGCAGAATGCGATCCGTCGTCTGGTTCGCTGCGCCTTTGCCGAAAAACTGCTCGACGCCAAGGCCCTGCTATGGGCTGAAAGCGGCGATCAGGCATGGTTGCCGCTTTGGGCGACGCGCCGGGTCCTGCATTTTACCAGCCTCAGGCAGGCGCCAGCCGACACCTTGCTCAATCGCGGCGTCATAGAGGTGATCGAGGAAGGCGGCGTTCGTCGAAGGCTGGATGATCCAGCGTCTCTTCTCAAGGAGATCGCGCCGGCCCTCAATGTCGCATCCGCGCCTGACGGCTTCGAGGTTCTTCTGCGGGATGTGGAAGACAGCATGAAAAATGACGTGCTGGCGCGCGGCTATCGCGAGGAATGGAGCGTCGAGCTTCGCTATGCGATAGCGGCCACCGGCGCAACCGGCTTCATCGATCATCTCGAAAAAAGCCTGCCGACGCATTTGGCGGCGATGGCGCTCGATCAATGGGGTTCATTGGAGGGCCACCCTTTCTATCCCACCTGGAAGGCCAAGCCCGGACTGTCGGCGGAAGAAATCAGCGCTCTCTCGCCGGAATTCGGCGCCCGCGTCCCGCTTCGGATCGCCGCCTTGCGCAAGGATTGGGCCTATGTCGAGGCGATGCCGCATGTCACCGACTATTCCGAGTGGTTTGCCAGCGCGTTTTCGGATTTGTGGGAACGGTGGAGTGATCGTCTTATCGACCGGGGAAGGACAGTGGGCGACTGGCTTCCCTTGCCGATCCACGAGTGGCATCTCGAAAACTTCGTTCGCCGCGAGTTTGCGTCACAGATCGCCTCGGGCATTCTCGATGTGGACGGCCCAGATATCGTCACGATTCCCGCCATGTCCTTCCGGACGATGCTGCCGGATACTCCGGAACCGCAGCCCTTCATCAAGCTGCCGGTCGCCATCTGGATGACCAGCGAGCAGAGAACCCTGCAGGCGAAGTCGATCCATATGGGGCCGCGCCTCAGCACCCTGATAAGCGATATTCTCGCGAGTGAGGATCTGCTCAAGGCTTCTCTTGAGATTTTTACGGAGGAGCTTGGCGCGATTCTGCACGATCCGGAGACCGGCGACGAGCATCCGGGCCGTTTCCTGTCGGTTGTCTATCGCGAGGTGAATGCGCTCGCCCGTCAAGATGGCCTCACCCCTGTGACAGTGGCCGCTCTTCTCGCTGAAAGTCCAGTGGTTCAGCGGCCGCTCGTCTGCGAATTGATCGCCCGGAATTCGGGGGTGGAGAAGGAGAGGGCGTCCGCCTTCTTCCGTGCCTATGCCCGCACGGTCATCCGGCCGACACTTGCCATGTATCTCCTTTACGGCATTGCTTTCGAGGCGCACCAGCAAAACAGCACCATACTTTTTGACAGGTCAGGCAATCCTCGGAAGCTGCTCATTCGCGACTTCGGGGACGGGCGCAGCTTCGCGCCACTTTTCGAGGAGCGTGGCTATCGGCTGGCACCTTTCAGCCGCAAGGGCATCCTGCCGACGACGTTCAACGATGACATCAGCCTCGTGCGCTCCTTCGTGATCGATGCCTGCTTCGTCTGCCATCTTCACGAGATGGCCCTGTGCCTTGTGGAGCATTGCACAATTGACGATCCATGGCAGATCCTGCGCGAGGAAACGCAGGCGGCTTTCGATGTCCTGAGGCCTCGGATGCTGTCGGATGTATTCTGGAAAGAAGAGCGGCAAGCCTTTCTTGAAAAGCCCTGGCCGACGCGTTCGGTCCTGCGGATGCATCTTGAGCGATATCGCGACTACCGGGTCGAGCATCAACTCGACAATCCGCTGGCGGCTGCGAAATGAAGCATGCCGCTCTTGCGATCCGCAGTTTCGGACCGATCTTTCTGCTTCTCTTCGCATTGCAGTTCATCTCCATGGGCGCCATGGAGATGAGCGGCCCCTTCTGGCCGATTCAAATCGAGACGCTCAGCACCTCGGAGAGCGTCTTTTCCCTTGCCAGCATCGGCGTCTATGTTTGCCCGATGATCGGCATCTCGCTCACCAGCGCCTTTTGGGGCCGTATGGGCGATCGTTACGGAAATCGGCTGATGATGGTGCGCGCGCTTGCGGGGCTTGCCGTCACGCAATTGTTCGTCGCCTTCGCTCAGGACGTCTGGACGATCCTTGCGCTGCGGTTCCTGCAAGGCGCTTTCGCCGGCTATATCGCGCCGGCCCAGGCCTATGGCGTGCAGATCACCGGCGGTCGTGACCGGGCAGGGCTGTTCGCCTGGCTGCAGGTCGCGACCAATGTCGGATCGCTCGGCGGAGCCTTCTTCGGCGGCCTTATTCTTGACGCCGCCTCCTTCTCGGACATCAATCTCACGGCCGGAGCCGTCTGTGCCCTGTGCGCGCTCGTCGCCTGGGCAACGCTTCCCGTGCCGTCGAGCCGGGCCGCGCCCGTCGCTGCCGCCCAGGCGCAAACCCAGAAATCAGTGCCCGCCAAGGATCCCTCGGTTACCGGGCTCCTTTGGCTGATCGGCCTGCTGCTTGCCAGCCGCATGGTGCTTCAGGTGCCGTTCTCCCTGTACATGACGCAAGTCTTCGGCGCCCGTCACTGGATGGCGGGACTGAGCTATGGGCTGCTCGCCGTCGGTTTCGTGATCGGCGCGCCGCTTTGGGCACAGCTTTTGAAAGGCGGTCCGAGAACGATGGTTCTTGGCTGGATGATCGTCATTTCGGCAAGCTGTGCCCTGGTGTCCACTTTCGCGGGCCTGACGACATCGATCGTTCTGTTTGCCGTCATGTACCTGATCTGGGGTGCGCTTTTGGGAGGCACCACACCCATATTGCTCGCCCTGATATCGGCGGCGACGCCAGCCGACCGACAAGGCTCCGTGCTCGGCCTTGCCCAGACCTGCCAGCAGGTGGCTTCCATCGCGGGTATCGCCGCTGGTGTCGGCGCAACGCAGTTTCTGGGTCTGGAAGCTGCATTTCCATTGGTTTCGACCCTTTACATAGTGTCGCTTTTCCTTGCACTGGCTCTATGGCTTAAGTCGCGCAAGACATTCGAAGAAGAGGTTTATTCGTGAGAAGACGGCGTTCGATATATCAGGCTGCAATGGCCGTTCTGGTGCTGCTCGCCTTTTGGCACGCCCCGGCCTTGGCGCAGGAAGGGCAGTCACCGATCACCGTCACCGACGTGGCCAATCGCAAGGTGACGCTTAATGCGCCGGTCAAACGCATCCTGCTCGGGGAGGGCCGGCAACTCTATCTGATCGCCTCGCTGGAGCCCAAGGACCCGCTGTCGCGCATCGTCGCCTGGCGCAATGACTTGATCCAAGCCGATCCGGGAACCTATGCCCAATATCTCGAGGTTTTTCCTGATCTTGCGAAATTGCCGACCTTTTCGGGACAGGAAGGCAGCCTGATCGATATCGAATCGGCCATTATTCGCAAACCCGACGTGGTCCTCCTCAACATCGAGGCTATGCGGGCCAATGAGGATGCCAATTATGTCGACAAGCTCGCCTCTCTGGGTATCCCGGTGCTTTATGTCGATTTCCGCCACCATCCGCTCGAAAACACAGAGCGGACTATCCGCCTGCTGGGCGAGATTATGGATCGCAAGGAGCGGGCCGAGGAAATCATTGCCTTCCGCCGACAAGCGGTCGCCCGCGTCACCGACGTGCTCGATAAAGTGAAACCGGATCGCCCGCGCGTGTTCATCGAGCGCATCGGCGGCTATTCGGACGATTGCTGCCTGTCCTTTGGCGCGGAAAATTTCGGCAGATATGTCGAAGTGGCTGGCGGTCACAATATCGGCAGCGACTTTCTGCCGACGACCTTCGGTCAGATCAATCCCGAGCAGGTCATCGTTTCGGACCCGCAGCACGTCGTTGTCACCAGTTCCGACTGGAAGGCCTATGCTCCGGGCGGTCACTGGATCCCGCTCGGTCCGGGTGCAGATCCCGAGATACTGCGGAAAAAGCTTGAATGGTATTCGACGCGTGATGCCTATACCGGGACTCAGGCGCAGAAGACCGGCAATTTCCACGGCATCTGGCACCAGTTCTACAACAGCCCCTATGAGTTCGTCGCCATTCAGCAATTGGCAAAGTGGTTTCATCCTGATCTCTTCGCCGATCTCGATCCCGATGCGACTTTCGCGGAATATCATCGGCGTTTTTTGCCGATCGCCTACAAGCCGGGTTATAGCGTCAGCCTGACGTCAAAAGCGCCGTAAGAACCTGCTTCTCAAAAAGTGTGATGGCCGACGGAGTTCTATTTCCTGCGTCGGCCTTTTGTCTTGTCGAGCTGCTCGCAAGAAAAGGCGCGCCTGTCAAAATTGAGCAGGCGCGCCGACGATTTACACGGCGATCCAGGAAGTCCTGTTCCTCAGAAGTCGGTTGTCATCGACAGCTTGACGGTCAAGGGCGCCCCTTGTGAGATGGTGCCGAAGCTTGCAACGCCCGACCAATAGTCCCTGTTGAAGACGTTCTCGACGGAGGCACGGAAAGTCACCGGCCGTTGCTGGATTTCAGTCGCATAACGCGCGCCGAGATCGAACCGCGTCCAGGAGGCAAGTTCCTGCTTGTTGGCAGTGTCGGCGAATTGCCCGTCAGTGTAGATCATGTTCGCCGCAAGCGTCAGACCTTCCAGAAATTGTGTGTCCCATTCGGCACCGAGATTGGCCTGGACTGAGGGGACGCCGATCGGTTTGTTTCCGACCGTGGCCGCATTATTGGTTTTGGTGAGCTTGCCGTCGATGAACGCTACCCCGCCAAGCAGCCGCACATCGGAGGTAACTTCGCCAGCGACATTGATCTCCAGGCCGCGATTGCGTTGTTCTCCTCCGTTCACGAAGACCAGTCCGGATCCCTGGCTTTCAAGCTGTCCGAAAGGCTTTTCGATCTGGAAAACGGCAGTGCTGACGATCACCCGCCCAAGATCGAACTTTGCACCGATCTCATACTGCTTCGTGCGATACGGCGCCAACGTTTCGCCGGCATTCACGGCTGTCGCCGGCGCGGTGTCGCCAATGCCGAGACCTTCGATATAGTTGGCGTAGAGCGATACGTTTTCCCATGGCTTGACCACGAGACCGATCAGCGGTGTGACCGCGGTTTCGTCGGATGACGAGGTGACCGCTCCCGTCGTTGCGTTGAAATTCTTCGAATCGATCGACTGCCAGCGGCCGCCAACCGTCAATTGCACGCGTTCGTCGAGGATCGAAAGCGTATCCGACAGTGCAATGCCCGACAGGTTGCTTTCCGATGCTCTTCCCACGTTTCGCGGCGCCAGCACGTTCTGCTCGGGACGCAATACCGGATCATAGATATTGGTGAGCTGCGCAGTGCCCGAATTGGAACCGCGATCCAATGTCTGTCGCAAGTAGGTGGCCTGTAAGGTGACGGCGTGCGAGACCGGACCGGTGTCAAACTTTGCGCGCGCACCGGTTTCGGCCGTCACTCTGTCAACGTCGAACACAAAGTTCTGCGGTATGACGCTGACATCGCCGCTCGAATTCAAAAGTGTTGGCGTGCCGAAAAGTCTTGCGACATGTGAGTTGCCGCCGCCGACCGCGCCGAAGATCGTAACCGTATCGCTGACATCATATTCGGCGCGGGTCAGCCAGGAAAAATCCCGGCTCCTCGACCATTCCCAAGGCTCCTGAATATTCAGCCGGCCGTCGGGCGCATCGGGAATGGCGATCCCTGCCACTGGAAAGAAGGGGCGCTGCGGAGCGTCGAAATGCTGCTTCTGGCCAATGACATCGACAGTCGCGCGAAAGTTCTCCCCCTGGTAGTCAAGAGCAAGCGCGCCGACATAGGCTTGCTGTGTCTGATCGTCGATCGGGGTGTTCCCGCCCTGCAGGCTGCCATTGAAGCGCATGCCGAACTGCTGCTCTTCACCGAATCGCCGCGCAAAATCGAGATGCGTGCCGCCCTGCAGATCGGACGTGTAATCGGTGGTCACCCGCGTCAGATCCTCGGCCGGGGCGCGCTTGGGCACGATATTGATCGCGCCGCCGACACTGCTGTTCGGTGAAATGCCGTAGAGCAGTGCGCTTGGTCCTTTCAGCACTTCCACCCGTTCCGCATAATCGGTGAAGACACGATAGGTTGGTGCGATGCCATAGACACCGTCGAAGGCAACTTCCCCGAAATTGCCTTCGTTGACGGGGAAGCCACGAATATAGAAGGAATCGAGCATGCCGCCGGAGGCGTGGGTGTTCCTGACCGACGGATCGTTCGCAACCACGTCCGCGACAGTGCTTGCCCCCTTGTCCTCGATCGTCTTGGCCGTATAGCTCGTCGTGCTGAAGGGTGTATCCATCACGTCGCGGTTGCCGAGCATCCCGACGCGGCCGCCTTTTGCAATCTGTCCGCCCGGATATTCCTCCGGCAGGGCAGTCGGGTTTTCCGATGCCTTGACGATGATGGGCTGCAACTCGGTCGCAGTCTGCGCCACCGCGGGAGTGCACACTCCCGCCATCAGCGCGGACAGAAGTCCAATACGCTTATTCACACTATGCCCCTTGGATTCGCTAAAAACGCGAAGTCATTAATCCCTACACGCGACGCTAGGAGCTATATAATATGATTTATTGAGTCAAGAAAAATTGGTGCGAATTGAGCAACGCAGATGCGGCAATGGAGCTTATCAACATTAGGGATTTCAGGCGAATGGCCGCAGTATTTGAAGCAGCGTCAACGGGCACCTGTAAGGATAGGCATCGACGTTTTCGAATTTGCGAAAATTCCAGCCTTTGATGTTGCGCAGTCAAGGAGCGAAAGGCTTGTCGATGAGGACAAACAGAACAGTGATATGGTCGCTGGCGCCACCGGTATCGGCAAATAGCTATTCAATCTTCAGGATCGTATCGTGATCGAACACCTCTGCGCAGTCGTCAGTTGGCTTAGTCGCCTGGCCGATGCTTTTTGCCGGTATTGCCAAGTTGTTTGACTTGTCTGCGTGGGCTATTCGAGCTGGATGAATACCCCGTATCGAATGCCGCGCCTGAAAGGCTTTCGCTTTGCTCGTGAGATCATCGCCTATGCGGTGTGGGCTTATCATTGCTTTGCGCTCAGCACGGCCGACGTGGAAGATCTGCTCGCGGAACGTGGCGTCATTGTCAGCCGGGAAACAATCCGGCCTTGAGGCAATCGCTTCGGTCGCCATTTCGCAGATTGCGTCCGGCGCGATCGGCCTGCGCCTCGCGACAAATGGCACGTCGATGAGGTCGTGATCACGATCCATGGCACAAAGCATTGGCTATGGCGGTTCACCGATGCGGACGGCAATGTGCTCGACATTCTGGTTCAGCCACGTCGAGACGCCAAGGCCGCGAGGCGTTTCCTGCGTGGCCTGATGACCCGGTTCGGTACGCCAAGGGTTGTGGTTACGGACAAACTCCGCAGCTATATCAAGCCGATCCGAACCCTGGCCGCGGGCGCCGAGCATCGGGCCCACAAAGGACTCAACAACGCGGTCGAAGTCTCGCACAGGCCGACCCGAAAGCGGGAGAAGATATTCGGGCGGTTCAAATCACCCCGGCAAGCGCAGAGGTTCCTTGCTGCTCACGACCAGCTCAATGTGATCTTCCGCCCCCGCCGCCACAAAATGAATGCCACCTCTTGCCGTCGAGCCAGGGCGGATGCGTTTGCCCTCCGGCATGACTATACCGAAGAAATGACCGCCTGAGCTCGGTCCAGTTGCTCGCGCGCAACTTGCTTCAAACAACTTGGCGATACCCCTAGACTGTTGGTTTTTCACTCCCCCTGTGGCGACGATAACGTGCATTCGTTCCGCAGCGCACAGCTCTTATGACAAGAACGCTGATTCTATCCAACGAGCGCTAATATCACATTTATTTCATTTAGCGCATCTGTCCAGATCCTCGCTCCCGCCTACGTACTAATCGCTGGGCAGGCCGACTTAACCTCATGGCTCCGTAAGCTCCAACATCTCGATACGCGGTTGGCATCGCGTATTCGATCTAAAGTTCTCTTGTCGCATGGAGTTCAGATGTTAGATGTGCCTACTGATCGCCCTCGGTCCTCGACCGCCGCGATTCTACAATATCTCAGATATGTTCTTCCGGAAAAATTGTGCCAAAGAGTGAGTGACTTTTCGGCTCTCGACAGGGATGCGCTTTGCGCCACCTTCCTTGGTGCGCTTCATGTCTATTTGAGCCGTTATACGGGGCAGCAGGATATAGTGGTCGGTATGCTGCCGCCTCATCGGCGCGGCAACATAAATGGCATGTTCGCTGACATCCTGCCGATCAAGACCGAAGACGTCGGCAGCAGATCTTTCCGGAATTTATTTGAACATATCCACGCATATTTTTCCGAACAAACAACATCAATAGCGGAAACAGATGCTTCCTCCCCGTTAAACGGCGCCGATTTTCAAATCCTGTTTTCCTACCGATCGGCAAAAGATGAACCGGGCGGTTTCTACCCCATAGTCAGCACAGACCAGCCGCCTCGATATGAATTATTCGTCGAGGTGATCGAGGAAGACGACTCTTTTGTCTTTTACCTGAGATATAATGCAAATCTATTTGATGCCCCTACCATAGAACGGGTCCGGCATCAGTATTTTCATTTGCTTGAATCCATCTTGTCGGCACCGGATCTGTTTCCGGAGGATTATTCCATTCTGCCGGAAACAGATCTGCAGGATTTGCTTCATGAATGGAACAACACGAAGTTTGAATATCCTGCGGATACGTGTTTTCACGACCTGTTCGAGATCCAATCGCTAAGAACACCTGACAAGCCGGCGATTTTCTTCGGAGAGCGATATCTTACCTATCGGGACTTGGATCATCGAAGCGCCTCGCTAGCAAAATGGTTGCAGTCAAGGGGAATTGGTCCGGGCGTTCTGGTCGGCCTCTGCGTCGAGCGTTCCCTGGATATGGTCGTCGGGCTTCTGGGGATTCTGAAGTCCGGTGGGGCCTATGTGCCCTTGGGGCCCGATTATCCGGAAGACCGATTAAAGTATATGGCGCAAGATAGCGGTGTCCAGCTTATCCTGACCCAGGAACGTCTGGTTTCCAACGTTGCGGCATGGGCGGGAGAGCAGGTGCAAGCCGTCGCGCTGGATCGTGACTGGGATGTGATCGTCGGCGGTACCCAGGGAGCCTGTGAGCTGCGGAAAGATGTGCAGCCTGATGATCTTGCTTATCTGATGTATACCTCAGGGAGTACGGGCAGGCCCAAAGGGGTGATGATTCCTCATCGGGCGCTGACCAATTTCCTTGTTTCGATGGGTGAACAACCCGGACTGCAAAGTACGGACAAGCTTCTGGCGGTCACCACCTATTGTTTCGATATCTCGGGGCTGGAATTATATCTGCCTCTGTTGAAGGGCGGCCAGTGCTTCATTTGCAGTGAGGATGTCGCCCGGGACGGCAAAAGTTTGCTGCAGGAAATCCGCAGGATCAAGCCGTCGGTGATGCAGGCAACGCCGGCGACGTGGACCATGTTGTTTCACGCCGGATGGGACAATGAAGAGCGGCTGAAGATCCTGTGCGGAGGAGAGGCTCTTCCGGACACATTGAGGCGCAAGTTCATCGCCGCAAATTGTGATGTCTGGAATATGTATGGACCGACCGAGACGACGATCTGGTCGACGTTGCAGCATCTCGACGGCGAAAGCCACGTCAACATCGGCAAGCCGATCGCCAATACACAAATCTACATTGTCGACAAAAAGCTTCAACCGGTTCCCGTCGGTGCCGCTGGCGAACTTTGCATCGCGGGAGACGGTTTGGCGAAAGGCTACTGGAACCGGCCTGATATCACCGCTGAAAAATTTATAACCAATCCCTTTCTTGGAGATTCAAAGCTTTACCGGACGGGAGATCTTGCGCGTTGGCGTGCCGATGGGACCATCGACTACCTCGGCCGTATCGATCACCAGGTGAAAATCCGGGGATTTCGGATTGAACTTGGGGAGATTGAGGCACGGCTGAATCAGCATCCTGCAATACAAGACGGCGTGGTCGTGGTGAAGACCCATGAAGAGACCCAGCATCTGGTGTGCTACTACATGGCGCAGGCCTCCGAGGAGCTTGAGCCGCAGTCATTGCGGACGCATCTGAAAGAGCATCTTCCCGACTATATGGTGCCCCACCTATTCGTTCACCTGCAGGCCCTGCCGCTGACGCCGAACGGGAAGACCGACCGCAAGGCGCTGATGGAACGCGAGCTGGAATTGTTCCGGTCCGAAGCGCTGCCGCCCCTTGAATCTGCGCTGGAACAGCAGATCTGGTCGATATGGAAAGATGTGCTTCATTTCGGAAACATCGGCCCGGACGACGCATTCTTCGATATGGGCGGCACCTCGGTTTCCGCCACTGCCTTGGTTGAACGGATCAATCAGGCTTTTGGCTGCGAGATGACGCTGGCTACGCTGGTTTCCCATACCACGATCAGGAAATTGAGCCGGTACATATCGAGTCTCGCGGAGGAAAAGGGAAGTCGTAACTTACCAAGCCGAGAGCATCATTCGAGGCCAAGCATGGCTGATGGGGATGATACGGATCTCATCGCGATCGTTGGAATGGCGGGTAAATTTCCCGGTGCAAATGATCTGGAGACATTCTGGGAGAATGTCGAGCAGGGCCGAAACTGCATTGTCGAGGTTCCCGAAACGCGTTGGAGCTGGAAAAGCCATTACGGAGATCCGGTCAAAGAAAAAGGGAAGACGAGAGTTAAATGGGGCGGATTCATCGACGGAATCGATGAATTCGACCCGTTGTTCTTTGGCATAGCGCCCCGTGAAGCAGAGCTGATGGATCCGCAGCAGCGATTGCTGATGACCTATTCCTGGCTAGCTCTGGAGCACGCCGGGATTGCTCCTTCCAGCCTGTCGCAGCAGACAACCGGGGTGTTCATCGCCGCGTCGGCGGGTGAATACAAGGATTGCATTGCTGTGGACGCGGAAGACAGCGTCTACGGGATCACCTCCGAAGCAACTGCGATGATCCCCAGCCGCATCTCCTATACATTGAATCTGCAGGGGCCTAGCGAGCTGTGTGAAACCACCTGCTCTTCGTCGCTGGTCGCCATCCATCGTGCCATCCAGTCGATGCGTGCCGGCGAATGCGAGCAAGCCATCGTCGGTGGGGTGAACCTATTGCTCTCGCCCAAAGGCTTCAGCCGATATGAAGCCATGGGGCTGCTGTCGGCGCAGAATGAAGTGAAGTCCTTCCAAATCGGTGCGAGTGGTTATCTGCGGGCGGAAGGTGTCGGGGTCGTGGTGCTAAAGCCGCTGAGCAAGGCATTGGCGGACGGAGACGTCGTCTATGCCCTGCTGAAGGGCTCGGGCGTATCGCATGGCGGCAAGGGCATGTCGCTGACGTCTCCGAACGGAGAAGGCATGAGGTCGGCCATGATCCGTGCATATACAGCCGCCGATGTCGATCCCAGAACCGTCGCCTATATCGAAACTCACGGCATCGCCTCTCCGGTCGGCGACAGCATTGAAATCGATGCACTGAAATCGGGATACAAGGATGCGGCCGGCCGATATGAGGTCGGCGGCGATAGAGAAGCCGTCTGTTACCTGAGCTGCCTGAAGCCGACCATGGGGCATGGGGAAATCGTTTCAGGCATGGCTGCCTTGATAAAGGTGGCTCTGGCTTTGCGCCAGCAGGTCATTCCGGGGCTTGCCCGCTTCTCCGGCCTGCATGAAGGCCTCTCCCTCACCGGAACCCCTTTCGAGATAGTCCGTTACAGCCAGCACTGGCATGCGCGAAACGACGACAGGGGGCAGGCTCTGCCTCGCAGGGCAAGCATAAATAGCTATGGCTTTGGCGCCAGCGCCCATCTTGTTCTGGAAGAATATCCCTCGGCGCAAGAAAGCGTGCGATCGGTTGCACAGGCGCCGGGCACGTCACCGGAAATCATCATTCTTTCGGCGAGGAGCAAAGACCGGCTGAAGGTGATGGCCGAAAACTTGCGGACCTTCGTTCAGGCTCACCCACGGACTGCTTTGCGTGATCTGGCCTACACGCTTCAGGTTGGCCGCGAGGCGATGAGGGAGCGCCTGGTCATTCTGGCACGTAATCCGGATGAACTGGTGCAGGGGCTGGGAAGCTTCATCGGCGGCATCAGCTCCCAGGCATCAATGGTTCTGTCCGGCACGGCTCCCGAAAAGCCTGTCCATCGTGATGCATCCGAAAGCGATTTCGCCGGAGCCTGGTCCAGCCGGGATTTTGAGGCGATCGCGCGTGCCTGGATCGATGGCGCCGAAGTTCTCTGGGCCGGCTTTGAACGAGATGGCAAGGTCAGCAAAGTGGCTCTGCCCACCTATCCGTTCGAACGGCGGGCATATTGGGCAGGCCGGGAAAATACAGCGGCCGCGGAGATCAATGTCCCGATGAAACAAGCCGATATGAAAAAGCGTATTTGCGTTGTCGGAGCCGGTCCGGCCGGATTGGTCATGGCCAAATCGCTGCTGGAAGAGGGACATGAACCTGTCGTCTATGAGGCCGCGGATACTTTCGGCGGCGTGTGGAATTTAAGAGAGCATAAGGGCTCCGGTGTTTACAAGAGCACGCGTTTCCAGAATTCCGCCGACACCAGTTTCTTCTCCGATTTTCCGCCGAATGCCGAACAGGGGCTGTTTCCGGGCGCCAAACAGGTGCGCGACTATCTGGAGGCCTATGCGGAAAAATTCGATCTGAAGCGAAGGATTCATTACGGCAGCAAGGTCCTGGCCGTCAGCGAAGCAGGCGGACAGTGGCGCGTGGAGGTGAGGCAGGGCGGCGAACACCAGGTCGATCACTTCGATGGTGTCGCCCTGTGCCATGGCCGCTATCATCATCCCGCCTTCCCCGCAGTGGAAGGCCTCCGCGATTTCCGGGGGCAAGTGCTGCATTCGGGGCAGTATTATGACAATCGCATCTTCGAGGGCAAACGTGTTCTGGTGATTGGCAATGGTGTCAGCGGCATGGATATTGCCGAGGAAGCCAGCCATGTCGCCCGCACCGTCTATTGGTCGATGCGCTCGTTGAAATTCGTCCTGCCGCGCATGGTCGGCTACCTGCCGAATGACTTCATCTCTCCAGCCAACCTGCTGATATCGCCGGATAACAGCGTTATCATGGAGCGTCTGAAAAACTCGATGCCGGATTATTACGCCGCTTATCAGAAAAGCGGCCTGTTTCCGGGTGTCAGAGATTTCAGGGCCAATCCTTTTGTGCATATCAACGACGGCGTCATCCAGCGCGTGGCGGATGGAGCGATCCAGACCTTTGTTGAAGACATAGCGCGATTTACCGCGAGCGGATGCGTATTCGAGACGTCCGGCACGGAAGTCAAAGACCTCGATATGGTGGTCATGTGCACCGGCTATGATGATGCGAGGTCTTTCGAGCACGTAAAGCAGTTCTCGATGCAAGACGATTTCGCGATGGGGCTGTTCTACCGTCGCAACCCGAGCCTTGTGAATGCATACGGCATTCAAAACGTGGGAACGACGGGCACGCTGCCGTATCTCGAAATGGTGGCGCGCTGGTACGCGCAGGTCATCTCCGGCCACTATCAGTTCAGCCGGGAAGAGCTTGAGCATCGCATCGACAAGCGGGATATCGTCGTCGCGCCGCTATCCAATGTCATCATTGGATTGAAACTGGGCCTATTGCCGAGACCGGAACAGGAGTTCGGGGCGTTCTGGCGCTGCCTGAATACGCCGTCTTTCCCGCCAATGTACCGTTTGCGTGGCCCTCACGCCGCCCCGGAGGCGCAGACTATACTCTCCAGATCCATCCAGCGGTCCTTCATTCCGCAGGATGATCAGGACCCGGCATTGCAGAGGGTGAAATATCGCTTGCTGGCCGGCCTGGGCGATGAGGTCATGCGCGACCTGGCGGCGCGTCAGGAGATTACCGCCGAAGACCACCGACAGGCGCAGAATTATCGCGGTGACCCCATCGTGCTGTCATGGGATACGCAGTTCATCAAGCCGGCGCACGAAGAGCTGCAGGCGACCGATGATGGTGCTGTCGCGGGTGAAAGCAATGACGGCGTCGTGGCCGAGGCGGTGTTCTCGGACGAGGTCAAGCGCCTGCTGGCAAGAACGCTGAAGCTGGACCCGCAAGAGATCGGGCTGGAACAGAATCTCAGCAATTATGGCTTCAGCTCTGTCACCCTGACGGCCTTCTCCCAAAAGATTCTGGACGAATACGGCATTCGTCTGGCGCCTGCGACCTTTATGGAGCATGCGACGCTGAAGTCGCTCAGCGCTTTCATGTATCAGCGATTGCCGAAGCAGGAGACGAAACCTCCGGAATCGTCCGCAGCTCATCATGAAGCAGTAGGAAGATCGGCAGAACAAGATCCAATGCCGGCGTCTATTCAGCCTGTTTCCGACACGCGGGATATCGCCATCATCGGGCTGGGCGGCAAATTGCCCGGTGCGCAGGATCTGAGTGAATTTTGGCGCAATCTGCTCGAGGATAAATCACCCGTTTCATCGATCCCCGAAGATCGCTGGTCGTGGCAAGCCTATGACGGCGATCCGGAGCAGGCGGACAAAACGGATTGTCACCGTGGCGCCTTCATCGACGATATCGGCCATTTCGATCCCCTGCATTTCAAGCTGTCTCCGCGAGAAGCAATCCTGATGGACCCGCAGCAACGCCTGTTGCTGGAGGCGACCTGGGAAACCCTGGAAAATGCGGGCTATGCCAAAAGTGCCCTATTCGGACAGAAAGTCGGATGCTTCGTCGGCGTCGAGCGGCAGGATTATGCGAACAAGATCCGCTCGATGGGCAATCCGGTCGATGGATATCTGAATACCGGAAACAGCCATGCGATGCTGGTCAACCGGATCTCACATTATTTTGGCTGGAAGGGTCCGACGCTAGCGGTCGATACGGCGTGCTCAAGCTCGTTTACGGCGCTGCACGGCGCCGTGAGAAGCTTGCAGAATGGCGATGCCGAGGTGGCTTTGGCGGGCGGCGTAAATCTTATCCTGGCGCCGGACGTTTTTATCTGCAACCGCAAGCTCGGACTGTTTACCGGCGAGGACCACGTCAAACCGTTCGACCGGGACGCCACGGGTCATTTCTTCAGCGATGGCCTGGGTCTGGTCCTGTTGAAACCCCTCGCATCCGCGCAGCGGGACGGCGACCATATTTACGGTGTCATCAAAGGCATGTCGGTCCGACATGGCGGACAGGGCGTGATCCTGACCTTCCCCAATCCGGTCTCGCATCGTGAGGTGATTGAGGAAGCATTGCAGCAAGCACGTCTGCAACCGAAGGACATCGATTACATCGAAGGGCAGGGAACGGCCAATCCGGTGGCGGATATGGTCGAACTCAAAGCCTATCACCAGGTCTTTTCAAATCAAGCCACACCGGTTCCCATCGGCACGATAAAAGGCCATGTGGGACATTTCGCCGGCGCATCCGGGGTCATCGCCCTGATCAAGGCCCTGCTGTCGCTGAAGAACAACCAGCTGATCAAGGTGGAGAATTTCAAGGCGCTGAACTGGGAACCGGACGACGAGCCGTTCTCCTGCGAGGTCTTGAGCGATCACCAGCCCTGGCCGTCAAAATGGGTGCAAGGCAGACAGGTTCCGCGACGGATAGGGGTCCACAATTTTGGCTTTGGCGGCGTAACCGGACATCTGGTCCTGGAAGAGCATCTTCCGTCGGACAGCAGGCCACCGCGGTCGGGAGACCGTGAGGAACTCATCGTTCTGTCGGCGCGAAAAGCGGATCAGCTCGTTCCCATGGCGGGGCGCCTTCTTCGCTATCTTGAAACCAAGGAATATAGACATTACGGATTCGATGCCGTCGAGCTAGCCGACATCGCCCATACCCTTCAGGTTGGGCGAGAGCCCCTCGCAAATCGCATGGCGCTTCTGGCCAAAAGCCTGCCGGATCTCCTCGACAAGTTGCGACAAGTGGTCAACGGCAGAAGTTCGCCGGATGATTGCTGGTGGGGCGCATCCGAGGAGGAGGCCAGCAGCCTCGACAAGGCGGCGCTTGCGCGGGCCGATCTCAGGGAGTTGGCGCAGCTCTGGCTGCGGGGACGGGTATTCGATTGGGGCAATCTGCATGATGCCTCCAAACCGAAAAAGATTGTCCTGCCGACATTTCCTTTCTCAAGGGCTCGATACTGGGTTCAGGCGCCGGATGGCGTGACCACGCCGCAATCGTCGCAAGCCAAAGTGGCGTCTGCCGCCATGCCGGGTGAGGTGAAGGGTATGATCCCGACCCTGAACGGCACCGGCACGATGACGAAGCAACTGCTCGCCTGCTCGGAATCCTTCGTCGACTATGCTGGACAATGCGAAGGGGAGGTCCTCGATCTCGGTTGCGCCTACGGAGGGGCGTCCTTGTCGGCGCTCGAACGGGGAGCCCGCGTTTTCGCCGTCGACATGGACCCCCGGCATCTGGAAATCCTGACGGAACAGGTGCGTGGCGAAGCCAGAAGCAGGATCTCGACCCAGCAAGGCATGCTGCCGGCGCTTGATCTCGATGAAAACCGCTTTGCGGCAATTCATGCCGGTCGCGTGCTGCATTTCCTCAATCCCCAGGCGCTTCAGGAGACCATGGCCAAGTTGTTCCGATGGCTCCAGCCCGGCGGCAAATTATTCGTAACCTGCGATACGCCTTACTTTCCGCACTGGGCCGCGAAGTTGAGCGACTACGAAGCGGCGAAAGAGGCAGGGGATTTGTGGCCGGGATACATAGAGGATCTCGAAAGCTTCTTTTCACAGCGAAGCGGAGCGGGTGCCGCTCATGCGTGGGATTCCGGCAGCCATGCCATGGAAGCGTTGAAAGGTGTTGGGTCGATCAATCTGATCGATCCGGACATTCTTAGCCGGGAAGCCGTCGCCGCGGGTTTCGACGTGGAAAAGGTCGGGTTCGAGGGCCTGGCTGTTGAGGTGAATGGCGTCAAAATGGCCGGCGGTTTCGAGCATGTTGGCCTGATTGCCGTCAAGCCGTTCGCTGAGTATGGGGCTGCTGTGTTGCGCGCCGAGAGACCATCCGTGGCTTATGATGCTGCGAATAAAGGCCGCTCGATCCAGATGCAGCCGGATACCCTATCCAGAGCCATCAAAAGGATGCTGGCCGAGGAACTGGGAATCCAGGACGCTGAAATCCAGGATGAAACGAAGTTTTTCGATCTCGGCTTGAACTCCGCCATCGGCGTGAGCTGGATGAACCGGATCAGCGAAACGTTTGGTCTTCTGGTTCCAGCTGCCAAACTCTTCTCCTATCCCACTTTGCGGACGTTCACGCGCTATCTGCTGGATGAAGGAAAGAAACAGGGCCTATTCAACAATCAGGCTGATGTCGCCGTATCGCGACCGCTACAAAAGGAAACGCCGCATCCTACGCCGGCTTCAACTGCCAAGCCCTATTCCCGCGGGAATGAAACCGACATTGCGATTATCGGCATGTCCTGCCGGTTTCCGCAATCCCGCAATAAATCCGAGTTCTGGGAGGCGATAAGGAACAAGCGGGATTGCATTGGCGAGGTACCGGAAAATCGCTGGTCCATGGCCGACTACTACGACGATAATCAGGAGACGCCAGGAAAGACGAATTGCCGGTTCATGGGTGCCCTGGACGACGCGGATTGCTTTGATCCGATGTTCTTCCACATCTCGCCGCTGGAGGCCCGGCACATGGACCCTCAGCAGCGACTGTTTCTTGAGGAAGCATGGAGCTGCCTGGAAGATGCCGGTTATGCCACCGATAAGATCTCTGGCAGCCGCTGCGGCGTCTTCGTGGGCTACGGCAATTATGGGCAGGACCAGATGGCCTCCGGCATCAATGCCCAGCGGTTCATCGGCGCAAGCCCTTCGATCCTTGCTGCCCGGATTGCCTACTTCCTAAATTTGCAAGGGCCGTGCCTTACCATCGACACTGCATGCTCCGCCTCTTTGGTCGCCGTTGCGCAGGCCTGCAACAGCCTGCTCCTGGGCGACAGCGATCTTGCGCTTGCCGGAGGCGTTTCGGTCCTGACCGGCCCCGCCATCCATATCATGGCGAGCAAGGCGGGCATGCTCTCGAATGACGGGCGCTGCTTTACCCTCGACCAGCGCGCCAATGGCTTTGTCCCCGGGGAAGGGGTCGGCGTCGTCGCCTTGAAGCGGCTGGCGGATGCGGAAAGGGATGGCGATATCATCTACGGTCTGGTCCGGGCATGGGGCGTCAACCAGGATGGAAGCACGAACGGCATCACGGCGCCGAACCAGGATGCTCAGATCCGGTTGCAGCGGGACGTTTACGACAAGTTCGGCATTAATCCGTCCGGGCTCCAATATGTGGAGATGCATGGAACCGGGACGAAGCTGGGAGATCCGATCGAGGTCGATGCGCTGATCGAAACCTTTCAATCCTATACGGATCGACAGGCATTCTGCGCGCTGGGCTCCGTAAAGAGCAATGTCGGCCACACTCTGGCGGCCGCGGGCGTCGCCGGAATGATCAAGATGCTGATGGCGTTCCAGCATCGCCAGCTGCCGCCGACCCTGCATGTCGAGCAGGTGAATGAGCACATCAGTCTGGCGAACTCGCCGTTCCTCATCAATACCGAATGCAAGCCGTGGGACGTGGGCGCCGGAGAAAAACGCCGGGCGGCGGTAAGCTCATTCGGCTATAGCGGCACCAATGCCCACATTGTTCTCGAAGCCTATAACGACCGCCGCCCTACGCGCTCCGGCGAGGAAAAAGGGCCCTACCTGATCGTGCTCTCCGCGCGAAACAAGGCACGGCTTCAGATGATGATGGAGCAGCTGCTTGCCTACGTCACCGACCATGAATCCTTGAGCCTTGCGGACCTTGCCTACACCCTGCAGACGGGCCGTATGGAAATGGAAGAGCGGATCGGTCTGATCGTCGAAACAAGGGCGGATCTCATCGAGACGTGCAAGGCGGTGTTGGCCGGACGTGACGCGGCAAATATCTATCGTGGACAGACGAAGAAGCATGATGACGTCCTTGCGCTCTTTTCCGAAGATGAAGATATCGGAACGACGGTCGGGCTATGGATGCACAAGCGCAGATATTCGAAGCTGCTTGCGGTTTGGGTCAGAGGCCTCAAGATCGACTGGCATCAGCTTTATGACGATCTTCCGAGCGGCAAACCTCGCCGGATAAGTCTGCCCACCTATCCTTTCGCCAGGGAGAGATACTGGCAGAACATGCCCTCAAACATGGCTTCGGGCGACGCTGTCCAAAAGTCGGCATCTGAAGAGGCCAACCGTTCGTCGCAGCGAGCAGGGCAGCAGGAAAGGGCGATTTCCGAACCGATCGCGGCAGTATACCCCGAGCACGCGAACTTTCGCTATTTGACGAAACAATGGGAGCCTGCCTCTGCCAATCCGCATCCTTCGGTCGGCAAGAGGGTCGCGATCCTGGCGACCCGGGAAACGCAAGCCCTGGCCAGGGAATTGCTCCGGATCCTTCCCGAAAGCGAGATTCTCCATCCAGAGGATATCGATGTATTGCTGAAACAGTCAGGGTCGTCTCCCTCCGGTTTTGCCGGCTGCATCGACCTGATCGGATGCGGCCAGGAGCGGCACGAGTCCCTGGAATGGCTGGAATGGCTGCGGCGGCTCGTTGCGGAAAAGCCTGAAGAGCAACGCATGTTGCTCTGCGTCTCTCACGGGCTTGAAATACATGGCAACTCTGCCGTCAACTTGTCCGGCGCCTCCCGTGTCGGCCTGTATCGAATGTTGCAGAGCGAATACTCGGCCTTACAAAGCCGCCATATGGATGCCGATCCAGATATCGCCGGACATGCGCTGGCTAGGCAGATTGCCGAGGAATTCCGCATCCGGGATCAGATGGCCGAGATCTGCTATCGCAACGGTCAGCGATATAAAGCGGTGCTTCGGGAAACCATAGCGACTTCCGATGGCGCAAGACCGGCGTTTTCCGCCCAGGAGGTGGTGTGGATCACCGGTGGAACGCGCGGGCTGGGTTTGCTGTGCGCCCAGCACATTGCCAAGCATTATGGCGTCAGACGGCTGCTGCTTTCGGGACAAGAAAACTGGCCTCCACGGCATGAATGGCCTGATTGCATAGCGCAAAACCATCCGCGCGCCCGGCAGATGTCCGAGATACTGGCGCTGGTGGAACAGGGCGTCGATGTGCAGGTAATGTCCATTCCGCTGACGGATGAATCGGCGATCCGGGAAAGTCTGGCCCATGTGCGCCGGCATATGGGGCCCATCGCCGGACTGATCCATTGCGCGGGCATGATGGATATGGATACCCCGGCCTTCGTCCGGAAATCCGTCGCCGGCTTCCGTCGGGTGCTGTCTCCCAAAATCTCCGGACTGGATCTGATCCTGTCACAGGTTGCGACCGACCCCTTGCGCTGCGTGATCCTGTTTTCATCCGTCGCCGGCATCATTCCCTCACTCGGCGCCAGCCAGAGCGATTATGCCATGGCCAATGCCTACATGGACTACGTGGCATGCGCACAGATGAACGATCTCCCGATCATCAGTGTTCAATGGCCTCATTGGGGAGAATCGGAAAAGGGCGAGCTGAAGAGCACGGCCTATGCGTCCACGGGCCTGCGCAGCCATACGCATCGGGAAGGGCTGCAACTCCTGGATCAGGTGCTATCCGCCCGCATGGCGCCAGTGGTTCTGCCGGCGGTGATCAATCCCGAGCAATGGAAGCCCGGGCAATTGATGAACCGCAAGATCGTGGAAGCCGGTACCGGGGCGTCGGCCGGCCGGTCCGCTGCAAGGGAAGCGTTATCGATACAGACCAGGCCCGAGATATCTTTGGAGACCGTGCGGGTCTGGCTCACGGCGCTGTTTTGCAGCGAGCTGGAAATTCCCGCCGGAACGGTCCAGGCGGACACGGATTTCCATCACTATGGCGTGGATTCCATTCTCCTGTCTCAGTTTACTCGGACCATCGGCAAGACGCTGGCGCAGCCGATGGACCCTTCCGCCCTCTTCGACTACTCGACCATAGACGCGCTTGCCGCGTGGCTCATTCGCACCCATGACGAGCCGCTGCGAAAAGTCCTGGGTATCGGGAATGCAGCCGCGGTTCCCTTGGAGGTGGCCTCCCCGTCAACGGAGCCAAACGGCGAGGTGTCGGTTGGTGGACCCGCCCTACCGCGGCGCAGCAGCGCGTCTGGAGTGCAGGCCGGGCCTGCGGCGGATGCTCAGCCGACCGATATCGCGATCATCGGCATGTCTTGCCGTTTCCCCGGCGCCCGCGATCTGCATGCCTATTGGCGTTTGTTGTCCGAAGGCCGCAATGCCATTGCCAGTGTTCCGCGGGAGCGCTGGGGGTACACGTCCTCGTTTCATGCCGGATTGCTGGAGTCGGTGACGCGGTTCGATCCGGACTTCTTCCAGATCGCTGAAGCAGATGCCCGGCTGATGGACCCACAAGCGCTGCTGGTACTGGAGGAGACGCTTAATCTTTTCAGCCATGCCGGATATTCCATGGCGGAAATGAAAGGAACGGAAACGGGGGTTTATCTGGGCGCCCGGAGCCGAGTGCAGGACCCGGACGCGATCATCCGCCAGGCGAAAAGCCCGATCGTCGTATGGGGCCAGAACTACATGGCGGCGAACGTCTCTCACTTCTTCGATCTGAGAGGCCCCAGTCTGGTGATCGATACGGCATGCTCGTCGGCCCTGGTCGCCATGCATTCTGCGATCGAGGGTCTGCGCAGCGGGGAGAATAGATTTGCCGTGGTCGGTGGCGTTAACCTGCTGACGGATGACCTACCGCATCGCATCTTCCAGCAGCGTAACCTGTTAAGTCCTGAGCCGGCTTTCCATATCTTCGACCAGCGAGCTGCAGGCGTGGTGCTGGGAGAAGGCGCCGGTTTGGTCCTGTTGAAGACCAGAGCGCAGGCGGAAAAGGACGGCGATACGATTTATGCCGTGATCAAGGCGCTGGCCATCAACAATGACGGGCGCACCGCGGGTCCGACCACGCCGAGCATCCAGGCGCAAAAGGCGGTGATGCAGGCGGCTTTGGCAAAAAGCGGCAAGGCGCCGGGCGACATCAGTTTCATCGAGGCCAATGGGTCTGGCTCGGAGGTCACTGACTTGCTGGAGTTAAAGGCGATGGAGGCTGTCTATCGCTCCTCCGGTCAGGATCCTTGCGGTCTTGGTTCCATCAAACCCAATATCGGACACCCTTTGTGCGCCGAGGGTATCGCCGGCCTGATCAAACTGGCTCTGATGCTGAAGCACAAACAGCATGTTCCTTTCCTGTCGGGAACCAATTCGATGACCCACTACTCGATCGATAACTCGCCATTCTTCTTCCATCGGACGAATGAACCCTGGTTCCGCATGCCGAGGGTTGCCGCGCTCAGCTGTTTTGCCGATGGCGGCACCAATGCGCATCTCATCCTCGAGGAATGGGAAGCTTCCGAATCGCAAATTGCCCGACGTCAACCGACTGTACCGCCGCCGCTGCATCGAAGAGACCTTCGCCAACAGCCCCTTGCAACCGGGAATACCGGTGCGGACAAAAATTGGTGGGGAACGCTGTTACCTGAGACAGCGTAAGCCCTGACGGCGGGAGAATTGTAATGGAAAAGCAGTTTTACATCACCGGCGACCATCCCTTGCTAAAGCACCATAATGTCTATGGACAAAGGGTTCTTTCTGGGCTGGCCTATATCGATTTCATCTATCAGTTTTTCCGGGAAAAGGGGTTTCTGCATACGCAACTCGAGCTGCGAAAGCTGGTGATCTATGCCCCTCTGCGTGTTGGTGGTCGAGAGAGTATTCAACTGACCATCGGCTGCATTGAGAATGGAGTGGGGGGGTGGCGCATCCGTATCGAGGGACGGAGTCGAGGAAAGGGCGAGCGGCCCGCCGGCGAGCCGAAAATCTACGTCACGGCGGAGATGCATCGTTGTCAGCCGATCAGCTTTCAGACGCGTCTGGACATTGATTCCGTCAGGTCGCGTGCAAAAACACAGACGTCGCTTGAGGACGTCTATCGTCGATTGAGTGAGCGCGAACTCGTTCATTCCGGTCTGATGAAGGCATCGGGCGTGATCTATGGTCACGATGCGGAACAGGTTGTTCAGGTTTCCCTGCCGACAGCCGTGCCGGCCTATGCGGATGAATTCATGTTCCATCCGACGCTGGTCGATGGCGGTGCCGTGGGCGCCCTCTCATCTTTCCCGGCTTTGGGCGACGACGAAGACCGCCTGTTCCTACCGCTGGTCTACGATTCCTTTCGTGCCTCCGAATGCTTTTCCGACATGTGTTTTGTCCGGGTGACGAATGATTCCGTCAGCCGGAACAGCGAACTGCTTTCAATGGATTTGACGTTCTTCAATCAGGCCGGTCTGAAAGTCGCCGAGCTGAACCGCTTCGCGGTGAAGTTGGTTCGGGATGCGGGCTTCATCGATCCTGAAAGGCAGTCCAAAACCGATACGGGACCGAAAGACAACCGAGAGAAAATCTCCGTTGGGACGCATTTTCCCGCAGTGAATGTTGCCCAACAGTCCGTGAAGGAAGCGGTTGCTTCGGTTCTGGGCGGTGCGACTGATGATATCGATCCGGCCGTGAGCTTCTACGACATGGGCCTGAATTCGTCCGGTCTGCTGCATGTCGTATCGGCGCTCGAGGAGAGGCTGTCCACCCAACTCTCACCAACCTTGCTTTTTGAATATACCAACGTCGCGGCCCTGTCGGAGCACTTGCTCGAAGCCGGTTTCGATCGGTTCGAACTGCCGCCCTCGTCACCCTCGTCCGGACCATCCGAGCCGACGGCGTCCGAGGGGGTGAGAAGCCCCGGTGTGCCTGCTTCTCAGGATCTGACGGATATCGCGATCATCGGCATGTCCGGGCGTTATCCCGGCGCGAAGAACCTGCGCGAATTCTGGTCCAATCTGAAGGCGGGCAAGCACACGGTCTCCACGATCCCGGAGACGCGCTGGGATTGGCAACTGCTCGAAGGGCTGCGTTCCGTTTCCGGCCGGCAGATGTCGAAGTGGGGAGGGTTCGTCGACGACGTCGACTGCTTTGACGCGCCCTTTTTCAAGATATCGCCGGGGGAGGCGGAAACCATGGACCCCCAGGAGCGCCTTTTCCTCGAAGCGAGCTGGGAGGCGCTAGAAGATGCGGGTTATACGCCCGACAATATCGTTGTGCCGGTCGGGCCGAATAGGCGCAAGGCCGTCGGCGTCTTCGTGGGCGTCATGCACAATGACTATAGCTTTATCGCGGCGGAAGCCAATAATCAGGGCTACCCGCTGCCTATATCCCTGAGCCTTGCGCCGATCGCCAATCGCGTCTCCTATTTTTGTGATTTTCATGGCCCCTCCATGGCAATCGATACGGTGTGCTCCGCCTCGCTGACGGCTCTGCACCTGGCGGTCGACAGTTTGCGGAAAGGCGAGAGCGAAGTTGCCCTGGCCGGCGGGGTCAATCTCTCCCTGCATCCCAACAAATATCTGAGCTACGGCCTGGAAGACATGCATGCCTCCGATGGCACATGCCGGTCCTTCGGTGAAGGCGGGGACGGCTACGTCTCCGCCGAAGGCGTCGGAGCCGTCTTGCTGAAACCTTTGCGCCGCGCGGAGGCAGACGGGGATCATATCTATGCAGTGATCAAGGGCAGCGCGGTCAATCACACCGGAAAAGCGAACGGCATGCATGTGCCGAGCCCCGTCGCGCAGGCCGATGTGGTGACACAATGCCTGGAGCAGAATGGCATAGATCCGCGAAGCATCAGCTATCTCGAGGCGCATGGCACCGGAACGGCACTTGGCGATCCGATCGAGATTCAGGGGCTGATAAAGGCCTTTGGCCGTCACACCAGCGACCGGCAATTCTGCGCGATCGGCTCGGTCAAATCGAATATCGGGCATGCGGAATCGGCGGCCGGCATCAGCGGGCTCAGCAAAATCGTCCTGCAGCTTCATCACAAGACACTTGTTCCTTCCCTCCATGCCAATCCGGTCAACGCCTATATCGATCTGGAAAATTCGCCCTTCTATCTCCAGCGGGAAACTCGGCCATGGGAGGAGCCTTCGCCATCTGATGGAGGCCGCGAGCGGTGCCATCCGCGGCGTGCCGGTCTGAGCGCCTTCGGCGCCACGGGCTCGAACGCACATGTGATTGTCGAGGAGTATGTCGCCGGACCGGAGGCGGATCGTCAGCTCAAGCATTTCGACGGCCCGGTGATGATCGTGCTCTCCGCCCGGAATCCGGATCGCCTGCGGGCATATGCGGAAAGCCTGCTGGCCTATCTCGACTCCGAGCCGCTTTATCAAACGTATGACGCGGAGCGTCAACTCCTGGCCAGCCTGGCCTACACGTTGCAGGTCGGCCGCAAGGCACAGGCCGAGCGGCTCGGGTTCATTGCCGAATCCGTGCAGGCGCTGAAGCAAATGCTGGGCGTATTTCTGACAGACCCCGATCCGCTCGCTGACGTCCATCGCGGGCAGGTCAAGACGGGCCGGTCTTCATCGTCGCCATCGATCAAGGCACTTGCGGATGAGATTGCGCGCTGGACCCGGGATCGCCGGTATCCGGAGATACTGGAGGCCTGGGTGAAGGGCTTTCCGGTCGATTGGGAAACGGTCTGGGGGTCCGTGAAACCGAGACGTGTCAGCCTGCCCACCTATCCCTTCGCCAGGGAAAGATACTGGATCAATGGCCAGCTCGGCGGCGCCGAGGCCCGGCAATTCGAGAACCAGGCTGGCCGGGAGCATCGGAAAGAGATGGCGCAGCCGGCCCGGATCGCCGCCACCGAGAGCAAGCTGGTGTCGTCCGTGATCCGGCTGCCGGACCCGGATGAGGCGGGTTTGAGCGGCAGGGAAAAAGTCGAGCTGCTCTTGCGGCAGGTCGTTGCCGAGCAGCTGAACGTCGACATTTACCAGGTGGAGCTTGAGGAGCGCTTCTTCGACCAGGGGCTGAGCTCGGCAGGTGTGGTTGCACTGATCAGCGCGCTTGGGAAGGGCCCGAAGATACAGCTTTCCCCGGCTCTGCTGTTCGAATACGCCACGATCGCGACGCTGGCGGATTATCTGGCAGCCCAGAATGCCGACGCATGTGATCGGATCATGCTTGGCGAACGCCAGCCGGGGATACCGTCGGACGGAGCCTCGCCAGCATCGTTACAACCGAAAGGCACCGGGCCGCAAGACACAGCCCGGCCGCCAGGCAAGCTGCTCTCCGAAGGGCAGAAGGGATTGTGGGCCCTGCAAAGGCGTTTCGCGAAGATGAACGCCTACAATGTCCCCGTCTGCTTCCGCGTCCGCCATCTCGATATCAGGCTTTTCCGGAAAGCGTGCAGGTTTCTCGTCAGACAGCATCCCATCCTGAGCGCGGTATTTGAGGCGTCCGGCGGCACGCTGAGCCATGCCGAGCTGCCGGATCGCGAGCTTGTGTTCCATCAGGCGGATCTGCACGGATATCAACCGGAACAGGTCCGCGCGGTGCTTTCCGAAACGGCGAAGCAAGCCTTCGATCTCGACCAGGGACCGTTGTTCAAAACTTTCCTCTTTTCGCTGTCGGATGAAGACACCATCGTTCTCATCAATGTTCATCACATTGTTTTCGATGGCCATTCGATCCTGCTGATGATGGATACGCTGTTCAATGCCTATCAGGCATTGTGTGCGGGCCGTGAACCGGAGCTGCTTGCCCTGTCCGCCACGCATGACGATTTCGTTCGCGAGCAGAACGCTCTTCTGACGAGCGACGAGGGCCAGACGCGCTTGGCCTACTGGAAGACGAAGCTCGCGGAACCATTGCCGGCGTTGAACCTGCCGGCCACGCCTGCGCGACATTTGCAGGACAATCCTTTTGCCGGTGCCAGCCACACCCGTGTCTTGTCTCGCGAGCTGAGCGCGCAAATCAAACGCTTTTCCGAAACCCACCGGATCTACGAATCGACCGTCCTCCTGGGGCTGTTTAAACTTCTGCTGAGCCGCTACTCCGGCCAGGATGATCTGATCGTCGGAATGCCTGTCAACGAGAGAAATCAGGGCCGTTACCACGATGTCATCGGCTTCCTCGTCAATATGGTTCCAGTGCGCAGTCACGTCAGGGCCGGTGAGACTTTCGAAGCGTTCCTGAATGCCCTTCAGGCGACCATGCTCGATGGGATGATCCATCATTACCCCTTTCCAGCCCTGGTTCAGGCGTTGGGGGCGGGCGGTTCGGCAGAGACCGCACCCATCTTTCAAACGGCATTCATCTACCAGGACATTCTGAAGGATATGGCCCGCTGGGACCATCTCTTCCAATGGGTCGATGGGATCCGGCAGGAAGGCGAGTACGAGCTGGTTCTGGAAGTCGTCGAGGAAAAAGAGCGATTTGCCCTGCACTGGAAATATCAGTCCGGGCGCTATGACGCAGATGCGATCGAGCGCATGGCTGATCACTACGTCCATCTGGCGCAAGCGGTAATGGCCGCGCCGGCCATACCTCTGGACGAATATTCGTCGCTGTCGGGGGCGGAAGAGCAAGTCCTGCTTCGTGACTGGAACGATACCGCCATCGACTATCCCGCCACGAAAACCGTGGACGAGCTATTCGAAGCACAGGTGCGGGAAGCGCCGGCGGCGACCGCGCTGGTTCACGGGGATCGCTCATGCACGTACGAGGAACTGTCCGACAGAGTGTCGGAGATTGCGGCATGGCTGCAGGCGCAGGCGAGCCATTCCAACGCGCGCGTCGCCATTTGCGTCGAACGCTCGATCGAGATGGTAGCCGGCTTGCTGGGGATTCTCCGGGCGGGCATGACCTATATTCCGCTCGATCCGGCGTTTCCGGAAACCCGCCTGAAATATATTCTGGAAGACAGCCAGGCCGATATCGTCCTGACGCAGACAGCCTTGAAGCCCAAGGTATCGCAATTGCTGAACGCCACGCAGGCGGAGGACGCTCCATCCAAGGCCAGGATCATCGCATTGGATGAACCATGGCCGGCGCAGCAGCCGGTTGCCCCGCGTGAGGTTGGGGACCCGACTGCCCCGGCACTGGCCTATATCATGTATACCTCCGGAAGCACCGGCCGGCCGAAAGGGGTCATGATCCCGCATCGGGCCCTCACCAATTTCCTGCTGTCCGTTGCCAAGGCTCCCGGCATGACCAGGGATGACAGATTGCTGGCCGTCACCACCTATAGTTTCGATATTGCCGGTCTCGAACTGTTCCTGCCTCTGATCGTCGGCGGTCAGTGCCACATCGCGGATACCGCCACCGTTCAGCATGCCGAAAAGCTGAAACAACTGCTGCAGCAGACGAAACCGACCATCATGCAAGCCACGCCGTCGACATGGAACATGCTGTTTCATGCGGGCTGGCGTAACGAAGAGAAAATCAAGATTCTTTGCGGTGGCGAGGCCTTGCCGACGTCATTGAGGCAGCGCTTCCATGATACCGACAGTGATCTCTGGAATCTCTTCGGTCCGACGGAAACCACCATCTGGTCGACCGTCAAACAGCTGAAAGGGGACGAGCCTGCGAGCATCGGCAGGCCGATAGCCAACACCCAGGTCTATGTGCTTGACAGGTTCAACCGCCTCAATCCGGTCGGCGTGCCCGGAGAGCTCTGTATTGCCGGAGATGGGCTGGCCTTGGGCTATTGGAACCGACCCGAGCTCACTGCCGAAAAGTTCATCGACAATCCGTTTGGGCCCGGCACAAAACTTTACCGCACCGGCGATCTGGCTCGTTGGATGTCCAACGGGGAGCTTGAATATCTCGGGCGCATTGATTTCCAGGTAAAGCTCAATGGCTTCCGTATCGAGCTGGACGAAATAGAAAGTCACCTCAGCAAGCATCCGGCCGTACAGGAAAGCGTCGTCATCCTTCAGGATCGCGGGGACGTGAAGCGCCTGATCGCCTTCTACGTTCCTGCCCGGCAAGACCGTCCGGCCCGGCAAGCTCCCGACTTCAAGGCATTTTTGAAAGATGGACTGCCCGGCTACATGATCCCGGCCTTCTTTGTTTCTCTCGACCGGATGCCCATGACGCTGAACGGCAAGATCGACCGGCGGGCATTGATGGACCGAGATATCCATTTGCACAAAGACGTCCAGCTGGCGCGGCCGCAATCGCGATCGGATCTGGAACAGGCGTTGCTGGAAATCTGGCGTTCGGTTCTTGGCGTCGAGGGGATTGAGGCTGGCGACACCTTTATCGAACTTGGTGGGAATTCCGTTTCGGCGACCATTCTTGCAGACCGGATCGCCGCGAAATTCCAGCGCCCGTTTACCGTTACGGATCTGTTCAAATATCCGAGCGTCGAGAAGATCAGCCAGTATTTCGAGACATTGACGACGGAGAATGGCGCTGCGGTGAACAAGGCGCCGGATGCGATTGTTTCCTTCGTTTCCAGCGAGCAACTGAACGCTCAGGGAGACCTTCCCGAATACTATCAGACGAGCCTGGCGATTATCGGCATCTCGTGTCATTTCCCCGGCGCGCAGGACCACCGGCAATTCTGGAAGAATCTGGTAGAGGGCAAGGAGAGTGTCACATTCCTTGCCGCAGACGAAGCCGCGCAATCCGTTTCCGACGCCGATATTCTGGACAATCCGGCCTATGTTCCCGTGGCCCTCAATCTGGAGGGGAAAGACTATTTCGATCCGGACTTTTTCCGGATTTCCCATGGCAATGCGGCTTTGATGGACCCGCAATTTCGTCAGTTGCTGCTTCATTCCTGGAAGGTGATCGAGGATGCCGGCTACACGACGGACGCTATTCCAAGAACCGGCGTGTTCATGTCGGCCAGCAACAATCTCTATAATTCGCTCTCCCAAATGGGTCTCGAGCAGGCCGCGGTCATGGAAAATGCCGAAGACTACGTATCCTGGATTTTTGCCCAGGGCGGCAGCATTCCGACGATGATTTCCTATCAGCTCGGGCTGAAGGGGCCGAGCATGTTCGTGCACACCAATTGCTCTTCCTCGCTGAGCGGTCTCTACCTAGCCAATCAGGCGCTTCAGTCGGGCGATGTCGATTATGCACTTGTGGGCGGCGCGACGTTATTCAGCACTTTCGAGGCAGGCTACATCCATCAGCCCGGCCTGAATTTCTCAAGTGACGGCCATTGCAAGACCTTCGACGCCAAGGCCGACGGCATGATCGCCGGCGAAGGTATCGGCGTGATCATGGTCAAGCGCGCCGTCGATGCCGTCAGGGACAACGACAACATCTATTGTCTGCTTCGCGGTATCGCAATCAACAATGACGGCGATGACAAGGCCGGCTTTTATGCTCCAAGCGTCACGGGCCAGGCATCCGTCATCCAGCACGTTCTGGAGCAAACCCGCATCAATCCCGAATCCATTCGTTATGTGGAAGCGCACGGGACCGGGACAGCCCTCGGCGATCCGATCGAAGTGGCGGCTCTCAGGGAGGCGTTTGAACGCCATACCGACAAACGGCAGTTCTGCGGTATCGGTTCGGTCAAACCCAATATTGGTCATCTGGATACTGTTGCTGGTCTGGCGGGCTGCATGAAGCTGGCGTTGAGCCTGCACCATCAAAAGTTTCCGGCGCAGATCAATTACAGCCATCCGAACCCGCAAATCGACTTCGAGCGCTCTCCATTCTATGTCCAGCAAGAGGACGCGGCATGGAGCGAGGGGGATTTCCCGGCACGGGCGGCGCTGAGTTCTTTCGGCATAGGCGGCTCGAACGCTCATGCCATTCTGGAGGAATATCGGAGTAGAACCGATCCCAGGCCCGGATATCCGGCTCCGGTCCTAACCGTCATTCCCCTGTCCGCGAAAAACAAGGACAGGCTCCGTGCCTACGCCCAGGCGCTACTCACCTTCCTTCAGAATGACGAGCATGAAAAGCCTGATCTGACCGAGGTGGCGTACACGTTGCAGGTGGGCCGGAAGGCGATGGAAAGCCGGGTGGCCTTTGTCGTGTCCAGTGTCGAAGAACTGATCGACGGCCTGTCTCGTTTCGTTCGGGACGATCAAAACGTACAAGGTATTTTTCAGGGGGACATGGGCCACAAGGATGGCGTGCTCGATCTAATCGAAAGAGACGATGATGCCGGCGAATTGATCGGAATGTGGCTCCAGAAGGGCAAGCTGCGTCAGCTGGCGAAAATCTGGGCCAAGGGGGTCCCGGTGGAGTGGCGATTACTCCACAAGGGGTATCGTCCACGCCGCGTATCGCTTCCTACCTATCAATTCGCGCAGCAGCGGTATCATCACAAGCAGCACGTCCCGAAGGCCCTCACTCCGCTCCGCGAGCACGCCCTGCATCCGCTGGTACACCGGAACGTCTCCGATTTTTATCGGCAGCAATTTACCTCCGCGTTTCACGGTAGGGAATTCTTCCTGGCCGAACACGTGCTGAAAGGACGAAAAATCCTTCCCGGCGTGGCCTATCTGGAAATGACGCTGTTTGCGGCGCAGGCATCCGCCAAGCGGGCTATCACGTCGCTGAACGATATCGTGTGGATGCAGCCGATCATCGTGGACGATGGCGACTGCCGGATCTCCGTGAACCTTGCTCCGCAGGCGGAGCATATTCGCTACGAAGTCTTCAGCGAAGGCGGCGATCCGTCCGCGCCTATGATCCATAGTCAGGGGTTCCTGACATATGAGGAGAGACCGGACCGCCGCATTGAGACGATAGATATCAAGGCGATCAGGGCGGTTTGCGGTCCCAGCCTTTCGCAACCCCAGTTCTATTCCGTCCTTGACGGTCTCGGGGCCGATTACGGCAAGAGTTTCCGGGTGATCGAGACCGTCTGGAAAGACGAGAACCAGGCATTGGCGAAATTGCGGCTGCCGGAACACAGGTTCCCCGATGCCGATGCATACCATCTTCATCCCAGCATCATGGATGCCGCGTTTCAGATAACCGACAGCCTGATCCTGCAGCCCGGCGAGACCGGCGGCTACCTCCCCTTCTTCGTCAAACGCATCGATGTCTATCAAAAGACCCCGCTCAATGGATATGCACATGTCCGTTTCAGTGCGGGAGGAAAGCCTGGGGGCACCGTCGTCAAATACGATATCGACATCGTCGATGAGGCCGGAAACGTGTGTGTTTCCATTCGAGAGTTCTGCGCCAGAAAGCTCGCCACCGCCGATTTCAATGTGGGCAAGGCAGCCGGACAGAAACGGCTGGAGATGCTGTATCTCTCCGCCGCCTGGGCCGACCAGCCGATCGACGTGGTTGCCGACAGCAAGCATGAACCATCCGATGAAACACAAATCGTCATTTTGGCGGGTGTCGATCAGGGGGTGATCAACGCCGCCGATATCTCGCCCCGATGCCAGGTCCTGTACCTGCCCCGCGCGGCAGAGGATGAACAGGATGCTTCCGTTCTCGGGCGAAACATCCTGGAAAATTTCCAGCTTTGCTTCGATCTGATCCAGCAAAACTGGGGGAGCAGGCTCACCCTGCTGGTGTTGGCGCCGGGCGGCGAGGACGCTTGTTTCCATTCCGCCCTGAACGGCTTGTTCACCACCGCGCGGCAGGAAAGCAGAAAGTTCAGGGGCAGGCTGGTCTCGATCGAGCGCATGGAAGGACGGTCGTCCGATGCGCTCGCCGCGCTTGTGAGGCGCGAGATCGGGAGCGATTTCAGCCACGTCCATGTGCACTACACCGCTGATCTTCAGCGTCGGGCCAAGCGCCTTGTCGAGATTGCTCCGCCGGCAAGCGATTCCGCCGAATTGATCAGGCAGGACGGCGTCTATTGGATCACCGGCGGTTCGGGAAAGCTGGCGATGATTTTCGCGAAAGACCTGCTGCTGCAAGGTAAGCGGATGAAGATCATCCTGACCGGGCGCACGACGATCAGCGCGGAACAGCAACAGGCCCTCGACGCGCTTTGCCATGACGGCAGCCTGGTCGCCTACTGGCAGGCGGATATCAGCTCGCCCGCTGGCGCCAGGCAGGTGTTCGAGCGGATCAAACAGCAATTCGGCGCGCTCAACGGCATTCTGCATTGCGCCGGCCTGCTGCGCGATGCCCTGATCGTGAACAAAACTGCCCACGACATTCAGGCGGTATTCGCCCCGAAAGTCAGCGGAGTGCTTGCTCTCGATCACGTCACCCGGGATGAACCCCTCGATTTCATCGCGCTGTTTTCTTCGGTATCCGGCGTGTTCGGCAGTATCGGACAGGCGGATTATGCCGCCGCCAATACCTTCCTCGATGCTTTTGCCCTCTATCGGAACAGCCTGCGCAAGCTGGGCAAGCGACGCGGCAAGACGGTCTCGATCGACTGGCCCCTTTGGAAAGAAGGCGGCATGCAGACCGATGAGGAACACCAGAACGCGATATGGGATGGCACGGGCGTGGCCCCCTTGCAGACTGCGTCGGGGGTCCGGGCATTCCATCAGGCCCTGAATACCGAAGAGGCGCAGGTTGTCGTGCTGGAAGGCGACAGGACGAAAATGAAAGCCAGCTACCTGAAGCAGGAAGCTCAATTGCCCGCGCAAGCCTCCAACCTAGACAGCCGCCGAGGCCCGGCCTCCGCGCCTCTCAATGCGCAGGATATGCGTAAGCTTTTGCTGACGCAGATTAAGGCGATCGCCGCCGAACAGATTCAGATGCGGCCTGCCGAAATCGACGAGGACAAACCGTTCGGCGTCTATGGCTTCGATTCGATTTCCTTCACCACATTCAGTAATAAACTCAATGTCTTGTACAAGCTGAAGCCGGGAAGCGCCGATGCGATCTCGCCGACGGTTTTCTTCGAATATAACAGCATCAGCAGCCTAGCGGCGTACCTGCTTGAAGAGCATGCGAGCCTCCTTCAGGGCCTTGCGGGCGAACAAGACGGGATCGACGGCGCGCTGACCACTGCTCGGCCTGACCATCATGAGGCCGTTACCGACGGGCATGGGATTGCTCCGGTGACGCCGCTGCCTCGGCTTTCGGCGCCGTATCGGACCCGCTTTTCGGATGACGGCGTCGAACACACGCAAAAGCGGGAAGCGTCTGTCGAAGACATCGCGATCATCGGAATGAGCGGAAAATTCCCGATGGCGGAGGATCTGGATGAGTTCTGGCAGAACCTGGCGGAGGGACGCGATTGCATCAGCGAAATCCCGGCTGAGCGCTGGAGCTGGAAGGAGTTTTACGGCAACCCGGCCACCGAAAAGAATAAGACTGACAGAAAGTGGGGCGGTTTCATTGCCGGCAGTGGCGACTTCGACCCGTTGTTCTTTGGGATATCGCCCAAGGATGCCGAGCTGATGGATCCCTGCCACCGCCTGCTCATGACCCATGTGTGGACGGCAATTGAAGATGCGGGATATGCGCCCGCAAGCCTCTCCGGAAGCAAGACGGCCGTGTTCGTCGGCGTCGGCAATAGCGGCTATGCGGACTTATTGGCAAGTTCCGGCGCCGAGATCGGCGGGCAGACGGTCATCGGCACCGTGTCTTCGATCGCGCCCGGCCGCATCAGCCATCTTCTTAACCTTCATGGTCCGAGCGAGCCTGTCGATACCGCCTGCTCTTCATCCCTTGTTGCGATGCACCGGGGCGTGAGCTCCATCAGGAGCGGCGAGGCCGATATCGCGATCGTCGGGGGCGTTCAGGGCATGTTCTCTCCCCAGGTCCATATCAGTTTCAGCAAGGCGGGTATGCTGGCCAAGGATGGCCGCTGCAAGACCTTCTCCGGTCAGGCGGATGGCTATGTTCGAGGAGAAGGCGTCGGCATTCTCATACTCAAGCAATTGTCGCGAGCCGAAGCAGACAAGGATCACATCTACGGTGTGATCAAGTCGACCGCGATCAATCACGGCGGACGGGGCAACACCTTGACGTCGCCAAATCCCAAGGCACAGAAAGATCTGCTGGTTGCGGCCTTGACCCAGGCGAATGTCGATCCGCGAACCATCGGCTATATCGAGGCGCATGGCACCGGTACGCCGCTTGGTGATCCGATCGAAGTCAACAGCATGCAGGAAGCGTTCAAGGAATTGAACGCCTATGCGGCGGCTTCCAACGGGGATGCGGCCCGCTGCGGTATCGGATCGGTCAAGACCAACATCGGCCATCTGGAGCTTGCCGCGGGTGTTGCCGGCGTCGCCAAGGTGCTGTTGCAGATGAAGCATAAGACCCTGGTGCCGAGCCTGCATTGCGATGAGGTGAATCCGCTCATCAACCTGCAGGGCAGCCCATTCCACATCGTCAGGGAAACCCGGAAATGGGAGCGGTTCACCGATGCCGAAGGCAACGAGATACCGTTGCGCGCCGGTGTCAGCTCGTTCGGTTTCGGCGGGGTGAACGCCCATGTGGTGCTCGAGGAATATATCCCTGCGCAGGAGTCGGCAGCCGCGACCCCGGGCAAAGAGCCACCCGTCATGATCGTCCTGTCGGCCAAATATCAGGACCGGCTGAAAGCCTCTGCGGAAAAGCTGTCGCAGGTGGTCACCCGCCATTCGGCCGAGGGTGTCTTCACCCACGCCGATCTGGTCAAGCTCGCCTGCACGCTACAGACAGGAAGGGACCAGATGAAACATCGGCTGGGATTTGTCGCCTATTCGGTCGATGACATGAAAAGTAAACTCGGACTGCTGCTGACTGAGTGGCAGAATGCGGACGGTATCCATTGGGGTTCGGGCTCGAACTCTGTTGCCGGTACCGACGCCAATCCGGAACGCCCGCTGGCACGTTTATATGCGGATGGCGACTACGAGGCTATCCTCGCACGGTGGGTGACGGGCCAGGATATTGCCTGGAAGCATCTCTATGGCGACGACATGCCGCCAAAGGTCAGTGCGCCTACCTACCCGTTCGCAATGGAACGGTATTGGGTCCACTCAAGTCCGCCTCCTCTACCACCGTCTCCATCATTCAATTCATCGGATCAGTCCGCGTCTTCGGACGGGGATAAAAAGCGACGCTTGCGTCGCGAACTTGAAGACTTGCTGGACACAATAAGCGCCTCCTAGCGCCTGTTTATCTTCATTCACTGTTTCTGGTTCAGATAGGCAATAAGATGACAACCAACTTTTCGCTCATCGACAATATTCTGAAAGACGTCTTTTCGAAAAAGATCGACCGGAATGAAGTGATCCGGCAATTCGAAGCATTGTCAGACGATGAAAAGGAGCAGTTTCTCGGCAAGGTCAGGTTGGGTTCTCTGACGAATAGCGTCGAGACACAGGCAATAGCTGGCGCCGGCGCCATCGATGGCGACAGGAATCGCGATGCATCGGCTGAGACCCTCATTTTTCAGGAATACTGGCAAGAAGTGCCATTGGATACCTCGGAAACCGAGGTGGATATTCATGCTTCCCATGCGCATCGGACGATCGTCTTCTCGGATGAGAATTGGCTGAAGGAGCAGGCAGCGGACGCAAATGCCGCACCTGTCGGCGACGTAATATACGTCGTCCGGGGCGACCGCTTTCAAAAGTTGTCCGATCGTTTGTATTGTTGCCGTGCCAATGACGAAGTGCAGCTGCAAACCTTATTCCGTCGGCTCGTCGGCGAGGCGGAGGAAGCCTCGTCTGTTGTCTATGCTTGGTCAAAAGGCAAAGCCGAGGCGGGAATCCATGAATTATTCACGTTATTCAAAGCCATAAGGCCGTTTGCCAGCCAGATATCCCAACTGACGCTGCTGGGGCACTACGATCATCAATCCCTGGATTCATGCTGGGACTACGCCTGGATCGGGTTCCAGCGCTCTTTGAAACCGCATTATCCGGCAACCGACATTTCGATTGTCTACAGTGAGAGTACCTCGATCGGTTTGAAGCAGGTGATTGCCCTGTCGAGCCGCGAGAGCGTGATGTGGCTCAGAGGTGAGCAAGCCTGCAGGCTTTCGGTTCGGGCCGTTGATGTGGCGCAAAACGTTCAAGCGGCAGCATTGAAACAACATGGCGGATACCTGATTACCGGTGGAGTGGGCGCTTTGGGCTTCACCTTTGCCCGCCATCTGGCCAGCCATTACCAGGCGAAATTGATCCTTGTCGGAAGACGACCCCTTTCCGATGCCATTCGGAAGCAGCTCAATGAGCTAAAACAGCTCGGGGCCCGCGAGGTGGTTTATGAATCAGTGGATGTCCGCGACGAACAGGGGCTGACCTCTCTGGCTCTCCGCTTGCCATTTGAATTGGCGGGCGTAATCCATGCCGCAGGCGTCGAATCCGACAAGGCGTTTTTCGAGAAATCTGCAGGTGATGTTCGTCAGGTGATGGGGCCGAAAACGATCGGTACCCTGTTGCTGGATCAGGTATTTGGCCAGCAGCCCTTGGATTTCATCTGCTATTTCTCATCGTCCGCTGCGTTGCTCGGAGATTTCGGTGGTTGCGATTATGCCATCGCGAACCGTTTCCAGATGGGCTACGGAGACTATCGCGAACAAAACGCACGCTTCCGCGGAAAGACGATTGTCATAAACTGGCCGCTATGGGACGGCGCGGAAGGGGGAATGGGCGCTCGGCACAAGGAGCGCGCCGATTTTTATCTGAAGACGAGCGGTCAGAAAGCCCTGTCCGCCCGAGATGGTATTCCCCTATGGTGTGACCTGGTACAAGCGGGTTCCACTCAGTCGTTGGTCATGATCGGCGACGCACGCCGGATCACATCCACGCTGCAACGTTTCTATGAAAGGACCCCCAACCGCCAGGTTGCGTTAAGCCTCGATATCCCGGTTGTCGCTCATCCCGAAGCCAATGCCGCAAAGACGACGGACGTGCCGGATGACGAGTTGAAAGCAATCGTCGCCACAGATCTGAAAAGGCTGATTTCAGCCGGCTACAAGATTGCCGTCGACAGACTGGAGGAAAGCGTTCACCTGGCCGAATATGGTCTGGACTCCATCAATCTGACCGAGCTTGCGCAGCAGCTGACCGCGCACTTTGCGATAGAGATCACGCCGGCTCTGTTTTTCAGCTACATCTCGATAGATCAGCTCAGCGACTATTTCGTCACCCAGCACCGGGATCATTTGCAGGCGTTCTATCGTCCGGCGCCCGCGGCCGATCGGAATCCGGATGCTGATCCGCCCTGTGCCATAACCGTTGATCCGATTGAACGCCGCTCCGTCCGTCAACGGGATGCGTCGGTCCAGGTTGGAACGCAGCAACAGGAACCTATCGCCATTATCGGGATGGCGGGTCGTTTTCCCGATGCCGACACGGTCGATGAATTATGGATGCTCCTGTCCGATGGCAGGAACGCCATTACGGACATTCCTGAAACCCGCTGGAACTGGCGCGATTACTTTATCGCTCCCGGCGACTCCGATAATAAAATCACCACCAACCGGGGCGGTTTCATCCGGGATATCGAGCGGTTCGACGCGCTGTTCTTCGATATCTCTCCCCGAGAGGCGCAGGATATGGACCCCGCCCAGCAATTGCTGCTGATGGAATCCTATCGGGCAATCGAGGACGCCGGTCTTTCGCCGCAATCGATCAGGGGATCGAGAACGGCCGTCTTCGTCGGGATGGAGGAAAGCCAGCACGAGATGCTCAATGGATGGCGTGGGATCACCACCGGCGGTGCCGCCATGATCGCTTCACGTCTTTCCTATTTTCTGGATCTTCATGGTCCGGCAATCGTCACCAATACAGCTTGCTCATCCGGGCTGGTCGCCCTGCATCAGGCCGTTATGAGCCTGCGCCAGGGCGAATGCGATACGGCGCTGGTCGCAAGCGTTGCGCTGACGCTGTCGCCCCATAGCTATATCACGATGAGCCGGGCCGGCATGCTGTCGCCGGACGGGCAGTGCCGCAGCTTTGCAGCGAATGCCGATGGCATCGGGGTTGGAGAGGCGGTTGTGGTTCTGATGCTGAAGCCGCTGGCTGCGGCGATTGCGGACGGGAATCCGGTTCATGGTGTCCTCAGAGCCAGCGGCATCAATTTTGACGGCAAGACCAACGGTGTCACCGCTCCCAACGGCAAGATGCAGGCCGAGCTGATCGAGCGGATCTACACGGACCATAAGATCGACATCAATGATCTCGGGCATATCGTCGCTCACGGGACGGGAACCAAGCTGGGAGACCCGGTCGAGGTCAATGCTCTGCATGATGCGTTCAAAAGACTGCGCGCACGGCAGCCGGGCTTGAAAACTGGGCGCAGCGATTGCGCCATCACCAGTTGCAAGGCCAATCTGGGCCACACGATGGCCGCCTCCGGCCTGGTCAGCGTGGTCAGTCTGCTGCAAAGCATCCGGCATCGTCAAATTCCGGCCAGCCTGCATTGCGAGGAGGAAAACCCTCATTTCAACCGGACAGATGCTTCCCTCCACGTCAACAGGACGAGCCGGAAATGGCAGCGCACGGCTGGCAAGCCCCGGATGGGGGCAGTCAGCGCCTTCGGTCGCAGCGGCACCAATGCCCATGTGGTGATCGAGGAATATCTGCCCGCCGAAAACATCCGGGAAGCCGGCCCCGGGCCTAACCAGCACGCCGAGGTGGCCATCGCCTTGTCGGCGCGGACAGCGGAACAGCTGCGGCAGAAGGTTCGCGACCTGCTGCACTTTACCGACCGGCTGGAAGCGGGTGGTGGTGACGAAAACAAAGTGAGGCTGACCGATGTGGCTTACACCCTGCAAACCGGCAGGGATGCCATGGCTTACCGTCTGGGCTTGATTGTCGGCTCGTTTGGTGAGTTGCAGGCAAAACTGCGTGCCTATCTCGATGATGCGAAGGATATTGGAAACCTCTTCCGGGGGGGCGCCAAACCCGATCCGCACCATGTCAGGGCTCTCGCTCGCGACAAGGAGACCCTGGCAGCCGTGAGGGAATGGCTTGCCGCCAGGAGATTGCCGGAACTGCTGGAGCTGTGGGTCAAGGGGTTCGATCTGGACTGGCAGCGTCTCTATGGGGACGATCGGCCGCGGCGCATCGGCCTGCCCGCCTATCCATTCGCGGGAGAGACGTACAGGTTGCGGAATGCCCCGGAGAGCCACGCATACGCAATCCGCGGGGCCGATCTGGACGATGCGCTCCTTGGCGGCAAAGCGATCATGCCGTCATCGTCAGGCAAATCGGCCGTGGCTTCTGGCCACCCCCCACTGGTGGTCATTGGCGGGGCGGGGCTGTTCGGTCTCTGCATGGGGGTGTTCCTGAAGAAGGCCAATATCCCCTTCAGGATCATCGAGAAGAATGAGGATGTCGGCGGTGTCTGGTTCGTCAATCGCTGGCCCGGATGCGGCTGCGATATCCCCATGCTCGCCTATGCCTATTCGTTTGAACACTTCACCGGCGACATCTGGGCCAAGCAGCCCGACATCCTGAAATATCTGCAAGGGATCGCCCGAAAATACGATCTGTACTCACATATCACGTTCAACACGAAAATCAGGGAAGCCAGCTGGCAGGAAGAGGCCGGGCAATGGCTGCTGACCTTCGAGAATGAAGAAACGATAGCGGCCAAATATTATATTCACGCGGCCAATGAAGGTCAGGGGCATGTTGGGAATATACCGGATATTCCAGGCATGGACGAATTCCAGGGTTCCCTATTGCATGCGCTCGACTGCCAAGCAGAAGACTGGGATTTCGCCGGCAAGCGGATCGCCATCATCGGCAACGGTACGACGCAAATCCAGCTGGTGGAAACATTGCAGCCCGTCGCGGAAAGGTTGGTCGTCTACGCCCGCTCGCCCAAATATATCTATCCCAGAGCGACTTATGGCAAGAAGACTCAGGAAAAGCTCGGCAGCGACTATCAATTCTGGCTGAAGCATCGAGGTGAATACCTGGCAACGGCGGATGAGTTCTACGCCATTTCCAATGATCCCGTTCAGATCAATCCTTTTCATCCCGACACGCAGATCGAGCGATATTTTTCCCGCGATATGAATGACGACTGGCGCTCGTTTTATCAGTGGTTGCGCGAGATCGACATGGTGCCGGACTACTCGCCCGGATGCAGCAGGCCCTGCATGTCGCACACCTATCACCACCAGATCCGCGCCGACAATGTCGAGCTGAAAACCGTACCCGCCGCCCGAATTACCGCCACCGGTATCGAGACGGAAAAAGATGCGGAAGCATTCGATATCATCCTGCTGGCCACCGGCTATGATCTGCACGATTTCAAACCGAGGATCACGATCCGGGGACGAAACCGCCTGGAGCTGAACGAGTACTTCGGGGACTTCCCCAAAAGCCATGCCGGCATTGCCGTCTCTCACTTCCCCAATTTCTTTCTGGCCTCAGGGCCGAACTCGGGCACCAACGCGACCTCGATCACGGCGATATATGAGCATAGCTGCGAGAACTTCGTGGAGATCATCCGTTACTGCGAAGCCAACCATGTGACGTCGATTGAGGCCAAGGAAGCGGAGACCGAAAAATTCGTGGCGTTCGTCAGGGAGCGAAATCAGGCGGGATCATTCTCGAGCGGATGTTCATCCTGGTATCAGACCAAACAGGGTGAGAATGTCGCGGTTTTCCCCGGTACGTTCGAGGAACTGAAGCAGTGGCGAACGTTCAATCCGGAGCAGTATCATTTCGAATATGCGGACAGTGGCCCGAGGCGAGATATCGCCGGATATTCGGCCCGTCAGCCGGCGCTAGAATCCCGTACTCTCACCGCTGAGTCGGTCCCGCAGTCAACATTGGAAATGCCAGAAGACAGGCGAGGCCGCCGCGAATGGCTGGATTCCCCAGCCGTCACCGAGCAGATGATGGCCGATCATGTGCAAGGGATCATCACGGAGAAATTGTCCGCCGCGCTGGAAATCGATCCGAATCTCATCGACTACGATGCATCCTTTGCGGACTACGGCATCGACTCGATCTTGGGCGCGGAGCTCGTCCAATCCGTCAATGCCATCCTTGAGGTGAAGCTCGAAACCAATCATCTGTTTGATTACGGCTCTGTCGAGAAGCTCAGTGGCCATGTGTTGTCGGTCTGGGGTGCAACGGTCAGAGCACGGTTGACAGAAACGCGGCACACGGCCGCGCAAATGAGGGCCAAGGACATACCGGCGCCGGCAGGCGAGGCGGTGGATTTGCGGCGTCCGGCCCTTAGCGCCGGCTCCAAGTCCGCGACAGATCGCACAGATGGTTTCAAACACGATCCCATTGCCATCATCGGGATGAGCGGACGTTTTGCAGATTCGGAATCGGTCGATGCATTCTGGCAAAATCTGAGAGACGGCAAGGATCTGGTCAAGGAGATCTCCCGCTGGGATAAAACCGAATGCATTAGCCCCGGCAGTGCGGAAACCACCTATTGCAGCAGGGGCAGCTTCGTGGAGTCCGTCGATCTGTTCGATCCGGCCTTCTTCCGGATTTCGCCGCTGGAAGCCATGTATATGGATCCGCAGCAGCGCATATTCCTGGAGGAGTGCTGGACGGCGCTGGAATATGCCGGTTATGCCGGTAAAGGCATGGATAAGAAACGCTGCGGTGTTTTTGCCGGTTGCAGCCGTTCGGAATATGCCCAGTTCTTTTCGGAGGAGCCGCCCGCGCAGGCTTTCTGGGGCAATGCTCCATCGATAATTCCGGCCCGGATCGCCTATTATCTCAACCTTCTGGGGCCCGCGATTTCGGTCGATACGGCTTGCTCCAGTTCGCTGGTTTCGATTCATCTCGCCTGCCAGAGCCTTTGGGCGCGGGAAACCGACATGTCCCTGGCGGGGGGCGTGTTTCTACAGCTGAAGCCCGACTATCATCAGGTCACCAATCGCGCCGGCATGCTTTCCCTTGAAGGCAAATGCCGTGCTTTTGACGCCGGAGCCAATGGCTTTGTGCCAGGAGAAGGTGTCGGCGTCGTTGTCCTGAAGCGCTTGCAGGACGCGCTGGAGGATGGCGATACCATTCATGGCGTGATCGCCGGCAGCGGAATGAATCAGGATGGCAGCACGAACGGGATTACCGCCCCGAGCGCACAATCACAGCAGCGTCTCGAACTCTCCGTCTACGAGCAGTTCCAGATCGACCCCGAGACCATCCAGCTCGTCGAAGCGCATGGGACCGGCACGCGAATGGGGGACCCGGTCGAATTCAAAGCCCTGACCGATGCGTTCCGGCACTATACCGACAAGACGCAATATTGCGCGATCGGTTCGGTCAAAGCCAATATCGGCCATGCCACTTTGGCCGCCGGTATCGCCAGCGTTCTGAAAGTGCTGATGGCTCTGAAACATCGCCAAATTCCGGCGCTTCTGCATTTTCAGGAAGCGAACCCCGCCATCGATTTCGCGTCCAGCCCGTTCTATCCCTGCACGGAGTTGTCGGATTGGCATGTGGCTGACGATCAGCGCCGTCGCGCCGCCATCAGCTCTTTCGGTATTAGCGGCACCAATGCCCATATGGTGATCGAGGAGATGCCGGAGGCGCCTCCCGCGGCCATCGAAGCGCCCGGTTATCTGGTGGTGCTTTCCGCACGCACAGCGGAGCAGCTGAAACAACAGGTGGGCAATCTGCTGGCCCTCTGCAAGCAGACCCCGGGCGTGTCGATGAACGACATGAGCCATACCCTGTTTGTCGGTCGCATGCATCTCATCCACCGCTTTGCCTGCATCGCGCGCAGCCAGGCGGAGCTGGTTCAACTGCTGGAGCAATGGCTGGCGACAGCAGGAAAGGCCGCCAGGGACAGCCGCGTTTATTCCTCGGTTCTCCCGGAAGGCAAGGTCCGCGAGCAGGGATCGCTGAAAAAATACGGAAATCAGTGCATTCAGGAATGCCGGCATACGGCTGGCGAAGTTCGCTATCTGGAACATCTCGCCACGATCGCAGAACTCTATGTCCAGGGATATGAGCTGGATTTCCAGGAGCTGTTTGCACGGGAATCGAAGCGAATTCCGTTGCCGACCTATCCTTTCGCAAGGGAGCGGCATTGGGTCGATGCGGCGGTGGAGCCTCGTCCAGTGAAAGCCGGATTGCTGACCGAGGTCCTGCATCCGCTATTGCACCGGAATACCTCCGATCTGGCGCAGCAGCGTTATAGCTCCGTCTTCAGCGGCGAGGAATTCTTTCTTAGAGATCATCAGATCAACGGGCAGAAAATCCTGCCGGCCGTGGCGTATCTGGAAATGGTTCGCGCCGCCGTCATGCAAGCCTTGCCTGATCGGCCTGAAGCCGCCGTTCTGGAATTGCTGGATATCGTTTGGTTGAAGCCCCTGACGGTCGCAGCCAGCAAACAGGTTTCGATCGATCTGTCCGTCATGCCGTCTCCGGACGGCCAGGACCTTGTAGGCTACGAAGTCTACAGCCTGGAGGGGGAGGAAAGAATTCTCCACAGCCAAGGAAAAGCCGCGCTCGGCCATCGGACGGAGTCGTCCTCACCGGATATCCGGCAACTGCAAACCGAGATGAAATCCGGACATCTCGATGCCGCCGATATCTATTCGGCCTTTACCGGAGCCGGTGTGAACTATGGGCCTGCCCATCGAGGGATCGCTTCCATCCAATTTGGAGATCGGCAATGCCTAGCCCGGCTGACTTTGCCTTCCAGCGTCGAAGGCGGCCATCAGGACTATGAGCTGCATCCAAGCCTGATGGACAGCGCGTTGCAGGCATCCATCAACCTGCTTGCGGACATTTCCGAGGTCTCGAACCAGGTCTCGCTGCCCTTCGCCCTGGAAGCTCTGCGTGTCTTGTCGCCATGCACCAGCGAGATGATGGCCTGGGTGCGGTTCGCCGAAGGAAGCAGGGCCAGGGACAAGGTTGCGAAACTGGACATAGACCTGATGGATCAGGATGGACAGCTTTGCGTGCAGATCCAGGGGCTTTTATTCAGGGCCCTCGGTGCCGGCTTGAATGCCGGCGTGGCATCCGCACGAACGGAAAGCCTGCTTACCGTGCCGGCATGGGAGCCGCGCCCGGTTCCGGCAGGCAAGGCGTCCTTGAACGATTACCATGTCATTCTGTGCGAAATGCCCGCCATCGACCCCGCTGGTCTTGAGGCGCGACTGTCCGGCAGCCGCTGCCAGCAGCTTCAGGCCACGCAGGGCCACGATATTGCGGAGCGCTACAGCCAGCATGCGCTGGCTTGCTTTGAACAGGTTCAGGGCATCCTAAAAGGCAGGCCTCGCGGCAAAGTCCTCATTCAGATCGTCGTCCCCGATCACCCCGCGCAGACGGTGTTTGCCGGCCTGTCCGGACTGCTGAAAACGGCGGCGTTGGAAAATCCGCTGATATGCGGCCAGATGATCATCATCGATCCCAAGGTTGGCACCGAACATCTGGCGGACCGGCTGCGGGAAAACCAGGCCGTGCCATCGGGAACGGTTGTCCGCTATCAGGATAGTGTACGGCATGTGCAGCGCTGGCGGGAGATGCAGTCGGCGGAGACAGACTCCCGCGTCGTCTTTCAGGATCAGGGCGTCTACCTGATCATTGGCGGGCTGGGCGGCCTGGGTATGATCTTCACGCGGGAAATTCTCAGGCAAGTTCCGAATGCCCATGTCATTTTGACCGGGCGCTCTCCGTTGACGGAGGAGCAGAGAATCCGGCTCGAGGCTCTATCTTCCCGAAGGGAAGCAATCGACTACAGGCAGCTCGATCTCTGCAATGCGGAGCAGATGACCGCTTTGATAGGGACCATCGAGGGCCAGCACAAACGTCTGAACGGCATTCTTCATTGCGCCGGAATGATTGCCGACCAGTTTATCCTGAACAAAACGGCGGAGGAATTCCGCCAGATCCTCGCACCGAAAGTGACAGGTACATGGTATCTCGATCAGGCGAGCCGGCATCTCGATCTGGATTTCATGGTGCTGTTTTCCTCTCAGGCATCCGCGATCGGCAGCATGGGCCAGGCCGATTATGCCGCAGCCAATGGGTTCATGGATCAGTTTGCCGCTTACCGGAACAAGCTCGTGGCCGATCAGGAAAGACGCGGGAAGACCCTGTCCATCAATTGGCCCGTTTGGCAGGACGGTGGGATGACGGTGGACCCGGCAATTCTCCAACGGATCCGCGAGAATACCGGCATGCATCCCATGCAGACCGATATTGGATTGCTTTCATTCTACCGGAGCCTGGGTTCGGGCAGTGCGCAGGTCGGGGTGATGGAAGGCGATCTGCCGCAGATCCGTCAGCTGCTGTTCAGTGAGGAGACGCTATCTCAGCCGGTGCCAGAGGAAGAGGAGCGGACACCCGCGGCTCCACCGGCACCGTCGATGATACCGGCACCCGACAGCCTGCTGGAAAAAACCCAGGACTTCCTGGCCAAGCAACTGTCGGCGCTATTGAAGCTGCCCGCCTCTCGCATTGATCCGCAGGCGCCGCTTGAGCAATACGGGATCGATTCAATCCTGACGGTCAATTTGACCAATCAGTTGGAGAAAACCTTCGGGGCTTTGTCGAAGACGCTATTGTTCGAATATCAGAGCATTCGCGAGTTGGCTGAGTATTTTACGACCTCACATGCAGATAAGCTTGCCGGCCTGTTTGCGCCCGCAGATCGTCAGCCGGCAGAGAAGCAGAAGGAAAGCCCCGCAGCGGCAGCTCCTATCTCCGACGCTCAAACAAGAACGGCGCCGCTGTCTGTGTCGGGCAGGCGTCCGCTGCAACACAATGCGCCTGCGATAATCACGTCGCCACCAGCCGCTGCCGACGAGCCGATTGCCATCATCGGCTTGAGCGGCCGCTATCCCCAGGCTTTCGATATCCATGATTACTGGCAGAACCTGAGCGCTGGGAAGGACTGCATTACCGAAGTGCCCAAGGAGCGCTGGGACTGGCGACAGTATTTCAGCGAAGATCGCAGCCAGATCGGATACCACTTCAGCAAATGGGGCGGATTTATCGAGGGTGTCGATGAGTTCGATCCCTTCTTCTTCAACATGTCGCCGAGGGAAGCTGAATATACCGACCCTCAGGAGCGCCTGTTCCTGCAACATGCCTGGATGGCGGTGGAAGACGCGGGTTACACTCGGGCCGGCCTGCAAGTCGCCGACGAGCAGGATCTGGCGGGGCAGGTCGGGGTCTATGTCGGCGTGATGTATGGCGAGTATCAGCTCTTCGGGGCTGAAGCCAGTTTGCGCGGAAACCGCATGGGCTTTGCGGTTAGCCTGGCCAGTATCGCCAACCGGGTTTCCTACGTCTTGAACCTTCATGGTCCGAGCATGACGCTGGATACGATGTGTTCTTCCTCCCTGACGGCAATCCATCTGGCTTGCCAGGATTTGAAGCAAAGGCGAACCAGCCTTGCAATCGCCGGCGGCGTGAATACCACCGTTCACCCCAACAAATACCTGATGCTCAGCGCCGGCCAATTTATCTCCAGCGAAGGACGGTGCCAGAGTTTCGGGGTGGGCGGTGATGGCTATATTCCCGCAGAAGGCGTGGGCGTGGTCGTGCTGAAGCGCTTGTCGGAAGCGCAAAAGGATCAGGATCATATCTACGGCGTCATCAAGGGCAGTGCTCTCAACCACGGGGGTAAAACCAACGGCTACACCGTGCCCAATCCGCAGGCGCAGACCGCCGCCATTCGCCGGGCGTTGGCGGAATCCGGCACCAATCCAAGGCACATCAGCTACATAGAGGCGCATGGTACGGGGACGAAGCTCGGAGACCCCATCGAGATCGCCGGACTGACCAAGGCATTCGGCCAACATACGAAGGATACCGGATTCTGCTTCGTTGGTTCCGCCAAATCCAACATCGGTCACGGTGAGTCAGCAGCGGGCATTGCAGGACTGACAAAAGTTCTGCTGCAAATGAAGCATCGCAAGATCGCCCCCTCGCTACACTCGGCAGTATTGAACCCGAATATCGATTTCGACCGGACGCCGTTCGTGGTCAATCAATCGCTGAGAGACTGGGAGAACCCGGTGATCGACGGCCAGTCGATACCGAGAATTGCCGGCATATCGTCTTTTGGCGCGGGCGGTTCCAACGCGCACCTCATTCTGGAGGAATATCTCGACAGCGGACGGGAGAACCGGCAGGCGGCCGCATCGCACCATACCCCGAGCGTCGTCGTTCTCTCGGCAAGGAATGAACCTCGCCTGCGGGAAATGGCTGAAAATCTCCAGGCCTTTATCGCCGAAAATCCGGGACTGGCGCTGTCTGACGTGGCCTATACGCTCCAGGTCGGCAGAGAGGCCATGGAGGAGCGTCTGGGCATTCTGGCCAACTCCACCGAGCAACTATCGGAGAAGCTCGGGGCCTGGTTGGCCGGGGAGCAGGATCTGGAAGATCTCTGGCAAGGGCAGGCGAAGAGGAACGACGAGACCATCGCACTGTTCTCCGGCGATGCCGATCTGCAGGAAACCATCGAGCGGTGGATCGCGCAGCGGAAGTATCCGAAGCTGCTTGACCTGTGGGTGAAGGGCCTCAACCCGGACTGGAACAAGCTGTATAGCGATGACAGGCCCTATCGCATCAGTTTGCCGGCTTATCCTTTTGCCCGCGACCGATACTGGACGCCCGAAGGCAACGTCAGCTCCTCCGGGAGTGGTCAACCCTCCGGACATGGCAGTCTGCTGTCAAAGCTACAGCAGTCAATGACGCTCAAACCATCGCCGATAGTCGAGCAAACGACAGTTGTGCAACCTGATGGCTTCGACGATCTGTCCTGGGATCAACTCAGCTATCGTCCGGTATGGAATGAACAGCCTGCCTCTCGGTCTGTCCGGCAGGACCGGATGCTCAAACGTATTTTGCTCGTGCATGGAGAATCCATCCTTCAGCTCGAGAAAGATATTCTGGCTGAGTGCCGGAGAAAACATCCCGACGCAAACGTAACGCAGATCCGTCTCGGTCAAACTACAGGGCGCATATCGGATACGGAATGGTCTTGTGACGTCGATGATCCTGAGGGCTTTCGTCTGTGCCTCAAGAGTGAGCCGACGCCCGATTGCATCCTCTTTGTGGCGGCCGTTCCGAAAACGCAGCCGTCCGCAGACGGCAATCTGCAGATCCAGCATTCGGCCGCTGATGAAATCCAGTTGTTGCGCCTGGTGAAAACACTGCAACAACTCAATGAGGCAGGCACGGTAACGGACTGCTTTATCCTGACGCTGGACAATCATCAGCCTGACGATACGCAAAACGACTCTGACGGGGGCGGCCTGACGGGGCTGGCCTATGCGATCGCTCAGGGAGACCGCCGCTTTCTGGTCAGAAATGTCGACCTGTCGCGCAGCGACCTTGCGGGCGACGAGACACGGAAGGCCGCATTGAAGTTGATGCTCGACGAGTTACCGTCCGACCGTGGAACGGCGGTCAAAATCAAGTCGGGTCGCCGTTATCAGCAGTCCTTCCTGAAATGGCAGTGGGACACGGAAAGCAAGTCGCCGGGGTTGAGAGACGGCGGGGTCTATCTGATTGCCGGCGGTTCGGGAACCGTCGGTCAGATCATCACCCGTCACTTGATCGAGCGGTATCGTGCCAAAGTGGTGTGGTTGGGCCGCAGTGCGGAAAATGATCCGTCCCTACAGAAGAAGCTGGCACTCTTTCAGGAGAGGGGGACCACTCCCTGGTACGTTCAGGCGGACGTGACCCAGGCGGATTCGCTGAGGCAAGCCATCGATAAAGTGAAACAGAAATACGCGGTCCTCAACGGCGCGATCTTTTCCAGTCTCGTGTTTCATCCCGAGAATTCGATTTCCGGAACGACCGAACAGGAATTCGCGGACATTCTGGATGTCAAGATTACCGGCAGTCGTCATTTCTACGCAGCGCTGGAAAACGAGCCGCTGGACTTCCTTTGCTACTTCTCATCGGTTCAGTCCTTTTCCTTCCTGTCCGCAAAGGACAGTGTTGGCTACGCAACCGGAATTACCTTTGCCGATGCTGCAGCCAGATCGCAGCGTCATCGAAGCCGCTTTCCCGTGGGGATCATCAACTGGGGATACTGGGAGGCGACCGTCAAGGGGACGCCGCTCGAGGGCCCGTTATCCGCGAGGTTCGGTCTGATCCAGGATCAGGTCGGCACGCAATTCTTCGACCGATTTGTCAGCCATTTGCAAAAGGGCGGCACGAGCCAACTGCTCTGCATGCCTGCGTCGCAGCCCCTACAGGAAATGATGGGTCTGAGGGAGAACGAGGTCAGCTATCTCTCGTCTCAAGCGAACCCATCTCTGTTTGCCCGTTTGAAGGAAGAATATTATGAGCAAGCTTAAAGCGGATATTCTCTCAAAACCGAATCCCTTCGAGGAACTGGATCAATGGATATCGAAACGCTTGTTCCTGCAGATCCGCCAACTCGGTGTCTTCACCGAGCCGACCACTTCATCCGGGTCGGTTGAAGATCTGCGCGCAAGGGCAGGGGTGCTCGACAAATATGCCCGCTGGTGGAAGGAGTGCTGCCTGGAAATCCTGGAGCAGCGTGGCTATGTGCGCCACGAGCATGGCCAGGTGCGGCTGTCCGATCACAGACCTTTCGACGGCATCGAGTCCGAGCGGGCGTTCCTGGCATCGTGGGAGACGCGCAAGGCCGCTTATCTTCAGGACCCGCAAAGCCGGGCGGTTGTCCAACTGATCGATGACTGCCTGCAACATCTGCCGGACATCCTGCGTGGCGTCATCTTGGCGACGGATGTCATTTTTCCCAATGCATCGCTGGAAAAAGTTGAAAACATATACAAGCACAACGAGCGGGCCGATTATTTCAATATGCAGGTTGCCGAAACGGCAAAAGCCTATCTTGCCTTGCTGGTGGCCCAGCGGCCTGAAGGCGGTATCCGCATCATCGAGATCGGGGCGGGTACCGGCGGGACGGCGGCGATCGTTCTTCCCCACATAGCCGCGTTTCAGTCCCATATCCGCGAATATTGCTATACCGATATTTCCAATGCTTTCCTGGTTCATGGCAAGACGCAGTATGGAACGAAGTACCCGTTCCTGACGTCCAAGCTCTGGAACGTCGAAGAGCCCCCCGCACAACAGAACATCGATCTCGGCGCGTATGACATCGTGATCGCCACCAATGTGCTGCATGCCACAAAGAATATCACGGAGACTCTTCGCAACGCCAAGGCGGTGATGAAGAAAAACGGCATCCTGCTGCTAAACGAGCTCACCGAGAAATCGATCTTCGGCACGCTGACATTTGGTCTTCTGGACGGATGGTGGCGCTACGAAGATGAGGCGTTGCGCATTCATGGTTCGCCTCTGCTTGATGTCGAAAGCTGGCAGTCTGTTTTTCGTCAGGAGGGCTTCGGGTCCGTCTTTATTCCCGAACCGGACGCCGGTCGGCTCGGACAGCAGGTACTGGTCGCCGAAAGCGACGGGGTCATTCGGCAAAGGATGATGCCGCGATCGGAGAAAGGCGCGGCAAGCGCGCGTCCGCCCATTGCCAAGGTTGAGCCTCAGCGACAGCCCGTGCCGGCGAAGGCCACCGAGAATCCCGCTTCGGCCGCGGTTTCCGGAACGGATGTCGAAGCCTATGTACTGAGCGCTCTGGCCGAAGCGCTGAAAGTGTCGGGGGACAGCATCAAGAAGGATGTGCCCTTCGCCGACTATGGCGTCGACTCGATACTGGGCGTGAATTTCGTCAACCGGCTTAAGGACGTGTTGGCGATCGAGCTCAATACAGCGATCATCTTCGACTATTCGACGGTCGATCGCCTGACGAAATACATCCTGCAAAACCACCAGAATGAGATTGCGGAGCGACTGAGGCAGACCTCGGCGGAAACGGCCGATGCAGATGACAGGGAAGCTGTCGACGATACTCAGAACGACATGGATCATGCGGCGCCCACAACGCCTCCCCAACCTTTTGTGCCGCCATCTTCGAACGGCCAGGAAGGGCGAGCGCCGGAACCGGATGCTTCGCAGGCAAGGCAGGTTCGGAATGCTCCGGTCACGCGCGATGATATTGCGATCATCGGGATAGCGGGACAATTTCCCGAGGCCGAAGATGTCGAAAGCTTCTGGCAGAATCTCATCGACGGTCATGACGGTGTCATTGAGCTGCCGGAAGAGTATCTCGATCGGCAGCGGTATTTCAGCGAGACCAGACAGCCGGGCAAGACCTATTGCCAGTGGGGCGGCGTTCTGAAGGACCGAGCCTCTTTCGATCCGCTATTTTTCTCTCTTTCGCCCCGTGAAGCGGAATCGATGAACCCGCATCAGCGCCTGATCCTGCAGGAAAGCTGGAAAGGGTTGGAAGATGCCGGATACAACCCGAAAACTCTGTCGGATCTGCAGATTGGCATTTTTGTCGGCGCCGAGCCCGTGCGATATGCGGCAAGCAATTTTACCGGCGCCTCCGAGGCCATCGTCGCCTCCCGCTTGTCATACTACCTGAACCTGAAGGGCCCGGCACTTGCCGTCAATACAGGCTGCTCATCCTCGGGCGTTGCCATTCACCTCGCTTGCGAAAGCCTGCGTAATCATGAAACGGACATGGCGCTTGCGGGTGGCGTGCATGCGGCTCTCGACCGCCTGGCGCTCGTCAGCACATCCGAGATCGAAATGCTCTCTCCCCGCGGGCGCTGCCATACGCTGGATGCGTCCGGCGACGGCACGGTCTTGTCGGAAGGCGTGGGGATGGTCGTCCTCAAACGTCTTCAGGACGCCATCGCCGACAGGGATCACATTTACGGCGTGATCAAGGGTTCCGGCATCAATCAGGATGGTGCCAGCAACGGGATCACCGCGCCGAACGGCGCCGCGCAGGAAGAGCTCATCACCCGTGTCTATCAGCGCTATCAGATCGACCCGGCGGATATCAGCTATGTGGAGCTGCATGGTACGGGAACGAGGCTCGGCGACCCGATCGAGGCAAATGCCCTGGTGCGCGCGTTCAGGAAATTCACCGCGGAACGAGATTATTGCGGACTGGGCAGCGCCAAATCCCACATCGGACATACGTCGGCGGCAGCAGGTGTCATCGGTCTGATCAAGGTGCTGCTGTCCATGAAGCATGGTCAGCTGCCGGGCCTGATGCACTTCAAGGAACTCAACCCGCTGATCGAGCTGGAGAAGACCGCCTTTCACGTCGTCAGCCAGACGAGGCCCTGGGCCGCCGAACATGGCAAGCGCCGGCTGGCCGCGCTCAATTCCTTCGGTCACAGCGGCACCAATGTGCATCTCGTGATCGAGGATTACCCGCAAGCGGAAACGTCTGCTGCATATGACGACGGCAACCAGGTTTTGATCCCACTTTCGGCGGCCAATGCCGAGCGGCTGAAAGCATATGCGCGGAAACTGCTGGCATTCGTCGGCAAGGGTGATGTCCGCCCGGCCGATTTGCAGCGGATCGCCTACACGTTCCAGACTGGGCGCGAGGCCATGAGGCACAGGGTCGTCTTCGTCGTCGGCACCGTGGCGAAGCTGATCGAGAACCTCACCCGTTTCGTGAGCGATGGCCAGGCTGAAGGTGATCATCTTTATGCGGATATCAAGAACCCGCCCGATCATTTGAAGCTCTTCCTCGCGGATGAAGATGCCCGGGACATGATCCAGAAATGGATATCGAAACGGGAATTGAAAAAATTGGCGCAGATGTGGGTCGCGGGTGGAACGGTCGACTGGCCGTTGCTCCATGGCGACCACCCGCCATACCGAATGGCATTGCCGACCTACCCCTTTGCCAAGGAGAGATATTGGCGAGTTGCCGAAGACGCGCCGCAGCCGGTGGTCTCTGCCCCCAAGGCGGCTGCGCTTCACCCGCTGCTGCACACCGACATCTCGGATATTGGACGTCAAAGCTACAGTTCGACATTCAGCGGGCGGGAGTTCTTCCTGGCCGATCATCAAATACAGGGCAAAGTCATTCTGCCCGGCGTCGCGCATCTGGAGCTTGTCAGGGCTGCCGTTGAACATGCGGGCGGAACCTGGCGTGAAGGCAGTTTCGTTCAGCTCAAGAACGTCGTCTGGATACAGCCTATCGTCGTCGAAACACCCAAACAGATCACCGTTGTCCTGTCCCCTGCGCAGCATGGGCAAATCGATTTCGAGATTTATGGCCAGGAAGCGGAGCGCAAAACGGTTCATTGCCGCGGGAGGGCTTTGATTGTCGCTGGAGCGGAGCCGGAAGCACTGAGGCTGCAGGAGCAGCTCGCCCAGATGCAGCCGAGCGGCATCGATATGGAGGATTTCTATGCCACATTCAGGCGCGTTGAAATTTTCCATGGGCCATCCTATCGGGGCGTCACCGGATTATACCGGAGCGATACCCATGTTCTCGCCAAACTGGCGTTGCCGGCGGTCGTGGCGGATAGCCAAAGCGACTATGTCCTGCACCCCAGCTTGATGGAAAGTGCTTTGCAGGCCGCCTGCTTGCTCATTGCCGACAGCAAGCAGCACTCCGGTGGCCCTTCGCTGCCGTTCGCACTTGAAACCATCAGTATCTACGGTCCGTGCACCAGCAATATGTATGCTTGGGTGCGTTACGCGTCGGACTATCAAAAGGACGGAAACGTCATCAAGCTGGACGTCGACCTGACCGATATGCAAGGTCGGGTCCATGCTCGTCTTCAGGGATTTTCCTTCCGGCGTCTCAACGACGAAGCCGCGATGTCGGCCCAGCCATCGGAAAAAGCTGCCGGTCTCGTGCTCATGCCGACGTGGCGTGCAACGTCACTGGCAACAGGGCAGGAGACCCGTTCCTATGCCCGGCGTCATCTCGTGCTTTGCGATATGCCGGAGACAGATACGGCGCATTTGCAGGCATTGTTGCCTGATGCGCAGTGCCTGATCCTGTCGTCGCCGCAACATGATCTGGCTGAGCGCTTTACGCGATACGCTCTGTCGTGCTTCGAACTGATCCGATCGATCGTCGCTCACAAGCCGGACGGAAAGGTGCTGCTTCAGGTCGTGGCTCCCGACGATCAGGAAGGTCGCGTGCTCACGGGATTGTCGGGCCTGCTGAAAACGGCGGCGCTGGAGCATCCGTTCATTTGCGGGCAGATCGTGCTGACACCGCCGGGGGGCGAGGCACAGGATCTGGCGGAGCAGTTGCAAGCCGGTCGGAACGCACCGCAGGATGCGGTGATAAAGTACAGGCAGGCGCAGCGCATGGTGCTGGATTGGGAAGAAGTGCAGCCGCGCCATGCCTTGTCCGATAGTCCGCTTAAGGATCAGGGCGTCTATCTAATCACCGGTGGATTCGGCGGCATCGGGTTGATTTTCGCCAGAGACATCCTTCGGCAAACGGCCAATGCCAGAGTGATCTTGACCGGGCGTAGCGGATTGAGTCTCGAAAAGCAGGCGCAGCTGGCCGCATTGCAGCGGCAGTCCGATCGCATCGATTATCTGCAATCGGACGTCTCCGACATTGGGCAGGTCCACGCACTTGTCGACCATATCGGCAAGCAATATCGGCAGCTCAACGGCATCATTCACAGCGCCGGCATTATCTCGGACGATCTGATCGGCAAGAAAACCTCGGCCGGTTTCGAAGCGATTCTCGCGGCGAAGGTGACCGGTACGTTCAATCTCGATCTGGCCACACGCGACCTCGGCCTGGATTTTCTGGTGCTGTTCTCATCGATCAGTGCCGCTTTTGGCAATCCGGGACAGGCTGACTATGCCACTGGCAACGCGTTCATGGATGCGTTTGCAGCCCATCGGAACGAGCTGGCGCTGGAGGGGAAGCGATCTGGCCGAACCCTTTCGCTGAACTGGCCGCTTTGGGAAGAGGGCGGCATGGCTTTGAGCGATACCCACAAGGCACTGATGCGCCAGACAATGGGGGCGTGGCCCCTGCCGGCCGCCGACGGACTGACGGCATTTTACCAGGGGCTCAACTCAGGATACGGGCAGTTGCTGGTCCTTCATGGTGCTGCCGACAAACTGAGAAAGTTTATTTCGCATGTCGAAGCGCCTCCGACGGTCCCTCTCGCCATCTCCGCAGGTGCGGCGAAAGAGAAAGGCGCCGTCAAAACCAGCCGCTTGCGCGAGATCCAGACGTTGCTTGTCGAGGAAGTTGCCGCGACGATCCAGCTTGCCGCCGATAAGCTGGAGCTGGATGTCGAGTTCAGTCAGTATGGGTTCGACTCCATCGTGCTGATGGATTTCGTCAGGGATCTGAACCAGAAATACGGGCTGGAGCTGATGCCCACCGTATTTTTCGAATATTCGACGATCAATGCGTTCGCCGCCTATCTTGATCGGGAACATCGCGATGTGATTGCCGGACATTTGTCGACTGCGGCCGACGCCGCGCCACCGGCCGCGTTCGGACCCGTCGAACCGCCCCGTTCGTCAGCGCCCGTGGAGACCGGCTTCGATCCGCGCCCGCCTCATGTTCCATCCGAACACCCCGGACGTTTCCAGGATATTGCCATTGTCGGAATGGACGGGCGCTTCCCGGAGGCTGCGAGCGTCGATGCCTTCTGGGAGGCTATCAGAACCCGCAAGGACATGATGAGAGAAATCCCTCGAGATCACTGGGACTACAGGCCCTGGTTTGAGGAAGACAGGGAAGCTGCGAACAAGACCTACTGCAAGTGGGGCAGTTTCATTGACGGCGTGGATCGCTTCGATGCCGAATTCTTCAACATTTCGCCCAAGGAGGCGGAATGGATGGACCCGCAAATGCGGCTGCTTTTGCAAAGCGTCTACCGTTGCGGCGAGGACGCCGGCCTCATCAATGAGATCCGCGGCAGCAAAACCGGTGTTTTCGTCGGGGTGTGCTCGCATGACTATATGGACAGGATCGCCGAGCTAAACGGACCGATCAACCCGCATCAGGGCGTCGGCAACGCGCCGACCGTGATCGCCAACCGCGTATCGTTCCTGCTGAACCTGACCGGACCAAGCCTCGCCTTCAATACCGCCTGCTCCGCATCGCTGGTCGCCTTGCATGAGGCTTGCCATTCGCTGCAGCGCGAGGAATGCCAAATGGCCTTCGTCGGGGGCGTGAACCTATTGTTGTCCTCCCATCACTACCGGTATTTCTCGAGTATCGGCGCATTATCTCCCACGGGCCGAAGCTATAGTTTCGATGCCAGGGCGGACGGTTATGTGCCCGGCGAAACCATCGCGAGCATCCTGCTGAAACCACTTGCGAAGGCCATTCAGGATGGTGATCGGATCTATGCGATCGTCAAAGGCTCGGCTGCCTTGCATGGCGGATTCACCCCTTCGATCACCGCGCCCAGCGTATCGGGAGAGAAAAACGTCATCGTTTCCGCCTGGAAGAATGCCGGAATAGATCCATCGACCCTCGGCTATATCGAGGCGCATGGCACCGGCACCAAGTTGGGCGATCCCATTGAAGTATCGGCGCTTACACAAGCCTTTCAGGAATTCACGCCGCAAACCGGCTTTTGCGCTCTGGGGTCCGCGAAGGCGCATCTCGGGCATACCGAAGGTTCGGCCGGGATCGTGGGTATCATCAAGGCGGTCGCGCAGATGCGTGCCAGAGAAATTCCCGCGATGCCGTTTTACGAGGAACTCAACCCTTATATTCAGCTCAACAATTCGGCTCTCTATATCAACAAGGAGAACATTCCCTGGGAGATGCCGCTCGGCCATCCGAGAAGGGCAGGCGTGAGTTCCTTCGGCTTTTCAGGCGTCTACGCCCATGTCGTGCTTGAGGAATATGTTGGCGAGCAGCCAGTCCATCAGGTCGCGCGGGATGAGGAAGCCGGTCCGCATCTGATCGTGCTGTCGGCGAAGACGAAAGACCGGCTCAGGGCAAGAGCCGGCGATCTTCTCGATTTCATCATGCGGGACACGTCGGAATCGCTGACGGATATCGCCTACACCCTGCAGGTGGGCCGCGAAGCGATGAAGGAGCGCCTGGGCTTCGTGGTTCGCTCGAAAGAGGAATTGAAGCGGATGCTTCAGGCCTGCCTCGACGAGCAAGCCCAGCCTGCTGGTCTCCATAGAGGGGTCGTGAAGGGAAACCTTCGCGATCTATCCAGCGGGGTCGATGCCTACGAACTGGACCGGCTGATCGGGCAATGGACAAGTCCGGCAGCTTCGGTCGAATTGCTGAAATTATGGGTAAACGGTCAACCGGTCGAATGGCGGAGATTGTACGGCGAGCCGAAACCAAGCCGTATTCGGCTGCCGGTTTATCCGTTCGTCGGCGAGCGGTACTGGCTTGAACCAGTATCATCCGATCATCCTCCGGCCGTGGCAATTTCTGTGTCACAGGCGGCGGTTGCATCACCAGTACGCAAGCCTGACGCCGTTGCGGTTCCGGGCACACCGGATTTGCACAAGCGTACGTTGGCGGTTTTGACCGGGATGGTTTCCGAAGCGACCAAAATTCCCGCGCACAGGATCGATGCGGACGCCGATTTTGAGGAACTGGGATTGGATTCAATCCTCATTGCGGAGTTAAACAAGCATCTGGAAAAATGGACAGGGAATACGGATGCCACCCTGTTTTTCAAATACAAGACGCTTTCTTCGTTAGCTGGCTATCTAAGCGCCAAACATGCGAGGCATATCGAACACGCAGGCCCAGAAACGTCACGACCGGCTCCATCCGTCGTCGCAGCAGCCGATCAGGTATCTTCCAAACCGGTAGCGCAGTCTCCGCAGCGGTCCCGCCATCAGCCATCGGCGGATGAAGATATCGCGATCATAGGGATGAGCGGCCGATATCCGGGCGCGAAGAATCTGAAAGCCTTCTGGCAGAATCTTTCCGAGGGAAAAGATAGTATTCGCGAAATCCCGCAAGAGCGATTTGACTATCGCCCGTTATTTCACCCGGCCAAGGGCAGGCCGGATGCACTCTACTGCAAATGGGGCGGGTTTATCGATGATGTCGATCAATTCGATGCCGGCTTTTTCAAGCTCTCTCCCCAGGATGCGCGTTTCATGGACCCGCAGGAGCGGATTTTCCTCGAAACTGCCTGGGAGTGCCTGGAAACGGCTGGATATATCGGTGCACAGTGGCAGCGAAAAGCGCGAAACATTGGTGTCTTCGCCGGTGTTACGTTCAATAATTATCAGTTGATCATGGCCGAAGCTGCGGAAACTCCGACCTATCTGGCGAATTCGCAAACATTCTCCATTGCCAATCGGGTTTCGTACTTCTTCAATTTTACCGGCCCCAGCTTTACCGTCGATACCGCCTGCTCTTCGTCGCTGCTGGCCATTCACCAGGCGTGCGAAAGCCTTAAGCGGGCAGAGTGCGACGTTGCTCTCGCCGGTGGCGTTAACCTGTCCCTTCACCCGAGCAAATACATCACCCTTTGCGCCACCAGTTTCGCCTCGAGCGACGGCCGTTGCCATGCCTTCGCCGCCAATGGTGATGGATATGTGCCAAGCGAAGGGGTCGGAATTGTATTGTTGAAACCTTATTCGCAGGCGATAGCCGATGGAGACTCCATTCTGGCGATCATCAAGGGAACTGGCGTCAGTCACGATGGCAAGACCCAGGGCTATACGGTGCCCAATCCCGTCGCCCAGTCAAAGGCCATCGAAGCGGCGCTCCGGCAGGCTGATATCAGCCCTGAACACATCAGCTATGTCGAGGCCCACGGCACCGGCACGGCGCTCGGCGATCCGATCGAAATCCAGGGGCTTATGGATGTTTATTCGCAGTATACCGACAAGACGCAATATTGCGCCATCGGCTCGGTGAAGTCGAATATCGGACATGGCGAAGCAGCCGCCGGCATCGCGCAGCTCACGAAGACGGTCCTGCAGCTACAGCATAAGACCTTGGTGCCGTCCCTATTGCATGACCAGCTCAATCCGAACATCGATTTCGAACGCACCGCGTTTTACGTGCAGCAGGAGAAATCGGCCTGGCCTCAGCCGGTACAGGAGGGTGAGGCATATCCCCGATATGCCGGTATCAGTTCGTTCGGCGCCGGCGGGGTGAATGTGCATGTCATAGTGGGAGAGGCGCCCGAGCATCATCGTCAGTCCGACGCTCCCCATTCAGGCATGCCCTTGGTGATTCCGCTTTCGGCCCATGTGCCGGGACAGCTGGTGCATCTGGCTACCAATCTGTACCAGTGGCTGCTGGACGGAACGGAGCAGGAATGGCAGTTCGAAGAAATCGCCTATACGTTGCAAACCCGCCGCGCCGTGTTCTCTCATCGTCTAGCTTTCGTCGCAGCCGGAAAAACAGAACTGCTGGCAGCCCTGAAAGCCTATATTGAACAGGATGCCGGCGGCCCAGCCGGTCGAGCTTGGTACGAGACCTCCATCAAGCAGAGCAGCGGTTTTGATCTCGATCTGAGTACGGAGGAAGACCGCGACTATCTGCGCACATTGCTGAAAAAGGGGCGGGCCGAAAAGCTGGCGCTGCTCTGGGTCAACGGGACCAACATCCCATGGGAGCATCTCTATGAGGATGATGCGGGCCTGCGATGCGTGCCGCTGCCGGCTTATGCCTTCGCCAGGAAGCGCTACTGGATCGCTCAGGACTCCCTGAAAAAAACTGCCGCAAACCGCGAGCCGGTCCGGCAGGATATTTCGGCTGGGGTGATGCTCAAGGACGCCATGTTTGACGTTCAGTGGCGTGACATGGCGCTGGATAGCGGCACGACACGGTCACAGATCCCGGTCGATACTCTCCTGGTGATTGCCGAAGATCCGGCTGTCTTCGAAACGCGCCGTTGGGGCGATGCAAAGGTCCGCAGTTGCCTGATCGCGGACGATGTTCAGCCCGAGGGTCGTTATGACATCGTTCTCGGCAAAGAGCAGCTCGACTATGAGATCCTGCGGGAACAGATCCGCTCCGGCGGCATCGGCGGCATCGTCTATGTGCCGTCCAGGATCGATATGGAAACCTGCAGCGGCGAGGATCTGGAACGACATCTGCAGTGGGAAAGTCACAAGCTCCATCGGTGGATGACGTTTCTGATCAACAATCTGGTCGAGACGCCTCCGAAAGTGGTTTTCCTGTCCGTGATGCAAGATCCCGTCCAGGCGCTTCTGTCCAAGTATTTCAGCTTCCTGCGCTACGAATATCCGGAATTTCAGGCCTCGATCATCCAGGTGGATCGGCTCGGCAAGGAGACGATGGCTCAGATCCATGCTGAAATAAGAAGCCGAAGCGATGAAACGGAAGTCGCGTTCCATGGACAAGAACGCCAGGTGCAGCGATTGATCCCGCTGGCGCTTGCTGACGGTGAGCACGAGTTGGATGCCTCCGGCTGCATGGTGATTTCGGGAGGCTTTGGCGGGATTGGTTTCAAGGTCCTGCAATGGTTGATCGACAAGGGAACCACTGAGCTGATCGTCATTGGCAGAAAGCCGGCCACGGCAATCCTGCAACATCCCGATCTCGAGGCTCCGCTCGCCATCCAGGCTTTGATCGACAAACTCGGCCGGCAGGGTGTGGTCGTCCATTACATGCAGGTGGATATTCACCAGTCCGCTCAGCTTGCGGAGGCTTTCGAGGCCGTGAGAGGCAGGCTCCAGCAACCAATAACCGGTGTCTTTCATCTCGCAGGCACGACAACGGATGCCATCCCCCTCGGCGACATGAGCGAAGACACGCTCATGGAGGTCCTTCGCCCCAAGTTCTTCGGGGCATATGCGCTGGACAAAATCACTGCCGAAGATCCATTACGTTATTTCTGCCTGTTTTCATCCACGGCTGCCATTGAAGGGATGCAGGTCAATGGTCTTGGGGCCTATGCCGCATCCAACGCATCTTTGGATGCCCTGGCGGAGTTGCGCAGGCAGCGGCGGAAGCCCGTTCAGCTGATCCATTGGTCAGACTGGGATGAAGTCGGCATGGCAGTCGCGCATGGTCACAAAGCGTTCATGGACGCCGTGGGCATCCACATGCTGTCTCCAGCGTCTGCTATCGGAATTCTGGAGGCTGTACTGGCGCGATCTATCCCCTCGAGCACCGTCTTCCACGTCGATTGGGAAAAGTTCTCCCGGGCAAACGGGCTTCTCGGCAAGCTGCCATTCTTTGCGGATTATGTCCGAGCGATGGATCAGCGATCTGCACCGAAGGCGCAGCCGCCTGTGTTTGCCAAGGAAACGGGGGATGACAAAGGAATAGACGTCGGGAAGCTCCACAGCGAAGCGCCGTCAATCCGGCAAGGGCAGATGACCCGCGAGCAATTGGTCACGTACCTCAGTGAAAAACTGGCCGCGATGATGGAATTCGAAGTGGTATCACCGGAGGAAAACCTGTCCGACCTCGGCCTGGATTCGATCAATTCTATTCAGTATTTCAAGGAGTTGTCCGTAGAACTGTCCGTGGACATTTCGCCTTCGCTCACCTTCCGCTATCCGACAATTTCCAAACTGGCCAAATACCTGTCCTCTCAGATGCCGGCACGCCGGGAGAAGGATACCAAGACCGAAGATCCAGGCTTCTCGGTCGCGCGTGAACTGCAGGCAGCCATGCGACGCTCTGAACAATTGCTTGCTCATACCGAATAGAGGCCGGCATAATGAATAAAGACAGTCTGCTACAAGACGCCCTGATCACGATTAACGATCTCAACGCCCGGCTGGAAGTATTGGCATCCGGCGTGAAAGCGAACAATCGGGACATCGCCATTATTGGCATGGCCTGCCAGTTCCCCGGCGCAGCCAATTTGCCGCTGTTTTGGGAACGGTTACTGGACCAGTTCGATGGCGTCAGCCACTATCCCCGTTCAAGGCTTACCCTGTTGGGGTTGGATGAACGTGAACTCGATGTGGGTATCGAGAATATCTATGGCGGTTACCTGGACGACATTGATTTATTCGATCCGGATTTATTCAATATTTCCCCGAGAGAAGCGAGATGTATGGATCCCCAGCAGCGATTGCTACTGATGAATGTGCATCAGGCGCTGACCGATGCCGGCATTCGGCAACATGCGAACTTCAAAAATACCGGCGTATTCATCTCCCAGTATCCAAGTCAGTATCTCGCGATGGGTCGCCAGTATAATCCCGAAAACAGCCTGTTCATGGCTACAGGGAACGCCGGCTCCATCTCGGCAAACAGAATTTCATATCACTATGATCTAGAGGGGCCGAGTTTTGTGGTGGACTCGGCTTGCTCCTCCTCCCTGGCCAGCCTTGATATTGCTTGCCGGTATCTGAACGAAGGCCGGATCGACTACGCGTTGGTGGGGGCTGTGAGCCTCAATCTCAATATGGAAGCCACCAAGCTGCTGCAACATGCGAATATGTTGTCCGGAGATGGAAAATGCAAAACGTTTGACGAGCGGGCGGATGGATATGTGCCGGGGGAGGGGGTGGGCGTCATCGTGCTTCGGCGTTTGGCGGACGATCGATACTCCGGCGGCAAAATCTATTCGGTCATCAAAAGCTGTAGCATCAATCAAGACGGTAGAAGCAACGGGCTGACAGCACCCAATGGTCTGGCACAGGAAGCGGTGATCCAAAGAGCCTGCGCTGACGCCAATATTCGGCCGGAAATGCTGGGTTACATCGAAACCCACGGGACGGGAACCTACTTGGGTGATCCGGTAGAAATCGAGGCTCTGGGAAATGTTGTCGGCAAGCAAAGGGATCCGCAAACGCCCTGCATTCTTGGCTGCTTGAAGACGAACATCGGGCATCTGGAACCCGCGGCAGGTATCGCCAGCATCATCAAGGCCTCATTGTGCATTTACCACGGCAAGGTTCCGGGGAACAATCATCTCAATAGGGTGAACCCGCTGCTGAAGATGGACAATTATGCATTCCTGCTACCGGAGCAGCCGGTCGAGTGGACCGAGGAGGTGCGAACCGCCGGCGTCAGTTCCTTTGGCTTTGGCGGGCTGAATGGGTTTACTTTGCTGGCGAGCGCCCCGGCAGGCATGGCGGATGTGCATGCCCTCAAAGACTATCCGCTCTACGATTTCAATCTCGATTCCTATTGGGTCGATCGATCCGCCGCGCCACAATCGCCGTCAGACAAGCCAGCCGCGAAAGACCAGCAAGCCTTCCTGGCTTATCAACGCATCGACTCTCCCACCGATCTCTTCCGTGCCGCATTCACAATCGATAGATGGCAACTGACCGGCATCGAGGATACTGGAAACTTCCATATCGGCTTCTATATCGAGGCCCTCTACAAGGTTTTCTCAGATCACTTTAATGCCTGCGCGATCTTTATCGATCACTTGGCTTTTTTGCAGCCGTTGCAGATATCGCAGCAGGTCAGCACCGAGATCCAGATCATCGTCAGATCATCGGATAGCCGTCTATACCAGGCGGATATCTATTTTAGGTATGCGACGGTAAAAGCTGGCTGGGGACTGGCTGCGCAGGCGACGGTCGATCCGAAAATCGATGTGGTTCCCCCATCTTTCGTGAATACGAACCAAGGCAAGTCGGTACTGGCCCACATAAGCAACGAAGAATTTTACCGGCGCTACGAAGCCATGGGAATGCCAGGAAGAGGGTTTGCGCGGGCCATTGAAGACAGCCGCCTCTATTCTTCGGAAGCCTATTCGGCCCTATCCCCGAGCTTTGACCCCGCAGCTTACAGGCTGGGCGCTCATCCCGGATTTCTCGATGCCGTCATCCAGCCCGCTTTCATGATGCTTGAGGCGTCCGCGGGTGCGCCATACATGACGACCGCCTTGAAAGGTATCACCATCTACAGGCCGTTAAGTCGGGACAAGACATATGGTCTGCATAACCGACTGCTGTCGGTGGGCGATGCAGAGGCCAGTCACTTTTCCACCTCATGGACCGTCTACGATTCCGACAACCATGTCTCTATCGATTGCCAGACCGCGCGGCTGCAGAAAATAGCGCACAAGGCTGAGCCGCATGCGGCCTCGGAGAACCTGCTTCAGGAAACCGGGCCAGAGGTACTGCTGCAATTCATCGCCGACAGGCTGGATACGAGTCCGGAAAAAGTCAGGACGAACGTGCCTTTGCCGGAATTGGGTATGGATTCGCTGATGATGATGCGGATCCGGGCGATGATGGACAAGATCAACAAGCCCGTCCACGACCTGTTCAACGTGACCGTCGACGACCTCCTGGGCATGATCGGCGAAGCGGGCCACGAGCAGGATCGCGAAAACGACCGGAACAGAGATTTCCAGCAATATCATCAACATGTTCGTCAGGTGCGGCGGACGCTAAAGCCCTATTCCCGCGACAGGGATAAATGGATTCGGGGTAAAGCCGGAGGCTCCACCGGATTGCGCCTCTACTGTTTCCCTTACGGGCACCTTTCCTCGCCGGTCGTATTCAAGAACTGGGTCGGGCAATTCCCGGATCATATTCAGGTCGTACCGGTTGAAATGCCCGGTCATGGCGACCGGATTGATGAACGTCCCCTTGAATCGGCTGCTGAAATCGCTGAAACACTAACCTCGATCTTGGGGGAGGAACTGCATCATCCCTTTGCCCTGTTCGGACATAGCTCGGGTGCGTTGATTGCCTATGCGTGGGCGCTGCATCTGCAAAAATCGAAGCAGCCCTTGCCGGAAAAACTGATCGTCAGCGCGTTCACGGCGCCGACGATCACGCCCAATCCGGTGATCAGGATGGCTGCGCAGGACTATGAAAAGGGTGGGATTCATCACATCCCGACCTTGAGCGAGATACTCGACCCGGCCAACGATGCCCTGGTCGGAAAAATCATTGCGCTGCATCACCAGAGAACAAGGGAGATGGGGCTAATTGATTTACCACCAGATTTCATCGCGGCACAATTGCACGCCATCGTCGCGATCATGCGAACGGTGAGCACGTTCGACCCCGCCGCCATCGTTCCCTTATCGATCCCCTTCGTGGCGTGTCACGGCGAAAATGACCGGCAGGTTTCATACGGCGATATGCAAGCCTGGCAAACGCTCAGCACCGGTTCCTTCTCGATGCCGGTTTTCCCAGGCGATCATCTGTTCATCCATCCGGATCAGAGTGAAGCACTTGTCATGTCCACTATTCGGGAACTGCTGCATGGATAAATTCCTTTCCAACGCCAATCCGGTTTCCTGGTTTGCCAATCCGGCGCTCTCCGTCTTCCAAGCGGATTTCGACGCCAATCACTATTCGGATGCGTTAATCCCTCGCCTGAACGCCGACTATGAGACATTCATCCAAAATGCCGTCGTGAAGCGGAAGTCCGAGTTCATTGCCGGGCGCTATTGCGCCCATCAGTCACTGGCGCCATGGGAGGTGCCGGATGGCATCATCGGTATCGGTGAGGGACGTAGCCCGGTCTGGCCGGCGGGCATCGTCGGATCGATCAGCCATTGTCACGCCTACGCTCTGGCGGTAACGGCAAGATCCGACAATCTGTTTGCTATAGGGCTCGACGTTGAAGACGTTGTCAGTGAGGAGACAAGGAACAATATCCAGAAAGCCGTGGTCAATCAGAACGAGATGTTTCTGCTCACGGGATCTCCACGACCGGATATCGTCTTCACGCTGATCTTTTCGATGAAGGAAAGCTTCTTCAAAGCGGCCTATCCTCACGTCAAATTCTATTTCGACTTTCCGGCCATTTCTCTGACGCACATCGATTGGGGACAGGGGACAGTTCTATTCGAGGTCAACCAGCAGCTCGGAACGCATTTCGGTGTGGGGTCGGTTTTTTCCGGGCAATTCAAGGTTCTTGAAAACAAAAAAGTTGTGACGCTCTTTCAAATCGAAAATGGAGAAACATATTCAAAGGCTACAATGTGAGAAATCCATTTATTTTCAATAGCCTGATAGAATGTGAGCGATAGACGCGATGCGAGTTTTTGCGGTGTCCGATGTCCATCTGGACTATGAAGAGAACAGGCTTTGGCTCTCAAACTTGTCCGATGTCGATTACCAGTCCGATATCCTGATCCTGGCGGGCGATATTTCAGATGAAATAAGGCTGGTGGAATGGTGCTTTATTGCGCTGCGGCGCAAGTTCCTGAAAGTGTTTTTTGTCCCGGGCAATCATGACCTATGGGTAACGCGAAACCAAGGCATGACGTCCTTCGATAAATTTCGTTTTCTGGGCCAACTCGCGAGAGAGCACGACATTTGCACGGAGGCCCACCATTTCGGGCCTTTGTCGATTGTGCCGTTATTGGGCTGGTATGACTATTCCTTCGGATCGCCGGGCGAACAATTACTGCAAACATGGGTCGATTTTCGTGCGTGCCTCTGGCCCGACAAGATGAGCGCGGAAGATGTCACCGCTCATTTTTTGAACCTCAATCAATCCGTGCTGTCGGTGCAGAATGAAGTGGTTATTTCATTCTCGCATTTTGTACCGCGCATTGATTTGATGCCCGATTATATTCCCGCACATTACCGCTACATCTATCCGGTTTTAGGAAGCATTGGCCTGGACAGGCAGGCCCGCCAATTACAGGCCAGCAGGCATTTGCATGTCTATGGTCACAGCCATGTCAATCGCGGCGTCACAGTAGAAAATATCGAATATACCAACAATGCGTTCGGCTACCCTTCAGAGCAGCGTATTTCAAGAAAGCAGTTGCTCTGCATTTATGAACAATGAGTGAAATCACTCGGATATCTTGAACAGGAGTGTCCTATGAAAGCATTTATATTCCCCGGTCAAGGATCGCAGGCCAAAGGAATGGGTGGCGAGCTGTTTGATGCGTTCAAAGAGCTGACGCAAAAGGCCGATGATATTCTTGGCTATTCCATCAAGACCCTGTGCCTGGAGAATCCGCAGCGTGAACTGAACCAGACGCAGTTCACGCAGCCTGCGCTCTATGTCGTCAACGCTCTGTCCTACTATCGGAAGCTGGATGAAACCGGACGCAAGCCAGACTATGTAGCGGGCCACAGCCTGGGGGAATATAATGCGCTTCTGGCGGCGGAATGCTTTGATTTTGAAACCGGCCTTAGGCTGGTCAAGAAGCGTGGCGAGCTGATGGCCCAGGCGCCCGAAGGCCGGATGGCGGCGATCCTGAATGCGACGAAAGCGGAAGTCGCCGCCATTCTGCGGGACAATGCGCTGCACAATATCGATGTTGCGAACTACAACACCCCACAGCAGATCGTAATCTCCGGTCGGGCCGATGAAATTGAGCGGGCGCAGGCATTTTTCCAGCAGGGAAACATGATGTATCACCCGCTCAACACCAGCGGCGCGTTTCATTCGCGTTTGATGAAGCCGAGCAGCGAACAGTTCAGGAGATTCCTGGGCGAATTTACATTCTCGCCGCTGGCGATCCCGGCGATTGCAAACGTCACGGCTAGACCTCACAAGAACCAGGATATCGCAGACACGCTTGCGGCCCAGCTTGCCGGCAGTGTGCTCTGGTGTGACAGCATTCAATATCTGATGGCATGCGCCGATGCCGATGAGCCGATGACGTTCGAGGAAGTCGGCCACGGCGAGGTGTTGACCAAGATGCTTCGTCATATCCCGAAGGACACCAGTCTGGTCGTCGACCGCCGGGCTAACATTGAACCCAAGCCGGTTTCGGCTGTTCATGTTCAAGATACCTCCGGCAATCGCCCGCCCCGCGACGCAAACAATATGGTCGGCGCCTGGAACGCCCGATATCCCGTCGGCACAAAGGTCCGGTGCACGCTTCATGACTATGACGAGCTTGAAACACGAACCGAGGCCGTCGTTCTCTTTGGCCATCGCGCCGCAATCTACATGAAGGGTTACAACGGCTATTTCGATTTGAACGAAATCGTGCCGGTGAACGCATAGACCGGTTCGGGTAGCATCATGCGAAAGCCGATTGTTTTTATGTTTTCCGGCCAGGGCTCGCAATATTTTCAAATGGGGCGCGAGCTCTATGAACATCATCCCCGGTTCAGGCTATGGATGGACCATTGCGACACCCTGGTCAAAGACGCGACTGGCCGGTCCCTGACGGCGACACTCTATGGCGACCATGACCGGACGGAACGTTTCGACGATATTCTCCTCACCAACCCGGCCCTGCTTTCCATCGAGTTTTGTCTGGCGAGGCTTTTGCGCGAAGCCGGAATATCTCCCGACTATCTCTTAGGCTACAGCCTGGGCGAGCTGACAAGCTCCGTCGTCGCAGATGCCCTGTCGCTGGAGGAGGGCATTCGGCTCTCGGTGGAGTTCGCGGCGCTTTTGACAAGCAAGAGCCCGGCAGGAGGGATGCTGGCGATCCTTGGCGATGAAGGCATTCTTCACGATCACCCGGATGCCTTTGCCCGTTGCAGTATTTCCGGCCGGAACTTCGACACCAATTTCGTGGTAAGCGGACTGGCGGAAGAGATCACGAGGCTGCAGGCCTATCTCGACGGCGCCGGCGTTGTCACGCAGCGTCTGGCGGTCAACTTTGCCTTTCATTCGCCGGTCGTCGAACCGTTGAAGCCATTTTTTCTCCAGATGGGCGGATCATTCAATTTCGCCTCGCCAAGGATACCTATCATCTCCGCGCAAAAAGGGCATGAGATCAAGCGCATCGATGAGACGCATTTGTGGAACGTCATCCGCCAGCCGGTGGATTTCAAATCGACCATCCGCAACCTTGTCGCTCGACAGGATTGCATATTTATCGATGTGGGGCCAAGCGGCACATTATCGACCGCGGTCAAATATCTGTTGCCGAAGCACGCTTCATCGATTTTTCTCGAGACCCTGAACCAGTTTTGTCGGGATCGAGCATCCCTTGAGAAAACGATTTTCTATCTCTCTGACCATATGGTCTGAGCATGCGGATGGCAGCATCGCTTTAAGGGGCCCTGTTGTGTTGATTTCCACTGAGAGCTGACCCGGCATTTCCACCGAGAAGTGACCCGCCTTAGGTATCGTTTGTGTTGGTCGT
>NZ_JBFUPL010000005.1:0-479776 GCF_041355235.1 Rhizobium sp. RCC_161_2 | reverse complement strand
GCGGGGTGGAGCAGCCCGGTAGCTCGTCAGGCTCATAACCTGAAGGCCGCAGGTTCAAATCCTGCCCCCGCAACCAAACTTCAAACATCCCCAGCAATACATAAACACCCGCCCCGCCAGGCTCTTGACGTCTAATGCGGTCATGATCAGGAATGTTATCCCTGACGCGAAGACTTCATCCTCGCTGCCGATGCCAGCTCCTCCTGCCTCACGACCAGAACTTCAAAGCCGAAGGGCCTCAAATCCAGCCCGTCGTCTATCATTCCAGCGCCAGAACGCAGCATTGCTCCGGTATCGGAACGAGCACTGCCTCGCTTCCCACAGCCATCGGTTCCGTCAAAGCCCCGTTGGCGACGATATCGCCGGCTGACGTCGTGCATTGATATTGGTAGGCGCGGCCCAGATAGGTTCTTGTTCCCAGACCTGCGGGCAGGCCATCGCCCTCGCGGCGAACCGCAAGGCCGTCGGCGCGGCAGGCGAGGATGAAGTCGTCGGGGATCTCTCCGTAATCGTCCTGCGAGAGTGCGATTCTGGCGCCGCCCTTGGCTTCTGCGGTCACGGCTGCGCCGCTGCGTTCGACGGCCCGCATCGTTAACAGGTTCTCGAAGCCGACAAAGCGGGCGACGAAGGCATTGGCCGGCTTCTGATAGAGGACTTCCGGCGTATCGAGCTGCATGATGCGGCCGGCATTCATGATGGCGACGCGGTCCGAGATCGAGAAGGCTTCTTCCTGATCGTGGGTCACGTAGAGCGATGTCGTGCCGTTGGCGCGCTGCAGCTGGCGGATCTCGACGCGCATGTCGATCCGGAGCTTGGCGTCGAGATTGGAGAGCGGTTCGTCGAACATCAGGAGCGGCGGCTCGATGACGAGGGCGCGGGCCAGTGCCACGCGCTGCTTCTGGCCGCCGGACAGTGCAGACGGAAGCCGATCGCCAAAGCTGGAGAGCCCGACGCGTTCCAGCATTTCCCCCGCCTTCTTTGAACGCGCCGCAGCGGCAATGCCCCGCTGCTTCAAGCCGAAGGCAACGTTTTCGAGGACGGTCAGGTGCGGGAAGAGGGCGTAGTTCTGGAACACCAGGCCGATATTGCGGGCATGCGCCGGAAGCCGTGTCAGGTCTTGATCGCCAAGACGGATCGTGCCGCTTGTCGGCTGCAGGAAACCGGCGACGAGGCGCAGCGTCGTCGTCTTGCCGCAGCCGCTGGAGCCGAGTAGCGAAACGAGTTCGCCAGCAGCGATCGAAAGCGACAGGTCCTGCAGCACGGCGGTGTTGCCGTAATGGGCGGTGATGGTCTCAATAGAAAGCGATACGGTCACGAGCGGCTACTTTGTCAGGAAGGTGAGGCCCAGCGTCGCTTCGACGATCGCCATGACGCCGACGGTGACGAGCATGAGAAGCACGGACACCGAGGCGATCGTTGGATCGAAGAACTGTTCCATATGGGCAAGGATCTGGATGGGAAGCGTGGATATGCCCGGTCCGGTCAGGAAGACCGAGACGGAGACGTCATTGATCGACGTGATGAAGGCGAGGATGAAGGCGGCGATGACGCCGGCGCGGATATTCGGCAAGACGACCGTCATGAAGGTCTTCACAGGCGGGCAGCCGAGGCTGATCGCCGCTTCTTCGATGGAGAAATCGAAGCTGGCGAGGCTGGCGCTCACCACTCGCACGGAATAGGGCAGGACAAGCAGGGCGTGCCCGATCAACAGGCTTGCGAAAATCGGCAGATCAAGACCGATGGTGATCGACTTCATCAGCGAGAAACCGAAGACGATTTCCGGCACCAGGATCGGCAGGATGAAGAGCGTCGAAAGCCAGCTTGGCAGCTCCAGCCGGTAGCGGCTGATGGCATAGGCGGCGGGAATACCCATCATCAGCGAGAGACCTGTGCCCAGAAAGGCCAGTTCGAAACTGGTGATGGCCGTCGTGAGGAATGCCTCAATCTCGAAGATGTTCCAGAACCAGCGCAGCGTCAGACCCTGCGGCGGGAAAGTCAGATAGCTGGTGTCGCTGAAGGCCGAGCCGATGATGATGACGAGCGGCGCCAATAGGAAGAAGAACACGCAGACGGTAAAGGCGATCAGCAGAGGGTGGACGCGCTGTATCATGATCACACCGCCATCGGGTTGAGGCGGCGGGCGATGCGGCTCATGATCAGGACGATACCAATCGTGACAACGACCATGATTGCGGCGATGGTCGAGGCGCCGACCCAGTCGAAGGTCACCATGGCGCGCTGGTAGAGGAATGTGCCCATCGTCATTTGCTTTTCGCCGCCGAGAAGCTGCGGGGTGGCGTAGGAGGTGAAGCTGCCGGTGAAGACCAGCACGGCACCGACGATAAGGCCGGGGGTGGCAAGCGGCAGGATGACCTGGCGGAAGGTCGCGGCTGGCGTCGCGCCGAGCGAAGTGGCAGCCTGGATCAGGTCCTGCGGAATGCCTTCGAGAACGCCGACGAGGGTGAGGATCATCAGCGGCACGAAGAGATAGACCATGGCGACGATGACCGAACCCTCTGTATAAAGCATCGAAAGCGGCTCACTGATGACGCTGACCGACAGCAGCATCGTGTTGAGGATGCCGTTCTTGCCGAGAATGATCAGCCAGGCGAAGGAGCGCACGACCACGCCGGTCAGGAGCGGAAAGACGGCGGCGATGATCATCATGCTCTTTGCCCGGCCCGGCATCTGGGCGATGACATAGGCGGCGATGAAGCCGACGAACAGGGAGATTACCGTGGTGATGAGAGCGATCTCGATCGTTCGATAGAGCACGGTGCGGCGAAAGCCGCTATTGAAGAAGGCGACATAGGGCGAGAATAGCCCCTTCGGCTCCATGAAGGTCGCGGCGATCGTGATGACCACCGGGACGACCAGGAAGAGCACGACGGCGACCATCGCCGGCGCCGTCAAACCCCATTTTGCAAGATGCTTCATCCGTTAAATTCCGCTGGGCAGGCCATTACATGCCGAAGATTTCATTCCAGCGATCGATCCAGTCCGACTGGGCGGCGTTCAGCTTGGCATAGTCGATGCGGCCGAGCTTGGCGATCATGTCGGCGCCATAGGTCCAGAGTTTCGCCTGATCCGGCGTCAGCACGACCTTGGTGGAGACCGGCGCATCGACACCCTGCTCGGCTTCCGCCTGCTGGACATCCTTCGACAGAATGAAGTTGATGAATTGATGCGCCAGCTCAACATTCTCCGAACCCTTCGGAATATTGACGGTGTTAAGCGTCGCCATGTCGCCTTCCTTGAGGCTGGCCCAGGTCATTGTCGGAACGGCGGCCTGCATCGAGGCCAGCGTGAAGTCCTGCGCCAGCGCCACCTTGGCCTCGCCGGTGGAGATCAGGTTCACCAGCTCGGAGCCGGTATTGTAGTTCTTGACGACGTTCGGCTTCAGCGCGGCGATTGCCTCGAAGGCCTTGTCGGTATCCTCATAGGCATCGGCGCCGGCGTGCTTGCCGGCTTCCAGAACCGTCAGCGGGCCGGCAGTCGTGGTGATCCCCGGCAGCGTCACGGCGGATTTCAGATCGTCGCGCCAGAGATCGCTCCAGGAGGTGATTGGCGGGTTGACCTTCGCCTTGTCGTAGACGATGCCGACGCGGCCGATTGTATAGGCCGGGCCGTAATTGCCCTGTGGCGCCTTGGCCAGATCGTAGAGGTCGGCGATGTTCGGAAGCTTGGCGCGGTCGACTTCCTGAAAGAGCCCCTGCTGGATGCCGATCTGCGAATAGCTGTCGGTCAAATAAATCACGTCGACGCCCTTCCCGCCTCGAAGCTTCAGCTTGTTGAGGCGATCGGCATTGTTGCCGGTTTCGAAGACGACATCGCAGCCACAGATCTTCTTGAAAGGCTCGATGATGTTGGCCTTCATCTTCTCGCCATTATAACCCCACCAGGAAATGGTCAGCGTCGTCGCCTGGGCGTAAGCCGGCAGCGCGACGGTCGTCGCCGCGATGAGGGCAAGGCCCGCGACGCGGGGCAGGGTGAGGCCTTTCATGGTCGAAATCCTTATCGTCAGTGAAATCGGGTGGGGTGTCTGGCTGGCGGAATACTATTTTTCGAGCATAGGCTTTACAAGCCTAACAATTGAGCAAAACGACGTTTTCTGTAAATCTTCGTCGCGCGCGGGATGAGCGGCGAGATCTCACCTATGCCCGTTTGCAAATCGCTGAGATGATTCAGCTTTTGCGCAATTTTGGCCATGCGCTTTACACATTCTGTCGTCGGTTCTACGGTCGCGCCACCGAATTTCTCGCAGGCATTCTTCCGATGGCATCCTTGCCCACAAATCTTCCCGACGATCTGCTTATCAACGCGGCCGACGAGGTGCTGATCCGACAGGATCTGACACTCACCGCGCTTGGTCGGCGTCCTGCTGACAGGTTGCTAAGGGTCGGCCGGCTTCTGGATGTCCATAGCCGCACCTGGCTTGAGGACCAGGAGATCGTGATCAAGGGACGGCGGATCGCCTATGTCGGCCCTGCCGGCAGCTACACGGGAGAGGTTGGCGAGCGTGTGTGGGAACCAAATCTCGCTGCCGTTCCCGGCTTCGGCGAGGCGCACAAGCATATTGAGAGCTCGCATCTGACCCCGGAATGGGAGGCGGCGCTGGTCATGCCGCATGGCGTCACCTGGACCTGCGAGGCAAGCCACGAGTTTTCCAACGTCAATGGTCCGCGCAATCTGGAATTCTGGCTGGAGGCGCGCCGGCGCGGATCGCCGATGAAGATCTTTCCGCTGCCCGGCTCCGCCGTGCCGCCGACCGCCTATGAATGGGGCGGGGGTCATTTCGGCTATGACGAGCAGAAGGCGTTTCTTTCCGAGAGCCTGATGGTTGCCGGTCTAGACGAGGTGATGGACTGGCCCTCGGTCAGCAATCCGGAGAATCCGGCTTACGATCGTCTCTGGGGCATGATCCGCGCTACTTTCGAGCAGCGCGGCGTTGTCGAAGGCCATGGTGCCGGACTGCGCGATCTCGCCTCGATCAATGCCTTTGCAGCTGCGGGCCTCGCTTCGGATCATGAAGGCTGGTTCCTGGAGGAGATTTGGGAGAAGCTGACCCACGGCCTTTTCATCGAGCTCCGGCCGCATTCGCTGCCCGAGGTGATCAAGGGGTTGATCAAGAAGGGCCTTTCCGACTGGTCGCAAATCGCCTTCGTAACGGATGACCGCAGCGCCTCGGATACGCTGAAGATGGGGGCGACGGATTACAATGTCCGGCTTGCCGTCGAAAACGGGCTGGCGCCGGAAATCGCCATTCAATGCGTGACGATCAACCCGGCGCGGCACATGCGGCTGACGCCCTGGGTCGGCTCGATCGCGCCCGGCCGTTTCGCCGATATCGTGCTTCTGGATGATGTCGAGACACTGTCAATCGCCAAGGTCTGGGCGGATGGCCGCCCGGCTTCGGAGGGTAAGAGCTTTGTCGGCGTCCGCCCCGAAATCGACTGGCCGGATTGGGCGACGAAGACGGTGAAGATCAACAGGACCGTTGCCCCGGAAGATTTCCGGATCGCGGCTCCTTCGAATGCGCCGACGGCAAAGGCAGCACTCTTGCGTCCCTTCCATTGGGCCGATGATTTCATCACCATGGACTTGCCGGTTGCGGATGGCGCGGTCCAACGGGACCATGACCGCAACGTCACCAAATTTGCGATCGTCGATCGCTTCTCCGGCGAGGCCAAGGTCGCCCGGATGTTCTGGCTCGGCACCGGGCCGCGCACGCCCGATACGGCGCTCGGCGCTACGCTCGGACATGACAAGCATAATATCTGGGTCGTCGGTTCCTCCGACGCGGCAATGGCGATGGTCGCCAATGCGCTCGCCGAACAGCAGGGCGGCTGGGTGCTGGTCTCCGGCGGCAAGGTCGTCGCCCGCGTTCACTATGAGGTCGGCGGCTTGATGACGGCGCGCTCGGCGCAAGAACTGGATGCGGAAATGCAGGCGCTTCATAAGGCTGGCGCCGAAATCGACTGGATGTACGAGCCCACCTTCTCGCCGCGCTGGTGGCCGGGCTTCCCGGAACGCCTCTCCTTCGCGACACTCACCTGCGCGCCCTGGCGCTGGGTTCTGGTCGCACCCTCCGAAAGGGCGCCCGAGGGCTTCGTCAATGTCGCGACCGGCGAGACGCATCCTATCGTCTGGTGATGGATATCCACTCTTTTGCAATGGAATATCCTGTGCGAAGGATTGAGTTCGGAGGCGAGCTTCAGGCCCGTTTCCGCTGTCGTTGCCGCTGATGGCTTGACGCTCGGGGACTATCCCGCAATTATCCATTTGGTTACTAACGCCGCGCCCTGAGTCGACATGTCGACCCGGAAACGCGCCTGTCGATGCACGCTCCGCCCGGTACGTGCTTATGTTCATATCGAGGAACCAAGCGGAGGAGGCTTTGGTGACCGTTGACGACACCAAAACCCCGCGAATGACGCTAGCATTCTCCACATTGGGATGCGCGGAGTTGGAACTGGATGAGGTGCTTGCCCTGGCGGCACGCCATGGCCTCGATGCGATCGAAATCCGTGCGCTTGGCGGCACGATCGATCTGTCGGCCTATTTCACCGAACGGTTCGGTACGCCGGCGGGCCTGGCCCGGGCTCTCGATCGTTCCCCCGTTGGCGTCTGCGCACTCAACACATCGCTGCGTCTTGTCGGCGCCACGCCGGAGGCGAAGGAGGCGTTCCTGCGCTATCTTCCCTGGGCGGAAGCGGCGGGCATCAAGTCGCTGCGCGTTTTCGATGGCGGAACCACCGGCGACGCAGGCGAGCTTGCCGAGGCTTTATCGACGCTGGACTGGTGGCGCGAGACGGCCCGCCGTGAGGGCTTTGCGGCCGATATGGTGGTCGAGACGCATGATGTCCTGGTGTGGCCAGAGACTATTGGCCGTTTTCTGGAGGCGGCACCCGATTGCGCCCTGATCTGGGATACCCATCACACATGGCGCAAGGGCGGGCAGGATCCGGTGGAGACCTGGAAGCAGGTGCGCCACAACACGCGCCACCTCCACGTCAAGGACAGCGTCTCGCAACCGAGCGAGAAGCTCCTCTATAGCTATGCGCTTCCGGGCACTGGCGAGTTTCCAATGGCGTCGCTGCTCTCCGTGCTCGCCGCCGATCACTATGACGGCGTCATGAGCCTGGAATGGGAGCGCCTGTGGCATACGCAGCTTCCACCGCTGGATCTGGCGCTTCAGGAGGCGCGGAAGAGAGGCTGGTGGCCACGGTCCAACCCGGACCACAGGCTTTCAAGTGGTTCTGCGCGGTAAGTTCCCGCGTCACCGCGTCTTGCTTGTCCTGCGGCCAGACCATGCGCCTGAAGCGCGAAAGGCGTTACGACGGCCAATTTCTCGGCAATTGAATCAATAACAAGGAAAACTCGCTATAATTGAATGTTTGCAAGAGTTGCTTTATTAGTGTATTAGCATAAAGTAACGCTAAATATTAAAGACGTTATCCGTCTTGGGTTGATTGTCGTTTTCAGTGCAGTATTTCCGGCTCGTTGCAGGGGAACCCCATGGGGGTTAAAGGGTGTCTGGGAGATGAAAAAGACGGATATTGGGCGCCACGAATCCAATGCTCCGCAAGCGCTTGCGTCGTTTCCAGGCGCGGGGTTTTCCTATCGAATTTCTGTGCTTTGCCGATTCTTCAGCCATCGGAGGCTTGATGTCCGCTAGGAGAAAGCAGGCTGAGGGCGACAACAACGCCATGATTTTAAAGGCGATTTCCGATGGCGGCCTGAGCTTTGCCGTGCAGAATATCCATAAGATCGAGAATATCGAGGAAATCCTCTACGCCGAGAGCCTAGCGCGCGTGACTGATGCCGAGGGCGTCGTTCACACGGCGGGCAGCTTCATGCCGCAATTGGACGACGGGTTCGATCTCGACCAGAGGATCCTGGACATGGTTCTATCCGCTCTTGCGGCGGATACGACGCTCATACTTGGCTGCAACCTGACCGCGGCCAATCTCTCCGCCTCCGATCGATTCGCCGATATCTTCGGCCGAATCACCCATAATCCCGAGCTTACATCGCGGCTCGTCGTCGAAATTACTGAAACGCATCCGCTCGTCGGCGCCGCCATCGAACGGTTGAAGATGATCCGCGCGCTCGGTTGCCGCATCGCGATCGATGATTTCGGCGTCGGCTTCGCGACGCCGGCAAACCTGCTGCAGGTCTCGGCTGATATCGTCAAGATCGATGCGTCCTTCGTTCGCGACAACAGGCCAGGTCGCGATGGACGAGACAGCCTGTATCATATGGTCGGTTTTGCTTCCTGCATCGCACCGGTGGTGGTGGTTGAGGGCATCGAGACGGAGGCGCAGTTCGAGACGGCGCGCGCCGCAGGGGCGACACATGCGCAGGGCTTCCTGCTGTCACAGCCGGCCTGGTTGCCACGGCTTCGGCAGGAGAAGAGCAAATTTAGCTTGCGAGGGGTGGAATGATGAAGCGGCCTTCCTTCGCCCGGGATTATGGTTTTTCCACCACGATGATGGCGCATGATGTCCCGGCGCGGGCGCGGCTCGACGTATTGTTCGAGGAATTGCGGGAACTGTTCTCCGGTGTCGGCAACACCTTGCCGGTTGCGCTGGTGAGCGGCGATGACCCGCATATCGCTATTCGCGCTGGATCGGGCAATATCTCCGCACGGGTGACGATCGACGCCGAAAACGGTCTTTACGTTTTTTGCGAGCTTGACCGCGCCGCCGGCATCGTTCTGGCAACAGCAAGCGAGGAGCGGCTGATCGATGAGATCGTCGCGCACCTCTCGGCCGGCGACGACGACCTTGTGCCGCGCACGATCGACAGCGCCGTCGGCATTCTCGTCGGCCAGACCATGGAGGATGTCGAGCGCAAGCTCATCCTTCAGACGCTACGCCATTGCAGCGGTAACCTCACCCACGCCGCCTTCATGCTCGGCATCTCCCTCACGACGCTCTGCCAAAAGCTGGCCATCTATTTTCCGGATACAGCCAAGGACGTTCCCCAGGGCGCAACCGGTATTGCGCGCAAGGCGGAAGAAGGGGACCGGCGATGAGCTTGGGCATTCTCAATATCAAGAACGATCGCAGCACGCAGACGAAAGTATTGGTGATGACATGACGCAATCACACGAGGCGAAGCACGCCGGACCAAACGAGATTCGGGAAACGATCATGGACGCTTTCAGCAGCAAAAGAGACCTTGCCCAACTTCAAGCGGATAGCCTGTCCGATGGCTGTGTCAGGATTGTTTCGGCCTATGTCAGCCACAACACCGTCCCTATCGGCAGTCTTTCCAAGCTGATCACGGATGTGCACGAGGCGCTGCAGGCCTTGGATGGGGCGACACCTTTGGTCGAGAGGAGCAAACCGGTGCCGGCCGTCGATCTCAAGAAATCCGTGACCAACGACTACATCATCTGCCTTGAGGACGGCAAACGCTTCAAGACGCTGAAGCGCCACTTACGCGTCCACTATGGCATGACGCCCGAGGAGTATCGTCAGAAATGGGGCCTTGCCCCGACCTATCCGATGGTGGCGCAGAATTATGCCAATCGTCGGTCGGAGCTGGCCAAGCTCTCAGGTCTTGGCGCCAACGGCAACAGGAAGGAAGCTGTCCGTTAGCGCAATTCCGGGAAAAGTGTGCCGCGGTTTTCCGTCCGGAATTGCGTTAAAATAACCGGATAGAGGGGTGAAGCGGTTCCGTGAAGCGCTGAACCGCTCTGCTGCGGGCTTTCGAAAGTCCAAACTGATTTTCGAAATGGATTGCGTGCTTTCCGTCGCATGTGACGCGGCGGCGGTCTCGATGCTGGTGGAAAGCAGTAAGGACAATGGCGCCCTGCGAGGGGCGCCATTGTCTTTTTTGCGTTGTTTCGCTGTTCAGATGCCGCCGAGGAGCGGTCGATCAGAAGACCTGACGGAGCACGATGAAGAGCGTGAAGGCAATCGCAATCGAGGCTGGCAGTGTCAGGATCCAGGCCATCAGCATGTTGCGGACGGTCGACCATTGCAGTCCGGAACCGTTGGCGGCCATGGTACCGGCGACGCCCGAGGACAGGACATGGGTGGTGGATACCGGCAGACCGAGATGATCGGCGGCACCGATCGTCAGCATGGCGACGACTTCCGCGGCGGCACCTTGACCATAAGTCAAATGGGTCTTGCCGATCTTTTCGCCAACGGTGACGACGATGCGCTTCCAGCCGACCATGGTGCCGAGGCCGAGCGCCAGCGCCACGGCGACCTTCACCCAGAGCGGGATGAACTTGGTCGCGTGGTCGACGGCGGCGTGATAGCTGGTGACGGCCTTCAGATCGTCGGCGCTCATCGGCAGCAGCTTCTGCTTGTCGATCAGCTTCAGCGATTCGCCGATCAGATAGATGTCGTTACGGACGTTGCCGACCAGACCGTTCGGCAGCTTTTCGACGCTCGGATAGGCGGCGATCTCGGCGCTGGTGGCGTGAATATAGGCCTGCAACGCCGGCGTTGTCGCATCCGTCCAGGTCTTGCTCTTGACGGCATCGCTGACGGCAGCTTTCGGATCGGCAGGCGCAGCCACACCGGGCTTCACATATTTGCCGAGCACCGTCTCGACCTGTGCTGAAGCCGCCTTATAGGCCTCGAGATAGTTGATGTCGGGCGTCTTGTTGAGAGCGAAGGCGGTCGGGACGAGACCGATGAGGATGAGCATGATCAGGCCCATGCCCTTCTGGCCGTCATTCGAGCCATGGGCAAAGCTGACGCCGGTGCAGGTAAAGATCAGCAGACCGCGGATCCATGCCGGAGGCGGCGCATTGCCCTTCGGTGCTTCATAAAGCGCCTTGTTGCGGATCAGCACTTTGGAGACCAGCAACAGCAGAGCGGCTGCGCCGAAGCCGATGATCGGCGACAGCAGCAACGACATGCCGACACTGCTGGCCTGCGACCAGTCGACGCCGCTGGTGGCGGAGCCGGCGGGCGCCAGGAACTGGTTGGCAAGGCCGACGCCGATGATCGAGCCGACGAGCGTGTGCGAGCTTGATGCCGGCAGGCCGAGATACCAGGTGCCGAGGTTCCAGACGATTGCGGCGATCAGCAGCGCGAAGACCATGGCAAGACCGGAACCGGAGCCGACCTGTAGGATCAGTTCGACTGGCAAAAGCGCCAGAATGCCGAAGGCGACAGCACCGGAAGAGGTCAGCACGCCAAGGAAGTTGAAGAAGCCGGACCAGATGACCGCAAATTCAGCCGGCAGCGAGCGTGTATAGATCACCGTCGCGACCGCATTTGCCGTATCGTGGAAACCATTGACGAATTCGAAGCCGAGGGCGATCAGCAGCGCCAGGCCGAGCAGAATCCACGGAACAGTCGCGGCTTCGGCCAGATCATTGCCGAGGGCATAGCCGACATAGCCAAGGCCGCCGAGCACCACCAGACCGAAGAGCGGCAGAAACCATTTGGCGGAACCGCTCGCGCCGTGAATAGGATGATTGGCATTGCCACCCTCCGCATTGCTTGACGTGACGTCGACCATCTCAGACACTCCCTATGGCGAATAACATTTCCCCTTTAAGCGCGGTTGATGAAGCTCTCGTGACGCATTCTGACATATTCCCGCGCTGGCTGGCCGCATGACCCGCGCAACTCATCGAATGCGTGTTTCCCGCTAAGCGCTAATATATGTGGAAGTTGCCACAACCTTACGTTCAGCATCCTGATTTCGCCGCGAAAACGCCTTGTTCGGTTCAGCCGGCGTTCAGCTCCCTGGGCTTTAAATCAGCGTGTAAGGGACTTGGATAGGGGTCTATCAAGATGAGATTATCTGTATTTGCCATCGCTGCCGTGCTCGGTGGGCTGGCCGTATCTTCGGCAGAAGCAATGCCCGTTCCCGCCGTAGGGGGCATCCCCGCCGTTGCCGGGACAGTGGCCGAGGCGCCCGTCGTCAAGGTCGATTATGCCTGCGGCCGCGGCTGGCGCCTGACGCGTTGGGGCGAATGCCGACCGAGACGCTGGGGGCCGCCGCGCGGCTACGGCTACTACAGGCCGGCACCGCCGCCGCCGTGGGGCTACTATGGCCACCGCCCGCATCGTGATCGATGGGAACGCGACGGCTGGCGCGAGCGCCGCCGGGATTGGTAAAAAACCAGATACCCCGCCGTCAAGTCGCGGCGGGGTATCGTCTATTCTGTCGCAAGCGGTTTTGTCCGCAAGGCACGCGCGGCCGACCACATGCCGACCGCGACTGCCAGCAGCGCCAGCAGGATCGTCGTCAGGCTTTTGGCGTGCAAGACAATGTCCGAAAGCCTTGGGCGGATGAGATCGGCGGTATTGAAACTTTCGCCGCTGAACCGGCAAAGAATAAGCGACAGATTGTTCCTGATGAGCGTTGCGTCGATCTCCGAGACCAGATCACCGGCGGCAACCATTTCGTCCTTCATAGTTCGCATCCGTAGCAACACCGCCTTGGCGGCGGCGAGGTAGGCGTGCGAACATTCGTTGAAGGGGCTTTCCTCGTCGCTGATAGCTCCCGGCATCACGCCCCAGAGGCAATAGCTGTGCTGGATCTGCGCAAAATTCAGCACACGACGGAAGGCTTCGTCTGTATCCGTTGCCGTCACGGCAAGCGCGACGATGCGACCATAATAGGGATCGATCACCGCCATTTCGCCATGCGTCAGGCTTGGAATCGGAATGCCGGCATGGCTCCCGGACGACCCACCGCCATGGGCCGCAACCGATATCGGCAAGGCCAGCGCCATCAAGCAGATGAGCCAAAGCAGTGCGCCACCGCCCGTTAGGCGTTTCCCGCGCACAAAACCATGCGCGGGATGCGTTGAGCGTATCATCTCAGGCCCGGCGCAGAGCCGTGCGGCCGTAGCGAACCTGTGGCAGATCGCGCTCAGCCCATGCCCCAAAGGCAAGGCCGAGTGTCGCCCACAGGATGGCGTGCATCCCGAGCGACGCGATCCGGAACTGCCAGAGAACGATGGCCGAGAACTGCTCCGGCACCTCGTTGATCGGCGGCAGCAGATACTGGATCAGCGCGATGAAGACGAAATAGCCGATGCCGGCAAGGATCGCGCCGTTCCATAGGCCGTAACGCGCGACAAGCCGGCGGCCGAACCCCACCGCGACGATCATGCCGACGATGGAAGCGACGATCATGATGAAGAACAGTTCGGTCCTGGCGCCGATCGTATCGGGGTTGCCGACGGCCGGCGGATTGGCCGGATATTTAAGGTCGGGCACCAGCGAAATCGCCACGAACGCCGCGATGGCGAGCAATGCGGCCGTGCCGCGCGCGCCGAGCGGGCTGATACGGCCATAGACGAAGGCGAAGACCAGGGCAAAGAGGCCGCCGACCGCCGTTGCGTAGATCAGGCTGCCGGTGAGAAGACCGAGGCCCGCCTGCGTGGCGCGGCTGACGATTTCCGGCTCGGCTGCTTCGCCTGCGGCAAGCGCCGCCTTTTCCTCAAAGCCGATTGCCCAATCGACGAGCGGTTCGCCGAAGATGCGGGCGTAGATAAAAATTAGAATACCAGCGAGCGCTCCGACCAGCATGCCGCGGAGCAAAAGACGTCCAACCATGTTCCTGATCCCTTAGTGGCAGGGGAAACCGAGCAGATGACGGGCGTCATGCACGAATTCGTGCACATACATACCCGAGATCAGCGATGTCGCGCCTTCTTCGGCGCCGACGAAATAGATCGCCAACAGCATCAAAAGACCGGCGAAAATCGCCCAGGGCAGGATTTGGCCGAGTGGGATCGGCGTCGGGATCGCGGATGGTGCGAATGCGGTGTCAGACATTTCATTCCCTCTTCAGAAAAGCGCGTTCCATTTGCGGAAGGGTTTTTTACGGGAAGGGTCTGGCTCTCTAGGGGCGGTATCCGCCCGTCGATTACAGTGGCGCGACCGCGCCGGGATTTCACCGGCTTCCACACCCGTAAGTCTGAGTTTATATCTGGCTGCAAAGACGATTGTCAATCAACGCGCTCGCTGCCCGCCAGGGTGGTTGCGGCGTATCCGCTCCGAGGAAATCCTATATCATGAAAGCGCATCTCAGCTGGGTTTGCCACGGGCCGACCGAGGCCAACCGCAACAGCCGTTTTCCGGCCGACGAACCGCTGGAGGCCAAGGCCGCACAGCAGGCCCGTATCCTTGCCGAACAGCTCGGAACGATCGATCGGGCCTGGACCAGTCCGGCTCTCAGGGCACACCAGACTGCCGCCGCCTTGGGGCTTGACGGCGCGACCGAGCCCTCCTTCCGGGAATGTGACTACGGTCGCTGGCAGGGCAAGAGCATCGCCGACCTCAATCACAGCGACCCGGAAGCCTTGGCGCTCTGGATGCTGGACCTGGATGCGGCACCGCATGGCGGCGAATCTCTGTCCGCCGTCTTTGCGCGTGTCGGCGGCTGGATGAAGGACCATATCGGCGACAGCGGCCACACGGTTGTCGTCACGCACGCCACCGTCATTCGCGCCGCCATTCTGCACGCGCTGCAGGCACCATCATCGGCCTTCTGGTCGATCGATGTCGAGCCGCTCGGCATCGTGGAGATGACCAGCGACGGTCGTCGCTGGCAGCTTCGTTTCCCGAATGTCGCAAGATAGTAATTCCAGGAAAAGTGGGCCGGCGGCTTCCGTCCGGAATTGCTTGGAAATAATCAGTTAGAGCGCTGAAGCGCTCTAACGATCACCGGCTCGCTTTGGCCCGCTGCCGTTCGAAACGGATGAGATAGCCGGCAAGGCCCAATGTCATCAGGGCAAGTCCGTACCAGGTGATGGCATAGACCAAGTGGCTGTTATGGAAGGCGATCTGCGTCAGACCGCCGACCGGCAGGTCGCCGGGATTTTTCGTATCGTCCGCATCGATGAAATAGGGTGCGACGTTCTGTAGGCCGCGCACGTCAGCGATCGCCGTGACATCGCGCGAATACCAGCGCTCTTCCGCCGGCACGTTGGAGCGCAGCAGCGTGCCCTTCGGCTCGTTGATCCGCAGCAGGCCGGTAACGGTGGTCTCGCCGCCGAGCTCTCCGGCCGGCCGGGTGTCCGGATTGCGCTTGGCGGTCGGCACGAAGCCGCGATTGATGACGATGACGGTTCCATCCGTCTCCCGCATCGGCGTCAGCACCCAATAGCCGGGCCCGAGCACGGTCGAGGCATAGACCTGCGTTTCCTTGTCGTTGAGGAAGGTGCCGGTCGCCTGGACGCGCTTGTATTCATAGCTGGCGGCATCGATGGCGGACCATTCCGCCGGGCCGGGGGCGGTGACCGGCGGCGCATGCACGCGGGCATCGACGCGGGCGATCAGGTCGAGCTTCCAGGACAGCCGCTGCACCTGCCAGGTGCCGAGCCCGATGAGCAGGGCGGTCAACAGCAGCAGCACGATCACCCAGATGGCGAGCTTCAGCGTCGAGCGCGGTTTTTCGGAGGATGTCGGGAGGGTGTCGGTCATGGCGCTGGTCTCCATCGGAGGCGCGAAACCCGGCGCGGATCGCAAGCCGGGAAGGAGCGGCGGATGTCCCAAGGACGCCCGCCGCTTTGTCATTACGGCATGTTGCGCATCATCTCGGGCGACATGACCATCATGTTGGCATTGAGATGGTGCATGACCCAGAGCGAGCCTGAAAGCGCGATGATCACCAGAACGATGGTGAAGATCAGCGCCATCATGTTCCATCCGCCTTCGGAGCGGGTGTTCATGTGCAGGAAGTAGATCATGTGCACGATGATCTGGATCGCGCCGAGGATCATGATGATCGCTGCGGTGACGGCCGGATCCGAGAGAACCTTGCCCATGACCAGCCAGAAGGGAATGGCGGTCAGGATGACGGAGAGCACGAAGCCCGTCATGTAGCTCTTGAAGGTGCCGTGCGCGGCTTCGTGGCCACCATGATGGTCATGGCCGTGGGCGTCGCCGGAATGATGCGAATGATTGGCGTTCGAGCTCATCCGAGAACTCCCATGAGGTAGACGAAGGAAAACACGCCGATCCAGACGACGTCGAGGAAGTGCCAGAACATCGACAGGCACATCAGGCGACGCTTGTTCTCGGGGATCAGGCCGTGCTTGGTGGTCTGTACCATCAGCGTGATCAGCCAGACGATACCGACGGTGACGTGCAGGCCGTGGGTGCCGACCAGCGTGAAGAAGGCCGACAGGAAGGCGCTGCGCTGCGGGCCGGCGCCTTCGAGGATCAGGTGATAGAACTCGTAGAGTTCGAAATAGATGAAGGCGGCGCCGAACAGGCCGGTGATCGCCAGCCACATCAGCGTTCCCGACTTGTTGTCCTTCTCCATCGCCAGCATGGCGAAACCATAGGTGATGGAGGAGAGCAGCAGCATCGTCGTGTTGAGGGCGACGAGCGGCAGTTCGAACAGGTCGGCCGGCGACGGGCCGGCCGCATAGTTGTGGCCGAGCACGGCGTAGGTCGCGAAGAGGACTGCGAAGATCAGGCAGTCGCTCATGATGTAGATCCAGAAGCCCAGCATGGTGCTGCCTTCCGGATGATGTTCCTCCGTCAGATAGAAAGCGGGTGTTTCGCCGTCCATGGGAGCGTGTGCGGTTTGGGTCGTCATAGGTTTACACCTGTCCTGCGAGCTGCTTCGTACGCTCGTTCTCGGTCTTCACCACCTCCTCGGCGGGAATGTGGTAGTCGCGCTTGTAGTTGAAGGTATGACCGATCGTAATGACGATCATCGCGGCGAAGGTGATGGCGGCGAGCCACCAGATGTACCAGATCATCCCGAATGCGAAGGCGATCGAGAGAACGCCGAGGATGATGCCCGTGCCGGTATTCTTCGGCATGTGGATCGGGATGAAGCCTTCGGTCGGCCTGACGTAGCCACGGCTCTTCATGTCGTACCAGGCATCATGATCGTAGACGATCGGCGTGAAGGCGAAGTTGTAGGCCGGCGGCGGCGACGAGGTGGACCATTCCAGCGTGCGTCCGTTCCAGGGGTCGCCGGTGTGGTCGCGAAGCTCTTCGCGCTTCATGAAGCTGACGGCGATCTGGATAAGGAAGCAGGCGATGCCGATCGCGATCAATCCCGCGCCGAAAGCCGCGATGATGAACCAGATCTGAAGTGACGGGTCTTCGAACTGGCTGACGCGGCGGGTGACGCCCATCAGGCCGAGGATATAGAGCGGCATGAAGGCGAACCAAAAACCGATCTGCCAGAACCAGAAGCTCATCTTGCCCCAGAAGGGATCGAGCTTGAAGCCGAAGGCCTTCGGGAACCAGTAGTTGACGCCTGCGAACATCCCGAACAGCACGCCGCCGATGATCACGTTATGGAAGTGGGCGATCAGGAACAGCGAATTGTGCAGCACGAAGTCGGCCGGCGGAACCGCGAGCATGACGCCGGTCATGCCGCCGATGGTGAAGGTCACCATGAAGCCGACGGTCCACAGCATCGGCACGTCGTAGCGGATGCGGCCGCGATACATGGTAAAGAGCCAGTTGAACAGCTTCGCGCCCGTCGGGATCGAGATGATCATCGTCGTGATGCCGAAGAAGGAGTTGACGCTGGCGCCCGAACCCATGGTGAAGAAGTGGTGCAGCCAGACGAGGTAGGAGAGGATCATGATCACGCAGGTAGCGTACACCATCGAGGCGTAGCCGAAGAGGCGCTTGCCGCTGAAGGTGGCGACGACTTCCGAGAACACGCCGAAAGCCGGCAGGATCAGGATGTAGACTTCCGGGTGGCCCCAGATCCAGATGAGGTTGACATACATCATCGGATTGCCGCCGAGGTCGTTCGTGAAGAAGTTCGTACCGGCGTAGCGGTCGAGGGTCAGCAGCGCGAGCGTGGCGGTCAGGATCGGGAAGCTGGCGACGATCAGGATGTTGGTGCAGAGCGACGTCCAGGTGAAGACCGGCATTTTCATGAAGGTCATGCCAGGCGCGCGCATCTTGATGATGGTGGCGACCAGATTGATCCCCGAAAGCGTCGTTCCGATACCCGCGACCTGCAGGCCCCAGATGTAATAATCGACGCCGACGTCGGGACTATAGGCGATGCCGGAAAGCGGCGGATAGGCCAGCCAACCGGTCTTGGCGAATTCGCCAACGAAGAGCGAGATCATGATGACAATCGCGCCGGCCGTCGTCATCCAGAACGAGAAGTTGTTCAGGAACGGGAAGGAGACGTCGCGCGCGCCGATTTGCAGCGGCACGACGAGGTTCATCAGACCGGTGACGAAGGGCATCGCCACGAAGAAGATCATGATGACGCCGTGGGCGGTGAAGATCTGGTCGTAGTGATGCGGCGGCAGGTAACCCTCGGAACCGTTGAAGGCGAGCGCCTGCTGCAGACGCATCAGCAGTGCGTCGGAAAAGCCGCGCAGCAGCATGATCAGCGCCAGGATGACATACATGATGCCGATCTTCTTGTGATCGATGCTGGTGAACCATTCCGTCCAGAGATAGCCCCAGAGGCGGAAATAGGTGAGCGCGCCCAGAAGAGCGATGCCGCCGATCGCGACGCCGATGAAGGTCACGACGAGGATCGGCTCGTGATAGGGAATAGCGTCGAGCGTCAGCCGACCGAAGATGAATTTATAGAGGTCCGGGTTGGAAAACATGGATTGCCTCTGTCCTTATAGATGTCTTGTTACTGAGCGCACGGAGATCAATGATCCTGGTGCTGCGCCGGCTGCGAGGAACCGGTCGACGAGTCCGAAGAGGAAGCGCCGCCCATGTTCATGCCCGGCATGGAATTGTCGCCATGCTGCATGGTGTGAGCGGCGGCATCGTCGGCCTTTACCGGTGTGGCGTCGACATGATCCGTGTCGCGATTGTCGTAGATCAGCCGCTCGCGGTTTTCCTGGCTTTCCTTGCCGGCGCCGCCCTTGGCGTCGATATGCATCATTTCGCTCATGCACATCTTGCTTGGATCGGCGCACATGTTGAGGATGGCGTCGTAGAGACCCTTGTCGGCGACGTTGTAGTAGCGAACGGGCTCCCGTTCGCTCGGCTTGGCGAGTGCCAGATATTCCGAGCGGCCGAGCGTCGTGCCCTGGCTCTTGGCCTTCTCGACCCACTGGTCGAAGTCCGCCTGAGAGAGACCATGAAACTTGAAGCGCATATGCGAGAAGCCGGCGCCGCTGTAGTTGGCGGACAGGCCCTCATATTCGCCCGGATGGTTGATGACCGCATGCAGCTTCGTCTCCATGCCTGGCATGGCGTAGATCTGTCCGGCAAGCGCCGGGACGAAGAAGGAATTCATCACCGCCGAGGACGTGATCTTGAAGTTGATCGGCGTGTCGACCGGCGCGGCCAGTTCATTGACCGTGGCGATGCCGAGATCCGGATAGAAGAACAGCCATTTCCAGTCGAGCGCGACCACTTCGACGGTCAGCGGCTTGACGTTCTCGGTGATCGGCTTGTCCGCTGCGATGCGGTCGAGCGGCCGGTAGGGGTCGAGTTGGTGGGTACTGATCCAGGTTACCGCGCCGAGCGCGATAATAATGGCCAGCGGCGCCGACCAGATCACCAGTTCCAGACGGGTCGAATGATGCCATTCGGGATCATAGGGAGCGGCCGTGTTCGACTGGCGATATTTCCAGGCGAAGAACAGCGTGAGGAAGATCACCGGTATGATGATGATCAGCATCAGGACGACCGAGATGACGATGAGGTCGCGTTGCTGCACGGCGATGTCGCCGGAGGGAGCCATCACCACCATGTTGCAGCCCGAAAGCAGCAGGAATAGCGGGAGGACAAATAAGCGGCTGAAAATCTTCGATAGTCTTAGCACGTCTTAAAGCTCTTTTTGTTTCGACCCTACCGCAGCTAAAGGACGGAGGTCATGAACGATATGAGGTGTTTCGTCGCACCGCAGCAAGTTCGGGTGCAATGCGGTATTAGGCGCGGTCTCACTATCGGGAAAACCCTGATAAATCCAGAAGGTTTTCCAACGGTCCGTAGCTTTTATCGGCGCCAATATACCCGGATCGGCGAAAATGGCTACCGATTGTGGCACGTCAACCCGGCATTGCGGCAGCGAAAGTCGAATTGGCCTGATTCAACGGCTAATTTGCGAATTATTTCATGCTCGACACTTGATAAGTTCGCACGTTTGATCAACATTTTGATTGTACGCGAATTCGTGGAGGAGTTCGCGTCTCGAGAGGGAGGCTCTCACACATGGTCAGTGTTACGCATGAAGCAGTAAATGCAACATCTACAGGTTTTGAACGCGACGCCCGCAGCATGCATGCGGGGAGTGAGGTCGCACCCGGTAATATTGCCATCGGCGTGATCATCGGTCGCACGTCCGAGTTTTTCGATTTCTTCGTCTATGCCATCGCATCGGTCCTGGTTTTCCCGAAGCTGATCTTCCCCTTCGCGGATCCCCTGCATGGCACCATGCTTTCCTTCCTGATCTTTTCGCTTGCCTTTATCGCCCGCCCGATCGGTTCGTTCATCTTCATGGCGATCGACCGCGCCTATGGCCGCGGCGTCAAGCTGACGATCGCGCTGTTCCTGCTCGGCGGTTCGACGGCATCGATGAGCTTCCTGCCCGGCTATGCCGAGATCGGCGGCTACGCGATCCTTCTGCTCGCCGTCTTCCGTATCGGCCAGGGTCTGGCGCTCGGCGGCGCCTGGGATGGTCTGGCCTCATTGCTGGCGTTGAATGCACCGGCCAATCGCCGCGGTTGGTTTGCAATGATCCCGCAGCTCGGCGCACCGATCGGCTTCATGCTGGCTAGTGCGCTCTTTGCCTATTTCGTCATGAGCCTGACGACCGCCGATTTTCTGGATTGGGGCTGGCGCTATCCGTTCTTCTGCGCCTTCATGGTCAATGTCGTGGCGCTCTTCGCCCGGCTTCGTCTTGTGGCCACGCCGGAATTCGGCGCGCTGCTGGAGCGCCATGAGCTGGAGCCGGTCAGGATGACGGAGCTTCTGCGGGTGCATGGCCGCGACGTGCTGATCGGCGCCTTCGTGCCGCTGGCAAGCTTCGCGACCTTCCATCTGGTCACCGTCTTCCCGCTGAGCTGGATGACGCTCTATAGTGACCAATCGCCCGGGTCGTTCCTGCTGGTGGAATTCGTCGGCGCGATCTGTGGCATCGTTGCGATCATCTGTTCCGGCCTGCTGGCCGACCGGATCGGCCGTCGCAACCAGTTGGCTGTCGGTGCGGTGCTGATCGCTTGTTTCGCCTTCGTCGCGCCCTGGCTGCTCGATGGCGGCAACACCGGCCGCCACATCTACGTGGTTCTCGGCTTTACGCTGCTTGGCCTTTCCTTCGGCCAGGCCGCCGGCGCCAGTGCGTCCCGCTTCACCCGGAACTATCGCTATAGTGGCTCGGCTCTGACCTCGGATCTCTCCTGGCTGATCGGCGCCGGCTTTGCGCCCTTCGTGGCGCTCAGCCTCTCCAGCCAGTTCGGCTTGGTCTATACCAGCCTCTATCTGCTCTCTGGCGTTGTCTGCACGCTTGTCGCGATCTTCTTCAGCAAGACGCTGGAAACGCGCGATACCTGATCGGAGCTTCGGGATATCAAAAGGCCGCGATGCGAAAGCGTCGCGGCCTTTCGCGTGTTCCGGCTCAAGCATCCACGCTGCTGGAAAATCCGGCGAAATCTTGACTCTCCTTTCAAGCTTTTGTGATACAAACGGACGTGCGGAAACTTGAAAAGAATAGTCAGGAAAAATATAGGCTATCGCACCACCGTCAAAGACGGGGTTTTCAAGCGAGAGGACGCCCATGACTTTTTCCTTTACCCATCTTACCAGCGCGCTGGCGCTTGCCGCGGGCCTTACGGTCGCTCCGCTGATGGCAAATGCCGCCGAATCCGAAGGCATCGTCGTCTACAATGCCCAGCATGAGACGCTGACCCAGGCCTGGGCGGATGGCTTTACCAAGGAAACCGGCATCAAGGTGACGATCCGCAACGGCAGCGACATGCAGTTCGCCAACCAGATCGTCGAGGAAGGTGCCGCGTCCCCCGCCGACGTCTATCTGACGGAAAATTCTCCGGGCATGACCCTGGTCGACGCCAACAAGCTTTTTGCCCCTGTCGATGCCGAAACGCTGGCGCAGGTGCCGGAAAATTTCAAGGCGGCCGATGGTAATTGGGTCGGCGTCGCCGCCCGCTCGACGGTTTTCGCCTATGACAAGACCAAGCTGAAGGAAGCCGATCTGCCGAAGTCGCTGCTCGACCTCGCCGATCCCAAGTGGAAGGGCCGCTGGGGCGCGTCGCCGGCCGGCGCCGATTTCCAGGCGATCGTCAGCGCGCTTCTCGAGCTGAAGGGCGAGGACGCCACCAAGTCCTGGCTGAAGGCGATGAAGGAAAACGCCACCCCTTACAAGGGCAACAGCGTTGCCATGAAGGCTGTTAACGCCGGTGAAATCGAGGGTGCGGTCATCTATCACTATTACTGGTTCGGCGATCAGGCCAAGACCGGTGAAAACAGCAAGAACGTCCTCCTGCATTACTTCAAGAACCAGGATCCGGGCGCCTTCGTCAGCATTTCCGGCGGCGGTGTTCTCGCCTCCAGCCAGCACCAGAAGGAAGCCCAGGCATTCCTGAAGTGGATCACCGGCAAGGGCGGCCAGGCCGTTCTGCGCGACGGCGATTCCTATGAATATGCCGTCGGAAACGGTGCTGAATCCAATCCGAAGCTGGTGCCGATCAAGGATCTGCAGGCCCCGAAGGTCGAGCCTTCCAAGCTGAACAGCAAGAAGGTCACCGATCTGATGACGGAAGCCGGGTTGATCTAAGCTCTTGCATCACTGTCGCATGCCCTGCTAGGGGCATGCGGATGGTCTTTTGGCCAGTTCGATCCCGGCAATCGCCTTAAACGGCGGTTGCCTTCCTGTTTCAGGGCGTGAAAGGCAGCTGAGACTTGCTGCAGAAGAACACATATGCCGCGCCGGCTGGTCAGGCCGCTGCCATGCGAGTGCCTCCGCTGACGGCTGCGCCTCGCGGCCGCGTTCCGCATGCTTCCGTTATCGCTCTTGCATCCGTCGTCGCCCTTCTGAGTCTGGTGCCGCTCGGCTTCATCATCTGGATCACTGTCGACACCGGCTGGTCCCAAGTGGTCGCGCTTATCTTCCGCAACCGCGTTGGCGAGTTGCTGGTCAATACCGTTCTTCTTGAAGTCTGCACCATCCCGCTTTGCATCCTGCTTGCCGTCACGCTCGCCTGGCTGACCGAGCGCACCGATATCCCCGGCGCGCGCCTGTGGTCCTGGCTGGCGGTCGCGCCGCTTGCCGTGCCGGCTTTCGTGCACAGCTACGCCTGGGTGAGCCTCGTGCCCGGCATGCGCGGGCTGTCGAGCGGCGTGCTCGTGTCGGTGCTGGCCTATTATCCCTTCCTCTATCTGCCGGTGGCCGCAGCGCTGCGCCGCCTCGATCCGGCGATCGAGGATGCCGCCGCCTCTCTTGGCCTCAATCCCTGGCGCGTCTTCTTCCGGGCGATCCTGCCGCAGCTTCGCCTCGCCATCTGCGGCGGCTCGCTGCTGATCGGCCTGCACCTGCTGGCGGAATACGGTCTCTACGTGATGATCCGCTTCGACACGTTTTCGACCGCGATCGTCGATCAGTTCCAATCCGCTTATAACAGCCCGGCCGCCAACATGCTCGGCGGCGTTCTGGTCTTTTGCTGTCTCCTTCTGCTCGGCATCGAAGTTCTGGTGCGCGGCAATGAGCGTTATGCCCGTGTCGGCTCCGGCGCCGCCCGTCCGGCGGATCGCCGTCGTCTCGGCTGGTTCATCGTTCCGGCCGTCGTGCTTCCGGTGGTGGTGGCCGCGCTGACCCTCGGCGTGCCCTTCGTGACGCTGGCGCGCTGGCTCTATCTGGGCGGTGCCGGCATCTGGCGGATGGAGACGGTCGGCAATGCCCTGCTGCAGACCATCGGCCTGGCGATTGCCGGCGGACTGCTTGCCACCGTCGCTGCCATTCCGATGGCATGGCTCTCGGTGCGTTCGCCGGGCCGGCTGCAGCGCATCCTCGAGGCCTGCCATTATTATGTCGGCTCGCTGCCGGGTGTCGTCGTCGCCCTGGCGCTGGTGTCGATCACGGTGCGGCTGATCCTGCCGCTCTACCAGACCTTCGCAACGCTGCTGCTTGCCTATGTCCTGTTGTTCCTGCCGCGCGCCATGGTGGGCCTGCGCGCCAGCATCGCCCAAGCCCCGGTCGAGCTCGAACGCGCCGCCATGGCGCTCGGCCGCACGCCGGCCCAGGCCGTGCGGCAGATCACCATGCGCCTTGCCGCTCCCGGTTTTGCCGCTAGTGTCGCGCTGGTTGCGCTTGGGATCACCAATGAACTGACGGCAACGCTGATGCTGTCGCCGAACGGCACGGTGACGCTGGCGACGAAATTCTGGTCGCTGACCAGCGAGATCGATTATGTCTCCGCGGCGCCCTACGCCTTCATGATGGTGGTTCTGTCGCTACCGCTCACCCTTCTTCTCTATACGCAATCCAAGCGGACGGCGGGACAATGACCTTTCTGGCGATCAAGACCATCAGCAAGCGCTACGGCCCGGTATGCGCGCTCGATACTATCGACCTCACTGTCGCCCCCGGCAGCCGCACCGCCATCGTCGGCCCGTCCGGCTCCGGCAAGACGACGCTGCTGCGCATCATCGCCGGCTTCGAGACCCCGGATGCCGGTCAGGTGACGCTGGAAGGCGAAACGCTGGCGGATGGCCCGTCCGTCGTGCCCGCCCATCGTCGCGGCATCGGCATCGTCTCGCAGGATGGCGCCTTGTTTCCGCATCTGAGCGTGGCGGACAATATCAGCTTCGGCATGGAGCGCGGACGGCCGGATCGCGCCGAGCAGATCAATGCGCTGATCGACATGGTGGAGCTCGATCGCAACATGCTCGATCGCCGCCCGCATCAGCTCTCCGGCGGCCAGCAGCAGCGCGTGGCGCTTGCCCGCGCGCTTGGCCGCAAGCCGAGGCTGATGCTGCTCGATGAACCCTTTTCCGCACTCGACACGGGCCTGCGCGAAAACATGCGCAAGGCCGTCGCCCGCGTCCTGCAAATCGCCGGCATCACCACGATCCTGGTGACGCATGATCAGGCCGAGGCGCTATCCTTCGCCGATCAGGTCGCCGTTCTGCGCGACGGCAAGTTGGTGCAGGCCGGAACTCCGCAAACGCTCTACCTCCATCCTAGGGATCGCGAGACCGCGACCTTTCTCGGCGACGCCATCCTGCTGCCGGCAGACCTTGGCGATGGCTTTACCAATTGCGCGCTGGGCCGTATTCCGGCTGACACCGCCGGCCGGCAGGGCCGTGCCGACATCATGCTGCGGCCCGAACAGCTGCAACTGAGCGTCCTCGATGATGCCGGAGCGAGCGCCGCCTGCGTCGGCAAGGTTACCGACGTCGAATTCGGCGGTGCCGTCTGCACGGTGACGGTCGTGCTTTCCCAGGCCAATGGCGGCGAGACGCTGAACATCAAGAGCTCGGGCGTAGGTCTGCCCGAGGTCGGCAGCATGGTCTCCGTGATCGTCCTTGGCAAAGCGCATGTCTTCGACAAGCCTGGCGCCTGAGCTGCTTTTCGGTTGAAGCCATCGGCGCTTTAGGGAAGATAAGGTGAGGCCGCTATCATGGCCGATGCCAAAGGAACCCCCATGTCTCTTCCCGATGAGATCGCTCCCGATCTCCCCTTTCTGACATCCCTTCGCCATAACCTGCACGCTCATCCGGAATTGGGGTTCGAGGAGGAGCGCACCAGCGGCATCGTCGCGACATTGCTGGAGGAGGCGGGTATCACCGTGCATCGCGGTCTCGGCAAGACCGGCGTCGTCGGCACGCTGCAGGTCGGCAACGGCACCCGCCGCATCGGTCTTCGTGCCGACATGGATGCGCTCGCCATGCCGGAAAAGGGTAACAGGCCCTACAAATCCACCATCGCCGGCAAGATGCATGCTTGCGGTCATGACGGCCACACGACGATGCTTTTGGGCGCTGCCCGGCAACTGGCGGCAAAGCGCGGCTTTTCCGGCACCGTGCATTTCATCTTCCAGCCGGCCGAGGAAGGGCGCGGCGGGGCGAAACGCATGGTCGAGGAAGGCCTCTTCAATCTCTTCCCCTGCGATGCCGTCTACGGCCTGCACAATATGCCGGGTCTCGATATCGATGAGATGGCCGTGGTCGAGGGGCCGCAGCTTGCCTCCTCGGATAGCTGGCGCATCAGCTTTCGCGGCACCGGCACTCATGGCGCCAAGCCGCATCTCGGCAAGGACCCGATCACGGCGGCGGCGACGTTCCTCTCCTCATTGCAGACCATTATCGGCCGCGTCGTCGACCCGCTGCAGCCGGCCGTCGTCAGTGCCTGCTCGGTACAGGCGGGCGACCCCAAGGCGCTGAACGTCATTCCCGACACGGTCGAGATCGGCGGCACGGCACGGGCCTATACGCCGGAAGTCCGCGATCAGCTCGAACAGGAGATCGGCCGGCTGGCGCATGGCACCGCGGCGATGTACGGCATCGCGGTCGACTACCAGTTCGAACGCCGCATCTCGCCGGTCGTCAACAATCCGGATGCGACGGCGCGAGCGCTGAAGGCGGCAAAAAGCGTGTTCGGCGAGAAGATCGTCACCCGCTTCCCGCCCTCCACCGCCGGCGACGATTTCGCCTTCTTCGGCCAGAATGCTCCCGGCTGCTACGTCTGGCTCGGCAACGGCCCCGCAATCGACGGCGCCCTGCATCACAACACGGCTTATGATTTCAACGATGATGCAATTGCATCCGGCGTGGCGTTCTGGACGACGTTGGTGGAGCAGGAGTTGGGGTGAGGATCGCTTTTTCCTCAACGAAGCTCCAGAACTATAATTGTGTCCGTTTGCGTCTCTACAGAAAGATTTAGATAGAGTGTGATAGTTAAGGAATATTATCTATGGCGTCCGAAGCGTTAGCGTATAACTAGCGCTATTTAAGTATAGAATAAAAACGTATTGCAATTATATATATTTAATTTATTATTATGTGGATGGAGTGGTAAGTTTAAGCACAATGTGACGTTGGCAGCAAAGGGAGGATTTATGCGAAATCAACTCTTCAGCGCAATTGTGTTGATGGTCTTTTCCTTTTCTGGAGACGCGATGGCTCAGGAAAACGGCCCGACGATCATTCCAGAGCAACTCCAAAAGCTTGCTTTGAAGTTTCCCATAACCGAGCGCTTGAAAATCGATTGGAATGAGGCCGCGCCTGAGGATGTTGGGCGATACCTAGGATTTCTGGCAGCTGTCAACGAAGTAGCGCTCACAGTTGCAAAGAGCCATGATAGGAAAGAGCCGAGTGAAGTGGACTTTCTTGCAGCTCTGTCGATTGAGTGCATTTGGCCAAACCACAAACCGCCGCTAGTGGAAGCATCATGGCCGCTTCAAGAGCCCGCATTTTATAATGCAGCTGTGCGAGAGACTATTCGGGCAGCAGTAGGGCCAGTCGCAAGAGAGCTTCCTGATCGTATCGAAAAGCTCGGACAGGATTTGTACGCTTCATCAGGCGGTGAGCTTCCGACACAACCGGATCGTTACTACAAGGACATCTTTGATATCAAAAAATTGACCGGAGGGAAGTAGATGTGGGATTGTGTCGCTAGCACACTCCTGTTCTTAGCGAAGTGGCCGATCTTAGATCTAGCGTTAGGAATCCTTTGGATTAGAAGTGTATGGGTGGCGTGGAAGGGTTACCAACAGCCTAACCAAAAGGATGAGGTGGACGAGCGAAGCTTAGGGGCGACCGTTATCCTCGCGCATCTTAATGGAACGCTCACAAGTGCTTCGATCATTGCAGCTGGGGTTGGTGCATTTGTCGCACTCACGCCAGATAAGCTTAGTATCTTTGCCTTGGCGCATCTGAAGCTGGCAGCTATTTTCGCGGTGGCCGCTTTGGGAAGTACGGTGTACACGATGGCCATCCTGCCAACGCGCGCACCAAACACAAATTTTGTTCGTTCCAAGGAAGTCGCCCTTTTTAGTACTATACCACTTATATGCGTTACTCTTGCTGGCGCCCGCTTCGTGCTTGCAATTTGCGCGTACCTAAATTGACGTATGATCAATTGGGAATCTAAGTGCGATAGCAGCGTATCCAACTCATGGTGAAATATGATGATATCAATATCGCTTTAGGTCGGAAGCGGTCTCTCATGTAATCCGTCTGCTGTTTGCTTCCGGCATTTTGCGCTTTCCAATTCCCGCTAAAAATGGCTGGTAGCATTCGCTGCTATATGACGACACATTGTCTCTTGCCGCTCAAGGCCGCACACTTTGCTCTGTGCTCCCGCATGCGCCTATCGGATACCTTCTCTGTACGGGAAAAGGTAACTTCAGCCCAGCACTGCCGTCTCCAACACCCGTCCCGTCACCACATCGGCAATTCCACGATCCGTCTGGTGCGGGCCGATATTGCAGGCGAGTGTCGCGCCGAAACAGGCCTTGAAGACGAGATAGGGCGGCTGCCAGTCGACGATCGTTTCAATTGCCTCGCGAAGGGCGCTGAAAGTCAGGGCTGTCTTTTCAAGCGGCGCATCGCTCACCAGGCCGGAAAGCGGCAGCGGTAGCACGATCTGGACTTTGCCGTCGCTGGCCACTGCCAGGCCGCCGCCGGTTGCGATGACGGCGTTGGCGGCGAGCGTCATGTCCGTGACATTGCCGCCGAAGACCGTGAGATTGTGGCTATCATGCGAGACGGTGGTGCAGAAGGCGCCGCGCCATTCGCCCCAACCGGTGAGGAAGCCAATGCGCGGGCGTCCATCCGCCTTGCCGTGGCGATGGGCGACGGCGATCATGGTGGTCCCGGCCGGCGCCACGACATATCCGTCCGCCACCTCGGCTTCGATTTCGCCCCATTGCGTGAAGCGCGGCCGGTCGATCGTCGCAAGCCGCACGCGGTTGCCGCTGGCTGGTACGCGGAAATCATCTTCGCTGAGCGGTGCAAGTTTGACCGAATTCTGTAGTGGCGCCGTATCGAGATGCGCGACCGTGCCGGCGATCCTGCCAGCCTCGGCGACGAGCTCGCCGTTGGCAATCACTTGCTTTGCCTTGAACGCCCGGAGATCTTCGAACAGCACGATGTCGGCGCGGCGGCCGGCGGCGATCAAGCCGAGGTCGTTGCGGCCGAGCCGCATGGCGGCGTTGAGCGTTGCCGCCCGCAGCGCCCATTCCGGCTTCAACCCGTCGCGCACCAGCCGGCGAACGACATCATCGAGGCCGCCGTTGACATGCAGTTCGTCGGGGAAGACGTCGTCGGTGCAGAGCGTCACCGTCTGCGGCAGGAAGCCGAGATCGTTGATGACCTCGACGAATTGTTTCAGCAGATGGTCATGCGAGCCGCGCAGCTCGATGGTCAGGCCGGCGGAGAGCTTGGCGAGGAAATCGGCGTTGGAGGTAAGCTCGTGGTCGGAGGAGATGCCGGCCGCCATGAAGGCGCTGAGATCGGCGCCTTCGAGACCGCGAGCATGGCCGCAGACAAGCTTGCCGGATTGCAGCCCGGCATTGACGATGGCGCTGGCACGCGGATCGCCGTCGATGACGCCGCGCATGGTCATGACCTCGGCAACACCCCCGATCTCGGGCCAGGCCAGCATCTCGGCCATGGCGGAGGCATCGAAATCGGCGCCCGCCAGCTCCAGGCCGGGGGCGGAGGGAACGCAGGATGGCGCCAGTGGGATCACCCGCAGTGCCAGCGGCCGGGTCGCCTCGACCGCCCAGCGCACGCCATCGAGGCCATGCACATTGCCGAACTCATGCGGATCCCAGACGATGGTCGTAACCCCGCGTGGCAACACTGCCTCTGCATAGAGGGCCGGCGTCACCATCGAGCTTTCGATATGCATATGTGTGTCGATCAGGCCGGGTGAGAGGAAGCAGCTCGAGGCATTGATCGTCTCTGTCGCATCGGTGCGGCTGCCCGGCGCATGCACGCTTGCGATCAGCGGCCCGACAATGCCGATATCGGCGGCGCGGATCTGGCCAGTCACCATGTCGACCAGGCGGCCACCCACAATCAGCAGATCGAAAGGCGCATCGCCGCGCGCTGCAGCGACCGCACGGGCGCGTAGCTCGGGCGCGTTGAGGTCGCCGGGCTCGAGGGAATGCTGGATCATCGGCGTGCCTCGTTGATCATGGCGTCGAATATGATGGCGCGAGCCCTGTCGGCATCGATCTCGGCGGCGAAATGGGCGTTGAATTCCGCATGCGATGCGCGCGTCTCGACGACGGTGCGCCCGCGTGTGTGCTGCCCCCACAGCTCGGCATCGATCCGGGCATGCTGGAGCCTGGCGATATCAGGGGCGACGAAGATGGCGGCGGCGGTCGGATCGTAGATCGCCATGGCCGGTCGGCCGCGGCTGATGGCAATGTTGACGTAGCCGCCGAGGAGATCGGCAAGCATTTCGGCATTCTTGCCACCGGCCTGACGCACCCGCTCGACATCGTCGGGCCGCGCCAGCACCTTTCGGCAAATGTCGAGATCGATCATCTGAAGCGGCAGGCCGTGCGCCAGCACGATAGCAAGTGCTTCCGGATCGGCATAGGCATTGAATTCGGCCGAGGCTGTGTGGTTGCCCGAGGTCACGCCGCCACCCATCCATGTCAGCTCGTCGATGCGGGCGGCAAGGTCGGGACGGGCGAGCGCCAGCGCGGCGATATTGGTGAGCGGCCCGAGCGCCAGAATGCGCTTCGGCCCCGAGCCGTCCGCAAGCCAGTCGCAGAGGGCGGCAAAGGCATCGCTGGACGGAAGCTCATCCGCCGGCGGCAGGACTTTGCCCGTGGTCGGTATGCCGCTTGACCCGAGAATGCTTTGCGCCGTTTCCAACTTGCAAAGCACCGGAAGTTCCCGGCCGGTATGGATGCGGAACGTCCAGCCGAAGGCGGCTACGGCGCTGGCAGCATTGGCACGCACCTGCTTAAGCGGCGCATTGCCGCTCACCAGCGAAACGCCGTCGATCGCGAGGCTCGAATGCGCAACCACCAGAATGGCGGCGATATCGTCGAAGCCCATGTCGGTATCGATCCAGATCCCCATGGCTATGCCTGTCTGTCGAATTGAAAAAGGGGGAGGGGTGCCAACGAGGGGACGCGCGATCGGGACCGCGCGCCGCCGTTCACTAGCTCAAGCGAGCGCGTCGAGGATGCGGATCCAGGAGCGGATACCCTTATGATAGGACCGCAGCTCGTATTTCTCGTTCGGCGAATGGATGCGGTCGTCCGCAAGGCCAAAGCCAACCATCAGGGATTCCATGCCGAGCATCTTCTGGAAGTCGCCGACGATCGGGATCGAGCCGCCCATGCCGATGACGATAGCTGGCTTCGGCCACTCGTTGGAAAGGGCGTTCTTCGCCTTGGTCAGTACCGGCGAATCGTAGGACAGGTGGATGGCCGGCGAAGCGCCATGCTCCTGGAACTCCACCGAGCAGTCAGCCGGCACCTTTGAGCGGACATAGGCGCGGAAACTGTCGCGGATCGCTGCCGGGTTCTGCTGCCCGACGAGGCGGAAGGAAACCTTCGCCGAGGCCTTGGCGGCAATTACCGTCTTGAAGCCGGCGCCGGTATAGCCGCCCCAGATGCCATTGACCTCCGCCGTGGGACGCGCCCAGGTCAGCTCCAGCACGGAACGGCCCTTTTCTCCCGCCGGGATCGACAGGCCGACATCGCCGAGAAAATCCTGCGCCGAGCGGCCGAGCGTTTCCCAGGAGGCCTTGATATTGGCGGGAGTCTCCTCCACGCCGTCGTAGAAGCCGGGAAGCGTGATGCGCCCGGTCTCGTCATGCAGGCCGGCAAGGATATCGGAGAGGATATGGATCGGATTGGCAGCCGCACCGCCGTAGAGGCCGGAATGCAGGTCGCGGTCGGCGGCATTGATGGTAACCTCCTCGCCGACCAGACCGCGCAGGGCGGCCGCGATTGCCGGGGTGTCGCCGTCCCACATGCCGGTATCGCAAACCAGCGCATAGTCCGCCTTCAACTCGGCCGCATTGGCTTCGAGGAAAGGCTTCAGCGACGGAGAACCGGACTCCTCTTCACCCTCGAACAGGATGGTGATGCGGACCGGCAGCCCACCCTTGATCTCCTTGTAGGCGCGAACGGCCTCGACGAAGGTCATCAACTGGCCCTTGTCATCGGAGGTGCCGCGCCCAACCAGGATCTTCCGGCCGTCGCCCATGTCCTTGATGGCGGGGGCGAAGGGATCGCTCTCCCAAAGTTCGATCGGATCGACCGGCTGCACGTCGTAGTGACCGTAGAACAGCACATGCGGCGCATCGGCGCTGGCAGCGTCGTGGTGGGCAACGACCATCGGGTGGCCTGATGTGTCGCGCACCGATGCCGTAAAGCCGAGCTTGGTCAGATAGGCGGTGAGCCATTCCGCCGCCTTGCGGCACTCCGGCTTGAAGGCGGGATCGGTCGAGATGGACTGGATGCGCAGCAGTTCGAACAGATTGTCGAGGCTGGATGGAAGGTTCTGATCCGCGCGGTCGAGAACGGGCGATACATCGGTCATATCCGACTCCTTACATGAAAATTGCTGGGACGATAGACCAAAGCCCGGCTGGTTTCGAGGCGGGAAATCCGAAAAATTCCGGCGTTTCGTCGCTGCCCCGGAGGACCATCTAAATATGCTTGGCGTTTTCGAGAATGCGTTTGACATATTCGAGCAGCAGCTCGCGCTCGAAGGTGCGGAAGCCCCGAAACATGTCCCTGTCCGCCGCGATCGCCGCCTCGACGGCTTCGGTCTGCATGGCGGCGGCCTTGCCGGTCAGGAAGATCAGCTGCGCGCGCTTGTCGGATGGGTGCGGCCGGCGTTCCACCAGCCCATCGCGCTCCATGCGTGATAGCGTATTGGCCATCGTCGCCTGCTCGATGTCGACGCGCTCCAGCAATTGCTTCTGCGTCAGCCCGTCTTCGGTCCACAGTTCGAGCAGGATGGGGAACTGACCTGGGGAAAAGCCGAGCCGTGCCGCGCGTTGTTGTAACGAGCGGGAGAATCCCTTTGCCATCTGATTGGCAAGGTAGGCCGCGGAGTCGGTCCGGTTGAATCCCATGATTGCAAGTATGCCAGTATTCGGTGCCAAAACAATCGGCAATTCGCGGGCGGACCTGCCCGGGAATCGGGCAGATTGCAACGCTATTTCGATCCGGTTTCGGCAGACGGCGCGAATGGGTCAAACAGAAAAGCCGCCATGGCCTGGAGGGGCGCCATGGCGGCTCTGAAAAAGAGGACAAAGGCCCGGAGAGGGGGATAGGCCTTTGTCCAAGTCTGACATGGCGGGGGACAGGCCGGGTGTCAGACCCTCGGCGTAATCAATCGCCGGTGAATATGAAATGTGGCTCCGAATGTGGTTTTTCAAGGGATTTCGCAGATTGGAATGATTAAAACTTAGTAACGTTTCAGTGAGAGATTTGGCCCGTTCGCGCGCCGCCAGACGGAACTTTATATGGACGTTGGAAGTGCGCCACGCTATCCATGCTTCCATGAAAAAAGGTGATCATCTCTTCCTCGTCGACGGTTCCGGATTCATTTTCCGGGCCTTCCATGCCCTGCCGCCGCTGACGCGCAAGTCCGATGGAGTGCCGGTCGGCGCCGTCTCCGGTTTCTGCAACATGCTGTGGAAGCTTTTGACCTCGGCGCGCGATACGTCGGTCGGTGTGACGCCGACGCATTTCGCCGTTATCTTCGACTATTCCTCGAAGACATTCCGCAAGGATATCTACGACGCCTACAAGGCGAACCGCTCGGCGCCGCCGGAAGAGCTGATTCCGCAATTCGGGCTCATCCGCCAGGCGACCCGCGCCTTCAACCTGCCCTGCATCGAGACCGATGGCTTCGAGGCCGACGACATCATCGCCACCTATGCCCGCCAGGCAGAGGCGACCGGTGCCGACGTCACCATCATCTCCTCCGACAAGGACCTGATGCAGCTCGTCACCCCCATGGTCCACATGTATGACAGCATGAAGGACAAGCAGATCGGCATTCCCGACGTCATCGAGAAATGGGGCGTGCCGCCGGAAAAGATGATCGACCTGCAGGCCCTGACGGGCGATTCGGTCGACAACGTGCCCGGCATTCCCGGTATCGGCCCGAAGACGGCGGCGCAGCTTCTGGAGACGTTCGGCGATCTCGATACGCTGCTCGCCCGCGCCGGCGAGATCAAGCAGGAGAAGCGCCGCGAAAACATCATTGCCAATGCCGATCTCGCCCGTATTTCCCGGCAGCTGGTGACGCTCAGGACCGACGTGCCGCTGGAACTGCCGCTCGACGAGCTGGTGCTCGAGCCGCAGAACGGCCCGAAGCTGGTCGGTTTCCTGAAGGCGATGGAATTCACCTCGCTGACGCGCCGTGTTGCGGACGCCTGTGACTGCGATCCGGCGGCGATCGAGCCGTCCGACGTCAAGGTCGAGTGGGGCAATACCGCCCATGGCCCGGATCTCGATGTCGGAGACAATGTCGAGCTCGTCGCCGGCGGCACGGTCGCTGCCGAGGGTGCTTCCGTTCCGGCGCCGGCGGTCAAGCCGCGCCTGGCCGTCGAGGGGCTGACCGAACCAGCCGACCTCACCAAGGCCCGCGCGGCAAGCTTCGCCACCGCACCGATCGACCATTCGAAATATGTCACCATCCGCGATGTCGTCACCCTCGAGCAGTGGATCGCCGATGCGCGCGAAACCGGCATCGTCGCCTTCGACACAGAGACGACGTCGCTCGATGTCATGCAGGCCGAAATCGTCGGCTTTTCACTGGCGATTGCCGATAACAAGAATGATCCATCCGGCGCCTCCATTCGCGCCGCCTATGTTCCGCTCAACCACAAGAACGGCGTCGGCGATCTGCTCGGCGGCGGCCTTGCCGACAATCAGATCCCGCTGCGCGATGCCCTGCCGCGGCTGAAGGCGCTGCTCGAGGACACCTCCGTCCTCAAGATCGCGCAGAACCTGAAATATGACTACCTGCTGATGAAGCGTTACGGCATCGAGACCAAGGCTTTCGACGACACGATGCTGCTGTCCTACGTACTCGATGGTGGCGCCAACGCTACGCACGGCATGGACAGTCTGTCGGAGCGCTGGCTCGGCCATAAGCCGATTGCCTACAAGGACGTTGCCGGCAGTGGCAAGTCCAACATCACCTTCGACCTCGTCGATATCGACCGCGCCACGGCCTATGCCGCCGAGGACGCCGATGTGACGCTGCGCCTCTGGCTGGTGCTGAAGCCACGGCTGGCCGCCGAAAAGCTCGCAACCGTCTATGAGCGCCTGGAGCGGCCGCTGGTGCCGGTACTTGCCCATATGGAAGAGCGCGGCATCACCATCGACCGGCAGATCCTGTCGCGTCTCTCCGGCGAGCTGGCACAGGGCGCCGCGCGGCTGGAGGACGAGATCTATACGCTGGCCGGCGAGCGCTTCAACATCGGCTCGCCCAAGCAGCTCGGCGACATCCTCTTCGGCAAGATGGGCCTTGCCGGGGGTAGCAAGACCAAGACCGGGCAATGGTCGACCTCGGCGCAGGTGCTGGAAGACCTAGCGGCTGCCGGCTTCGAGCTGCCGCGCAAGATCGTCGACTGGCGCCAGCTCACCAAGCTGAAATCCACCTATACCGACGCACTGCCAGGCTACGTCCACCCGGAGACCAAGCGCGTCCACACCTCCTATTCACTGGCCTCGACCACGACCGGGCGCCTGTCCTCCTCCGAGCCGAACCTGCAGAACATTCCGGTCCGCACCGCCGAAGGCCGCAAGATCCGCACGGCCTTCATCTCGACGCCCGGCCACAAGCTGATCTCGGCCGACTACAGCCAGATCGAACTGCGTGTGCTGGCGCATGTCGCCAATATTCCGCAGCTCGAGCAGGCTTTTGCCGATGGTGTCGACATTCACGCCATGACGGCGTCGGAAATGTTCGGCGTGCCGATCGAGGGCATGCCGAGCGAGGTGCGCCGCCGCGCCAAGGCGATCAACTTCGGCATCATCTACGGCATCTCCGCCTTCGGCCTTGCCAATCAGCTCTCAATCGAGCGCTCGGAAGCCGGTGACTATATCAAGCGATATTTCGAGCGCTTCCCCGGCATCCGAGACTACATGGAAAGCACGAAGGCGACGGCGCGTGACAAGGGCTACGTCGAAACCATCTTCGGCCGCCGCGTCCATTTTCCGGAAATTAAGTCGTCCAATCCTTCCGTGCGCGCCTTCAACGAACGCGCTTCAATCAACGCGCCGATCCAGGGCTCGGCCGCCGACGTCATCCGCCGTGCGATGATCAAGATGGAGCCGGCGCTGTCGGATGCCGGTCTCGGCGAGCGCGTCCGAATGCTGTTGCAGGTGCACGACGAACTGATCTTCGAAGTCGAGGACGCCGATGTCGAGCGCTCGACGCCGGTCATCGTCTCGGTCATGGAAAATGCCGCCATGCCGGCGGTGAACATGTCCGTGCCACTGAAGGTCGATGCGCGGGCGGCGAACAATTGGGATGAGGCGCATTGAGGTTGCCGACCGAGGTAACGAGGAGATCAGTCCTCATGGTGAGGTGACCCCCTCATCCGACCCTTCGGGCCACCTTCTCCCCGAGGGGAGAAGGGAAAACGGAGCGTCCGGCAAATCCCTACCTTCTCTCCGTCGGAGAGAAGGACGCGCGAAGCGCAGGTTGAGGGGGCGATGCACCGTGAGTTTGCTTCTGCAGGTGCGGCACAAACCGACTTTATCTTGCGATCAGCGCTTCCAGCTCCGCGACAATCACACGGCCCGCCTCTTCCAGCGTGCCGCTATTGTCGATGTCGGCGACATCGTAGCTGCCCTGAACGGTGAGCGATCCGCGCTCCAGCCGTTTCAGCACGTCCTCGCGGCTTTCTCGGCCGCGCGCTATCAGCCGCTCCGCCAATACTTCGCGCCGCGCCGTGATGTTGATGACCTTCAGCCTCGGAAATGCCGCCTGGAAACGGTGGAGCACCGAGCGCGAGCCGTTGGCGATGACGAGGTGGCCGTTGGCGAGTTCATCCTCGACATCACTGGGAATGCCGTATTTCAGGCCGTGCGCCTCCCAGGAGACGGCGAAGGCGCCGTCCTGTTCCATGGCGTCGAAATCGACGTCAGAGACGCTTCTGTGGTCTTCGTTACCAGCATCGCCATCGCGGGTGATGACGCGACGGACGAAATGAATGTCAGGCCGGCCGGCGAAATGCCGGGCGGCGAGATTCATCAACGTATCCTTGCCGGCGCCACTCGGGCCAACGACCACGACCATGATGCCGGCCGTGTGTGCCGAGAGGTCCTTAGTCGGCTCTGTCCTGGCGTCGAGCGTCATGCCACACGCCGTCCTTCCCGCCAGACCGAGCGCGTCACCGGCACGCCATGATCGCGGCGGACGCGCACGAGATCGGCGCGCAGGCCCTCGGCGATGCGGCCACGATCGTTGAGGCTGACAGTCTTTGCCGGCGTTGCGGTGACCATGGCGATGGCCTGCGACAGCGAGATGCTTTCGACCTCGTCGGCCAGGATGAAGGGTGCATGCAGCAGGCTGAGCGGCACGTAATCGGAGGAGAGCACGTCGAGGACGCCAAGCTCGGCGAGATCGCGGGCGGCGATGTTGCCGGAATGCGACTTGCCGCGCACGATGTTCGGCGCGCCCATCAGCACGCTCATGCCGGCCCCATGCGATGCCTTGGCGGCGTCGACGCTGGTCGGGAATTCCGCCAGCCGCACGCCGTAATTGATCGCCTCGTCGACATGAGCAAGCGTCGCGTCGTCATGGCTGGCGATGGTGATGCCGCGCTCATTGCAGACCTTCGAAATGGCGTCGCGGTGCGGGGTCGCGTATTTGGCCGATTCTGCCTGGCGCTTGGCGACAAAAATGGCAAAGGCCTCGTCGCTCAGGCCGCGCTTCTTCTGGTAGTAGAAGATGTACTGGTCCATGGTCTGGAACTGGCGTTGGCCGGGCGCGTGGTCCATCAGCGAGACCAGGCGGACATAGGGATCCTTCTCGAAATCCTGGAAGTGATCGAGAACGTTGTCCGAGGAGACCTCGCAGCGCAGGTGGATCAGGTGGTCGGCGCGCAGCCGGTCTTCGTTTTGCGCCGCCTGGATGGCGTCGGCCATGTCGCGCATCTCGCCCTTTTCGAAACCGCCGTCTTCGTCGGAGCCCATGCGCAGGCAGTCGAATACGGTGGTGATGCCCGAGGTGACGATCTGGGCGTCATGCGCCTGGATGGCGGCCGTCTTGTTCCAGCGCACGCCGGGGCGTGGTGAATAATGGGCTTCCAGATGGTCCGTATGCAGCTCGACCAGACCGGGGATCAGATAATCGCCCTCGAAATCCTCGCCGATACCGGACCTGCCGTCGGAAATATCGGCGATCCGCCCGTCGCGGATCAGCACGGAGCCCTCAAGGATCTTGTCTTCGAGGACGATGCGGGCATTGGAGAGGACGGTTTCTTTGGTCATGTCAGGTCTTTCACTTTTGGGCGTCGGCAAGCGGCAGCCAGGAACGGACGGTAAAGGGTGCGCCGCGCTCTTCTTCGACGAAGACGGCGAGGCCGGAAATATCGAGCGGCTTGCCGGTATGGTCGGCGAAACGATCGCTGAGCAGGTCATGGATGCTGGCCTGTTGCTCGGCCGCGACCTTGCCGGTCAGTGTCATATGAAAGCGGAACTCGTCGTTCACGTAAGGATAGCCCCAGCGCAGCAGGTTTGCACGCTCCGCCTCGCTCAACCCTTCCGGCTTGCGCCGCGCGATATCGACTTCGGAAAGCGCGGCGCGGAACGGCTCGAAGGTCTTGACCACCTGGGCGGCAAAATCCTGAAGCGGCTGATAGACCTCGGCTGGAACGAGCGCGAAGAACTGGCCGAGTTGGCCAAGCACGAGCTCGGGAATGGCAAAGGCCGGCGTGCGCGCGGCGAAATCGGCTGCCACATCGAGAAGATCGCGCTCCGTGACCGAGCTTGCCAGCGCGAAGGGCGCCTTCAGCGTGGCGTGAAAGCCGTAGCGGCGCGGATCGGCGGTGACCTCGGCATGGTTCTCGGGCACGACGCCGATCGCCTTGTCGGAAAAGATCTCGTTCGAAAAGGCATCACGGCCGAGCCAGCGGGCGGCAAGCGCCGTCAGAGGATCGGCTTTTGGCGGCGTAAAATAGAGAGCGTAGCGCAAGGCTATATTCCTTGGAAAAATCGGCTGCGCGAGACACTGTTGGGTGATTTGCGCCAAACCGCAAGAGAGGCGAGACGGTATCGAATCGAATCCGGCTAAACCCGGCGCAACCGATCTTATCCTGCCCGGGCTTCCGCTAAAGGATTCCCGTGACAAAATGATGATGCGATACGGTTTTTTGTTGTCTTTTTTACCTGTTTTGCGTGCCCATCAGGCGTGCCCGCAGCGCGCTGGAGGCGGCGTCGAACAGGAAGACGACAATCAGGATCAACAATACCATATAGGCGACGTTTTCCCAGTTGGCGTTGGTACGCATGGCTTCCCAGAGCTTCAGGCCGATGCCGCCGGCGCCGACCGCGCCGATGATGGTGGCACCACGCACGTTCGATTCCCATTGATAGAGCGTCTGGCTGACGATCACCGGGACGATCTGCGGCATGATGCCGTAGCGATGCACGAGGATGGTCGACGAGCCGGTGGACTTCACGCCTTCGCGCGGCTTGTTGTCGATATTCTCGAGCCCCTCGGAGTAGAGCTTGCCGAGCGTGCCGGTCTCGGTGAGGAAAATCGCGCCGCTGCCGGCGAGCGGTCCGGGGCCAAAGGCGCGGGTCAGGAACAGCGCCCAGATCAGCATGTCGACCGAGCGCAGGAAGTCGAAGAAGCGCTTCAGCACCTGATTGAGCAGCCGGTTCGGCGTGATATTGCGCGCCGCCACGAAGGCCAGCGGAAAGGCGGCGAGCGAGCCGAGCAGCGTGCCGAGGAAGGCCATGACGATGGTCTGGAACAGCTTGGACCAGACATCGCCATGCTGCCAGGCCGTATTGTTCCAGACATTGTCGAAGGCGAGTGAAAGGTTCGATTGAGCGGGGTTCAGCCGGGGACCGGAGATGATCAGGCCGATGACTTCGCCCGCCGGTTTGTCGAAGAAGGGCGAATGCGTGTCGAAGACGAAATTCGCCCAGCCGATGAAGCGCTTGCGGATCTTCACGCGATCCGTGGAGATGCTGACATTGCCGGCGAAACCCATATCCGCGAGGATATTGTCGTCATAGACCGTCATCCAGGTGGGAACCGGCTCCGAGCCGATCACCTTCGGCACGTCGCCGGTGATGTCGATCGGGATAGTGACGCCATGTGCCGTCAGGATCGCCTGTGTCTTGGTGACCGTCACGGTGCGGCTAGTGCCGCTGATCGAGACTGTCAGGCTGCCATCGGGGTTGTTTGTCACCCAGTCCGGGTGGGGATTATCGCCCAGCGGCGAAAAGCGCGGATATTTGATGCTGATCGTGTCGCCGGAAATGCGGAATTCCGGCTGCACGTCGTAGCTGACCCATTCGCTCAGATAGATGCCGACGCGCTCCCAATGGGCTTCAGCGATGACTTTCGGCAGGTCGAAGAACCAGACGGCGTAGAAGCCGTAGAGGATCACGCCGATGAAGATCATCAGGGCGCCGAAGCGCTGGCGGAAGGATCGGCGCAGGATCTCCGGGTAGCGTGCTTCGATATCCTGCATGCGGCTAGCGTCGATAACGGACATGGGCGACCTCAATGCTGCAGAAGGAAAGCATGTTCGCCGACGAGACGGCGACGGAGCCATGCGGAAAACTGATCGACGGCGATGATGGTGATGAAGAGCAGCAGCACAAGCGCCACCGTCTTGGCGCCGAAGCCGCGAGAGATCGACAGTTTCAGCTCCTCGCCGATGCCGCCGCCGCCGACGGCGCCGATGATGGTCGAGGCGCGGACGTTGATTTCCAGGCGCAGCAGCGCATAGGACATGAAATTCGGCATCACCTGCGGCAAAGCGCCGAAGCGGACGCGCTCCGTCCAACTGGCGCCGACTGCTTTCATGCCCTCGTCCGGCTTCATGTCGATGTTTTCGACGACTTCGTAGAAGAGCTTGCCGAGCGCGCCGATCGTGTGCAGGCCGACGGCGATGATGGCGGCGATCGGGCCGATCGACAGGATCGCCGAAAACAGCCCGGCAATGACGATCTCGGGGAAGGCGCGCAGGAATTCCATGACGCGCTTCGTCACCAGCCGCACCGGATTGGACGGCGACATGTTGCGGGCGGCAAAGAAGCTGAGAGGCAGGGCGACGACGAAGCCGATGATGGTCGACACCAGTGCCACGTTGATCGTGATGATCATCAGCTCGAAATATTCGGGAATGTAGAAATCGCCCCAGACATAGACGCGACCGAGCGGGAAATTGAACTCCTCGCCGCCAACGCCGTTTGCGCCGTTGGGGCTTGGAAGATCGAAGAGCGCGCGATAGACGTCGGCCCAATCCTTGGGGATCAGCCAGCTCAGGAAATCGAAGAGATGCGGCAGGCGGTCGAAGAAATGGCCGGCATTGCTCTCGTCAGCGAAGCGGACGGAACTGACGAAGGCGATGATCAGGATCGCGAGCCCGAACCCGGTATAGAGACGGCGCCGGGCCACCATGCGGCTCCAGGCATCGCCGATCTCCTTGGCGCTGTGGGGCGCGCTCTGCATCTGTGGCTGGGCATCGGCAATCGTCATGAAAAAATACCGCCTTGAAAAATAGCAAAGAGGCGGCCGTTGCCGGCCGCCCCGCAGTCAGGACGAAGATCAGCCGCCGATGGCAGCTTTGCGAACTTCGATAACGGCGTTGTAGAAGTCCGGCTTCACCTTGACGTAACCCTTGAAGGCGCCGCCTTCGATTGCCGAGAAGCACTTGGCGTCGGCCGTCGGGAGCTTCAGGAAGAAGTCGGTCAGCTTGGTCTGCCACTCGCTGCCGAGCGCATTGCGGACGACGAGCGGGCCGTTCGGGATCAGCGGCGAACGCCAGACTTCGACGAGCTTGTTCGGGTCGACGGCGCCCTTGTCGACTTCCTTGCGGAAGGTACCGGAGGTGTAGCCGTCCTTGAAATCACCGAGGCCCGAGGAATCGTCCACGGCAACATCGACCTTGCCGTCATAGGCGGCGAGCAGGTTGTTTTCGTGGCCGCCGTTGAACTGGGTCGAGGCGAAGAACTTGTCGTTCGGCATGCCCGTGTCCTTGGGGATCTGCGTCAGCGGAACGAGATAGCCCGAGGTGGAGTCGGGATCGGCGTAGCCGAGCTTCTTGCCCTTGGCATCCTTGATGGTCTTGATACCGGACGACTTGAGGGCGAGACCGATCGAGTAGTAGCCGGTCGAGCCGTCTTCCTGCTGCGTGGTCAGGATCGGAGTGACGGCCTTCGGGTCCTTGATGGCGACGGCTGCGTAGCCGGAAGCGCCGAGTTCGGCGAAGTCGAGCGTGCCGCCGAGCAGGCCCTGGATAACGCCGTCATAATCGGCGGCCGGGAAAAGCGATACCTTCTCGAAGCCGAATTCCTTCTTCAGGTGATCGGAGAGGCAGGCATAGTTGCGCAGGCGGTCGGTTTCGTTTTCACCACCGAGAATACCAACGCGGAATTCCTTGAGGTCCTGAGCGGCAGCGCCGCCAGCAAGCGCAAGAAGCGCCGTGGCTGCAAGAAGGGTCTTCTTCAACATGGGTTCGTCTCCTGGTTAACCGGTGTGTCCCCGGATGTCTTCGGTCTGAAAGAAATGCGCCCTTGACGCGGGCTTTCGATCGCGGCCGGCTCCCCCTCAGGGACCGGCCAGTGCCAGCGGTTGCGGGCCGGCGGATGCATGTGCCGCGGCTTGCGCGGCCGGATCGGGAATGTTGATGGCGGTCGACGTCATCGTCTCGTCGACACCGGCGCCATCCTTGTCGGTGCCGTAGATTTCCTTGACGGCTGCGGCCGTCAGGTCGGACGGCTTGCCGTCGAATACGACACGGCCGGCGGCCATGCCGACGATGCGTTCGCAATAGTTGCGGGCCGTATCCAGCGTGTGCAGGTTGGTGATGACGGTGATGCCTTCGCGCTCGTTGATGTCGCGCAAAGCGTCCATGACGATCTTGGCGTTGAGCGGATCGAGCGAGGCGATCGGCTCGTCGGCCAGCATCATCTTCGGCTGCTGCATCAGCGCGCGGCAGATGGCGACGCGCTGCTGCTGGCCGCCCGACAGCGTGCCGGCCATCTGCAATGCCGTCTGCTCGATGCCGAGGCGCTCCAGCGCCGCGATCGCTTCGATGCGCTCTTCGCGGGTGAAGACCGAGAGAAGGCTCATGACGGTCGAGCGCTGGTTGAGGCGGCCGAGCATGACGTTGGTCAGGACGTCGAGGCGCGGGACCAGGTTGAACTGCTGGAAGATCATGGCGCAGTCGCGCTGCCAGTTGCGCAGCGCCCGGCCGCTCAGCTTGGAAACCTCGGTGCCGGCGAAATGGATCGAGCCGGAAGTCGGGTCGGCGAGGCGGTTGATCATGCGCAGCAGCGTGGACTTGCCGGCGCCCGAGCGGCCAATGACACCAACCATCTGTCCTTGCGGAATGTCCAGCGTCACGGAATCGACAGCGAGCTTGTTTCCGAAACGGCGCGAGACATTCTTGAGCTCGAACATGAAGCTTTCCCTTTCGCCGCTGCTTTGGTCCGCAGCTAGCATTGACGTCGCGCTACTAACTATGAACAGGCGCAGGTGCCTTGCCTCGAAACCGAATTTCGAGCGGCTGTGCGCCAAGTATAGGCAACGCATTATCGCCGCTTCATGAAGCTCCGATGTCAGTTTTGTGTAAGTGTTGTTACAATCCCCCGCTATTGGTGCGGCGGGATGATTCAGTCGAAACGCTTAGTTGCTTTCGGTGTCAAATAAACCCGTCGGCAGACCATCCATGCTGCGGACGTTCTTTTCTCGCCGGTATTCCTCGATACCATCGGGACCCTTGGCCTTGGCCCACTGATCGAGGCTCGGCCTTTCGCCTTCATAGGAAAAGAGCGGCACGCCGAAGCCGCAGGAGGTCTGGACGAGGTCGATATCCAGCCAGACGATCTGGCGGGCACCGAGCGGTTCTTCGCCGGCATAATATGTATGCAGCAATTTCCGGTATTCAGCCGATGTCCTGTGAATGATCCGGCCGCGCCCATAGAGGCGCAGGATCATCGGCGGCCCCGCGACGGCGCAGAACATGATGGTCAGCCGCCCGTCGGCCTTCATATGCGCCGAGGTCTCGTTGCCGCTGCCGGTGCGGTCGAGATAGATGGCGGTGTTGGGCGAGATGATGCGCAGGCACAGCGTCTCGCGGGGCGAAACGTTGACGCGGGATTCCGCGGTCGCCGACGCCGTGAAGAAGATATGCTGCCGGGCAATGAAATCGCGCAGCCGGTCATCGATGCTTTCGAACTGCTTTGCCATGAAGGCGTCTCCCTCGACTATCTGGTCTCAAAGGGTCGCCAGACGCTGGATCCTTAGTCGGCCGGCGCAAGCCCCGTATCGGCGAAAAACGTCCTCATGCGCCGTAGCGGATCAAAAAATCCTCGGCGGAAAGGGCGCGGAAGTCGGTCAGCGCCGTGCGCAGAGTGGCGTGATCCCAGTCCCACCAGGCAAGCTTGTCCATCTGCGCGCCGATCTCGGCGGTGAAACGCTCGCGGATGAGCTTGGCCGGCACGCCACCGACGATCGTATAGGGGGCCACATCCTTGGAAACGACGGCACCGGCGCCGATGACGGCACCATTGCCGACCGTGACGCCCGGCAGGATGGTGGCGCCGTGGCCGATCCAGACGTCATGACCGATCACGACGCGGTTCTCGCGCCGCCAGGTGAAGAAATCCGTCTCCATATCGGCATCCGGCCAATAATCTGCCGCGCGATAGGTGAAGTGATGCAGCGTCGCCCGCCATGTCGGATGGTTGGTGGCGTTGATGCGGACGCTGGCGGCGATGTTGACGAACTTGCCGATCGTCGCGCACCAGACGGCGCCGTCCTGCATGATATAGGAATAATCGCCAATCTCGACCTCGTCGAGGCGGCAACGCTCCGAGACCTCGGTATAGCGGCCGAAGGTCGAGTTCTTGATCGTTGCTGTCGGGTTGATGAAGGGCGTTTCGCCCAATTGACGGCTCATGCGGCGGACTTTCTGGGCGAGAAGCGGGAGACGTCGAGAATCCGGCTACCGACCGCTTCGCGCACTTCCTCGTCGTGGAAGATGCCGAGCAGGGCGACGCCGGCCCTTTTCTTCTCCTCGATCATCGAGACCACCACGGCACGGTTCCGGGCGTCGAGGGAGGCGGTCGGTTCGTCGAGCAGCAGGATGGCGTGGTCGGTGATGAAGCCGCGGGCGATATTGACGCGCTGCTGCTCGCCGCCGGAGAAGGTGGCGGGCGGCAATTGCCAAAGCTCTTGCGGTAGATTGAGCTGGGCGAGCAGGTCGCCAGCCTTTTGCCGCGCATCCGCCAGCGCCACGCCGCGCGCCAGAAGCGGCTCGGCAACAACGTCGATGGCGGCCACGCGCGGCACGGTGCGCAGGAACTGGCTGACATAGCCGAGCGTATGGCGGCGAACCTCGAGAACGGTGCGTGGATCGGCGGTGGCAAGATCGATGATCTTGTCCTTTTGCGTTATCAGGATCTGGCCGGCGTCAACGGCATAGTTGCCGTAGATCATCTTCAAGAGCGAGCTCTTGCCGATGCCGGAGGGGCCGCCGAGCACGACGCATTCGCCGGCTGCGACCGAGAAGGAGACATCGGCGACGACAGGCAGGCGAATGCCGTCGCGCAGATGCATGGTGAAGCTCTTGAAGACTTCGGAAACGACGAGGGGGGTTGCCATGGTTTTTCCTCAGACCTGCAGGATCGAAGAGACGAGCAGCTGCGTGTAGGGTTCGCGCGGATCGTCGAGCACGCGGTCGGTCAGACCGTGCTCGATGACGTAGCCGTCCTTCATCACCATCATGCGGTGCGACAGCAGGCGGGCGACGGCAAGATCGTGGGTGACGATGATCGCCGACAGGCCGAGATCGTTGACGAGGCCGCGCACGAGGTCGAGCAGGCGCGCCTGCACGGAGACGTCGAGGCCGCCGGTCGGCTCGTCCATGAACACCAGGCGCGGGCCGGTCACCAGATTGCGGGCGATCTGCAGACGCTGGCGCATGCCGCCAGAGAAGGCGCGCGGCTGGTCGTCGATACGGTCGGCGTCGATTTCGACGCGTTCCAGCCAATCGACCGCCGTGGCGCGGATGTTGCCGTAATGACGGTTGCCGATCGCCATCAGCCGCTCGCCGACATTGGCGCCGGCCGAGACCGTCATGCGCAACCCGTCGGCGGGGTTCTGATGGACGAAGCCCCAGTCGGTCCGCATCAGAAAGCGGCGCTCGGCCTCGTTCATGCGGAAGAGGTCGCGATAGGTCTCGTCGCGCATGTGGTATTCGACGCTGCCGGTGGTCGGCAGCAGCCGCGTCGAGATGCAGTTGAGCAGGGTGGTCTTGCCCGAGCCGCTTTCGCCGACGATGGCCAGCACTTCGCCGGGCCAGAGATCGAAGGAGACGTCACGGCATCCGATGCGGCTGCCGTAGAATTTCGAGATGTCCTTGACCTTGAGGAGTGGTGTGTCGCTCATTCGGCGGCCTCCTGATTGGGTGCCTGCCCATTTGGGGCAAGCATGGTGCCGACATGGCCGTGGGCGCGGCGGTCTTCACAGAAATCGGTGTCGGAGCAGACGAACATCCGTCCGCCCTTGTCGTCGAGGATCACTTCGTCGAGATAGACCTGCTCGGCGCCGCAGAGCGCGCAGGGCTTGTCGAAGCGCTGTACTTCAAAGGGGTGATCCTCAAAGTCGAGGCTGACCACCTCGGTATAGGGCGGCACCGCATAGATGCGCTTCTCGCGGCCGGCGCCGAAGAGCTGCAGCGCATCCGACAGGTGCATTTTCGGATTGTCGAATTTCGGCGTCGGCGATGGGTCCATCACGTAGCGGCCGGCGACCTTCACCGGATAGGCGTAGGTGGTGGCGATGCGGCCGTTGCGGGCGATGTCCTCGTAGAGTTTTACATGCATGAGGCCGTATTCCTCGAGCGCATGCATCTTGCGGGTCTCGGTCTCGCGCGGTTCCAGGAAGCGTAAGGGTTCCGGGATCGGCACCTGGTAGACCAGCACCTGATTAGGGCCGAGCTTGGCTTCCGGGATGCGGTGGCGCGTCTGGATGATCGTCGCCTCTTCCGTACGGGTGGTGACCGCGACATTGGCCACCTTCTGGAAGAAGGCGCGGATGGAGACGGCGTTGGTGGTGTCGTCGGCGCCCTGGTCGATGACCTTCAGGACATCGTCCGGCCCGATGATCGCCGCGGTGAGCTGCACGCCGCCGGTGCCCCAGCCATAGGGCATCGGCATTTCGCGCGAGGCGAAGGGCACCTGATAGCCGGGAATGGCGATCGCCTTCAGGATGGCGCGGCGGATCATCCGCTTGGTCTGTTCGTCGAGATAGGCGAAGTTGTAGGTGGCGAGATCGGTCATTCGGCTGCCTCCGTCAGGGGATCCTTGACGCCGTCGCGGGCGGCCTCGAAGTCGCGGCGCATGCGGCGCACCAGGTCGAGCTCGGCCTGGAAGTCGACATAGTGCGGCAGCTTCAGATGTTCGACGAAGCCGGTCGCCTGCACGTTGTCGGAATGGGAGATGACGAATTCCTCGTCCTGGGCGGGGGCGACGATATCCTCGCCGAGTTCGTCGGCGCGCAACGCCCGGTCGACCAGCGACATCGCCATGGCCTTGCGCTCGCTCTGGCCGAAGACAAGGCCGTAGCCGCGCGTGAATTGTGGCGGCGCCTTGGCCGAACCCTTGAACTGGTTGACCATCTGGCACTCGGTCACCTGGATGCTGCCGAGCGAGACGGCGAAACCGAGTTCCGGCACGTCGAGTTCGACCTCGACTTCTCCGATGCGGATTTCGCCGGTGAAGGGATGATTGCGGCCGTAGCCACGCTGGGTGGAATAGCCAAGCGCCAGAAGAAAACCCTCATCGCCACGGGCGAGCGCCTGCAGGCGCAGGTCGCGGGTCATCGGGAATTCCATCGGCTCGCGCGTCAGGTCGCCAGTTTCGTGATCGATCGGCATCTCGCCATCGCCCTCGATCAACCCTTCCTCGGCCAGGATTTCGGAGACGCGCATGACGCGACCCTCTTCCGCCGATCGCTGCATCGGCTCGTCCACCGGCTCGTCGGTGAGCAGGCTCGGGTCGAGCAGGCGGTGGGTATAATCGAAGGTAGGGCCGAGAAGCTGGCCGCCCGGCAGGTCCTTGTAGGTGGCGGAGATACGGCGCTCGATCTTCATCGCCGCCGTATCCAGTGGCTGGGAATAGCCGAAGCGCGGCAGCGTCGTGCGGTAGGCGCGCAGCAGGAAGATCGCCTCGATCATATCACCGCGCGACTGGCGCACGGCAAGTGCTGCTAGCGTCCGGTCATAAAGCGAGGCTTCGGCCATGACGCGGTCGACCGCAAGCGCAAGCTGCGCGACGATCTGGTCGATGCCGAGAGCCGGCAGCGAACGGTCGCCGCGGCGACGATCGGCGAGCAGCCGGTGGGCATTGGCGATGGCGGCTTCGCCGCCTTTTACGGCAACATACATGCGTCAGATCTCCGTCGCGATGATCTTGGTGGTGCGCGGCAGGCAAAGGAATTGCCGTCCGGCCGTCAGAACGAGGTCGGCGCCGCGCGGGAAGAGGGCGCGATTGTCGTTCCAGAAGCGCAGGAACGTGTCCGGCAGGCCGACCGGCGCGATCATGTTGATGTCGGCAATGCCGGGTCCGGAGAGCGCCAGTTCCTTGCCGCCCTCGAGGCTCGCAATTTCCAGCACGATGGTCGTCGAGCGGTCGGGATATTCCTGGGTGCCTATGTCGAATTGGTTGAGGGAAGCGAGCAGCACGCCGGCTTCGACGAAGGCAAAGCGGGCCTCGAGCTTTTCCGAGGTCACCGGCGCGCCGGTGTGGAAGCCGAGCCATTCCGGCATGGTCGAGCGTGCAAGACCGCCCGAAAGCCAGACCGGCGTATCATGGTCGCAAAGGGTGAGCGCAATGGCGCCGGCGGCGATGCCGAGCAGTGCGGGCGGCGCAATGTCCGAGACGACCGTCTGCAGGGTTCCCGGCCGCGCCATCGCGTCCATCATCATCTTGAAGACGCTCTGCGCGTCGAAGACCGGGTTGGTAAAGCCGCCGGTCAGGGCGTCGTTGTCGGGTATGCTGGAGATAGTGGAAAGGGTCATCAGTCTTCTCCGCGGACCATGGTGAAGAAATCGACGCGGGTAGCGGCCGTCTCTTCGGCTCGTTGCCGATCCCGTCCGGCGATCCGCTCGGTGATCGGCAGCAGGATTGCCTTCTCGACGAAATCCTTGGTGGCCGGCTGGTGCCAGAGCGCGTCGAAGATCGCCGCCAGCCGGACCTTCTCGCGGTCGGTGCCGAGCGCATGTGCGTGGCCGACCGTGCCGGAGGCGAGCCTAATGGTGGCGCGGGTTACCGTGACCTCGCCGAGATTGAAGGGGGCGCCGCCGCCGCCGATCCGCCCGCGCACCATGACGAGACCGGTTTCCGGCCCGCGCACCGGCTGGATAACCGGCTTCTCGGACAGTGCTTCCCAGGCCGCATCGAACTCGTCGCGTTCGGCCCGCGCCAGAAGATCCGCCGTGCGCTTGCGTTCCCGGCGCTCCTGCGCGGCCGCCTCTTGCCTCTGTGCTGAATTCATCGCGTCTTCCTCAAAATGTCTATTGATATAGACAACCATACAAGGTATGTTTTATATCTATTGAGGCGACGTGACAAGCGTATGACAGGGCAAGCGGGAAATATGGCGGGGCAGAAGGTACAGAGACAGACGGGCGTGGCGCTCTGGCGGCAGATCGCCGACCGGATTCGCGCGTCGATCAATCAGGGCGATTTCGACGAAACCGGCATGGTGCCGCCGGAAACGGCGCTGGCGCTGCAATTCGGCGTCAACCGGCATACGGTGCGAAGCGCGCTGGCCGCTTTGGGGCAGGAAGGCATCGTTCGCGCCGTGCAGGGGCGGGGCACCCTGATCGAGCGCAAGGAGCGGCTGAATTTCCCGATCTCGAAACGGACGCGGTTTTCTCAAGGGATCGGTGACCAAGTCCGGGAGTCCAGCAGCATGCTGGTGGCGAGTAGCAATGAAATCGCCGATGCCGAGGTGGCCCGCTGGCTGAAGCTGGAACCTGGTACAAGTGTCGTCCGACTGGAAACGCTTGGTCGGGCCGACCGTCGCCCGGTGTCACGCGCCACGAGCTGGTTCCCTGCCGATCGTTTTGCCGACATTGCCGAGATCTACAAGGCCACCGGTTCGATCACCAAGGCGTTCCGCGAACTTGGCGTCGCCGATTATGTGCGTGTCGTCACGGAGATCACCGCCACTCATGCGGAGGAAGGCGATCTCACCGACCTCGAACTTTCTCCCGGCGCCATCGTCATGAACACGAGGGCATTGAACGCCGATCTCGACGGCGTGCTGGTGCAATATTCGATCTCACGCTTTGCTGCGGATCGGGTGCGGTTTACGATCGAGAATTGATCATAAAAAAACCGGGGAGAACAAATCTCCCCGGCTCATTGATTGCAAGGCTAAAAGCGCGCTCAATGCGCGCCGGACATATCGCCGAGCACTTCCTTGGAAGCGACGGTGGAGTCGGCGTTGAGCTTGTAGACCATCGGCACGCCGGTCGCGAGGTTAAGCGCCAGGATCTGTTCCTTGGTCAGGCGGTCGAGCACCATGACCAGCGAGCGCAGCGAGTTGCCGTGGGCGGCGACGAGCACCTTCTGGCCGGCGAGCACGCGCGGCAGGATTTCGGTGAGATAATAGGGCCAGACGCGGGCGCCGGTGTCGCGCAGGCTTTCGCCGCCGGGCGGGGGCACGTCGTAGGAACGGCGCCAGATATGCACCTGTTCCTCGCCCCACTTGGCGCGGGCGTCGTCCTTGTTGAGGCCGGAGAGATCGCCATAGTCGCGCTCGTTCAGCGCCTGATCCTTGATCGTTTCCAGGCCGGGCTGACCGACTTCATCAAGGATGATCTTCAGCGTGTGCTGGGCGCGGGTGAGCACCGAGGTGAAGGCGACGTCGTATTTGATGCCGTAATCGGCGAGCGCCTTGCCGCCGGTCTTGGCTTCTTCAACGCCCTGCGCCGTCAGGTCGGGATCCTTCCAGCCGGTAAAGAGATTCTTCAAATTCCAGTCGCTCTGGCCATGGCGAACGAGGACGAGAGTACCGCTCATGAAATATTCCTCCTTGAAAGGATCGTATCAACGTGTGGAAAGCCCGAGGACATCGAGCATGGAATAAAGGCCGGGCTTCTTGTCGCGTGCCCAGAGAGCCGCTTGAAGCGCGCCGCGGGCAAACAATGACCGGTCGCCCGCACTATGGGACAACGTCAACCGCTCGCCTTCGCCGGCAAAAATAACCGAGTGATCGCCGATGACGGCACCGCCGCGCAGCGTGGCAAAGCCGATTGAACCAGCTGGACGCGGGCCGGTATAGCCGTCGCGCACGCGCACGGAATGATCGTCAAGATCGATGCCACGCCCTTTGGCAGCGGCTTCACCCAGCAGCAGAGCGGTGCCTGATGGCGCGTCGACTTTGTGCTTATGGTGCATTTCCAGAACTTCGATATCCCAGTCGGCCGGCGGAAGCGCCCGCGCGGCCTGCTCGACAAGGACGCTCAGAAGGTTGATGCCGAGGCCCATATTGCCCGACTTGACGATGCGGGCATGGCGGGCAGCGGCCTTGAACCTGGTCTCGTCTTCCGCCGAGCAGCCGGTCGTGCCGATGATGTGGACGATGCGCGCCTGAGCGGCGAGGTCTGCGAAGGTGACACTGGTTGCCGGCGTGGTAAAATCGATGACGCCTTCGGCATGCAGGAAGGCTGACAGCGGGTCATCGGTGACGGGAATGCCGATCGGCCCCAGCCCGGCGATCTCGCCGGCATCCTTGCCGATGAAGGCGGAGCCTGGGCGCGCGACGGCGGCGTGAAGGGTGACACCTTCGGTGGCGTGGATGAGGCGGATCAGGGCCTGCCCCATGCGGCCTGCCGCGCCCACCACCACCAGCTTCATCGCATCGTCGCTCATGTCGTCTCTATCGTCTTATTTGCGGGAATTGCCGGAAACGGCCGGCCGCTGAAGGTTGTTGAGGCGAGCGTAAAGGCCATTGTCGGCCTCCGCAAGCGTCTCGTGGTTGCCCTCTTCGACGACGCGCCCATTCTGCATGACAATGATCTTCTCGGCCCGGACGACCGTCGACAGACGATGAGCGATGACGACGACCGTGCGGCCGCTCATGGCTTCGTCCAGCGCCTTCTGCACGGCCGCTTCCGACTCCGTATCGAGCGCCGACGTGGCTTCGTCGAGCAGCAGGATCGGCGCGTTGCGCACCAGCGCGCGGGCAATCGACAGGCGCTGCCGCTGGCCGCCGGAAAGCGTCACGCCGTTTTCGCCGACCGGCGTGTCGTAGCCCTGCGCTTGCGCCATGATGAAGTCATGGGCGTAAGCGTGCCGGGCTGCTTCCTCGATGTCGTCATTCGTCGCATCAGGGCGACCATAACGGATATTGTCGCGGATCGTGCCTTCAAAGAGGTAGGGCTGCTGCGAGACATAGGCGAGATGTTGGCGCAGCGACTGCTTGGTGATGTGGCTGATATCCTGTCCGTCGATCAGGATGCTGCCGGCCTTCGGGTCGTAGAAGCGCGGAATGAGATTGATGACGGTGGATTTGCCGGCGCCGGAAGGGCCGACCAGTGCCGTCGTCTGTCCACCTTCGGCAACGAAGCTGACATCGTCCAGAACCGTGTCGTCACCATAGGCGAAGTGGACGCCGCGAAATTCGATGCGGGCCTCGGTGACGACCAGCGGCTTGGCATCCGGCAAATCGCGCTGACGCGGCTCCATGTCGAGCAGTTCGTAGATCATCCGCGCGTTGACGACGGCGCGCTCGAGCTGCACCTGCAGCTTGGCAAGGCGGCGAGCCGGGTCGTAGGCCAGAAGCAGCGAAGTGACGAAAGAGAAGAAGGCGCCCGGAGGAACGTCGTGATAGATCGAGCGGTAGGCGGCATAGGCCAGTACGCTCGCGACCGCGAAACCGGCGAAACTTTCCGTCAGGGGTCCGTTGCGCTCCGACAGTCGGGCAATACGATTTTGCCGGTGTTCGGCTGCGGTGATCAGCTTGTTGATCTTGCGATCCAGCTGCTCTTCCATCGTGAAGGCCTTGACGATGGAGATGCCCTGGATCGTCTCCTGCATCGCGCCCAGAACGTGGCTGTTCAAATTGACTGCCTCGCGCGTCGCCGAGCGAAGGCGCTTGGAGACATAGCGCAGGGCATAGAGCAGCGGCGGTGCCGCGATAAAGACGGCAAGGCTCAGCATCGGATCCTGCACCACCATGACGCCGAGCAGGGCGACAAAGGTCAGAAGGTCGCGTGCTGTCGAAGTGATCGTCAGGTTCATGACGTCGCGGATACCGGAGACGTTCTGGCTGACGCGCGCGGCGATCTGTGCCGACCGCGCCTCGTTGAAGAAGCCGACCGACAAGGTCATCAGATGCGCGTAGAGCCGGCGCTGGTAGCGCGCGATGATGTTATTGCCGATCTTGCTGAGGATGACCGACTGGAAATAGCCCGCGAAACCGCGCATCACGAAAGCGACGAAGATCGCGGAGCAGACGAGCCAGACGATATCGGCCCGGCGCTCGACGAAGGCCTGGTTGATGATCGTCTTCATGATGTAGGCGATGAATGCGGTCGAAAGCGCCACCAGGATCAGGCAAACGATGGCAATCGAATAACCCCAGAGGTGCTCACGGCCATTTTCGGCAATGATGCGCTTCAGGATACCGCTGATGGTCTCACTGTCGACGCTATTGTTTTTGGTATCGGGCGATTTCAAAAATCGGCTTCCTGTCTCAAACCAAGCGAGCCGCACATGGCACATGCTTTCGCGGCTCTATAAAGAGTTAGGACGGCTTTGGCTAGAGATGGCCTGCCGCACTGGTTAAGGGGCAAGCCATGGAGCCAAGATCATTATAAGGGAAGGAAGCCCCTTCAAAAAGGCTGCCTGCGGCCCTGATCGGATCAACGCCGCCAGCGCCGTCCGTCCGTTGCCAGGCCGAAACTGGCCGGTGCGCGGGCATAGGCCGTGAGTCCTGAGAGTGCGGCCAGCGGATGGGTGACCACATGCGTCGGGATCGATTTCAAGAGCGCGGTATGCGGCGCCTTGTCTTCGAAGGCGGCGCGGAATTCCGGCTTCTGCAGCGCCGGCAGGATCTTTTGCGAGATGCCGCCGGTGATATAGACGCCACCCCGCGCCATGAAGACCAGCGCGATATCGCCGGCGACGCGACCGAGATAGGTGACGAATAGCGTCAGGGTCTCTTCGGCCTGAATGTTGGTTTCAGCGAGCGCTTGCGCCGTGATATCGGCCGGTTCCTTGAGGCTAGGCTCGATGCCGTCGGTCTTGCAGATCGCATGGTAGAGGTTCTGCAGGCCGCGGCCGCAGAGGACCTGCTCGGCGGAAATGCGGCCCTCGATCGTTTCCAGATGCGGCCAGATCTGCAGGTCACGCTCGCTGCGCGGCCCAAGATCGATATGGCCGCCTTCGCCCGGTACCGGGATCCAGGCATGCTGGGCATGAACGAGGCCGGCGACGCCGAGGCCGGTGCCCGGGCCGAGCACGGCGCGCGAGGCGACCATGCCTTCCGATATCTCGCCGATGGTCGCGCGGTGCTCTTCGGAAATACCGGCGATCGCCAGTGCCTGCGCCTCGAAATCATTGATGATCAGCACATCTTCCATGCCGAGATTGGAGATCATCGTCTTCGGGCGGATCACCCAGTCGCAATTGGTCAGCGGAATCTCGTCGCCGCGCACCGGGCCCGCCATGGCGAGGATCGCCGAGCGCGGCCGCACCGCCGACTTGGAAAGCGCTTCCTCGATCGCGTCGTCGATCGTCTTGAAATTGGCGGTTTGCACGATCGGAAAATGCGCCGGCTCGGAATGGGCATCGACGACAATGGAGAAACGCGCATTGGTTCCGCCGATATCGCCGATCAGGATCGGAAAGGGCAGGGGGGCTTCACTGTGATTGAGCTCGGGCATGGACAGGTCCGTGTCTGCCGCCTGAAGGCGGATTAATGGTTCAGTGTCTTGATCAGGCGTTCTGCGGTGGCTTCGTTAAGGGCCATCGGAATGTCGTAGAGAACGGCAAGCCGAGTCAACGCCTTGACATCGACATCGTGCGGCATGGGGGTGAGCGGGTCGATGAAGAAGACGAGCATGTCGATATCGCCGGTGGCGATCATCGCGCCGATCTGCTGGTCGCCACCGAGCGGGCCGCTTTTCAGGCGGGTGACCTTCAGGTTGGGGCAGGCGTCGAGGACGCGGCCGCCGGTCGTGCCGGTGGCGACGATATGCCAATCGGCAAGCACATCCTGGTTGCGGCGTGCAAACTCCGCCATTGCATCCTTCTTCTGATCATGCGCGATCAGCGCGATGCATTTGCCGCCGGCCATGAAATTCCCACTCCGTCCCGGATTTTTAATCGATTTATCCGCCTTCTATACCAAGAGGCCGGCCTTTGAAAGACCGGCCTATGTCGCATCGACCTCGGTGCCGTCACTGCTGTGGAATGCTGCCGGGCGGCGTGTTGCCCGTGCCGCTGCTCGAAACCGGCAGCGTGCCGGTTGCCGTCGTCGGGGCCGCCGCCTTGATGCCATAGGTGGCGGCGCGGGCCGAGGGAATCGAGGGGGCGTCCAGCACCGCCTGGCAGGCCTTGGGCAGATCGGACACCATGACCTCGCGGGGCTTTACCGGCGGCTTGGTGCTGGGCTTCGGCTTGGCCCACGGTTCGGGACCGAGCCACCAGGCAAGCGTCTTGTCGCAGCCGTCGCCGGCGGCAACCGGGGCCTGCGGCGTGCAGCCGACCGAGCCCGCCGGGCAGCTCAAGCGGATATGGAAATGCGAGTCGTGACCATATTCCGGGCGCAGCTTGCCGAGATTGGTGCGATCGCCGGTCCAGCTGTCGCACATTTTCTTCTTGATCGCCGGATTGACGAAGATGCGCTGCACTTCGGGATAGCTGGCGGCGCGCATCAACAGGCGCGCATGCGCCGGTGTCCAGACCCTGTCGTTGATGGTCAGGAATTTGTCCTTCGCCAGCATCGAGGTGAAAGGCAGGCTTTCGCGCTCGGCCGCCGTCAACGTCCGCGACGGCATCGGCGTCAGCCAGACGTCGGCGTCGAGGCCGATTTGATGCGAGGCATGGCCGTTGAACATCGGCCCGCCGCGCGGCTGTGCCATGTCACCTACCAGCAAGCCCGGCCAGCCGTCATATTTCGCCGCGTCGCGCGACAGGCGTTCGAGGAGCCCAACCATTTCCGGCCGGCCCCAGCGGCGGTTGCGCGACAGGCGCATGGCCTGCCAGGTCGGTCCATCGGTCGGCAGCGCCACGGCGCCGGAGAGGCAGCCCTTGGCATAAAAGCCGATGGATTGCGGCGGTCCTGCCGTCGGCAGCGCCACGCCGCCGAAGATCGCCTTGGCGCTGCCGGGCGTTGGGCCGGCCTGCTGGGCCAGCGCATCGCCGGTAACGAGGCTAGCACCGATCGTGGTGGCAAGCGCTAGTTTGCTGACGGTACTGATGGTTCGAACCAGGAGGGAAATCATATGGTTCCTTGAGATGCTGCCGGCGTTGGCCGAAGTGATTTGCAACGAAATCTATCGCATAACCCTGAAAATCGGAATCGATTTTCCGGCTGCCTATGTCTCCCGTCTTCATTCCGTCGCTGACGGCCGGCGGCAACCTCCCCCTGGAAATCATGGGGTTTCCTTGGCGGGCTGGTTGACAGTGCCGGCATAGTCTGCGGAAAGTCCGACAGTCACAATGACCATGGTCTCGATCATCTGTCGCACGAGCTGGGGAGTGCGCGGAGGGTTGGGAACGGAGCCTGGTCTCGGGTCGGTTGAGATGAGCGTGATGGTAGCTTGGGGATTGTAAAGGAGAGTAATGGGTGGGGACAAATAGCGGACAACCCGCGGAGAAATCGACCGGCGAGCCGCAAATGCGGGCACCCAAACGCCGGCGCGGTCATGATCGTGTGGCGGTACTTCTGGAGGCGGCCGCGGCGGTCTTCGTTGAGAAGGGTTATGACGCCGCGACGATGACGGAGATCGCCGCAACGGCGCATTCGTCGATCGGTTCGCTCTATCAATTCTTTCCGACCAAGCCGCTGCTTGCCGAAGCGCTGCATATCGATCGGCTGGAGCGGCTGAAGGCGGTGTTTCAGGACATCGCGGAAAAAAGCCGCGGCCTTTCGGCGGCCGATAGCGGCGAGGCGATCTTCGACCGGCTTGCCGCCTTCATCGAGACGTTTCCCGAATATCCGGTGCTTGCCGCGCGCCGGGATATTCCGAGGGATCGCAAGCTGCGCTCGCGGGCGGAGGTGAAGGAACTGATTTCCTCTATCCTGCGGCGCGCCGAGCCACCGGTCACCGACGACGTCGCCCTGATTTCGGCGATCATTCTCGAATTGATCCGCATCGCCGTCGTCGCCGCCAATGAGCCGGAGGCGGTCGAGGATCGGCGCCTTATCCGCGAATTGCGCCTGATGCTGCGCAAGCGCCTAGAGGAAGCCACCGCAAAAGCCTGATTTCATCGGGCACGTATCGGCGGCCTCGCGAAGAGGTAAGCAATTCCGTCCTGTTTTTTGCCCTCATTTGCCTTATGCTTGATTCCATTCAAATCATCAGGGGATCATGAATGGCATTGTCGCGGTTGAAAGCAGGCTTGGTTGTTTCTCTTTTCTGCCTGCTGGCCTTGCCGGCACCATCCAACGCCGACGAGCCACAATTCCGCATCGGCACGGCCATTCTCGGCGATCTGAAATACCAACCCGGCTTCAAGCATTTCGACTACGTCAATCCGGATGCACCGAAGGGCGGGGAGCTGAAGCTGTCGAGCAGCGGCACGTTCGATACGTTCAATCCGCTCTTGTTCAAGGGCAATCCAGCCGACGGAACGGAACTGGTCTACGATACACTGCTGAAGAAGGCGGATGACGAGGCCAATTCTTCCTACGGCCTGCTCGCCGAGGGTGTTTCCTATCCCGATGACGTTTCGAGCACCACCTTCCGGCTGCGCGCTGAGGCGAAGTGGGCCGACGGCACGCCGGTTACGCCCGAGGACGTCATCTTCAGCTTCGAGAAAGTCAAGGAACTCAATCCACAGGCGGCCAGCTACTACGGGCATGTCGTGAGCGCCGAAAAGACCGGTGATCGCGACGTTACCTTCCACTTCGATGAAAAGGGCAACCGTGAGATGCCCTCGATCCTGGGCCAGCTTACCATCGTGCCGAAACATTGGTGGGAAGCAAAAGGCCCCGACGGCAAGCCGCGCGACATCACACGCACGACGCTCGAGCCGATCATGGGGTCCGGTCCCTACAGGATTGCATCCGTCCAGCCGGGCGCTTCGATCCGCTACGAACTGCGTGACGATTATTGGGGCAAAAACATACCGGTCAACGTCGGCGAGCACAATTTCGGCGCCATAAACTATGTCTATTTTTCCGATTATGACGTCGCGTTCGAAGCGTTTCGAAGCGGCGTCATTGATTACTGGCAGGACAATTCGACAAGCCATTGGGTGACCGGCTACGATTTCCCGGCCGCCAAGGACGGCCGCATCAAGCGCGACGAGCTGCCCAACACGCTGCGTTCTGTCGGCATCATGCAGGCTCTGGTTCCCAACATGCGCCGCGCGCAGTTCAAGGACGAGCGCGTCCGCGAGGCGCTGAACTATGTTTACGATTTCGAGGAACTGAACCGAACCCTTTCCTTCGGGAAGTTGACGCGCGTCGACAGCTTCTTTTTCGGCACGAAATTCGCCTCCTCGGGCCTTCCGCAAGGGGAGGAACTCAATGTTCTGAATAGCGTCAAGGACAAGGTGCCTGCGGATGTCTTTACCGCGCCCTATGCCAATCCCGTCGGTGGCGATCCGCAGAAGGCGCGCGACAATCTTCGCAAGGCCATTGGTTTGTTCAAGGAGGCTGGCTGGATTCTCAAGGGCAACAAGATGGTGAACGCGCAGAGCGGCCAGCCATTTTCGCTGGAACTCCTGCTGAACAATCCTTCGCTGGAAAGATCGGTGTTGCCTTATGTACAGAACCTGAAGCGTATCGGCATTGATGCCAGCGTCAGGACGGTCGATCCCTCGCAATACGTCAACCGCATTCGCAGCTTCGATTATGATATGATCTGGGTTGTCTGGGCGGAGACGCTGAACCCCGGCAACGAGCAGGCCGATTTCTGGGGCTCCGCCTCTGCCGGACGCCAAGGGTCCCGCAATTACGCTGGTATAGCCGACCCGGGCATCGACGCGCTCATCCAGAAGGTGATTTTCGCAAAGGACGTGCCGGAAAAGGAAGCGACAGTCAGGGCGCTCGACCGTGTGCTGCTTGCTCACCACTATGTCCTGCCGACCTTCTACGGAACGACGACCAGAATCGCCTATTGGGACAAATTCGATCATCCGTCGGCGCTGCCCTATTATTCCATTGGCTTCCCCGATCTCTGGTGGTCGAAAAGCGCGGCAAAATGAGCGGCTCTTGCAATGGCGGGCAGGCTGGGCTCCAAATGCCCCATGCCGATTCGGCGGTTTAGACCTGAAATGAATGACGACGCCGGGCTTTACGCGGCGGAAGGGAAAATGAATTGATCGACGGATGGATTAGGGCCAGGGCAGGCATGTTCCTCGCTGGGGGAGTGACGGGCTGATGGGTGCCTATATCCTCAGGCGTCTGCTGCTGATGATCCCGACCATTGTCGGCATCATGGCGATCTCCTTCACCATCGTGCAGTTCGCGCCCGGCGGTCCCGTCGAGCAGATGATCGCGCAACTGACCGGCCAGGCCGACAATGCCAGTGGCCGTCTCTCCGGCGGCGGAGATATGCTGGCCCAGCAAGCGACCGACGATAGCGGCTCGAAATATCGCGGCGCGCAGGGGCTCGATCCGGAGCTGATCGCCAAGCTCAACAAGCAGTTCGGCTTCGACAAGCCGCCGCTCGAGCGTTTCGGGCAGATGATGTGGAATTATATCCGCTTCGATTTCGGCGAGAGCTTCTTCCGCAATACCTCGGTGATCGATCTGATTGGGCAAAAGCTGCCGGTGTCGATCTCGCTCGGTATCTGGATCCTGATCTTTTCCTATGCCATCTCGATCCCGCTCGGCATCCGCAAGGCGATCCAGGATGGATCGACCTTCGATGTCTGGACCTCCGGCGTCATCATCGTCGGCTATGCGGTCCCAAGCTTCCTCTTCGGCATCATGTTGATCGTTCTTTTCGCCGGCGGCTCTTTCTTCGACTGGTTTCCGCTGCGCGGCCTCGTCTCGGACAATTTCGCCGATCTCAACTGGTGGCAGAAGATCCTCGATTATCTCTGGCATCTTGTTCTGCCGCTGATCTCGCTGTCGCTTGCCGCCTTCGCCACCACGACGCTGCTCACCAAGAATTCCTTCATCGAGGAAATCAAGAAGCAATATGTCATCACCGCCCGCGCCAAGGGGTTGAGCGAGCACCGCGTGCTCTACGGCCATGTCTTCCGCAACGCCATGCTGATCGTCATCGCCGGCTTTCCCGGCGCCTTCATCTCCGCCTTCTTCACCGGTTCGCTGCTGATCGAGAATATCTTCTCGCTCGATGGCCTCGGCCGCCTCAGCTATCTCTCCGTCGTCCAGCGTGACTATCCGATCGTCTTCGCGACGCTCTTCATCTTCTCGCTGCTCGGCCTGTTCGTCAGCCTGATCTCGGACCTGATCTACACCTGGATCGACCCGCGCATCGATTTCGAGCGGAGGGACGTCTGATGGACGCAGCGAGCAGTGTACCAGCGGCAACGGTCAAGCCGCCACGCAAGGGTCTCTTCTCCCCGACCAACATTCGCCGCTGGCAGAATTTCAAGGCGAACCGCCGTGGCTACTGGTCCCTCTGGCTGTTCCTGATCCTGTTCTTCTTCAGCCTCGGGGCGGAATTCATCGCCAATGACCGGCCGATCCTCGTCTCCTACAAGGGCGAGATCCTGGTGCCGGTTCTGATCGATTACCCCGAGGAGAAGTTCGGCGGCTTCCTGGCGCAGACGGATTATCGCTCCGGGGATATCGAGGACGAGATCAACGCCCATGGCTGGATGATCTGGCCGCCGATCCACTATTCCTACCAGACCGCCAATTCCAACCTTCCGCAGGGCATATCGGCCCCGACCGCGCCCTTCTGGTTGATGAGCAAGGAGCAGCGCTGCTCCGGCTACGCCCAGGGCGTCAATGACCCGAACTGCACCTGGAGCAATCTCAACTGGCTCGGCACGGACGACCAGGCGCGCGATGTCTTTGCGCGCATGATCTACGGCTTCCGCATTTCGGTGCTGTTCGGTCTGGCGCTGACCATCTGCTCGGCCGTCGTCGGCGTCGCCGCCGGCGCCGTCCAGGGCTATTTCGGCGGCTGGACGGACCTTCTCTTGCAGCGTTTCATCGAGATCTGGTCGTCGATGCCGGTGCTCTATATCCTGCTGATCATCGCCTCGGTGCTGCCGCCCGGTTTCTTCATCCTGCTCGGCATATTGCTGCTGTTTTCCTGGGTGGGTCTCGTCGGCGTCGTGCGCGCCGAATTCCTGCGGGCGCGCAATTTCGAATATGTGCGCGCCGCCCGCGCGCTCGGCGTCAACAATATCACCATCATGTATCGCCACCTGCTGCCGAACGCCATGGTCGCGACCCTGACCTTCGTGCCCTTCATCCTTTCCGGCTCGATCACCACCCTGACCTCGCTGGATTTCCTGGGGTTTGGCATGCCTCCCGGCTCACCGTCGCTGGGTGAGATGATCGCCCAGGGCAAGTCCAACCTGCAGGCCCCGTGGCTCGGCCTCTCCGCCTTCTTCACCATGTCGATCATGCTGTCGCTGTTGATTTTCGTCGGCGAAGCCGTGCGTGATGCGTTCGATCCGAGGAAGACGTTCCGATGAGCGACAATTCGACCCCATTGCTGTCCGTCCGCAATTTGTCCGTCGCCTTTCATCAAGGCGGGCGTACCTCGACCGCCGTCGACGGCATCTCGTTTGATATCCACAAGGGCGAAGTGCTGGCGCTGGTCGGCGAATCCGGCTCCGGCAAGTCGGTAACGGCCAATTCGATCCTGAAGCTCTTGCCCTATCCGTCCGCCAGCCACCCCTCGGGCGAAATCCTGTTCAAGGGCAAGGACCTCTTGAAGGCATCGGACAATGAGTTGCGCGCGGTGCGCGGCAACGACATCACCATGATCTTCCAAGAGCCGATGACCTCGCTCAATCCGCTCCATTCGATCGAAAAGCAGATCACGGAAATCCTGGCGCTGCATCAGGGCGTCGTCGGCCAGCCGGCCCGTCGCCGCACGCTGGAGCTTCTGAACCAGGTCGGTATCCGCGAGCCGGAAAAGCGCCTGAAGGCCTATCCGCATGAGCTGTCAGGCGGCCAGCGTCAGCGCGTGATGATCGCCATGGCGCTCGCCAACCGGCCGGAGCTGCTGATCGCCGACGAGCCGACCACGGCGCTCGACGTGACGGTGCAGGCACAGATCCTCGAACTTCTGCGCGATCTCAAGGGCGTACACGGCATGTCGATGCTGTTCATCACCCATGATCTCGGCATCGTCCGCAAATTCGCCGACCGCGTCTGCGTCATGACCAAGGGCCATATCGTCGAAGCAGGTACGGTCGAAGAGGTCTTCACCAACCCGCAGCACGACTATACCCGCCACCTGCTGGCCGCCGAGCCGCGCGGCGAGCCGCCGCTCAGCGACACCAGCAAGCCCGTGGTCATGGAAGGCTCCGACATCAAGGTCTGGTTCCCGATCAAGGCCGGGCTGATGCGCAAGGTGGTCGACCATGTGAAGGCGGTCGACGGCATCGATCTGAAACTTCGGGCCGGCCAGACGCTCGGCGTCGTCGGCGAGAGCGGTTCCGGCAAGACGACGCTCGGCCTAGCGCTTGCCCGGCTGATCTCATCGAAGGGCCGCATTGCCTTCGTCGGCAAGGATATCGCCGGCTATTCCTTCAAGGAGATGCGTCCGCTGCGCAGCCAGCTGCAGGTCGTCTTCCAGGACCCTTACGGCTCGCTCAGTCCGCGCATGTCGGTCGGCGACATCATCGCCGAGGGGCTGAAGGTTCATGAAGCATCCCTGTCGGCTGAAGAGCGTGATCGGCGCGTCTGCTGGGCGCTGGAAGAGGTGGGTCTCGATCCCCTGACCCGCTGGCGTTTCCCGCATGAATTCTCCGGCGGCCAGCGCCAGCGCATCGCCATTGCCCGCGCCATGGTGCTGAAGCCGCGCTTCGTCATGCTGGACGAACCGACATCGGCGCTCGACATGAGCGTGCAGGCCCAGGTGGTCGACCTGCTGCGCGACCTGCAGCAGCGCCATGACCTCGCCTACCTCTTCATCAGCCACGACCTGAAAGTGGTGAAGGCGCTCGCTAACGACCTGATCGTCATGCGCTTCGGCAAGGTGGTTGAGCAGGGGCCGTCGGCGGACGTTTTCCGTGCGCCGCAAGAGGATTACACCAAGGCGCTCCTCGCCGCCGCTTTCAACATCGAGGCGGTGCCGACCGCCGCCATCCAGCAATAGAGAAAAAGCCATGCCGGCCAAAAGTCCCATTCTTGTCGATCTCAAGTTCAATCCGGAGAGCGTCGCCAAGGCCCTCAAAAGCTTCTTTGCCGATCGCGGCAGCATCAATCTTGCCGATCCCGCCACCAAGGGCGTCGATCTGAGCCATGTCGACTATGCGCTTCTGTGGAAGCCGGATGCGGATCTCTATCAGCGCGCGCCCAATCTCAAGATCATCTTCTCCGGCGGCGCCGGGGTCGATTCCCTGATCACCGCCGCCACCCCGACCGATATTCCCATCGTCCGATTCGTTGATCGCAGCCTGACGGTACGCATGTCGGAATGGGTCGTGCTGCAATGCCTGATGCATCTGCGCGATGTTGCCGGTCACTTCCGGCACCAGCGCAAGCGGGTCTGGGGTCGTCCGGCGGGGCTTGAGGCACGCGATGTCACCGTCGGTGTCATGGGTCTCGGCGTTCTCGGTCTCGATGCCGCTGCCAAACTCAAGGTCATGGGCTTCGATGTCATCGGCTGGTCGCGTCAGAAAAAGCAGATCGAGGGCATGGAAACCTTCGACGCCGGCGAACTCGATGCCTTTCTCGCAAGAACGGATATTCTCGTCGGCCTGCTGCCGCTGACACCGGAGACGACGGGGCTCTACAATGCCTCGCTGTTTTCGAAGCTTCGTCGCGATGGTGCCCTGGGCAAGCCGGTATTCATCAATGCCGGGCGCGGCAAGAGCCAGGTCCAGGCCGATATCGTCTCGGCGATCGAGGCCGGCATCCTCGGCGGCGCGTCGCTCGATGTCTTCGAGGTCGAGCCACTGCCGGCTGACGACCCGCTCTGGGGCCTGGAGAACGTCGTCATTACCCCGCACGATGCGGCGGTCTCGGAAGAATACTCGCTGATGCGGCATGTCGAGGAGCAGATCGCCCGTTTCGAAGGCGGCGAGCCGCTGCAATATCTGGTGGATCGCAGCCTCGGCTATTGATCGAGATTGCCGCAGCCGAAAATTTGGGCATGCGTTGCCGGCAAAGGCAGTCGCGTGTCCAAATGATTATCAATTTTGCTTCAGTGACTGGACTTTCCCTCAACTTTTTTTGATAAGACTAGAACTGTATCCGCCTGCCGGCCTGTTTGGCCGTGGCGAGAGGTGGGCGCAGGGAGACGGGCAGGAACGACATGACGAAGACCGATATTGCCGCCCGGGTCTATAACCATACCTGGAAGCTCGATCCGATCGTCCGCAGTCTGATCGATACGGATTTCTATAAGCTCTTGATGCTGCAGATGATCTGGAAGCTCTATCCGGATGTCGACGCCACTTTCTCGCTGATCAACCGCACCAAGAGCGTTCGGCTCGCCGAGGTGATCGACGAGAAGGAATTGCGTGAACAGCTTGATCACGCCCGCACGCTCCGGCTTTCGAAGAAGGAAATGATCTGGCTGGCGGGTAACAGTTTTTACGGCCGCGCCCAGATCTTCGAGCCGGAATTCCTCACTTGGCTGTCGAATTTCCAACTTCCGGAATACGAGCTGTCCAAGCGCGATGGCCAGTATGTTCTCGACTTCCACGGCTCGTGGAAGGAAACGACCATGTGGGAAATTCCCGCACTCGCCATCATCAACGAGCTTCGCTCGCGCACGGCGCTGAAGGCGCTCGGTCCTTTCACGCTCGATGTCCTTTATGCGCGCGCCAAGGCGAAGATGTGGGGAAAGGTCGAACGTCTCCGAGAATTGCCGGGCCTGCGCATTTCCGATTTCGGCACGCGCCGCCGTCATAGCTTCCTGTGGCAGCGCTGGTGCGTCGAGGCACTGAAGGAAGGTGTGCCCCACGCTTTCACCGGCACGAGCAACGTCCTTCTCGCCATGGATTCCGATCTCGAAGCTGTGGGCACCAATGCACACGAGTTGCCGATGGTGGCAGCGGCCCTCGCCAAGACCGACGAGGAACTCGGCAAGGCGCCCTACAAAGTGCTGCGCGACTGGAACCGCCTTTATGGCGGCAACCTGCTGGTGGTCCTGCCCGATGCCTTCGGCACGGCCTCCTTCCTGCGCAACGCGCCGGAATGGGTGGCCGACTGGACCGGCTTCCGTCCGGACAGCGCGCCGCCGATCGAAGGCGGCGAGAAGATCATCGACTGGTGGAAGAAGATGGGCCGCGATCCGCGCCAGAAGCTTCTGATCTTCTCCGATGGCCTCGACGTCGATGCGATCATCGCCACCTATAAGCATTTCGAGGGCCGGGTACGCATGGGCTTCGGCTGGGGCACCAACCTCACCAACGATTTTGCCGGCTGCGCGCCCACCGAGATACATGGCCTCAACCCGATCTCGATCGTCTGCAAGGTCATCGAAGCCAACGGCCGCCCGGCCGTCAAGCTCTCCGATAATCCGCAGAAGGCGACCGGCGAACCGGCCGAGGTCGAACGCTACCTGAAATTCTTCGGCGCCGAGGATCGGGTCGATCATGAGGTGCTGGTGTAAAATACCTTATTTTGGATCGGACACCTGACAGCTTTGCCGATTGTTGCAAAGATAAAGCGCGACTGCTTCGATTGAAGGATCAGCTATGGCACTAAATCACTGTGGCTACGGATTGCTGTTGTGCCTTGTCCTCTCGCTGCCCGCCCACGCACAGTCGGACGAAGGAGCCGCCGCATTCGCAAAGCATGACTATAGGGCAGCTCTGCTGAATTGGCGGCCACGAGCAGAGCAGGGTGACGCAACTGCTCAGTATGGCCTTGGGCGTCTGTATTTCTTTGGATTAGGAGTGCAGCCGGACTTTGAGCGGGCCGTTTTCTGGTTTCGCAAGGCGGCTGATCAAAACAACCCCTATGCAGAACGCCGCCTCGGTCTCGCTTATTCACTTGGTCATGATGAGGTCGCCCCGGACGCCGAACAGGCTGATATCTGGTATCAGAAGGCGATAAGTGGCTTCAGTAAGGCGGCCGATGGCGGCGATGTCATGGCTCAATATTTGCTTGGCAGTATGTATTCTGAAGGCAAGGGTACAGAGCCGGATGTCGTGAAGGGGAACTTCTGGTTTCAAAAAGCGATGGCGAATTTTCGCGAGGCGGCAGAGCAGGGGAAACCCTCGGCCCAATACTGGTTCGGCGAGATGTATTTTAGCGGCCAAGGTGTGAGCCGAGAGGTGGATCAGGCAATCGTCTGGTTCTCGAAGGCCGCAGAGCAAGGCGATCTAGATGCGCAACTCCAGCTTGGCGAAATCTACACCTATGCGCAATATGACCACAGGGATAGCGACCTGGCCATTAAGTGGCTTACGAAGGCTGCAGAGCAAGGTGACCCAGGGGCACAGAGACGTCTTGGTGTTGCTTATGCGGAGCGTGCACATCCCAATGATGCGATGATGGCGGCTTACTGGTTTCGCAAGGAAGCAGATACAAACGCTTCATATGCGGTTACAGACGGTTCTTCCGAAGCAGTTAAGCCAACAAACGTCCCGTCTTCTTCCCAAAATTGAATTTTGTAAGAAAGCGTCCGTCCAAATTGCCATTTGTTTGAACACGTTGGCACTTATCTGCCGAGCAAAGATACCGCCTACTGCATCGTCCGTCCCACCCGCTTGAACAACGACCATTTGCCGTTCTCCCAGCGATATTGATCCGGCGAAATAACATAGGGCACGTCGCTGAGATCGGCGCTGATCAGCTCGAGGAGCTGTAGCCCCTGGGTATCGTTCTCGTGGGTAAAGAAGACCTTGTCGCGGGAGAGGAAGGCGGCGATCGGTGCTGCGCCGCCGGATTGGTCCTGCACCTGCGCCCAGAATTTCGGCAGGAAGGCGACGCTGGATTCGAACTGGCCGTCGATCTCGACATATTGGAACTGGCTGCGCTTAGCGATCTGCACGCCGGTCTTCGACAGGAACTTGTAGAGATTGTCCTGTGCCGTTTCCGCCAGTTCCCCGGCGTCCATGCCCCAATGGTCCAGCGTGCTGGTCATCACGTAGCTGACCGTCGTTTCGCCGTTGACCACGAACAGCCTGACCAGATCCTCGGCTTCGTCGAGATAGACGAATTGCGGCGGCTCGCGTTCGTTCCGAACTGCCTGCATCATCTGACGCCGCGCCACGTCGACGAAGCTGCGCGACTTCAGCACCGGCAGAACCTTGCCGAGATCGCCCGCGCCATCGGCCGCTTCCGTCATGTTGAGATAATGGAGCAAGGCCTGGGCGCGCGCCTGGCCCTGCTTCTCGCGTAGCGCCAGCAGCGCATTGTTCAGGAATTTCGTCATCGTGTTGCCGTTGCGGTTATGCATCGTCAGACTGCCGGCGCCTGGATCATAGTCCACTTTGAGCACGTCACCGAAAAATGGCAGGCGCTCTTGCAGGTAGGCGGCAAAGCGCGCCTCGGTTTGCAACGCCTCGTCGGGTATATTGAGATCGAGGCTTTTGATCGCCGGCTTGCTATCGGGCTGCGGTTGGAGCGGGGTAGGCTGCTCGACGCGTGCCTCCGTCCGTCCGGCCCCACCGAAGAGCTTTTTCAGGAAATTGAACACGCTGATATCCCCAAGCACCGGACGGTATCCTCGCAAAGCCTAACGTGCCGCCGGCCTGCGCGCAATGCCGATGCCGGTTGCTTGCAGCACAAGTGTAAGTGCCTGCTTGTGCGCGCAAAAAAGGCGTATAGTCTGCAAATGGGTCGGTCAGGCCGGGTGCGGAAGGGCAGCGCATATGGGTATTGTCGGGGGTCGCGGCCGGTCGGTCGGGGTATTGTTTTCATGTCTGTTTGGGCTCGCCATGCCCATGATGGCCTTCGCGCAAAGTGCCGCCACGACGCCGGCGCCCGCGGCGCCACCACCGGAGAAGGTCCGCGAACTCATCCAGTTGATGAACGAGCCCGACGTCAAGCAATGGCTTGCGGCGCAAGTGAACACGACGCCCTCGACGACCGCCGCTCCCGCAAGCGATCCCGGCATGGGCGGTGGCCAGATGTCGGAACTGTCGGATACGCTCGGCCATACCCGCCGGCATCTGGAAACGGTATCCGGCGCGGTGATGACGCTTCCCTCCGAGGTGATGGCGGCATCTGAGAAGCTTGAGGCCGAGGGCGAGGCAGCCGGCCGGCTGCGTATCGGCATCCAGGCGCTGGTGCTGTTTTTCCTTGGCCTTGTTGCCGAATGGGTGGTCGGGCGCTTGATCAACGCCAAGCATACGCAGCGGACAAAAGAGGCGGCCGGTGTCGAAACCGAGCTGCAGGCCGCTCGCTTCCAGTTCATGGGCGGCGTGGTGCCAGCCATCGTTCACGGCCTGGCGACACTGATCCCGCTTCTCGTCTTCGACTGGCCGCCGATCATCCAAAGTTTCGCGATCGCCTGCGTCATCGCCTTTGTTTCCATGCGGTTGGCCATTTCGATCGGCAAATTGCTGATGGAGCTGATCGCGATGCGCCGGGCAAGCGATGTTATGGACGAGGACGGCGGCGTCGCGCGCATTGCGGAGCGGCGGCGGGTGGCGACCTATTGGTATCGGCGCAGCGCCCTGTTTGTCATCTATTTCTCCTGCGGTTGGGCGGTGATGCAGGCGATCGTGCCGCTCGGCTTTTCCAATGGCGCCCGCTATCTCGTCGGCTACACACTCGGCATCGGCCTGTTCCTGATCGCCGTGGAGGCCGTCTGGTCGCGGCCGTCGCAGCCTGGCAAGCCTGGCAGAACGGCGATCTCCTGGCTTCTGACGGTCTATTTCGCGGCACTATGGTGCCTTTGGGTGACCGGCTTCAACGGTCTGCTCTGGGTTGGCATCTATACCATTCTGCTGCCGCGGGCGCTCTCGGTGTCGTCGCGGGCGGTGGAGGCATTGCACGATGCGGCCGGTGGTATTTTCGGCGCCGGCAGTCTTGCGGCCGTGTTTCTCGACCGCGGTGTTCGCGCCCTGATCATCGCGTTTGCCGCCTTCTGGCTCGGCCGGATGCTGGGCGTCGAGGCGGATATGATGATGCGGACGCCTGAATCCGGCATCGATCGTGTTGCCCGTGGTATTCTCGGCGGCATCGTCGTCCTGCTCGCCGCAGACCTGATCTGGCATCTGGCGAAGACCTATATCGACGGCAAGCTGATGCAGGCGCTGCCGCTCGTCAGCGATTCCGAGGAGCTGAGGGCCAGCCGCGCGCGGCTGCAGACGCTGCTGCCGATCTTCCGCAATATCCTCGCGGTCGTCATCGTCATCATCGCCATCATGATGGTGCTGTCGGGGCTGGGCATTCAGATCGGACCTCTGATCGCCGGCGCCGGTGTCGTCGGCGTTGCCGTCGGCTTCGGTGCGCAGACCATCGTCAAGGATGTCATCAGCGGCATGTTCTATCTCTGGGACGATGCCTTTCGCGTCGGCGAATATATCGAAAGCGGCAACCACAAGGGCGTGGTGGAATCCTTCAGCCTGCGTTCGGTCAAGCTGCGCCACCAGCGCGGTCCGCTGGCGACTGTGCCCTTCGGCTCGCTCGGGGCGGTCAACAACATGAACCGCGACTGGGCGATCGATAAGATCATCGTCAAGGTCACCTACGATACCGATCTGGTGAAGATGAAGCGGATCATCAAGGATATCGGCCAGCGCCTGCTGGATGATGAGGAGCTTGCCCCCAACATCATCCAGACACTGAAGATGAAGGGTGTCGAGCAGTTCGGCGATTTCGCGATCGAGATCCGGCTGGCGTTCACCGCCAAGCCCAACGAACTCTCCGCCATCCGCCGCAGCGCCTTGGCGATGATCAAGCAGGCCTTCGACGAAAACGGCATCCAGTTCGCCTTCCCGACGGTGCAGGTGGCGGGCGACAGGGACGCCTCTGCCGCCGCAGCCCGGCAGTTGATGGAGATGCGGGCGACGAACATCGAACAGCAGGCTGGCTAGGATCCGTAGGTCAGAAATTTTCCTTATACGGGCGCAGGTCGATTTCCTGGGTCCAGGCGGAAGGGTGCTGGCGATGGATATGCCAGTAGGTCTCGGCGATGGCGTCGATGTTGAGCAGGCTGTCGGTTTGTACCTCCGGGCGCCTCAACCGCAATCTGTCGCCGTCGATGCCGCCATCGATGATGGTGTGGGCGACATGCAGGCCGAGCGGTCCGAATTCGCGCGCCATGCTCTGGCTGATCATTCGCAAGCCGGCCTTGGCGGCGGCGAATTGCGCGTAACCGGCCTTGCCGCGCAGGCTGGCCGAAGCGCCGGTGAAGATCACCGTGCCACGTCCAAGGGGAGCGAGATGCCGGGCGGCCTCGCGTCCGACAAGGAAGCCGCCGAAGCAGCAGATGCGCCAGAATTCCTCGAACTCGGCGGCGGTGACGTCGCGAAAACCGATCGGCCGGTTGATGCCGGCGTTGAAGACGATGAAGTCGGGCGGGTCGATCTCATTTCGCGGCGCAAACGCATGGTCGAACAGCCGCGTCACGGCGGCTTCGTCGGTCGCATCGGTCTCGATCGCCTCGGCGCTGCCGCCGGAAGCATTGATGCCGTCGGCGACCTTGACGATCTTGTCCATGGTCCGGCCGGCGATGACGACGTGATAGCCCTTGTCGGCCAGCAGCCGACATAGCGCCGCGCCAAGCCCTTGTTCGGCTCCCACACCCACGATGACGGCGCTTGGCGTGCTCATTCCGCTGCCTCCCTGGTCTCGAGTGTCGGGTAGTCCGTATAGCCCTCGGTGCCGCCGCCATAGAAGGTCGGACGATGATAGGGATTGAGGGGTGCGCCTCGGCGAATACGCTCCGGCAGATCCGGGTTGGCGATAAACAGGCGGCCGAAGGCTATGGCGTCGGCATGACCCGCGGCAAGGGCCGCCTCAGCGGTTTCCGGCTTGAAATTGCCGGCGGCGATCAGCGTTCCCGACCAGGCCGGGCGGAAGAGTTCGGCGGCCGAGGGCACGTTCTTGTGGTCGACTTCGGCCTGGCCGGCGCCGCTGGCACGCGGCTCGATCAGGTGCAGATAGGCGAGGTGCAGCCGGTCGAGCTCACGGATGACATGGCCGTAGAGCCTGAGCGGATCGTCCTCGCCGCTGTCATTGGCAATGCCGAAGGGCGAGAGGCGGACGCCGACGCGATTGGAACCCCAGACCTTGGAAACCGCTTCGACCACGTCGAGCAGCAGTCGCGCGCGGTTCTCGATCGAGCCGCCATATTGGTCGGTGCGCTGGTTCGAGCGCGCCTGCAGGAACTGTTCGATCAGATAGCCGTTGGCGCCGTGGATTTCGACGCCGTCAAAACCGGCCTGCTTCGCATTGGCCGCCGCCTGGGCGTAGACGTCGATCAACAGCGGCATCAGGTCGATATCGATCGCCTGCGGCGTCTCGAAGGGCACGCGGTCAAACGAGGCCGTGAAGGCCTGACCGGATGCGGCAATCGCGGACGGCGCGATCGGCACTGCGCCGCCGGGCTGATGCGACGAATGGGAGATGCGGCCGACATGCCAGAGTTGCAGGAATATCCGGCCGCCCTTGGCATGAACCGCGTCGGTCACTGCCTTCCAGCCGATGATCTGCTCCAGCGTATGGATGCCTGGTGTTGCCGGCATGCCCTGTCCGCTCGGAGAAATCTGCGAGCCCTCGGAAATGATCAGCCCGCCCTCGGAGGCGCGCTGCGCGTAGTACTCGACGTTCATCGGAGAGGGGACGTTGCCCGGTTGGCTCGCCCGCATGCGCGTCAACGGCGCCATGACGACGCGATGCGCCAGTTCGTAAGGACCGACGGACAACGGCGAAAATAAAGTAGCTGTCATGCAAATCACCTGCCTGGAGCGAATTTTGCTCGCCGGGGCGGAAGGGCCGGTCACCGGCGAATCGGTCTCGGGAGTGTGTGAATAAGATGATGATCATCATTTATTCCAACAATCGGACGTGCGCAACCAAATCTCGTTCACTCCCGATGCGCAAGTCATATTTCCGCAACCGCCAAGCGTGGAGACTTCAGGCCTGACGGGTGCTCGCCGTAATCTTGGTGAGGAAAGCCAGCATCGCGCCATTGAACTGCGCCGGGCGCTGCAATGGCGCGAAATGGCTGACACCGGGCAGCAGGATCAGCTCCGCGCCGGGAATGCTGCGGGCGAGATGGTCGGCATGCTCGCGCTTGATGAATTCGTCATGCTCGCTGTGCACGATCGCGACGGGCACGTCGATCTCGGCAAGATCGGCGGCGGAATAATTTGGCTGCGTCCGCTGCATCAGGCCGACCGCCTCGACGAAGTCGTCGAACTGATCCGGCGTCGCAGACAGGGCGGCGTAATCCTTGACGTGCCGGGAAAAACAGCGGTCGACGATCGGCGTGAGCACGAATTCCTTCGTACCGCTCGGGTCCATGTTGCAGGCAAAAAACAAGACGCCGGCGATGCGCGCCGGATGGGTCCTGGCGAGGATCAGGCCGGTGCATGCCCCGTCGCTCCACCCGACGACAGCGGCTTTGTCGATGTTGAGCCTGTCCATCACCGCCAGCACGTCGGACGCCATCAGTTCGTAGGTGTAAGGCCGCTCATCGCGCGTGCTGCGGCCATGGCCTCGACTGTCGATGATCACCGCCTGATAGCCGGCCTCCATCAGCGCCGGTACCTGATGGCCCCAGTTGCCGCTGTTTCCGAGACCGCCATGCAGCAGGATGACCGGCTGACCCTCCCCATAGGCCGCATACCAGATGCTGGCCCCGTCGTGCCCAACATAGCCCTGGATATCCGTGGTCGGCAGTGTGGCGGCACCATCGGCTGCGAATATCTCCAGATTATCGTCCTGGAATTCCATACTCATCTCTCCTCCCGCGATGAGATCCTCTCGGCAGTAGCATAACCGAAATCCAGGCCGGGTCATCTATCGAGCCAAGCCGGCCGAACAGCTCACTATGGCGTTACAAACCGCCGCAGCGCATCCGCCAATTCGCTTGTCCCACGGCGGATCTCGCCGGCATCACGCTCGGCATCTATTCGGCCGGCATTATGCGCCTCGTAGAGTTCGGTCACCAGCCGGGTATAGCTCTCGGAAAGGCAGCCGCGGGTCAGGATCGCTTCCCATTGCGACCGTGGCAGTTCCCGGGCGACGACGGGACGGGCAACCAGGGAGGTGATGACGGCCGCAACATCGTTTGGCGTATATCGCCGCGGCCCCTCGGCATGGACAATCCGCAGCCGCGCTCCATCGTCTTCCAGAAGCAGATCGGCGGCAATCGTGCCGACGTCGAAGGCGGAGACGGTCGGGAACAATTTCGTCAGCGGATGATGAAAACTAGGCAGCTGGCCGGTCTCGACCGCTACTCGCGTCACCCGCGACCAATTCTCCATATGCTCCGCCGACCGCAGGAAAATAGTGCGGGAGCGCAGCTTTCGCAGGCGAGCCTCCAAGGCGTTGAAGAGCAACGTGATGCCGGTGCCCGACTTCACTTCGGCACCATAATCGGAGATGGCGAGCACCAATTCCGGATTTGCCTTGTCCAGAGCCTCGCCCATCGTCTCGATCAGCCGCAGCATCTCCGCACGCGCATCAGCTGCCCTGATATCGATAGGGCAGATGACCTGGACGGCGCGCGCGCCGTCGATTGCCTCGGTCAAAGCACCGACATCGGCGATGTCAGCGATGGCGACCTCGCAGCCCAGATCGGCAAACTCCTGAGATCTCGAGCGATCGCGCAGGATCGCACGGACCGGCGCGCCTCTCTCTCGCAAGGCGGCAATTGTCGTGCGGCCGATTTTCCCGGTAGCGCCCAGAATAGCGAACATGATGGTTCCTCCTGTGTGTCATCCCAAGAGGCTTATCCGTCCATGCGGCTCCCTTCGCGCATGTTCGGATGACGAATTGCGAGATCGGATGAAAATCGAAATTACTGACGCGTGCGGGCTATCATGCCGGGCGTGATGCCGAGGATACGCCGCATCCAGTGCGCCATATGGCTCTGATGGGTAAAACCCGTCTCGAGCGCTACCTGGCTCAACGGCATGTCTTCGTACAGAAGCATCAGCCTGGCGCGTTCTACCCGGCGCGTCAGCACATACCGGTGCATGGGCATGCCGAATGTGGCCCGAAATAATGGCTTCAGATGGGATAGGCTGAGCCCGGAGACCGCAGCCAGGTCGGCAAGCGACAGGGATTGATCGATATGGTCTTCGATGAAGTCCACGAGACGACGCCTTTGCAGGGCGCTGAGCGACCTCACCGTTGCGGGTTTCTCCCCTCCAGACTGGTTCCCGTTTTCCACCAGGCGGATCGCAAGCGCCAAGGCGAGCGTCTCGGCATAGAGCCTGTCGGAAGGTACGCTTGCCTCGAGTTCCGTCTTGATCGCCCAGGCGATCGACTCGATCCGGGCGTCGCGAAGCTGAAACTTCGGAGCGAGGGAAACCGTTTCCGGATTGCGTCCCATTGCCGTGGCCGCAGTGCTGAGGAGCTCGGGTCCGATGCTCAATCGCAAAATGGTGCAATCGGCATCATCCTCCCACCAGCCTTCCAACCCTGCCGGCACGACGTCGATGTCGCCATGTTTCTGAATGCGGCGAGAGTGCCGCCCGTCGCACTGGCAATGCGCACTCACGGCGCGTCCGAAATGAATGCCGAGCCGGTGCGATGGCAAACCGGGAACATAGGTGCGACCGGCGCGGATGTGCAGCAATTCCGCATCCAAGCTAGCCCAGCCAAGATGTCGGCTCGAAAGGAGGAGGTTTGCCGCATTGTTCTTCGGGAGGCTGGTGTTACCGAATTGATCCATGAATTCGCCCTTTCATAGAGGACGTCGTTGATGTGCGCCGATCATACACCTTTGTCGATCGGGTTCGAGATCGGGCGCCGGAAGTCCGTCCGGATGACTTTAGCCTCTCAGGAAATCGGAGGGGCTGGCGGCAGTGGCGTCTCGATCAGAAAAGCTTGCGATAGACGACGAATCCGGAGCGCTCGGCCACCTGGTCGTAAAGCTTCATCGCCGTGAGGTTGGTTTCATGCGTCTGCCAATAGACGCGGGCAGCGCCAGCCTCGCCCGCCCGCTCGTAGACTTCGCCTATCAGAGCCTTGCCCACGCCTTTTCCCCGTGCGGCCTCGAGCGTGAACAGGTCCTGCAGGTAGCAGCTCGGTTCGATCGCGGTGGTGCTGCGATGGAAAAGGTAATGCGTGAGGCCGACAAGCTGCCCCTCGCTTTCGGCGACAAGAGCATGCATCGGCTCGTAAGCGTCGAAGAAGCGTGCCCAGGTCATCTGCGTGATCTCGGGCGCAAGGGCAGTCGCGCCCGAGCGACCGTAAAACGCGTTGTAGCCTTCCCATAGGAGAAGCCACTGGTCGAAGTCCTTGCGGGTGACTGGGCGGATCATGGGTAAGTTGGACATTCCTGCGCCTTGTCGTTTTGAACGGAGCGATGTGTCCTGACTATTGATCCTTAGCCGGACATTGGCAAGGGACCCGGCTTTAGCCGCGAGGCAGGATGGCCGCGTTGGACAGGGCTGATGTAGTAGGTGCTTGCGCGCCCATCCGTGCGGCGGGCGTTCGAGCAGGAAGGCCTGTCCTAGCGGGCATCGGTCGATGCCAGATGCTCGAAAAGGTCTCGCGCCGGCGCCGTCAATTCTTCCGTGGAGCGGATGCAGACCGACAGCCGGCGCGTCGCCCAGTCATCGGCAAGGCGGATGGCCGTGATTTTGGCGGATCTGCCACCGCGTCGCGCCGCCGTCTCGGGAACGATGCCAAGGCCGACACCCTCCGCCGCCATCTGGCAGATGCTCTCGAAGGTGCGCAGGCGAACCCGTGTCTTCAGCTTGACGCCCATCCTCGCCGCCTGTGCGTCGATGTGATCCTGCAGAGCACCGCCTGAGAGACCGACGAAATGGTGGTGCAGGATATCGGCAAAGGTGACGCGTTTCTGGTCCGCCAGCGCGTGATCGCGGGGCATGACCACCACCAGCCGGTCGATGGCGAAGGGGCGCAGTTCCAGGCCGCTGGTGTCGACCGCATCCGAGAGAATGCCGATCTCCGCCAGCCCGGCCGCGACGGCCTTGGCGATCTCGATGCTCTGCCGCTCCTTGAGTTCGATGTCGATCTGCGGATGCGCCTTCATCCAGGGCGCGAGCCGTTCGGGCAGGAATTCGGTGATCGTGGCGGTGTTTGCCGCCAGCCGAAGTGTGGCGCGTAGGCCGCTGGCATGTTCGCCGAGTTCGCCATGCATCTGTGCCATCTGCCGCTGGATCAGGCGGGCATGGTGCGCCAGTGCCTCGCCGGCCGGCGTCGGCCAGACGCCACGACGACCGCGCTCGAGCAGCCTAACCTCGCCCGTAGTTTCCATGTCGCGCAGGCGCTCGCTGGCGGCCGCCAGGGAAAGTCCGACATCCGCCGCCCCATGGGTGATGCTGCCGGCATCCACCACGGCAAGGAAAAGGCGAAGATCGGTCAGGTCGAAGCGCATAACGGTCAGCATAACAGAGATCCAGCCTTCGGAACAGCCGAAGCCTGGTTGCGGATCATCCGCATTGCGCCCGTCGCCAGATCCCCTATGTCAGCGGCATGATGGATCATTCGCTATTGCTCGTCGTCGCGATCGCCGCGACCTTCTTTGCCGCGGGCATCATCAAGGGCGTGACCGGCATGGGGCTGCCGACGGTCGCCATGGGTGTGCTCGGCGCGCTGATCTCGCCGCTTGCCGCCGCCGGCTTGCTGATCGCCCCATCCTTCGTGACCAATGTCTGGCAGCTCTTCGCCGGCCCGAAATTCGGAGCGCTCCTGCGCAGGCTGTGGCCGATGATGCTGGCGATTGTCGTCGGCACTGTGGTGGGTTCATCGCTGCTGACCAGCGGCGACACTATGCTGACGACGGCAGCACTTGGCGCTGCGCTGGTGATCTATGCCGCCTATACGCTCATTGCCCGCCAGCTCCGCGTGCCGGCGCGGCTGGAGCCGTGGCTGTCGCCTCTTGTCGGTGCAGCGACCGGCATTGTCACGGGCGGTACCGGCGTCTTCGTCATCCCGGCCGTGCCCTATCTTCAGGCGCTTGGTCTTGAAAAAGACGATCTGGTGCAGGCGCTCGGCCTGTCCTTCACCATCTCCACCATGGCGCTTGCGGCCGGGCTTGCCTGGCGCGGCGCTTTCCAGCTCGACAATCTCGCCATGTCGGCGCTGGCGATCCTGCCGGCGCTTGCCGGCATGTGGGCCGGGCAGCTTATTCGCAACCGGGTCAGCCCGGCCACATTTAGACTATGGTTCCTGATCTGCCTGCTTCTTCTTGGTGCCGAAATGCTCGCAAGGCCGTTTCTCTAAACGCGGTATCGGCCCAACATTATGAGAGAGCCCGGGTTGCGTTTGCCGGCATGATCCGCAGCGTCAGTCCCCAGAAAGCGAGGGCGAGGGCGCTGATGCCGGTGCCGAGCAGGCAGACGCCAAGCCAGCCGGCATGGGCATAGGCGAGCGTCGACATGGACGAACCCAGCGCGCTGCCGATGGAGTAGAAGACCATATAGCCCGCCGTCAGCCGGCTCTGCGCGTCGGGCCGCACGCGGTAGATCATCGCCTGGTTGGTCACATGCACGGCCTGAAGGCCGAAGTCGATGACGACAACGCCGATGACCAGCCAGAGGACCGAATGCGGCAGCAGGGAAATCGGCCCCCAGGCCAGCAGCATCAGTGCGAGAGAGATACCCGTGGTGCGCTGCCCCAATCCCCGATCCGTCCACTGTCCGGCCCTGGTCGCGCCCAGCGCTCCGGCCACGCCGGCAAGCCCGAACAGGCCGATTGCCGTGTGCGACAGCGAGAAGGGCGGCGCGCTCAGCGGCAGGACGAGCGGTGTCAGCAGTGTCGTGATATTGGCGAAGATCAGCATGCAGATGATGCCGCGAATAAGAAGGGCGGGCTCGGTGATGAGCAGCCCGAATAGCGAGCCGATCAGGCGCGGATAGGACATTGTCGCCGGGCGCGCTTCCTGCCGGGGCAGGGCCTTCCAGAGCAGCGCGACGATGACGAGCGTCGCTGCCGCCGAAGCGAGATAGACCGTCCGCCAGCCCGAGAGATCGGTGAGCGTGCCGGCGACGGTGCGGGCAAGCAGAATGCCGAGCACGATCCCGCTGGTGACGACCCCGACGATATGGCCGCGTTCGGCTGGTGGGGCGAGGCTCGCCGCATAGGCGACAAAGGCTTGCGTCACCACCGCCAGCAGCCCCATGACCGCCATCGCCACCAGCAACATGTTTCCGCTGGAGGCGAAGCCGATGGCGACGAGTGCCGCGACGGAAAGCAGCGATTGCGCGATTACCAGCCGGCGCCGGTCGATAAGGTCGCCGATCGGAACCAGCAGGATCAGCCCCAATCCATAGCCGACCTGGGTTGCCCCGACGATCAGCCCTGCATGAGCGCGAGACAGGCCGAGATCGTCGGCCATAACGTCAAGCATCGGATGCGCGAAATAGGCATTGGCCACCGCCAGCCCGCTCGCCACCGCGAAAAGCAGCATGATCGCGCGCGGCAGCGGCGGTGTTTTGCGCGGCTCTTCGCGGCTGGGCGCCCTCTGCTCCGTCTTGTCGGAGATTATTTTCGTCTTGGCAACATCGGCGTCCAGCACCGCATCATCATCGGATCGCATCCTGGCTCCTCCATTGATTTGGTTTTATAATGAAACCATTTGATCAATAGTAGATCGGTTTTATAATGCAACTATTATCTGTCGAAGGAAGACGCATGGTCGGGCGAAAGAGCCTCAGCGGAAATTACTGCCCAAGTGCGCGATCGCTGGATGTGATCGGCGACTGGTGGTCGCTGCTTATCGTCCGCGACGCCTTCGACGGGCTGACGCGCTTCGGCGAATTCCATAGGAGTCTCGGCATCGCCAAAAATATCCTGGCCCAGCGGCTGCGCACGCTGGTCGAGCGCGGTATTCTCACATCGGTTCCAGCCCTTAATGGCGGCGCGCATCAGGAATATCACCTGACCGACATGGGCCGGGATCTCTTCCCGGTCATGGTGGCGCTGAGGCAATGGGGAGAGCGCTATCTCTTCGAGCCGGGCGAGCCGCATTCGAAGCTCGTCGAACGCGATACCGGCCGGCCCATCCGCCTTGATGTCCGAACGGATGACGGCAACGCGATCACCGCCGACAAGGCGCTCATTCTCAAGGTGCCCGTCACGGACGAGGATTGACAGGTCAATCCGCCAGCCGACTTTTGGCTCTGACGTATTCTTATTCGTCGGCTTCCGTGCGCGCTTATGAAGTCCACAAAAGCCCGTCAGCTCACGCCCGCAAAGCTTCCCGACAGTGTCAGGTCGGGAAAATAGCCCTCCGGCTTGTATCCGACCGTCTTCCCGCCTGTCAGACCTCCCTGGATTTCCGACCCGAAGAAGGAATAGGGGAATGTCGGCGGCGGGACGCTCACCTCGTCGAGGCGGCGGCGCAGTTCGGGCGGGATCTCGAACTCCACGGCTGCGAGATTGTCCTTGAGCTGGTCCAGCCTGGTGGCGCCGAGAATGACCGAGGCGACGCCCGGCTGCGTCATCACCCAGTTCACGGCCACCTGCGCCATGCTGCGGCCAAGCGCGGCTGACACTTTTTCGAGCTCGGCGACGATCGCCCAGTTCCGCTCGGTGAATTTCTGGAAGCCGGGATTGCTTGTGCCGCGTACCGTCTCAAGCCGTCCACTGACCTGCTCGCTGGAATCGGACCGGTATTTTCCGCTCAAAAAACCGCTTGCCAACGGGCTCCACACCATGATGCCGGTACCATAGCGGGTGCCGAAGGGGATGAATTCCTGCTCGATATTGCGCTCCGCCAGCGAGTATTCCATCTGCAGCGTCGAAACTGGTTCATAGCCCCGGTGCTCGGCCACGGCCTGCGCGCGGCTGGCATACCATGCCGGCACGTCCGAAAGGCCGCCGTGCCGCACTTTCCCGGAGCGGACGAGATCGTCGAGCGTGCGCATGACCTCTTCGGGCGGCGTCAGCCGGTCCCAGCAATGCAGCAAATAGAGGTCGATATGATCGGTGTTCAGCCGCTTCAGCGAACCCTCAACCGCGCGCAAAATGTTCTTGCGGCCATTGCCGGCCGTGTTCGGATTGTTGCCGGCGATATTCATGCTGAACTTGGTCGCGATCACGGCCTCGTCACGTAGGCCGCGCTCAGTGATGAATTCGCCCAGCCACGCTTCCGATGTCCCGCCCGTATAGGCGTCGGCCGTGTCGAAGAAATTGCCCCCAGCCTCGACATAGGCGTCGAACATGGCGCGCGCCGTGTCCTTATCCGCGCCCCAGCCCCATTCCGTGCCGAACGTCATGGTGCCGAGCGCAAGCTGCGGCACCTTCAGGCCGCTATTGCCGAGTGTGTAATAGGTCATGCCCATGGGTTTGATCCTCGCTTATTGATCTTGTGCGCTTGGCAGGTTCTCCTGCGTCGCAGTTCGTCATGGTAGGATGCGCAGAAAGCGTCTATTCGATAAGATCGTTTATTCCGCATGCGGTATGCGATATGATGCATGAATGGATCGTGATCTGCTTGCCCATTTGCCGGTTATCGTTGCCGTGGCGCGACGCGGTGGCTTTGCCGCCGCTGCCGCCGAACTCGGCATGAGCCCATCGGCGGTCAGCCATGCCGTGCGGCTGGTGGAGGAGCGGCTGGGACAGCCGCTATTTGCACGCACGACCCGCAGCGTTGCGCTGACGGATGCGGGCAAGAGCCTGATCGGGACGCTGGCTCCGGCCCTGCAGGATATTCACGAGCGAATGGAGCGCATCCGGGCGGTCAAGGGACGGCCCAGCGGCCTGCTCCGGATCAATGCCGCGAGGATCAGCCTGCCGCTTGCAGTCACCCCAATCGTCGCCGCGATGGCGGAGCGCTATCCCGATGTCGAGGTTGAGATATTCTCCGATGAGCGTCTGACCGATATCGTCTCCGAAGGCTTCGATGCCGGCATCCGCATCGGCGAGATGATCGCGCAGGACATGGTGGCGGTGCGGCTGACGCCGCCGTTCCGCTCCATCGTGGTTGCATCGCCGGGCTATATCGGCAGCCACGGTCGCCCGATGAATCTCACGGATCTTTCGCAGCACAATTGCATCGGTTACCGGCTCATTCGCTCCGGCGGGCTCTACCAGTGGGACCTAGTGCAGGACGGCCGGGATGTCGCCGTGGCGGTACGAGGTTCGGCGATCGTCACGGAATCGCACTCGGCCGTCGAACTGGCACTTGCCGGGGTCGGCCTCGCCTATGTGTTCGAACCTCTGGTAAAGGCCGATATCGCCGCCGGCAGGCTTATTCAGGTGCTGGATCCCTACGCCGTCACCGAAGACGGTCTCTTCCTCTATTTTCCGCGCCGCGCCGAACTGGCGCCGAAGCTCAGGGCTTTTATCGATACCGCGCGGAACGTCGGCCACGCTATCAGCGAATCTTAGACATGGCCCGAGCACAGGCTGTCTGATGTTGGTCTCAGGAAATAAATAGCCGTAGAGATGGCGGGCCGCGCCCGACGAAGATGAGCACTACGAGATCGTCATAACCCTTTGATGATCATGCAGATACTCCGTACCTTGCGGCTATCGCGGGGCTTTGGCGGCATTTGGGTAGCTATCGGCGGCCATTTCGGACCATTGCGCGGCATTTTCGTTCGCCCACTGATTGCCCTTATGCAGTCGCTCCACGCGGCGGTTTTTGGATCTGGCCACCATTTTTGGAAGGGATTTGTGCGTTCGCTGCTATGCAGGTCGGGATGTGTCCGCCCGACCGCAGTTATCTTGGCAGGGGAATGACGTTGCGCCTCCCGCTGCCCCGAGAGGATGGTGAACTGGGAAGTCCCGCGCCACGGCTCGCCATTTCGCGATGACCGCCGGCTCCGTTGAACATTCTGGAGCCAACAGCATGGAAGCTGACGGCCGCCTAATTGATCATTTGATTGTCGATCGACTGCCTGAGCCTGCGAACGTCGCGGACGGGCGGAGCCCCGAATTGCCGCAGATATTCGCGGCTGAACTGAGAGGCGCTTTCATAGCCGACCGCATAGGCGACATCGGAGGCACTATGGTCGCCGGCGAGCAGCAACTGGCGCGCCTCCTGAAGGCGTATCTGCTTCTGATACTGGATCGGGCTCAATCCAGTCAGCGCGACGAAGTGGCGATGCAGGCTGGCTCGGCTCATGCCAGCAGCTTCGCACAGAGCCTCGATCCGCAGCCGCGTATTACCGCGGTCGCGAATCCATTCGACCGCGCGGCGGATGCCGCCGATCGCGCCTTCCGGGCGGGCGATGTGGCGCAACAGTCGCCCCTGCGGGCCCTGCAGGAGACGATAAAGCAATTCGCGTTCCGCCATCGGCGCGAGCGCCGGGATGTCCGCCGGCGTGTCGAGCAACGCCAGCAGTCGCAGCAGCGTGTCGCGCAACGGCGGCGTCATCGGATTGATCGCGATACCGCTGCCTGGAGATTCTGCGTCGCGCACTGCCGGCATCGTCGATGCGACGTCGGCGAGAAGTGCCGGATCGAGGACCAGCGAAACCGACACATAAGGACTGCCGTTGTCAGCGTCATGGATCTGGCCGCTCAAAGGCAAATCGAGTGCACTGACCAGATACTGAGACGCGTCGTAGCGCAGCAGGTCGTCGTGGATGACTACCTCTTTTGATCCCTGCAGAATGAAGCAGATCATCGAGCGGTAGAGACACGGTGACGTTCCCGAGGTTGCCTGTCCTCCTACGCCGATTTCCAAGCGTGGGATCGGCGTCAGGGTCATTCCGGTCCGCCCGTGGCGGAGCGCGATATCGCGAAGGGGATTTAGGTTGTCAGTCATGACGAGGAGTATGACATCAATTTTCACGCATGCAAAGACCCTGAGACAATTAGGCAAGCAATTGAGAGCATTAGGCGGGGTGTCGGACACAGCGATCGCCTATTTGACTGGCAGCGAACGCGACGCCTCAGCGGCGTGCCGTCCGGAAAATCCAAATCACAAGGAACGTAGCCATGTCTCAGAAGATCGCACTCATTACCGGCGCCAGCCGCGGCCTCGGTCGCAGCATGGCGCTGCACCTCGCCCGTCGCGGCGTCGGCATCGTGGGCACCTATCGCCAGGGCGCGGCGGAAGCCGATGCGCTGGTAAGCGAGATCGAGGCGCTGGGCGGCACAGCGGCGATGCTCGCGCTCGACGTCACCAAGGTGGCGAGCTTTCCGGCCTTCGCCGCATCCTTCGCCGAGACGCTCCGGAGCCGCTTCGGCAGCGACCGGTTCGACTATCTGGTCAACAACGCAGGTGCGGTCGTCCACGTGCAGGTCGCTGACGCCAGCGAGGAACAGTTCGATATGATGATCGACATGCACCTGCGCGGACCGGTGTTCCTGACGCAGGCATTGCTACCGGTTCTCGCCGATGGCGGACGCATCCTCAACGTCTCGTCGGGCTTCACGCGCACGTCGATGGCCAGCTTCGGCCTTTATGCGGCGGCCAAGGCGGGGCTCGAGACGCTGACCCGGTTCATGGCGCTGGAACTCGGCGCGCGGCAGATCCGCGTCAACGCCATCGCGCCCGGCGCCATCGCCACCGATTTCGGCGGTGGCCGGGTCCGCGATGATGAACAGGCTCATGCCTTCGTCGCGAGCAAGATCGCGCTAGGCCGCGTCGGCGAGCCCGACGATATCGGTGGCGCGGTCGCGGCAATCCTGTCCGACGATTTCGGCTGGGCCAACGGCACGACGTTCGACGTGTCGGGCGGCCAGTCGCTCTGATCTCTGTTCCAGCACATCGAGACACCATCATGACCGAGCAAAACCTCACTCTCGTCAGCCACCCGCTGTGCCCATTCGTCCAGCGTGCCGCGATCGTCCTCCTCGAAAAGGGGGTGGCGTTCGACCGGGTCAACGTCGATCTATTGGCCAAGCCCGACTGGTTCCTGGCCTTGTCGCCGACCGGCAAGGTGCCGGTGCTGAAGGTGCGCCAGCTGAACGGTGAGGAGGCGATCCTCTTCGAAAGCGTGGTTATCTGCGAATATCTGAACGAGACGCAGGGTGGCGCGGCGATGTACCCCGACGATGCATTGCTGCGTGCACGGCATCGCGCCTGGATCGAATTCGCCACCCAGACCTTTACGGAGGGCTGGCAGTTCCTCCACGCCAAGGACATGGCGACCGCCGACGCCAAGCGGGCCGCCTTCCGTGATCGGCTGAGCAAGATCGAGGCCGAACTGGGCGACGGCCCGTATTTCGCCGGGGCGGACTTTGGTCTGGTCGATGCGGTCTACGCACCGCTGTTTCGCTATTTCGGGATCATCGATCCGGAAGTGGCGGACCCGATCTTTGCTGGCCTGCCACGTGTGACGGCGTGGCGCGCGGCACTTGCCGAGCGATCCAGCGTCAAGAACGCCGTGATCGACAACTATCCCGACCTGTTTCGCGACCACCTGCGCCAGCAAGGCGCGATGATCGCGGCTTAACAACCAGAATTCCAAGGAGTGATATCATGACCGACCCATCCAATAGCGCGATGATCCTGATCGAATATGTCAACGATTGGCTCTCCCCGACTGGCGGCATTTATCCGGTGTTTCAGGACCGGGAGCAGGTCGACATCGCGATCGCCAATTCGAAGATCATCCTCGAAGAGGCCCGCCGTCGCGGCCTGCACGTGATCCACGCAGCGCTGAAGTTCGAGCCGACCTTCAAGGTGCTGGGCGAGGCCAAGTACGGCCTGCGCAAGATGACGCGCGACCATGGCGCGTTCCTGGGCGAGCAGGCCGATTTCTTCCCCGGCTTCGAGCCGGCGGAAGGCGAGCATGTCGTTCGCGAGCGCGCCGGCGGCAGCAGCGTCTTCGTCGGAACCACGCTCGACGGCTACCTGCGCAACAATGGCATCTTCGACATCTACCTCGCCGGCTTCTCGCTGCGCCAGTGCGTCGAGTCTTCGATGCGCAACGCGCACGACCTCGGCTACAATACCAACGTCATCTACGACGCGTCGGCCGGCTATACCCGCAAGCAACAGGACGACTTCGTGGCCGAGATCGCACCCTTCTACGCCAACGCTATCACCACGCAGGAATTCGTGGCGAAGGCATAATCCGTCGCTGGACCCGGCCCGGTTATGGGCCGGGCTTCCGTCGGCTATAGATGCGGGGTGATACCATGATCGGGATGATGGTCGAACTCACAATCGCGCCGGGTAGCGCCGACGCATTCGAACGCGCCTTCGCCGTTCAGGCCGCGGGCGTGCGCGCCAATGAACCGGGTAACCGCCTGTACGAATTGTTCAAGTCGCGCACTCTTGCCGACAGCTATACGCTGATCGAAATCTACGAGGACGAGGCCGCACTCGCGGCGCACCGGACATCGTCGCACAGGGCGGCCAATCGACCGCTGACCGCGCGATTCCTCGCCGCACCAACTGTCATGCACGTGTTCACGGCTGTGCCGTACGCCCTGTGACCGACCGACGGTCGGGTTATAGCGTGCTCACGGCGGTACGCTACGGCGCACGGTGATCGGCGGCAATATCGGGCTATGGAGGGCAACCGGCGGGGATGGCGGACAAGGTGGGATTCGAACCCACGGTACGCTTTCACGCACACACGCGTTCCAGGCGTGCGCCTTAAACCACTCGGCCACCTGTCCATCTGCACTTTCGCATCCGATGAAGGAGCTATTGTGGGAACGGCGCGATATATACCGATGAATTTTCTGGGATCAACCCAAATCTGACAGTTTTTTGACTTCTTGGCAGAAAACTACACACTTCTCCTCCATTGCACTTGTCTCATTCTCAACTTATCTAAGGAGAAGGACGGAAAAAGAATGCAACCGGCCAAGTGTGTACGGCCGAGAATATTGAGTATCGGGAGGAGTTCATGCGTTTCCTGTTGCGTTTCGCGAGCCTTGTCGCGCTGGTCGTTGCCGTGGTTGCGGGAACAATCGACTCCATCCAGTCGGTCGCCGCCTCTGCCGTGGTCATGACGCCGATGGGGGATGCCTGGAAGGATGTCAGCCCGTCTTCGCTTGCCACCGTCCAGTCGCTGATCTCCTATTATATTCATCCGCGTCTCTATGACCTCGCCATGCAATGGCTGTTGTTCCAGCCGGCTTTCGCGGTCTTCCTGGTACTCTCGCTGCTTCTGTGGATGGTTGCCTATAAGAGGCCGCCGGTGGCGGGCCGTTTCAGCGTCTAGGTGCGCTGGCGATCTCCTTAAAAAACTGTGCCGGCTATGCAATTTGGCGGCACCCGAAGGAAGATCTGTGAGGCTGTTATTGCCCTCCATCGCCGCTTGGTTGGCTAATAAAATCGCAGTCCGAGAGTGAAATTGTTCAAAAATCAGCCCCTTTGAGCGGGTTTTTGGCAATTCCCACAAATCTTTACCAACTGAAAAATTTCTGGTGAATTTTTCGTGCAGCCATGCAAGGATGCGCGCCAGCTTGGCCTCGGGGGAGGCCGGCGGTTCCGCAGACATGTCCGGTCAACGGGCTTGCGGGAGGACCCAACAAGATAGAAACAACAGGGCTGCAACTCATGAAAAAATCCCTTTTGACGCTTTTCGCCTTGGCTGCCATGTCGGCAACGGCGCTTGCGGCCGACATCAAGCCGGCGATCGTCTACGGCACCGGCGGCAAGTTCGACAAATCCTTCAACGAAGCGGCCTATAGCGGCGCCGAAAAGTTCAAGAAGGAAACCGGCATCGCCTATCGCGACTTCGAGCCGACCGGCGACACCCAGGGCGAACAGGCTCTGCGCAACTTTGCCAGCAAGGGTTTCAACCCGGTCATCGCCGTTTCCTTCGCCTGGACCTCGGCTCTTCAGAAGGTTGCAGCCGAATATCCGAAGACCCAGTTCGTTCTAATCGACGACAGTCTTGATCTGCCGAACGTCCGCTCCGTCAAATTCAAGGAAAATGAGGGCTCGTACCTCGCCGGCGTCATGGCCGCCCTGTCTTCGAAGACCGGCAAGATCGGCTTCGTCGGCGGCATGGACATTCCGCTGATCCGCAAGTTCGAATGTGGCTACGAGCAGGGCGCCCGCGCCGCCAACGCGAAGATCGAAGTCTTCCAGAACATGACCGGCACGACCGGCGCTGCCTGGAACGACCCCGTTCGCGGCGGCGAGCTCACCAAGAACCAGATCGACCAGGGTGCGGACGTCGTCTACGCGGCTGCTGGCGCGACCGGCCTCGGCGTGCTGCAGACGGCTGCCGACAACAAGAAGCTTTCCGTCGGCGTCGATAGCAACCAGAACTACCTGCATCCGGGTTCGGTTCTGACCTCCGTCGTCAAGCGCGTCGACCTCGCCGTCTATAACGCCTTCACCGACGCCAAGGCCGGCAAGTTCACGCCCGGCACGCAGGAACTCGGCCTCAAGGAAGAGGGCGTCGGCGTCGCCATGGACGACAACAACAAGCCGCTCGTCACGCCTGAAATCAAGGCTGCCGTCGACAAGGCGACCGCCGACATTATTTCCGGCACGGTCAAGGTGCACGATTACACAACCGACAACGCCTGCCCGAAGAGCTGATATGAAATTAGGGCGTATGACGGCATCAAAACGTCATACGCCCTTTTCTTATCCGGAATTCTGATTTCTGGAGCCGTGTAGTGAGCCAATTGCCTGCCATCGAACTTGTGGGCATCGACAAGAAGTTCGGTGCCGTCCATGCCAATAAAGACATCAACCTGACCGTTTCCAAGGGCTCGATCCACGGGATCATCGGTGAGAACGGTGCCGGGAAGTCGACTCTGATGTCGATCATCTACGGCTTCTATCAGGCCGACAGCGGCGAGATCCGCATCAACGGCAATTCCATCGCCATCCGGGACAGTCAGGCGGCTATCGCTGCCGGCATCGGCATGGTGCACCAGCATTTCATGCTGGTCGATAATTTCTCCGTGCTGGAAAACGTCATGCTTGGTGCCGAAGGCGGAGCCCTTCTGGCCAAGGGCGTTGCTGCGGCTCGCGCCGAGCTCGGCAGGCTGGAGACGGATTACGGCCTGGACGTCGATCCCGACGCCTTGATCGAAGAGCTTCCCGTCGGCCAGCAGCAACGCGTCGAAATCCTGAAGGCCATGTATCGCGGCGCCGAGATCCTCATTCTCGATGAGCCGACCGGCGTCTTGACGCCGGCCGAAGCCGACAATCTGTTCCGGATCCTGCGCGTGCTGCGCGACCAGGGCAAGACGATCCTCCTCATCACCCATAAGCTGCGCGAGATTATGGCGATCACCGATACGGTGTCGGTCATGCGCCGCGGCGAGATGGTCGCCACCCGCAAGACGGCCGAGACCACCGTCGAAGAGTTGGCCGAGCTGATGGTTGGCCGCCGCGTGCTGCTGCGCGTCGAAAAAGGCACCGCCCATCCAGGCGATGTCCTGCTCTCCGTGCGCAATCTGACCGTCAAGGATGGCCGTGGCGTCACCATGGTCGACAATGTCTCCTTCGACGTGCGCGCCGGCGAGATCGTCGGCATTGCCGGCGTTGCCGGCAACGGCCAGTCGGAACTGCTGGAAGCGATTGCCGGTATCCGCAAGCCGACTTCTGGAGAGATCTGTCTCTATGGCAAGCCGATCGGCACCGCCGACCCGGCGGCCCTGCGCGCCCTTGGCCTCGCCCATATCCCGGAAGACCGCCACCACATGGGTCTTGTCCTCAAGTTCGAGGAATATGAGAATTCGATGCTCGGCTATCACCGTGACGTCAAATATGGCAGGGCCGGCATGCTCGACCTCGACGCCATGCGCAAGGATGCCATGGAGAAGATCGAGAAATACGATATTCGCCCGCCGAACGCCCGGCTGAAAACTGCCAATTTCTCCGGCGGCAACCAGCAGAAGATCGTCGTCGCCCGCGAAATCGAGCGCGACCCGAAGGCCCTGCTGATCGGCCAGCCGACGCGCGGCGTCGATATCGGCGCCATCGAATTCATTCATCGCCGCATCATCGAGATGCGTGACGCTGGCAAGGCGATCCTGCTGGTCTCGGTGGAGCTGGATGAGATCCGGGCGCTGTCGGACCGCATCCTCGTCATGTTTGCCGGCCATGTCGTCGGCGAAAAAACGGCTGACGCCGGTGAACAGACACTCGGCCTGATGATGGCCGGAATTGCCGCGTGAGGCCTTGATGAGTACCGCTTCCGTTCCGCTCCCCAATTGGATCAACTACGGCCTGATCCCGATCCTCAACCTGATCGTCGCCTTTCTGATTTCCGGCCTTGTCGTCTGGTTGATCGGCGAGAGCCCGCTCGATGCGTTGAACCTGCTGTTGCAGGGCGCGCTCGGCAGCGGCGAGGGCATCGGTTTCACGCTCTATTATGCCACGAGCTTCATTTTCACCGGCCTGTCCGTGGCGGTCGCCATCCATGCCGGCCTGTTCAACATCGGTTCGGAAGGTCAGGCCTATGTCGGCGGCCTCGGCTGCGCCCTGGTGGCGCTGACACTCGACAAATATGTGCCCTGGTATGTGACGATGCCCTTCGCGGTCATTGGTGCTGCCATCTTCGGTGCGCTGTGGGCCCTCATTCCGGCTTGGCTGCAGGCCAAGCGCGGCAGCCACGTGGTCATCACCACCATCATGTTCAACTTCATCGCCTCGGCGATGATGAACTTCATTCTGGTGCATGTGCTGATCGTGCCGGGCAAGATGGCGCCGGAAACTCGCACCTTCCTCGAGGGCGGCCAGCTTCCGAAGCTCGACTGGCTGATGAGCATCTTCAACTCGACCATCGGTGCGGCACCGCTCAACGTGTCCTTCCTGATCGCGCTGGTCATGTGCTTCCTCGTCTGGGTGCTCGTCTGGCGCACCAAGCTCGGCTATGAAATGCGCACGCTGGGCCTAAGCCCGACGGCGGCCGTCTATGCGGGCATTCCCTATGCCCGCACCGTCGTGATCGCCATGCTGATATCAGGTGGTCTCGCCGGCATGATGGCGCTCAATCCGGTCATGGGTGCCTCGGCCCGCCTGCAGGTCGAATTCGTGCTTGGCGCCGGTTTCGTCGGCATCGCCGTGTCGCTGATGGGCCGCAACCATCCCTTCGGCATCATCCTGGCGGCGATCCTGTTCGGCATTCTCTACCAGGGCGGCGACGCGCTGTCCTTCGACATGCCCAACATCACGCGCGACATGATCGTGGTGATCCAGGGTCTCGTCATCCTGTTCGCCGGCGCCCTTGAATATATGTTCCGCCCCGCGTTGGTGCGCATCTATCAAAAATTCGCCAGGACGTGAGGATCGGACGATGGAATATTATGACCTCCTCATCAGCATATTTGGCTCGACCATCCGCCTGTCGATTCCGCTGATCTTCACCGCACTCGCCGGGCTGTTCTCCGAGCGCGCCGGCATTTTCGACATCGGCCTCGAAGGCAAGATGCTGGCTTCCGCCTTTGCCGCTGCCTGCGTCGCCTCCATTACCGGTTCGGCCTGGGCCGGGCTTGGTGCCGGCATTGCCATATCGGTCGTCTTCGGCCTGCTGCACGGCTTCGCCTCGATCACCAATCGCGGCAACCAGATCGTCTCCGGCGTCGCCATCAACTTCCTGACGGCAGGCCTTACCATCGTGCTCGGACAGGCCTGGTTCGGCCAGGGCGGCCGCACGCCGACGTTGCCGGGCTCGGCGCGTTTCGCCTCGATCACGCTGCCCGGCGTCGACGCCGTCCGCGGCGTGCCGTTCATCGGGCCGCTCTATGCCAATGTCATTTCCGGCAACAATATCCTCACTTATCTCGCCTTCCTCGCCGTGCCGATTTCCTGGTGGATCCTCTATCGCACCCGGTTCGGCCTGCGGCTGCGCGCTGTCGGTGAAAATCCGGGCGCGGTCGATACGGCCGGCATCTCGGTCGAATGGTTGCGCTATCGCTCGCTGATCGTTGCCGGCATTCTCTGCGGCTTCTCCGGCACCTATCTCGCCATTGCCCAGTCGGCCGCCTTTATCAACAATATGTCGGCGGGCAAGGGCTATATCGCGCTGGCGGCGCTGATCTTCGCCAAGTGGAAGCCGGTGCCGGTCATGTTCACCTGCCTGCTGTTCGGCTTCCTCGATGCCTTCGCTAATTTCATGCAGGGCAAGGCGGTTCCGGGCATCGGCGAGGTGCCGGTGCAGATTTTCCAGGCGCTGCCCTATATCCTCACCTGCATCCTGCTCGCAGGCTTCATCGGCGTCGCCAAGCCGCCTAAGGCCGGTGGCGTGCCCTATACCAAGGAGCACTAGTTCATGTCGCACGATCTGTTCGAGGCCGCCCGCGGGGCGATGGCCTTTGCTCATGCCCCCTATTCGAAATTCCCCGTCGGCGCGGCGATCCGCGCCGAAGACGGCAAGATCTATGCCGGTGCCAATATCGAGAACCTGTCTTTCCCGCAGGGCTGGTGCGCCGAGCCGACCGCGATCAGCCACATGATCATGGGCGGCGCCAAGAAGATCGTCGAAATGGCCGTCATCGCCGAGAAGCTGCCGCTCTGCCCGCCGTGCGGCGGTTGCCGGCAGAAGATCGCCGAATTTGCCAGCAGGGAAACGCGCATCTATCTTTGCGACGAAACCGGCGTTAGGAAGACGATGACCATGGACGAGATGTTGCCCTTCAGCTTCGAAACCGAGTTACTGGGATGACCGCCGCCGTCGATATACTGGCCGCAAAGCTCGGCGATCTCCAGCCACGCTACGGCATTGTCCTCGGTTCCGGCCTGGGTTCGCTCGTCGATCAGGTGCAGGACGCCGTGCGTGTTCCCTATGCGGAGATTCCGGGCTTTCCCGTCAGCGCCGTTTCCGGCCATGCCGGCACGCTGGTTGCGGGCCGTCTCGGCAACGTCCCTGTCATCATGCTGTCCGGCCGCGTGCATTACTATGAAAAGGGCGATGCCAACGCCATGCGCGTGCCGATCGAGACGCTCAGGGGTCTCGGCATTGACACGCTGATCCTGACCAACTCGGCCGGTTCGCTGCGTGAGGAAATGCCGCCGGGATCGGTGATGCAGATCACCGACCACATCAATTATTCCGGCATGAACCCGCTGATCGGCGAGGAAAGCGACAAGCGTTTCGTCGGCATGACCAGCGCCTATGATGCCGATCTCATCATGCGGATGCGCAAGGCGGCGGAAAAGGCCGAGATCAAGCTCTCGCACGGCGTCTATATGTGGTTCTCCGGCCCGAGTTTCGAGACGCCGGCGGAAATCCGCATGGCGCGCATCCTCGGTGCCGATGCCGTTGGCATGTCGACGGTGCCGGAGGTCATTCTGGCGCGTCTTTTCGGTCTAAGGGTTGCCGCGGCCTCCGTCATTACTAACTATGGTGCTGGCATGACCGGCGCCGAGCTGACGCATGAGGAGACCAAGGACATGGCTCCGGTTGGCGGCGCCCGTCTCGCGGCCATCCTGACAGAAATGATTGCGGACGGAGGAAACTGACAATGACGAGCCATTCCCTGAGAGAAACGGCGGCCGTTGCGCTTTCCCTTCTCGATCTCACCAACCTCAAGGATGATTGCACTCCGGCCCAGATCGAGACGCTCTGCGAGCGGGCGCAATCGCCCTTTGGCAACACGGCCGCGATCTGCATCTGGCCGCGTTTCGTCGCCCAGGCGCGCGGCATCCTCGGCACCGACCATGCGGTGAAGATCGCGACCGTGGTGAATTTCCCGGCCGGCGACATGGAAGTGGCCGACGTCGCCGCCGAGGCGCGCGAGGCGATCGCCGATGGTGCCGACGAAATCGATCTCGTCATTCCCTATCAGGCGCTGCTTGCCGGCAACGAGCAGGCCGTCACCGACATGGTCGAGGCCGTCAAGGCGGAATGCACCGGACCGGTCATCCTGAAGACCATCCTCGAAACCGGCGAACTCAAGGACGTGGCGCTGATCCAGCGCGCTTCCGAACTGGCGATCGAGGCCGGTTCCGATTTCATCAAGACCTCCACCGGCAAGGTCGCGGTCAACGCGACGCTTGAAGCGGCCGACATCATGCTGCGGGCGATCCGTGACAGCGGCCGCAAGGTCGGCTTCAAGCCGGCCGGCGGTATCGGCTCCGTTGCCGACGCGGCGCTCTATCTGAGCCTTGCCGAGACCATCATGGCGCCGGACTGGGCCATGCCCTCGACCTTCCGTTTCGGTGCCTCGAGCCTGCTCGACGATATCCTCGGCGTGCTGGCCGGCGGACAATCTAAGACAGCCTCGGCAGGCTATTGAAGCCATGATCCCGCAGGAGATCATCCGGCTGAAGCGAAACGGCGGCGTTCTTTCAGCCGCCGATATCGACAGTTTCATCGGAGCTCTGGCGCGTGGCGAACTGGCGGAAAGCCAGATCGGCGCCTTTGCCATGGCCGTCTGGTTTCGCGGCATGACACGCGAGGAGACCGTGGCGCTGACGCTGGCCATGGCTCGCTCTGGCGACACGCTCTTCTGGTCCGGAATCGGCAGGCCGATCGCCGACAAGCATTCGACCGGCGGCGTCGGCGACAATGTCTCGCTGATGCTGGCTCCGATCGCTGCTGCCTGCGGTCTTGCCGTGCCGATGATCTCCGGCCGCGGCCTTGGCCATACCGGCGGCACGCTCGACAAATTGGAATCGATCCCCGGCTACGGCATCACCCCGGACGCCGCGCGCTTCCGCAAGGTGGTGGACGAGGTGGGCTGCGCCATCATCGGCCAGACCGGAGCCCTGGCGCCCGCCGACGGCAAGCTCTATGCCGTGCGCGATGTCACCGCCACCGTCGATTCCGTGCCGCTGATCACCGCCTCCATCCTGTCGAAGAAGCTGGCCGCCGGGCTGGAAACGCTGGTGCTGGATGTCAAGATCGGCAGCGGCGCCTTCATGACCTCAGCGGAAGAGGCCGAAACGCTGGCCCGATCCCTGGTCGAGGTGGCGAACGGGGCGGGGGTGAAGACCTCGGCGCTGATCACCGACATGAACCAGCCGCTGGCCGATGCCGCCGGCAATGTCGTCGAGCTTCGCAATTGCCTGGATTTCCTGAAGGGCGGCAAGGCGGGCACGCGGCTGGAGACAGTCGTATTGGCCTTCGCGGCCGAAATGCTGACGCAGGCGGGGGTCGAAAAGACACTTGCCGAGGCCGAAGCCAGCGCCCGCAATGCGCTCGCCTCCGGCAAGGCCGCCGAGCTGTTCGGCCGAATGGTTCATAGCCTTGGTGGTCCTGCGGATCTTCTGGAGAATCCGGCTAAATATTTGGTCGCGGCACCGATACAAAAACCGGTTCTTGCCGCTTCGGGCGGCTGGCTTACTACCTGCGATGCCCGCGCCATCGGAGTGGGTGTCATCGATCTCGGCGGTGGCCGCCGTCGTCCGCAGGACAAGATCGACCATCGTGTCGGCTTCAGCGATATCCTGCCGCTCGGAACGAAGGTGAGCAAAGGCGATCGTATTGCTACCGTTCACGCGGCTGACGATGCGAGCGCCGAAAAAGCCGCAGCCGATCTCGCCGCAAACTATCGCATCGCGGATGACGCTCCCATTTTGCCGCCGGTGATCGTCTCGCGGATCTGACGGGGTTACTGCGTTAGCCGCAACGAGCCATTTTCGACGCCGTAGGAATTGAGCTTTTTCAGGAAGCTCATACCAATCAGCGTGGTGCTCAATGCGCCATCCTTCGAGACGACAGCCTCGACACCACGGACCTTGATCGTGCCGATCTCAAGACGGTCGAGCTTGACGAGCGCCACCTTGGACGGGCCGTTGGCGGTCTGCGTGGTGTAGCGATAATCGAGGTCGCTGCCGCTGATGCCAAGGCGGCGCGCCGTGCTCTCGTTGATCGTTACATAGGTCGCGCCCGTATCGATCATGCCCTGCACCGGCCGGCCATTGATCTTGAAGTCGCCCTGGTAATGACCGCCTAGGCCGGCGGGCAGCAGGACGCTGCCATGCGGCAGGCTCACCATCGAGATCTGTTGTCCGGAAGAAGGGGTGCTGACGGTAGGCACCGGGCTTTCTTCTGTGGCGATCTGGGTATTCAGCAGCGACGGGACCTGTGTCGCCGCCACGGCGATGATACCGGCAAAGACAAGGACGCGAACGAGCATCGGCGAAGATCCTTCCCATGGACTCGTGCTGTCGAGCCCATCGATCCCCATCGTTTAAATCAGCTTTGCTGACAGGCCGCTAAACAGATCAATAAAAAGCCCGGCAGTTGACACTGCCGGGCGAAAAACAAAGAGAGAAGCAGGATTTACTTCGTGCCGTACATGCGGTCGCCGGCATCGCCGAGGCCGGGAACGATATAGCCCTTTTCATTCAGATGGCTGTCGATCGCCGCGGTGAAGACCGGTACGTCTGGATGCGCCGCACGGAAATTGGCGATGCCTTCGGGGGCGGCGAGCAGGCAGAGGAAGCGGATATTGTGGGCGCCGCGTTCCTTCAGTTTTTCGATGGCCGCGATCGAGGAATTGCCGGTCGCGAGCATCGGGTCGACGACGATGATCAGGCGCTCGGCAATATCCTCCGGTGCCTTGAAGTAATATTCGACCGGCTGCAGCGTCTCATGATCGCGGTAGACGCCGATATGCGAAACGCGGGCGGAGGGAACCAGATCCAGCATGCCTTCGAGCAGGCCGTTGCCGGCGCGCAGGATCGAGGCGAAAACCAGCTTCTTGCCTTCGAGGATCGGCGATTCCATCGGCTGCAGCGGCGTTTCGATGGTCTCCATCGTCATTTCCAGATCGCGCGTCACCTCGTAACAAAGCAGCGTCGAAATCTCGCGCAGCAGCCGGCGAAAGCTCCCCGTCGACGTCTCCTTCTTGCGCATGATTGTGAGCTTGTGTTGCACAAGCGGGTGATCGATGACAGTGACGCCGTCCATGGTTTCAGCCTTCCAGTAATTCCGTGATGTGAGATGTTTCTTTCACGGAAATTGTCTTTGGTGCAAGGAAATAGGGCCATTGGGCCTATTTCATCCCCAAACTCATGCCGCTGACAGCGGGCGGGCGCGTTCGATCCGTTCTCGTTCGTGGGGAGAATGCATCACGTCCCAGAGGTCGTTGCGCCGTTGCACGTTCAGCCAGAACTCCGGGCTGTTGCCAAATACGCGGGCAAGGATAAGGGCCGTCGCCGCCGTCACGGTGCGGCGATCGTTGCACAACTCGTTCACATGCTTTCTCTGCACACCCATGGCCTCGGCCAGTGCGCTTTGTGTGAGGCCGAAGGGCTCCATGAACTCCTCGACCAGTATATCGCCGACGCTTGCCGGCTTGCGCTTTGTCATCAGCATGGTTCACCTCACCGATAGCTATGGTCGTCGAGATAGATATCCGTCGCTTCACTATGGCCACCATCCCATCTGAAGATAAGCCGCCACTGCTCGTTGACGCGGATAGAGCAAAAGCCTTCGAGATTGCCCCGCAATTTCTCGAAATGATTGCTAGGTGGGATCCGCAAATCCTGATCCGTCGTCGCATCGTCGATCATTTGGAGTTTGCGGAACAGCCGGCTATCCAGATCGGCTGGTATTTTCTTTGAGTGTACATCTTCGACAAAAAAATCACGCAGCCAATCATCGCGAAAGCTTACGATCATTTATGACTCCAACTTGAGGCAATGTACCGCTCTATGGGGCAAATTTCAATCCCGACCCTTTTAGTTAAACCAATTTTCCCAGCAACGCCGCCCGTGTCGCCTCGTCAACGAAGGCCGCCTCGATCGCCGTGCGGGTCATCGCATTGATCTCCTCGTCGCTGAAGCCGAACGCTGACGATGCCAGCTCGTATTCGCGCTTCAGCGAGGTGTGGAAGAAGGGCGGGTCGTCGGAACTGATGGTGACGCGCACGCCGGCGTCGCGCAGCTTGCGCAGCGGGTGCGACGGGAAGTCCGGGAAGACATTGAGGGCGATGTTGGAGCCGGGGCAGACCTCCAGCACGGTGCCGAGATCGGCGAGGCGCTTGACCAGATCGGCATCCTCGATGGCGCGCACGCCGTGGCCGATCCGCGCGGGGCGGACCAGTTCGACGGCATCGGCAACGCTGAAGGCGCCGCAGACTTCGCCGGCATGGATAGTGATGCCGAGGCCGGCCTCGCGGGCGATGTCGAAGGCGTGGGCATAATCCGCGACGCGGCCCATGCGCTCCTCGCCGGCCATGTTGAAACCCGTGATCAGCGGATTGTCGCTCCTGGCCGCATATTCGGCCGCCTTCGCTACCCGCTCCGGCCCGAAATGACGCTCGCCGGTGACGATTAGCCGGGCCTCGATGCCGCTCTTTTCCTTGGCGGCGCGGATACCGGCTGAGACGCCTTCCATATAGGCGTCAGCGCCAAGCCCGATGCGGTCGCCATGATCGGGCGAGACGATCAGTTCGCTATAAATCGTGCCGATGCCGGCAAGCTCCTCGAGATAGGTCTCGGTTAGCAGCGCATAGTCTTCCTCGGTGCGATAGACTTCGGAGACCTTATCGTAGCAGACGAGGAATTCAGCGAAATCCTTCCAGAGATAGACGCCGTCGCGCAGGAAGGCGCTGGTATCGACATTGTATTTCCGTGCTTGCGCCAGCGTCAGCGCCGGGGGAGCCGCACCTTCCAGATGGCAGTGCAGCTCGACCTTCTTCAAATGCGATGTCACAGAAAATTCCTCCCATGCGGCCCCGCCGCAATTCCCAGATGATGTGCAACGGTTTCGCCGATATCGGCATAGGTCTGGCGGATGCCGATCGAGCGCGGGCGAATACCGAGTTCGTAAGCGATGATAGGCACCCGCTCGCGGGTATGATCGGTGCCGCGCCAGGTCGGGTCGCAGCCGTGATCGGCGGTGAGGATGAGGAGGTCGCCGGGCTTCAGCTTCCTGTGCACTTCCGGCAGCCGGGCGTCGAAGGCTTCGAGCGCCGCCGCATAGCCGGCCACATCGCGGCGGTGGCCATAGACCATGTCGAAATCGACGAAATTGGTGAAGACGAGATCGCCGTCGGCGGCCTCGTCCATCGTCTTCAGCGTCGCGTCCATCAGCTTCATGTTGCCGTTGGCCTTGATGATCCTGGAGATGCCCTGATGGGCGAAGATATCGCCGATCTTGCCGACAGCATGCACCTTGCGTTCGGCCGCGACCAGCCGGTCGAGCAGGGTCGGCTCCGGCGGGAGCACGGAGAAATCGCGACGGTTGCCGGTGCGCTCGAAACTCGCCGGCGTCTCGCCGATGAAGGGGCGGGCGATGACGCGGCCGATATTATAGGGGTCAAGCAGGGTGCGGGCGATCTGGCAAAGGGAGATCAGCCGATCCAGGCCGAAATGCTGCTCATGCGCGGCGATCTGGAAGACGGAATCCGACGAAGTATAGCAGATTGGCTTGCCGCTGCGGATATGTTCCTCGCCATATCTCGCGATGATATCGGTTCCCGAGGCATGGCAATTGCCGAGAATGCCGGGGAGATCGGCCGCCTTGCAGATCGCCTCCACCAGTTCCGGCGGAAAGGCGTCACCGTCAGTCGGGAAATAACCCCAGTCGAAGGTGACCGGCGTGCCGGCGATCTCCCAATGGCCGGATGGTGTGTCCTTGCCGCGCGAGACTTCGTTGGCGCAGCCATAGGCGCCATAAAGCTTCTCCGGCACCGGCATGCCTAGAGGATAGCGACCCGTCGCCGCCTTGGCGATTTCCAGCAGCCCGAGGCCCGACATGATCGGCAGCGACAGTGGGCCGGAGCGCAGGCCCTCGCGGTCGGCCGCACCCGCCGCGCAGAATTCGGCGATGTGACCGAGCGTATCGGCGCCCTCGTCACCATAGGCCGCAGCATCCGGGCTGCCGCCGACGCCAAAGGAGTCCAGAACGAAGAGAAATGCGCGTGCCATGGGTCACCCGATAAGATTGCTCGGCGCGCGACATTTCATGTCAGGCGCATTGGACGTCACCCATATAACGGAGGCGTGAACTTGGCAATTTTCTCGCTGATGAGGACTGTTGCGCCCAAGCGAAAGCAGTTCTGCTCAGCAATCGCTACAGGCGATGGCACTTCCCGAACGCGGGCGATAAAAATAGGAGCGGCCGATGGTGATCTGGTTGCTGCCGGCGGGCAGGAAATCCGAGCCGAAGCTGAGGATCTGATAGGGAATGGCGAGTTCTGTGCGGATCAGAAAAGAGCTCGGCAGATTGAGGTCGCCGGGCACGCTGACGGCGCTGCCGGCCGTATAGGGCTTGCTGCCGTCTTGCGCCCAGGACCAGGCGACGGTGGCGCTGCTAGCTGCGTCGATCTGGATTCCGGTGACCTTCAGCGTCAGGCCGGTGGTGGCATAGGGCGTGAAAATGGCGCCGGCGACGGAGGGCATGGTGGCAAGCTGCGTCTTGGTGACGCTCGTTTGCTGGGTCAGGATATCGGCAATGGATCCGGCCGCCCGGCTTGTGCGTTTTTCGACGCTGAGGCCGACGGTGATTTCGAACGCACCGAGATAGAGCATCAGCAGCACCGGAAAGAGAATGGCGAATTCGATGGCGCCGATGCCGCGCTCGTCACGGGTAAAGCGCCGCAGGCGCGTGCAAAGCCTTGCCGCCAGCACCTCTCCTGGAATAGCCCGCCACCTCATCAATAGTTCTCGTTCTGGAAGGCACCCGTCGCGACGATGAGATAGGTGCTCGGCATCGAGCCGTCGGATGGATGGATGTTGGTGAGATAGGGCCGGAGCAGATCGACAATGATTTGCCAGCGGTAATAGGCGCGCACCATGTTGATGGTCCCGCTACCGCCGGGAGCGAATGAAAAGCCCGTGGTATTGAGGTCGGAATAGGGGTCGGACGAGACACGCGGGATCGCCGTCGGCATGGCGGCGAAGGTCTGATAGGTTTCAACGTCGAGGTAAAGGTTCGTGGGTGTCGCCAGTTCAGCCGCCGAGCAGGCGATGAGCACAGAGATCTCGTTGCAAAAGGCCTGGCGAAACTGCTGCCCGGTCGTGTTGGCCGCGGTGATCTGTCCGGTCCTGATCTGGCGCGATAGCGTATCGACGGCGTTGGAAACCACCTGTTCGGCGATGAAGGCGACAAAGGTTTCCAGGATCGCGAAGATGATCATGAAATAGGGGATGGCCAGCAGCGCGAATTCGATGGCGGCGGCGCCGTCACGGGCGCGCCCGAACGCGTGCAGGCCCCTCTTCGCACGCCGCGGTGCAAAGGCCTTGTCTCCAAGAAGAGCGTCATCTGGCGTCATAACGGAATCCGCGGCGATTTGAATCGTGGCGAGACTAGGGCGGCTTCCTTGACAATCCGTTTCTCTTCTCCCTCCATATTTAGAGGAAGCGCACATTATTCAGAAAAGTCTTGGCTTATACAGTATAATTGAATGAAATATGGACGCGAGATGCCGGCCTTACTGGCTGGTGGCGGCCGCAGCATTGTTGTTTTGCTGGGCATGCTGCTCGCAGTTGGGCGTGCAGGACAGCACCGAACGGTCGGTCTGGCGGAAGACGCGCACCGTATTGCCCTCGTCGATCGAGACCAGGATGCGCTCGTCGACGATAGCGTTGCCGTCGGCATCGAGCAGGACGATGTTCGTGGTGCCGAAACTACGGCCGGTGAGCACGATCGTCTTCGGATCCGCCACGGTCGCGTCGGCAACCTGCGCATTGCCGACGATGACCTTGCTGACCGGACGATCGAGCTTCAGCACGCGCGCGTGATCCATATAGACACGCAGCATGCCGTCATCGGCGGCGCGCGAAGGCTGCGGCATCAGGCCTGCCATGGCGGCGACGCCGGCAAGAAATGCGGTTTTGCCGCGGATTGGCATGGTCTGGCCTCATGAAATTGATGGCGGAAGCAATTCCCAGATAGAATGAGAAAGAAGGGTAAATGAACGATTAAGAGTGCAGTTATTGATGCTATTACGGGGCAGGCATGGCCGTTTTGACGTTCATTTCGGGATTCTCGTGTCACGCATGCAATATTCCGGCACATGAAGTATATAAAGCTAATATATTAATCTCTAAACTTTGCGTTGTGTCTGAAGATTTTCTTTAAAAATGCCCGGAAAGACCTGAATTTATATTAACTAGTCTATTTTTGCTTCGGAATTGGCGATCTGTTAACCCACTTCCTTAAAGCGATGGAAACGGCCAACCGCTACGGTTCAACCCATCCGATCAACGGCACAGTTGGCGGACGTGCTGTCAACAAAGTAAGTGGAGTTAAATTATGACCAAGCTTTTTTCGCGTTTCCTGAAAGACGAATCCGGCGCGACCGCCATTGAATACGGCCTCATCGCTGCCCTGATCTCTGTCGCCATCATCACCGGTGCTACGACGCTGGGCACCACGCTTAACACGACTTTTGCTAATCTTTCGACTAAGATGACCAACGCTTCTGCTAAGTATTAATCGCTTAGTAATATAGTGATGTAAGATGTTCGGAAACCGCTCCGTATAGTGAGCGGTTTTTGACATTTGTAGGTTGAGCCGGGGATATCCAATGCTTGAAGCCGCAACATTGCTGATCTTTCCGCTCTGCCTGTCGGTCGCGGCTATCTCCGACCTTTTGACCATGACGATCCCGAACCGGGTGTCGCTCATTCTGCTCGGCGCCTTTGTTGTGCTTGCGCCGCTCATCGGCTTGACGCTGCCCGAGATCGGCACGCATGCCGCCGGTGCAGCCATCGTTTTCTGTGCCTGCTTCGCGCTCTTCGCCTTGAATGTCATGGGCGGCGGCGATGCAAAGCTGCTGGCGGCATCGGCGATCTGGTTCGGCTTCGATCCGTCGCTTCTCACCTTCCTCGTCTATGTCGCCTTCCTCGGCGGCGCGGTGACGATCGTCATCCTGATGATACGCTCGCAGTCGAATGCCATCATGGCCATGGGCCTGCCGCTGCCGAACTCGCTGCTGATCGCCAAGAAGATCCCCTATGGCATTGCCATCGCCATTGGCGGCTTTCTCGCCTTCCCTTCGTCGCCGCTGGTGGTTGCGGCCACATCGCATATTCTCTAAATTAGAAAATACTAAGTATTCGATTGGTGTGGCGTGTCTTTATATATTGTATTGCTTAAATAGTTATAGTGAAACAATAGTAGATGTAAGACACCATTAACCATAATTACACCAATTACTGAGCATTCTGCGGGGCGAAGAATCGTATTCCCCAAGGAATGATCAATGAAACCCGCTCGCATCATGATACTCGCAGTGGCAGTCGTCGCGGCAGGGCTTGCCGGACTGCTGGCGATGCATCTGGCCGGCTCGCGCAATATCGTGCAGCAGGTCGAGACGGTGGTGGAGAAGGAGGCTACGGTCAATGTACTGGTTGCCGACGCCAATCTTCCCGTGGGATCGCGCCTCAATGACAAATCGATCCATTGGATGGCCTGGCCGCAGAGCGGTGTGGTCAAGGGTCTCATCACCCAAGCCGATCGTCCAGATGCGCTGAAGGACTTGAACGGCGCGGTCGTCCGCCTGCCGATCTTCGAGGGTGAGCCGATCCGCGAGGAAAAGGTCGCCGACGCCAGCAGCCGCATTCTGTCCTCGCTGCTACCCTCCGGCAAGCGTGCCGTCGCCACAGAAATCTCGGTCGCCACGGGCGCAGGCGGTTTCATTCTCCCCAATGACCGCGTCGATGTGATCATGGTGCGCAAGGGCGACACCCAGAAATTCGTGACCGAGACCGTGCTCAGCAATGTCCGCATCCTGGCCGTCGATCAGCAGATCGAGGAAAAACAGGACGGCAGCAAGGCCGTGGTCGGCACCACCGCAACGCTGGAGCTGACGCCGGACCAGACAAAGGTGCTTGCGGTCGCTCAGCAGATGGCCGACCGGCTGACGCTGGCGCTGCGCTCGGTTGCCGACGCGCAACAGCCGGATACGACGGCGGCCGATTATCTGCTGACCGGCGACAATGGCGGCGCCGTTGTGCAGGTCATCAAGTCGGGCGCCATCATTGCCAACGGCACAGCCGCGGCCAAGACACAATGAGAAGGGGCGGCACCATGTTGAAAATCAGCCAGATAACCGGCTTTCCCCTCCTGGCGGCGCTCTCCTTCTCGGTCGCCTTTGCCGGTCTTCCTTTTGCCGAAGCGCCTGTCTTTCTGCGGACTGCGGTTGCTAGGGCTGACGGTGCCGACAGCATCGTCACCATTTCCGGCCTGAACACCAAGCGCACGTTGAAGCTCGGGCTCAACAAGGCGCTGGTGGTGGACCTGCCGGCGGATGCCCATGATATTCTCGTGTCCGATCCCAAGATGGCGGATGCGGTCACGCGCACCTCGCGTCGCATCTATCTCTTCGGCAAGACGGTCGGCCAGACAAATATTTTCGTCTTCGGCGCCAACGGTCAGGAGATCGTCAGCCTCGACCTGCAGATCGAGCGCGATATTTCCGGTCTGCAGGCCAATCTCAAGCGCTTCATCCCGGACTCCGACATCAATGTCGAGATCGTCTCCGACAATATCGTCCTGACTGGCTCGGTACGCACACCACAGGATTCGTCCCGCGCCCAGCAACTGGCCGGGGCATTCCTCAAGGGCGGTGAGGCGACCACCCGCACCGAAACCGCCAGCGGGACGGGTGGCGACAGTTCGGTCGCTCTCTTCGCCGAAGGGCGGCAGACCTCGCAGATCGTCAATCTTCTGCAGATCGAGGGCGAGGATCAGGTGACGCTGAAGGTCACCGTCGCCGAGGTCAAGCGCAGCGTGCTGAAACAGATCGGCTTCGACAATCTCGTCAGCAATTCCTCTGGCCTCACCGTCGCGCAGCTCGGCAATATCAGTGGCGATTCAACCTCCGCCACGGGCAATGGCGGCCTCAGCGCCTTGTTCAAGACCGCGCTCGGCAAATACAATATCAGCAGCTATCTCAACGCCATGGAGCAGGCCGGTGCCGTCCGCACCCTTGCCGAACCGACGCTGACGGCGATCTCGGGCCAGGCAGCGACCTTCAATTCCGGTGGCCAGACGCTCTATTCCGTCATCGACAAGGACGGAAACGTAACGATCACGCCATATACCTATGGTATCAGCCTTGCCTTCACGCCTGTTGTCCTTTCCGCCGGCCGCATCAGCCTGCATGTCCAGACCCAGGTCTCCGAACCGACCGGCACCACGGGTGCCGCGACCTACAATCGGCGCGCGGCCGACACCTCTGTCGAATTGCCATCGGGCGGCTCGATCGCTCTTGCCGGCCTCTTGAGCGACAACGTGCAGCAGTCCACTACCGGAACGCCCGGCGCTTCGAAGATCCCGATCCTCGGCGCACTGTTCCGCCAGAAGACCTTTCAGCGCGACGAGAGCGAGCTGGTGATCATTGCAACGCCCTATCTCGTGCGGCCGGTAGCGCGCAACCAGATCGCGCGTCCGGACGACAATTTCTCGCCGCCGGGCGATGCCGGCGTCTTTTTCATGAACCGTGTCAACAAGATCTACGGCCGCAAGGATGCGCCGCCGGTCGCCGACGCCGATTTCCACGGCACGGTCGGCTTCATCTACAAATGAGGGGAACGATCGTGACGCGCCCCTTTTCAACCGGATCAACGAGAGACCAAAAGATGGCCAGCCTCGATCGTAATGCGCCCCGCACCGGCAGGCCGCGGTTTGCCGCGCTGGCCATGATCGTCCCAGTCTTGATCGCAACAGCCGCTGTCAGCGGCTGCGCCGGCTCCAGGGATGGCATGACCACCAGCGCTATCACCGACGATTATCGTCAGCGCCATCCGATCGTGCTGACGGATAAGGAACACCGCGTCGACATTCCCGTTTCCGTCAGCGATCGCCGTTTGACCTCCGGCATGCGCGATACCGTGCGCGGTTTCGTTCAGGATTATCGCGCGCATGCCACCGGCACGGTGGAAATCATGACCCCGCGGGAATCGGCGAATTCGCCAGCTGCTTCCGCCCTCCGCCGGCAGATCCGCCAGGAACTGGTGGCAAGCGGCATCCCGTCGGCGCGCATCGTCGACAATTATTATCCGGCTGGCGGTCCCGGCGATGCTGCCCCGATCCGCCTCCGCTTCATGGCGACGACGGCGGTCACCAATGCCTGCGGTCAATGGCCGGCGGATCTCGCCGACAATGCCTTCGACAATCAGAATTATTACAATTTCGGCTGTGCCACCCAGAACAACCTCGCCGCACAGGTTGCCAATCCGACTGATCTCATCGCGCCGCGGGCCATGACGCCGATCGATGCCGACCAGCGCAGCAAGGTGATCGACGCTTATCGCAGCGGCTCAAGCGCAACCAGCGCCGCGTCAGTCAGCAGTTTCTGATCATGAGAGCCAGCCGCCGCAACAGGACAAAGTCATGAGCGCCATCGAATACGACATCAGGCCGACCGCGGCGGACGCCGAAGATGCGCCGCGCACGGGCGATATCGAGAATATGCGGCCCCTGCCGCGCATTTCCGTGCATGCCTTCTGCGAGAGCGAGCAGTTGCACCAGGTGATGGATCGATGCGCCAACGACCGGCGCATGTCCAAGGTCAATCTCAGGATCACCGGCGGCAGCACGGCGGCGGCGGCCAACATGTTCGCCTCGACACCGACGCCCAATCTGATCATCCTGGAAACCCGCGCCAATCCGCAGAATCTCCTGGCCGAGCTCGCGCCGCTCGCCGCCGTTTGCGATCCGACCACCAAGGTGGTGATCGTTGGCCATCACAATGATATCAGCCTCTATCGCGAGCTCATCCGCAACGGCATTTCCGAATATATCGTCCAGCCCGTGACCATGACCGACATCATGGCGGCGATGGCGGCGATTTTTGTCGATCCCGATGCCGAGCCGATTGGCCGCAGCGTCGCTTTCATCGGCGCCAAGGGTGGGGTAGGGGCCTCCACCATCGCGCATAATTGCGCCTTCGGCATCTCCACCCTGTTCTCGGTCGAGACGATTCTCGCCGATCTCGATCTGCCCTATGGCACCGCCAACATCGATTTCGACCAGGACCCGGCCCAGGGCATCGCCGAGGCTGTCTATGCGCCGGAGCGGCTCGACGAGGTCTTCCTCGATCGCCTGCTGACCAAGTGCTCGCAGCACCTGTCTCTGCTCGCGGCGCCCTCCATGCTCGATCGCGCCTATGATTTCGAAGGCCAGGCCTTTCAGCCGGTGCTCGACGTCCTGCAGCGCAGCGCGCCCGTGACCGTCCTCGACATGCCGCATCTGTGGACCGAATGGACGCGCTCCGTGCTCTCCTCCGTCGACGAGGTCGTGATCTGCGCCGTGCCGGACCTTGCCAATCTGCGCAATGCCAAGAACATGCTGGATGCGCTGCGCAAGCTGCGTCCGAACGACAAGGCGCCGCATCTCATCCTCAATCAGGTCGGCATGCCCAAGCGCCCGGAAATCGGCCCCTCGGAATTCTGCGAGCCGCTGGAAACCGACCCGATCGCCATCATTCCCTTCGACATCAACCTGTTCGGCAACGCGGCCAATAGTGGCCGGATGATTTCGGAAACCGATCCGAAGTCGCCGATCGCAGAAACCTTCTCGCAGATATCGCACATCGTTACCGGGCGCGTCGCGCTCAAGAAGGCAAAGAAGGGCGGCCTGCTCGGCCTCCTGAAACGGAAGTAACTGTTTGATTTCGCATGATCGGATTGGAAAGGCGGCTCGCATTTTTCAGGATCATGCGTCAGCGTAGAATTGGATCGACGGCATGTTTGGCAGACGCGGAAATGAAGGTCCTGCAAAGAGCGGCGGCATAGCCCCTCCGCCGGCGCCGGCGCGCGCTCCATCCGCCGAGCCGCCCGCGACATCGACCATACTGGTCGAGCCGGCGCGCGAGGCCTCGCCGCAGCGCCAGCAGGTGCCGCCGCCCTCGATGCAGACGCCGACACGTCGCCGGCCGGTGCGCACCGAGGAGTATTACGACACCAAGTCGCAGGTCTTTGCCGCACTGATCGACACGATCGACCTGTCGCAGCTCTCCAAGCTCGATGCCGAGGCCGCGCGCGAGGAAATCCGCGATATCGTCAACGACATCATCACGATCAAGAATTTCGCGATGTCGATTTCCGAGCAGGAGGAACTGCTCGAGGATATCTGCAATGACGTGCTCGGCTACGGCCCGCTGGAGCCGCTGCTTGCCCGCGACGACATCGCCGACATCATGGTCAACGGCGCCGGCCAGACCTTCATCGAAGTCGGCGGAAAGACCATCGAATCGGAGATCCGTTTCCGCGACAATGCCCAGCTTCTGTCCATCTGCCAGCGCATCGTCAGCCAGGTCGGCCGCCGCGTCGATGAATCGAGCCCGATCTGCGATGCCCGCCTGCCGGACGGATCGCGCGTCAACGTCATCGCGCCGCCGCTGTCGATCGATGGTCCGGTGCTCACTATTCGTAAATTCAAGAAAGACAAGCTGACGCTCGACCAGCTTGTCCGCTTCGGCGCCATCACGCCGGAGGGCGCGACGCTTCTGCAGATCATCGGCCGCGTTCGCTGCAATATCGTTATTTCCGGTGGGACCGGCTCGGGCAAGACGACGCTGCTGAATTGTCTCACCAACTACATCGACCGCCATGAGCGCGTCATTACCTGCGAAGACACGGCCGAACTGCAGCTGCAGCAGCCGCACGTGGTCCGTCTCGAAACCCGCCCGCCGAACATCGAGGGCGAGGGCGAGATCACCATGCGCGACCTCGTCAAGAACTGCCTGCGCATGCGTCCCGAACGCATCATCGTCGGCGAAGTGCGCGGACCGGAGGTCTTCGACCTGTTGCAGGCGATGAACACCGGCCACGACGGCTCCATGGGCACGCTCCACGCCAACACGCCGCGCGAATGCCTCAGCCGTATCGAATCGATGATCGCCATGGGCGGCTACAGCCTGCCGGCAAAGACGGTCCGCGAGATCATCTCCACCTCCGTCGACGTGATCGTCCAGGCTGCGCGCCTGCGTGACGGTTCGCGCCGCATCACCCAGATCACCGAGGTGGTCGGCATGGAAGGCGATGTGATCATCACCCAGGACCTGATGCGCTACGAGATGGAAGGCGAGGATGCCAACGGCCGCATCATTGGCCGGCACATGTCGACCGGCGTCGGCAAACCGCATTTCTGGGACCGTGCCCGCTATTACAACGAGGAGAAACGCTTGGCGGCGGCCCTCGACGAGATGGAAAACAACTCGAAATAGGACTTTCCCGATGTTCGGTGTCGATCCGGTGGTGCTTTTGATTGTCGTGCTCGCAGCCGTTTCGGCGGCGGCGGTCTGCTACGGCGTCCTTTACTCCCGGATCGAGGCGCAGAAGAAGACGGACAGCCGCGTTAGCCGGGTCAAGGCGGCCGAGGGCGATCGCACCAAGGTCAAGGCGGCGCGCGACCGCGTGCAGGAAATGTCGAAGCGGCGCAAATCGGTGCAGGACACGCTCAAGGATCTGGAGAAGCGCCAAGTCGAGAACACGAAGAAGAAGCAGTCGCTGAAGGCACGCCTCGTACAGGCCGGCCTGTCGCTGACACCGGCGCGGTTCTATCTCTTCAGCGTCCTGTTCGGCCTTTTCGTCATGGTCGTCGCCTTCCTTTTCGGCGCCCCGCTTCCCGTTATCGCCGGCCTGCCCTTCGCCGCCGCCTTCGGCCTGCCGCGCTGGGTGGTCGGCTTCCTCATCAAGCGCCGGCAGAACAAGTTCCTCGAGGAATTTCCGAACGCGCTCGATCTCATCACCCGCTCGATCCGATCCGGCCTGCCGCTCAACGACGCGGTACGCCTTGTGGCAAGCGAAGCGCGCGAGCCGGTCAAGACCGAGTTTCGCAGGGTCGTCGAAACGCAGCAGGTCGGCCTCAGCATGACCGATGCCTGTGCGCGCATGAACAATCACATGCCGCTGCAGGAGGTGAACTTTTTCTCGATCGTCATCGCCATCCAGGCGCAGGCGGGCGGCAATCTCTCCGAGGCGCTGGGCAACCTCGCCAAGGTGCTGCGCGAGCGCAAGAAAATGAAGGCGAAGGTGGTCGCGCTGTCGATGGAAGCCAAGGCCTCGGCCGTCATCATCGGCGCGCTGCCCTTCATCGTCATGCTGCTCGTCTACCTGACCTCGCCGCAATACATGATGATCCTCTTCACCGATCCGCGCGGCCACCTGATCATGGGAGCAGCCGGTATCTGGATGTCGATCGGCGTCTATATCATGCGCCAAATGGTCAATTTCGATATCTGAGCGGAAGGAAAACAAAGCCCATGACCTCCGATATCGCCGCCAGATTGACCGACCCCAGCACGATCCTCGCAGTTTTCGTGGCGATCGCCGTTTTCGCCACCTTCTATACGATCGCCGTGCCCTTCCTCGAGCGCGGCGATCTCAACAAGCGCATGAAGGCGGTCTCCACCGAGCGCGAGCAGATCCGGGCCCGCGAACGTGCCCGGCTGAACACGGACGGCGGCAAGGCGTCTCTGCGCAGCCAGAATAACAAGAACGTCCGCCAGATCGTCGAGCGCTTCAATCTCCGTAACGCGTTGGTGGATACCAACACCGTCAATCGCCTGCGCGCCGCCGGCCTGCGCTCGGAAAACGCGCTGAACATGTTCCTGGTGGCGCGCTTCCTGCTGCCCTTTCTGTTCCTGGCCGTCGCCGTCTTCCTCGTTTTCGGCCTCGGCTATTTCGCGGCCAAACCCTTTGCATTCCGCCTTCTCGGCGTCATCGGCACCGCCTATCTTGGCTTTTATTCACCGAATATCTACATTTCCAACCGCGTAACCAAGCGGCAGAAATCCATCAAGCGTGCCTGGCCGGACGCGCTCGACCTGATGCTGATCTGCGTGGAATCGGGCATTTCCATCGAGGCCGGCATGCGTCGCGTATCCGAGGAAATGGCGGAGCAATCTCCGGCACTTGCCGAGGAAATGGTGTTGACCACGGCGGAGCTCTCATTCCTGCAGGATCGCCGCACAGCCTTCGACAATCTCGCCGCCCGCACCCAGATCGAAATCGTCAAGTCGGTGACGCAAGCCCTCATCCAGGCGGAGCGCTATGGCACGCCCGTCTCGCAGGCGCTGCGCGTGCTGGCGCAGGAAGGCCGCGACGAGCGCATGAACGAGGCGGAAAAGAAGGCGGCCGCCTTGCCGCCGAAACTGACCGTGCCGATGATCGTCTTCTTCCTGCCCGTTCTCATGGCCGTCATCCTCGGCCCGGCGATCATCCAGGTGATGGATAAGTTCTGACGAGGGAACTTGCTGACGACATCGAGAGCGTTTAACTTTCGATTCCGCGCAACTGGCAAGGTAAGATGGACGACCATCGAGGAGCATGGGAAAGACAGCGCCGCTTGCCTGGGCAAATTTCTAACTGAAACGGGAGTTGCAGCATGTCGTCCTTCGCCATCTTTTTCACCGTCATCGCAGCCGTCCTTATCGGCGCGGTCAGTCCCGGACCGAGTTTCGTCCTTGTGTCTCGCATTGCCGTTTCCCGCTCGCGTCAGGCGGGGCTGGCCGCTGCCTTCGGCATGGGAACAGGCAGTGTCATCTTCGCGACCCTGGCCCTGTTCGGCCTGAGCGCGCTGCTGATGCAGGTCGAATGGCTGTATCTTGCCCTGAAGATCGCCGGCGGCCTCTATCTGATCTATATCGGCATCCGCATCTGGCGCGGCGCAGCGCAGGATCTCGCCCTTGACGCGCCGGCATCGCCGGCCGGAGCGAGCGTCGCGCGCAATTACTGGTTCGCGCTCGGCACGCAGCTCAGCAATCCGAAGACCGCGATCTTTTATGGCAGTATCTTTGCCGCACTTCTCCCGGCGCAGCCCGCTCTCTGGATGCTGCTCGCGCTGCCGCCGGCGGTCTTCGCGATCGAGGCGGGTTGGTACACGGTAGTGACGCTGGCCTTTTCGTCGAACCGCCCGCGCACGCTTTATTTGGGATCAAAGCTCTGGATCGACAGGGTAGCGGGCGCCGTCATTGGCGCTCTCGGTGCCCGGCTGGTAAGCGAGGGTCTGCCGCGGCACATCTGGCGCTGAGGGCCTAGTTGACCGCCTTCTTGGCGCTGTCGCTGGCCGCGAGTTTCTGCCAGGAATTCTGCTGCGTCAGCATCCCGCGCAGATAGGCCACATTGGCGTCGGCCTGCTGTTGCGTGAGCTCCTGACGGGCGATCTGCTCGGCCTCGGGGAAGCGACCCTGCAGGCCGACGACGAGGGCGAGGTTCTGGCGCACGCGGCTATCAGCCGCCGGCTGGCCGGCGGCGGAGCGAAGATAGCTCTCGGCGGTCTTCAGGTCACCGGTCAGCACATAGGACATTCCGAGATTGGAAAGGATGGACGGCTCGTTCGGGGCAAGCACGAGGGCGTCGCGATATTTGCCGCGGGCTTCGTTCGAGCGGCCGAGCTGGTCGAGGATCGCGCCTTCGGCCGAAACCAGCCGCCAGTCCGGCCGGTCCGGCAGCTGCGCGCGGTCGATGGTCGCCAATGCCTCTTGCAGCTGGCCGGCTGCCGCCTGGGCCTTGCCGTAGGCGGCCAACACGCCGCGGTCGCTCGGATGGGTGATCGCCACCTGCTGCATGACGGCGAGCGCCTGTTCGTTGCGGCCGCTCATGCGCAGCACATTGGCGTAGTTGACGCCGGTGTCGCGATCCTTCGGATTGGCGTCGTAGGCTTTGCCGAGGGTAAGTGTCGCCTGGGCGAGGTCCGCGCCGCTCATCTCGTCGACCGGCTTCGACACCGTCGAGATCGAACCGGTCGTCATCTTGTCCTTGCCCGTCGTCGAGCAGCCCGCCAGCGCCAGCGCCAGAAGAGCTGCCGATGCGCCACGGAAAAGGAAAGTCTTGAGCAAAGACGTGGTTGAGGCGGCGGACATGTCCCTATCCCTGAATGTCAGAGTCCTGCGTCTGGCCTCAAATCGGAACAGGGAAAGGTTTGACGCAATGTTCGCTCAAGCAATAATCTGTTAACCCTAACAGACAGTTAACCGATGATTCCCTGAAATGACCGCCAAAGGATAGTCATGGCCCCCTATCAGTACATCGAGCGCGCGACGCCGTTCAATTCGAAGGGTGGCGCGACGCTGCCGATCTTTGCCGTTACCCCGGCACATATCGAGACCGGCACCATCGATCCGATCGCGCTCGATTGGGCACACAAGGCCGGCTACAGGGCGGAAAGCGGCTCGTTGTTGCTGATCCCGACAGCCGATGGCCAGCTCGGCGGCGCATTGTTCGGGCTGGGCTCCAACCCCTCGGAACAGCCTTTCCTCACCGGCAAGCTGGCGCGCAGCCTGCCGGCCGGCGAGTGGCATATCGAGACCGCGCCGCTGACGGCGAACCGGCTCTCGCTTGGCTTTGGCCTCGGCAGCTACCGCTTCGACCGCTACAAGTCGGAAAAGGCGGCCGGACCGACGCTGATGATCCCGCGCGACGCCGATGCCGCCGATATCAAGCGGCAGCTCGCCGGCGTCTTCCTCGCTCGCGACCTCATCAACACGCCGACAAACGACATGGGGCCGGAACAGCTCGAAGCCGCCTTCCGGGCGCTTGCCGAGCACTACAAGGCGGAAATGTCCGTCATCATCGGCGACGATCTCCTGAAGGAGAATTTCCCGCTGGTGCACACCGTCGGCCGCGCCAGCGCCGATGCGCCGCGCCTCCTCGAACTGCGCTGGGGCAAGAAGGGTCATCGCCGCATCACGCTGGTCGGCAAGGGCGTCTGCTTCGATACAGGCGGCCTCGACATCAAGCCGGCCTCCTCGATGTTGCTGATGAAGAAGGACATGGGCGGTGCGGCCAACGTCATGGGCTTGGCGCTGATGATCATGGACGCCAAGCTGAAGGTCGATCTGCGCGTCATCGTTCCCGTCGTCGAAAACTCCATTTCCGCCAATGCCTTCCGCCCCGGCGACATCTACCGGAGCCGCAAGGGCCTGACGGTGCAGATCGACAATACCGACGCCGAGGGCCGGCTTATCCTCGCCGACGCACTCGCCTATGCCGATGAAGACGCGCCGGATCTGATGATCGATATGGCGACCTTGACGGGTGCTGCCCGCGTCGCGCTCGGCCCCGACCTGCCGCCCTTTTTCACCGACGACAACGATCTCGCCCGCGACCTCACCGAGGCAAGCCTTGAGACCGACGATCCGCTCTGGCGCCTGCCGCTCTACAATGGCTACGACAAGGATATCCGCGCCAAATTCGCCGATATCACCAACGCCCCCTCCGGCGGCATGGCCGGCTCGATCACGGCAGCGCTGTTTCTGCGGCGCTTCGTGACCAAGACCCCGAGCTGGGTGCATTTCGACATCTACGGCTGGGCCCAGAACGAGCGCCCCCATTCGCCGGGCGGCGGCGAGGCGCAGGCGATCCGGGCGCTGTATCATCACATCCGGCAGAGCGTGCGGTAGGGTCTGGCCCACCACCCTCATCCGCCCTCGTGGTTCGAGGCTACGGTCCTGCGGACCTTCGCACCTCACCATGAGGGCTGCTCTTCTCGCCTGGTCACGAGATTCGCTCCACCTCATGGTGAGGTGCGCTGTTACCGTAGCGTTAGCGTAGGTGACAGGGCCTCGAACCACGAGGTGGCCACCGCAGCCATCTTCCTCCCACCCCCTCGACAAGCTCAGGAGCGGGGCGAAGGGTTGGAATAAATCACCCCCTTGAATCCGCCACGATCTTGGCGGAAACTGAAACGGTAGCGTAACGATCTCCGGGGTTGCCTTTGCCGCTTGAACTCTCTGCCTCGCAGGCTCTCGGCCTCTGGCATGGCGTGGCGCTCGAACAAGTGCGCCGCGAGGATCATGATTTGACCCTGCGGCAGACAACAATCCTCCTGCAGATCTATCTCGTGCCGCCGCCGCATACCGTGCGCGGGCTTGCTGCGACGCTCGGCGTCACCAAGCCGGTCATTACCCGCGCGCTCGATACCATGGGCGAGATGGGGCTGGTCGACCGTGTGCGCGACGACCGCGATCGTCGCAATGTCATCATCAAGCGCACGGTAACGGGCGCGCTCTATCTCGAAAAGCTCGGTGATCTCGTCATCGCGCAAGGCCGCAAACTATCAGTCTAGGAACCATCGTCATGACGCTCGACCGCCGCCTTAATGCCTTTCGGCCCGATCTCGCCGAAGCCTCCCTTCGGGGCAAGGTCGAGGCCGAGCGCTTCGTCGAGGGCGTGAGCGCGCAGGTGGTCGTCCCCGTCGTTGCCCTTCGTCCTCAGCCGGATCTGGCACGCGGCATCGATACGGAGCTGTTGCTCGGCGAAGAGGTTACGGTTTTCGAGCGCAAGGACGGTTGGGCCTGGGTCAAGGCTGTTTCGGACGGCTATGTCGGCTATCTGCCCGAAGATACGGTCAAGGAGGGGCTGGCGGCACCGACCCATATTGTCGTTCCGCAGCGGACTTTCCTTTATCCGGAGCCGGAATTACGCAAGCCCTATACCGGCGTGCTCTCCATGGGCAGCCGCATTCGTGTCACCGGCACAGCGGAGGCGCGCGGCAATCATTACGTTGTGCTGGAAGACGGGACCGCCATTTTCGCCAAGCATGTGCAGCCGATCGGCTACAATGACGGCGGCGACTATGTCGATATCGCCGCGAAATTCATGGAAACGCCCTATCTCTGGGGCGGCCGCTCCGGCCTTGGCGTCGACTGCTCCAGCTTGATCCAGCTTGCGCTCCTGATGACGGGCCGCGCCGCGCCGCGCGATTCCGACATGCAGGCGGCCGGGCTTGGCGAGCCGATCGCCCGCGAAGAACTGCGTCGTGGCGACTTCGTCTTCTGGAAAGGCCATGCGGCGGTGATGGAAGATGCGGAAACCATGATCCATGCCAACGGCCACACCATGACCGTCGCGCGTGAGAATTTCGCCGCCGCCGTGGAGCGCATCGGCTGGCTCTATGAGCAGCCGACCGGCTACCGACGCTTCAGCGATTGAGCGCTGATCGGAACCGTCGCGGGTCTGGACCGTTATTCTCTCGATTGAGCATCGTTTTGTTCGAGAGGAGAAGCATCATGCCGATTACCGCGATGGAACAGGTGATCAGGGACATTCTCGGCGACAGCCATCTCAGGCGCAGCCGCAAGATCGACCGGCTGCTCGAGCTGCAGAGCGAAGCGCGCGGCATTCAGCGCGCTGGCAGTGAAAGCATGATGAGCGCCGACGACGGTCTGCAGGATGATCTGCGCGTCATCGAGAAGGCGCTTCAGGATCTCGGCGCCGATGTCGAGGAAAAGGGTGCGGCGACGCTGTAGTGGTGGTGGAATCCTCACCCTCGCCCCGCCGGGGAGAGGGTCGCGCGGTACGCGCGGGGTGAGGGGGCGTTACTGGGAAGAGGGATACTCGTCAGCCGCAAAGGTCGGCTCCGAGTATGCCGGGCTACCCCCTCATCCGCCCTTCGGGCACCTTCTCCCCGAGGGGAGAAGGGGTTATGCGACTGGCGCTTTCGGCCAGTTCGTCACGCCGCCCGACCAGGTCTCAAAGGCTTTCGAGAGTTTCAGCACCAGCATGTCGCCAAAACGTGGGCCGACGATCTGCAGGCCGATCGGCATGCCGGAGCGGGAGAAGCCGCAATTGATCGAGGAGGCCGGCTGTTCCGACATGTTCCAGGGAACGGTGAAGCCGATATGCTCGAAGGGCAGGGCCGGATCGTTGGTCGGCGAGGCCCATTCGGCTGGATAGGAGACGATCGGATTGGTCGGCGACAGCACCGCGTCAACCTGAGTGAAGAGCTTGCCGCAGCTCTTGCGCATTTCGATCGTCTGGTTGAAGCCACGCACGGCGTCGACGCCGCTGACATCGGCGCCGCCCTTTGCCCAGGAGTGGATATAGGGCAGGATCATTTCGCGGCGTTCTTCGCTCAGATTGACGATATCGCCCCAAAAACGCGCCCGCCAGAAGACATCCAGCCCGTCGAGCATCTGCCGCGTCAGCACCGGCGCGACGTCGATGACGGTGGCGCCGGCCTCTTCGAAATGCTTGGCAGCGGCAATAACAGCATTGCGCACCTCGTCATCGACAGGCAGACCGCAGCCGGCGTCGAGCATCAGGCCGATCTTCAAGCCGCGCGCATCGATATCGAGATCCATCCAGTTGAAATCGTTTGGCGGCAGACTGGTGCCGTCGCGCCAGTCGGCACGCGACAGCGTCGCCATGGAGTAGGCGGCGTCCTCGACCGTGCGGGTCATCGGGCCGGCGCAGCGGCCGACATAATAGGGATCGACGGGGATGCGGCCATGGCTCGGTTTGAAGCCGAAAATGCCGGTCCAGCCGGCGGGCAGCCGCACCGAGCCGCCGATATCCGTACCGATATGCAGCGGGCCATAGCCGGCCGCGGCCGCTGCCGAAGCACCAGCGCTGGAGCCGCCGGGGTTCTGCGTCGGGTCCCAGGGGTTACGGCTGAGCTTGTGGAAGCTGGAGAGACCGGAGGAGAGCATGCCGTAATCGGGACAAGTGGTCTTGGCGAAGATCACCGCGCCATCCTCGCGCATCCGCGCGGCAATCGGCGCATCCTCGACGGCGGGAGCGAGTTCGACGGCGGCCGTGCCGAGCGGCACCGGCTGGCCCTTGGTGGCGATCAGTTCTTTGAGCGTCACCGGAATACCGTCGAGCGGCCCGAGCGCCGCACCCTTCGCCCAGCGTTCGGTGGAGGCGGCCGCCTGCTTGCGCGCGTCTTCCGGGTCATAGGCGTAGAGAGCGGCGATGGTCGGCTCCCAGGCCGCGATATGCGTTTCCAGCGCTAGCCAGTATTCGCTCGGCGAAAGGCTCTTTGCGGAAAACTTCTCAAGGAGCTGGCGGATGGAAAGGTCGGTCGTTTCGGTCATGGTCGATACTCTTTGTGGTCTGAAATCAGCGGCGGGCTTCGCGCGGATCGAGAAGATCCCGCAGGCCGTCACCGAGCATGTTGAAGCCGAGGACGGAAAGCGCGATGGCGAGACCCGGCAGGATGGCGAGCCAAGGCGCCAGTCCGAGATAGGTCTGCGCATCCGCCAGCATCCGTCCCCAGGTCGGGGCCGGCGGCGGCACGCCGAGGCCGAGGAAGCTCAAGCCCGCCTCGGTCAGGATCGCCAGGCCAAGCTGGATCGTCGCCTGCACGATGATGCCGCTCAGGATATTCGGCAGCACATGCCGCATGGTGATCGAGAAGGGCGTGTTGCCGATGGCGCGCGCCGCCAGCACATAGTCGCGGCTCCAGGCCTGCAACGCCGAACTCAGCGCCACGCGGGCAAAGACGGGAACCATGAAGGTGGCGATGGCGATGATGGCGGTCAGGCGTCCGGTACCGAGAAACGCCCCGAGAATCATCGCCGACAGGATCGGCGGCAGCGCGAAGATGACATCGCAAGCGCGCATGACCAACGCCTCGAACAGACCGCGCTGCGCGGCGGCGGCAACACCGATCATCGTGCCGATCGTGCCGCCGATCGCCACCGCCGACACCGAGATCGACAGCGAATTCCAGCAGCCGGCCATCAGCATCGACAGCACGTCGCGGCCGAGCTGATCGGTGCCGAGAAGGCCGAAGCCGAGCGGCGGCTGCAGCTTGTGAATGATCTGCATCTTCGCCGGCGGTAATGGCGTCCAGAAGAGCGATAGAACGGCGACGCCGACAAGTGCGAGGATGATGATTGCGCCGACGATCAGATTGGCGCGGCGCAGCGCGCGAAAACGGGAACGGCGAGGGGAGGCGGTTTCGGCCATGGTCATCGTGCCGCTCCGCTGCGAAGTCTCGGGTCGATGATCAGATAGGAGAGATCGACCAGGAAATTGACGACGATGACAAGCCCGGCGAAGAACAGCACGACATCCTGAAGGACGATGACGTCGCGCTGGCTGAGCGCCTGATAGGCGAGCCGTCCGAGGCCGGGCAGGTTAAAGACATTCTCGATCAGCACCGCGCCGGCGACGAGGAAGGTGAATTGCAGGCCGAGAATGGTCATTACCGGCATCAGCGCATTGGGCACGACATGCCCCCAGAGCACCGCACTGCGAGACAAGCCCTTGGCAACAGCCGTGCGGGCAAAATCCTCATGCAGCGTGTCGAGCACCGCCGAGCGGGTGACACGGGTCAGCACGCCCGCCTGCGGCAGGGCCAGCGCTACCGCCGGCATGATCAGTGCCTTCAACGCCGGCCACAGGCCATTGCCCCAGCCGGAAAAGCCGACGGCCGGCATCCAGCCGAGCGAGGTCGCGAACAACAGGATCAGCAACAGCCCCACCCAGAAGCCGGGCACGGCGATGCTCATCTGCGAGAACAGCGTGGCGATGATGTCGAAGACGCCGCCGCGCTTGGCGGCGGCGGCAACGCCGAGCGGCACCGAGATCAGGATGGAGAGAAGGATAGCGAGGATGGCGAGCGGCAGCGTCACGGCAAGCCGCTCGAGGATGAGGCCGGCAACCGGTACGCCATAGGTATAGGACATGCCGAGATTGCCGGTCAGCGCGCCGCCAAGCCACTGGCCGTAGCGGAGGATCAGCGACTGGTCGAGGCCCATCTCGTGTCTGAGTGCCGCCAGCGTCTCCGGCGTTGCCGATGTGCCGAGCGTGATGGCGGCGGGATCGCCCGGCAGCAGGGCCATCACCGCGAAAAGCAGCAGCGAAACGGCGATCAGGGTCAGGAAAAGGCCCATGATCCGGCGGGTGAGAAGTACGATCATTGCATGTCCATGGCCGGGTCACGCCCGGCATCGAGGCTTCCTGCGACAGGCGGACGCGCCGCCGGTCACAAGCTTGGAGCCGATACCGCTCAGTCTTCCCAGGAAACGTTGGTCAGGACGTTCGAGGGAATTGGCTCGTTCTCCCAGAGCCCTTTCAGCTTCTTGTCCCAGACCCCGAGTTTCGGCATGACGAAGAGGAAGAGTGCCGGCACGTCCTCGGCGAGGATTGTCTGTGCCTGGCCATAGAGCTTGTCCTGCTCGGCCGGATCGGCAGTCAGCTGGACCTTCTTCATCAACTCGTTGAAATCAGGGTTCTTATAATTGAAATAATAGGGGTCGCGCGCATAGATGTCGATGTCGCGCGGCTCGGCGTGGGCGACGATGGTCATGTCGTAGTCGCGGCCGGTAAAGACGTCCTGCACCCATTTCGCCGGGAATTCCGTCGGCTCGATATTCATGGTCACGCCGATATCGGCAAACATTGCCTGCATCACCTGCGCGCTTCTGGGCGCATAGGCCATTTGCGGCGTCTTGATGGTAAAGGTGAAGCCATTCGGATAGCCGGCTTCGGCCAGCAGCGCCTTGGCCTTGGCCGGATCAAAGGGCAGCGTGCCGGTCAGATCCTGATAACCCGGATCGTTCGGCGTGTAATGGCTGCCGATCGCTGTGCCGAAGCCCGACCAGGCGCCGTCGATGACCGTCTTGCGATCGAGCGCCATCATCAGGGCCTGACGCACCCGCTTGTCGTCGAAGGGCTTGCGCGTGTTGTTCATGCCGGCGACGACCTTGAGCTCGGTATTGCCGACCTTGGTCATCAGCCTGGGGTCGCCGTCGAAGGAGCTCATCAGCTCGGGCGCGCCGAATTCCGGAAAGGCATCGAGGTCGCCGGCCTTGAGGGCCGCCGCTTCCGCCTGCGGGTCGGGAATGAAGCGGAAGGTCACCTTCTCCAGCTTCACATCGACGGATTTGTTCCAGTAGTCCGGGTTCTTGGCAAGTTCGACATGGTCGCCCTTGGCCCAGGACGTGAATTTGAACGGTCCGGTGCCGACGGGGGTCGTCTTGTCGTTGGCGGAAGATTTCGGCCCGACCATGACGGAAGAGGGCCAGCCGAGCCAGTAGAGCAGGCTGCCGGTCTGCGAGGAAAGATGCAGCACCAGCGTTTCGGGATCCGGCGTGTCGATCGAGGCGATGGTGGCGAAAAAGCGCTTCTGCGGATTGACGGATTTGGCGTCGCGGGCACGGTCGAGCGTGAATTTCGCCGCCGCCGAATCGAAGGCCTGGCCATCGTGGAATTTGACGCCGGTCTGCAGCTTGAACGTATAGGTCAACCCATCGGGAGAAATCTCCCAGCTCTTGGCAAGCTGCGGTATGACCTTGCCGCTCTCGTCGATGGCGACCAGCCCTTCGAAGATGTTCTGCCAGGTCACCTGACCAATCGCGACGGGGGCGGCGATCGTCGGATCGAGGCCGGTGGGTTCGACCGTCATGCCGATGTTCAGCGTCGTCTTGGCCGCTTCGGCCGAGGTCATCCCCATCAGCAGCAGCCCCGCCGAGATTGCGGCGCCACAGGCAAGACGGCGAGCAAAATCGCCCAGGCTCGGACGTAAAAACGTGGTCATATCAGTTCCCTTGGCTCTAGCTCGCAATACCGGCTTTTCCCTCCGGCATACGGCCCTTTTTCAAAATAGTGTCATCTCGCAGGCGCACACACAATTCTAAAAATGTGTGCTCAGTGTAGCTGATATGGCTACACTGATTTTGCCTGGTTGAAATCCTTCGCCTGCGATCAATCGTACTTCCCCTTGTCGACGACCTGTTCGCGCATAAAGCGCTCGATGAAATCGAGAAACTTGCCGGCGGCGAAGGAGAGTTGGCGGTCCGGCGCGACGCAGAGATCGATCGGCGTCCTGATCCCCTTGCCGCCGGCGACCGGCAGCGCCACCAGCTGGCCGGCCTGGATTTCCCGCTGCACGGTCAGCGCCGGCAGCATGGTGATGGCCGCCCCTCGCAGCACCAGTTCCTTCTGCATTTCCAGCGAGCTGCTCTCGAACACCGGATCGAGCACCAGCCCTTCGCGCTCGAACAGCCCATCGAAGGCCTGCCGCGCGCCGAAGGATCGGTCGGGCACGGCGAGCGAATGCCCTGCAAGTTCGGCAAGGGAGACCTCTTTGCGTGTCGCCAGCGGATGGCTCGTCGCGGCGATGACGTCATAGGTGATTTCGGAGCGCAGCCGTACCTTGGTTCCCGACAGCGGCGGCGCGAACAATGTCACGGCGATATCGGCCTCGGCGCCGTTGACGGCTTCGATGGCGCTGCGGGCGCTGGTGATATTCACCTCGAAGCGCAGCTTCGGATAGCGCAGGCTGAATTCGGCAAGCGCCGGCGCCAGCAGGTTGGCGACGGTGGCGCCGCTGGCATAGACGCTGACGCGGCCGCGCTGCAGTCCCTTCAGGTCTTCGATCAGCTGATGCACATGGTCGAGTTCACGCAGCGTCCGGCCGGCGCGCACCGCCAGCAGCTCGCCGGCGGCGGTCAGCTTGACGCCGCGAGCGCTGCGTTCGACCAGCGGCGTGCCGAAATGATATTCGAGATTTTCGATCTGCCGGCTGATCGCCGTCGGCGCGACGTTCAGGTTTTCCGCCGCCTGGCGCATGGAGTTGGTGCGTACCAGCTCGTCGAAATAGATTAGCGCCCGGATCTGCATGGATGGATCTCCGGCTAGGCCGTTCGGTTGGGAAAGCGATCCCGCCAGGCCGGCTGCGCGCCCTCGACCGGCAGCGCCGTTGCCTCGTATACGCCGCGTGCAATCGCGCGGGCCATGACGATGGTGGCGAGATGGCAAAGCTCCATGAAGCTCGGCATGTCGTCTCTTGGATGCCTGGCGGTGGAGGCGGCGAAAACCGTGTCGCCGTCGAGCGGCAGATGCGCCGGCAGAAGCGCGCGGGCAAGGCCGTCATGGCCGCAGATCGACAGGCGATGGGCTTCCGCCTTGGTCAATTGTGCGTCTGTGACGATGGCGCCGATGGTGGTTGCCGTGACATTTCCGCCTTTCAGCCGCAGGCGCGTGTCGATGGTCCCGGGCATGCCGAGCCCGCCGAATTCGCCCTTCTCTTCGAAGGGCGCTGCCCAGAAATGCGGGCTGTCGCCGATAGTGGCGGTACCGAGAGCATTGACGGCAACAATGGCGGCGATCCTGTGTCCCCTGCTGCTGATGGCGCTGGCCGAGCCGAGCCCGCCCTTGATCGTCGCCGTCGTCCCGCCTGTGCCCGCACCGACGGTGCCGAGCGCGAAGGCGCCCTTTTGCGCGGCTTTGAAGGCGGCGTAGCCCATGTCGCGATAGGGCGAATAGAGGCCCCAATCCTTGTTGCCGCCATTGATAAGATCGAAGAGGATCGCCTGCGGCACCAGGGGAATGAGCGCCGTTCCGATCTGCAGGCCGCGCCCAATCTCACGCAGGCCCGCCTGCACGCCGCCGGCCGCATCGAGCCCGAAGGCCGAACCGCCCGACAGCACCAGCCCGTCAACCGTGCTGATGGTCATCGCCGGATCGAGCAAGGCCGTGTCCCGCCCGCCGGGCGCACCGCCAAGCACGGAGCCGGAGGCGACCGCCGGCTCGTCGAAGATGATGGCGGTGACGCCGGAGCCAAGCGCAAGATCGGTGGAATGACCGACGGCAACACCGTCGATGTCGGTCAGGAGATTGAGGAGGTCAGCCAATGAAAAATCCTTCGCCTTTCGAAGCGCGAGGTTGTCATGGCGATAGGATCGCAAAGAGGGGGAAAAGACAAGATGGGTTTGTGGCGCGCGCGCTGTAGGGGCCGACCCTCGTGGTTCGAGACGGCCCTGTGGGCCTCCTCACCATGAGGGCGGAATGGACCTCTGTCGAGATGTAACAAAATCCGATTGCGGAAACGCAAGCAGTATAGGGTCGGCCATTGAGACGAAAAGACTAGCCCTCACCCTGAGGTGGGAGTCCTGAGCTTGTCGAAGGGCGAGGGCGGGTGATGTGGTAATGCAAAAGTGGCGGCTAAGCCGGTCCATCAAACGTGGATCGGCTTAGCCTGTTGGCGTGAGAGGAGATCGCGGATGGCGAGCTTGACCTCGTCCGTGCTTCTGAAACGCTGTTCGTCCAGATCGTGGACATGGTATTTCACGGCGATGAACTTCAGCCGGTCTTCATCCGGAATAACGATGCCGACGGGAACGCCGGCATATTCGATGACTTGCTTCTTCATAAAAAATACTCCCTCCGCGCCCTAGCGGCGCAGACATGGCGAATTGACTGTTTGAATCCGATTAGGGGACGAACGTCACATTCGACAGCACGGGCGGGAGAGCACGCCCGAACGGTCATGGCCAAGCACGGACCACCCAAGGATCGAGGCGGTGAATTTGATATTCAGCATGTCACTTTCCTTAGTTGGTGTTGTACTTGTTCTGGCTCCGCTTAAGGGAGCCGGTGATCCGGTGTGCTATTATCTACAACCTTAGCAGAGAATAGCGATTCCATCTCCAGAAACATATTCCGAAAGATGTCAAAATATCGACGATCGGTAAAATATAATTCCGTACCTGGCTAATTACGAGGATGGTTGTATCAACCTCCGCGCAACCTCCCGTAGCGGAACGGCATCGCCGATCACCGATGGACAGATAGGAATTACCGCGAGATTCGACAATCCCCAAAAGGCACTAAAATTCGCTTGCCGCCAAATTACCCTAATGGTTAATGCCATCGCCGGGAGAGATTAGACGGTGTCTTCCAGAGCCTTTTCCAAGGCTTTGACGAAGAAATCGGTGCTCTCGACCGAAAGGCAAAGTGGCGGTTTGATCTTCAACACATTCAGGTGATCGCCGGTCGGCTGCATGATGACGCCGAGATCGAGCAGCCTGTCGCAGATGGCGGCCGTTTCTTCTGTCGCGGGCGTCAGCGTCTCGCGATTGCGCACGAATTCGACACCGAGATAAAGACCGGTGCCGTGCACCGCGCCGATCAACGGAAAGTGTTCCATCAGCGCGATCAATCCTGCCTTCAGATGATCGCCGACGACGCGGGCATTTTCCTGCAGGCCCTCGTCCCTGATGATGTCGAGCACGGTGAGGCCGACGACCGAGCTTACCGGGCTGCCGCCGGCCGAGGAGAAGAAATAGCCTTCCTTTTCCAGCGATGCGGCGATCTCCTTCTGGGTAATGACTGCGCCGAGCGGATGGCCATTGCCCATGCCCTTGGCGATGGTAATGATATCCGGCACGACACCCTGTTGCTCGAAGCCCCAGAAATGATGGCCGAGCCGGCCGTAGCCCACCTGTACCTCGTCGGCGATGCAGAGGCCGCCGCGCTCGCGCACAGCGGCATAGACATCGGTGAGGTAGCCATGCGGCAGCGCGATGCCACCGGCATTGCCATAGACCGGTTCGGCGATGAAGCCGGCAAGACCCTCGCCCTTCTCGTCGATTGCCTCCAGTACCGTCGTGACGCTGGCCACGTAGTCAGCGCCCGAATCAGGTCCCCGGAACGGGCCGCGATAGCTATTGGGTGAAACGGCGGGGTGCACCCAGTCCGGCCGTGTCGTCAGCGCCTGCGGATTATCGGCGACGGAGGTGGAGACGGCGTCGCTTGCCAGCGTCCAGCCGTGATAGGCCTCCAGCAGGCAGAGCATGTTTTTCTTGCCCGTATGCGCCCAGGCGAGCCGGACGGCGAGGTCGTTGGCCTCGGAGCCGCTGTTGACGAGGAAGACGGTATCCAGACCCTCCGGCGCCAGCGCCGCCAGTCGTTCGGAGAACTCAGCGACGGCGGCATAGTGGAAGCGGGAGTTGGTGTTGAGCCGCGACCATTGCTGCTCGACGGCCGCGGTCAGGCGCGGATGCGCATGGCCGAGCATGGTGACGTTATTGACCATGTCGAGATAGGCGCGGCCTTCCACGTCGAACAGGAATTCGCGCCAGCCGCGTTCGATCTGCGGTGGGGTCTCGTAATAATGCTTCTGTGGCCTGGCGAAATGCGCCTCGCGCCGGGTAAGCAGGGCGCCGTCTTCTCGCGGTGCTTCGCAAGTTGGGCTTAGAAGGACTGCGGGCGAGGGGCAGACGGCCGACCAACCGTCGGCCTGATGTGCCACGGCAAAGAGTGGCGGCACCCGCGATGCGGAGCGGCAGAGCTGCACGCGCAGACCACCAACCGTCGAACCCTCGCCGGCGATGGTGCCGATGGTCGCACCCCGCTCGATCTCCGCGCCCTCTTCCAGCGTGCAATCGATGCCGTCGAGATGCAGGCTGACTGCGTCGCTCACCAGAACGAGATGCTGGCCGTCCCACTGAATGCGTCCGGCAAAGGGGGCCGCGACCGTCGTTCCGGCGGGCAGGCAGACATCGCTGTGCAGCGCGAAATTCTGCGGCGGCGTCATGCTCAGCAGCTCGCCGCGCGACAGGCGGAATTCGCCATAGCGCGTCGCGGCCGTGCCGGAGGCGACAGCCTCCTTGGCGAGCAGCCGCCAGTCCATGTCGGGCTTCCGCCAATTGCCATCGGAAAAATGCGGGCTGGTCGTGGAAAGATCGACGGCGGCGATGGTGTCCGGCGCGATATCCGGCAGCAGCGCCGACCAGCCATCGGTGGCGATCTGGGCGATGTCGAGACCGGCGGCGCGCAGGATCGCCGCTTCCATCACCTCCGGATCGGCGCCGGTGGCGACGTCGAAGATCTCGCGCTCGTGCTCGAGATTGCCGCGCACATAGTCGTTCTCGGGGTCGATGGCGAGCTGCTGCTCGCCACTGGCGGCAAGGATAACGGCGCGGGCGACGATCAGCGGCCACAGCGCCTTCAGCTCGGCTTCCTCGAGCGGATAGACCGCGTGATAGGCCTTGATGGCGGGAATGACGACGAAGGGATCGCCTTCGGCATGGTGCAGCAGCGAGGCGCAGGTGACGGCGAGGTCGCCCACCAGCCAGCCCTGAATGATGTCGCCGAAATCGATCACGCCGTCCGGGATCGGCTGGCCATGCGTATCCGGATGGCAGACGACATTGTCGTCGGTGACGTCATGATGGACGGGCTGGACGCGAAGCTCAGCTGCGAGCGGCTGGATGCGCTTGACAGCGGCGACCATCGTCTTGGCGATGCGGTCGCGCGTGTCGTGATCTGTTATGTCGGATAGGAGCTGCACGGCGACCGGGCCGGCGCGCCGCAGGTCCCATTGCAGGTTGCGGTGGAGACCGGGATGGTCGAAATCGGCGAGATCGCGGGCAAGCCGCGCCGAGAGGGTTCCGAGCGCTGAGACCGAGGCAAGCGGCAAATGCTTGCGCCGCGTCAACGATTGGCCGGGAAGATAGTTGAGCAAGCGAACGAGGTAATCCTGGTCGCGAATGGTGACAGCCAGAATGTCCCAGCCGTTCAGCGATGGCACGATATTGGGGACGCGCGGCGCATCCGGTTTGGCGTGGAGATGGCGGATGGCGGCATTCTGTGCCTCGAGCTCCACCATGTCATATTCCGTGCGGCAGACCTTCAGAACATAATTGCTCGTGCCGGTGTCGATGCGGTAATTGCGGTCCTGCTGGCTGCCGAGTTCGGTGAGCGTTCCGGACAGGCCGTAATGCGTCTGCAGAAGTTCGGCCGCTTCCTCCGGCGTGATGTCCGGTCTCGGCAGTTGCATACGATTGACGAGCGCGGCGTCGGTCATGGCTCCCCCGGATGGTTCGTTTCAATCGACACTAAACCATTCCATTCTAAAGAAAATCATCGAAAACAGATAGGGTGATCGAACGATAGGATAGAAGATAGGCCACCGATCGCGTCTGCCTAGATGCAGACATCGCTCAACCTCGATGGGATAGCTGCACCGGGCAGCGTCTTGCTGGACGGTCTCTATCACCTCGCGTCAGGCGTTCTTGCTCGGCGCGAGGGTCAACCGCATCCGGATTTGACAGCCGCCACGGGCCTGTCCGCTCGCAAGAAGGTGATTGGGCAAGCCCTCAAATCAGCCATATTCCGGCCGATCACGCCATAAACATCGAATCCCAGGACCACCGGAGAATCACTATATGTCCGCTATTACCGAGGCCCCGTCCGATGCGCCAACACTCCGATACCGGCCGTCGCAGCGAATTCTGCACTGGATCATGGCCATCGTGATCATCTCAGCGCTCGGCATCGGCCTTTATTGCTCCTATCTTGAGCCGGGCTCGGCGCTCCGCCGTGGCCTTCTCGATGTGCATAAATCGCTCGGCATGACGGCGCTGGTATTGATCGTCATCCGCCTGCCACTCAGGCTTTCCCTGGGCGAGCCTGCGTATCGCCAGCCGCTCGGCACCCTCAACCACTATGCGGCGTGGGGTGTGCATATCCTGCTTTACGGGCTAATGATCCTGATGCCGCTCGCCGGCTACACGACCTCGGCAGCCAGCGGTCGCGACCTGCCGTGGTTCGGGCTTTTCGAGTGGCCCAACCTCCTGCCGTTCGACAAGCCGCTGGCAAGAGCCGCCGCCGAGATCCATGAATATGGGGCCTATTGTCTCTACGCGATCGTCAGCCTGCATATCCTGGCAGCCCTCTGGCACCATTTCTTCCAAAAGGACGAGGTGCTGCGTCGGATGCTGTAGTCGGGAAAGGCTCTCCGTCGAGAGCCCTCCCTCACCCCATCCTCTCGGATGCATAGCTTCCCGGGCTTGCCGGGAAGACGATGGTGCGGTTGCCGTTGAGGAAGGTGCGGTAGTGGATATGGGCATGGATGGCGCGCGCCAGCACCTGGCTCTCCACATCCCGGCCGATCGAGACGTAATCGTCCGCCGACTGCGCATGCGTGATACGCGCCGTGTCCTGCTCGATGATCGGACCTTCGTCCAGATCGGCAGTGACGTAATGCGCCGTCGCCCCGATCAGCTTCACACCGCGCTCATAGGCCTGCTTGTAGGGGTTGGCTCCCTTGAAGGACGGCAGGAAGGAATGGTGGATGTTGATGATCCTTCCGGACATCTTTTGGCACATGGAATCCGAGAGGATCTGCATGTAGCGGGCGAGCACGATCAGTTCCGTGCCGGTCTGCTCCACCACTTCCATGATCCGGGCTTCCGCCTGCGGCTTGTTGGCCTTGGTCACCGGAATATGGTGGAAGGGGATATCGTGGTTGACCACCACCTTCTGGTATTCGAAATGGTTGGAGACGACGCCGACGATATCGATCGGCAGTGCGCCGATCTTCCAGCGATAGAGCAGGTCGTTCAAACAATGGCCGAAGCGCGACACCATCAGCAGCACCTTCATGCGCTTCCTGGCATCGTGGATCTCGGCCTCCATCTCGAACTTCTTCGCGATCGGCTTGAAACCCTCGACCAGCGCCTCCTGTCCGACCCCTTGTTCGGAGATGAAGCTCACCCGCATGAAGAACTTGCCGGTATCGAGATCGTCGAACTGGCTGGAATCGACGATGTTGCAGCCCTGGTCGGCCAGATAATTGGCGATCGCCGCAACGATCCCGCGCGTCGATTGACAGGAAACCATCAATACATAGCTCGTCATGTCTCTTCTCTCTCCTGCCGGGGGTGCCCGCCTGCTTTGGTGCCGTCTGCTTAAATGAAATCGAAGGTATGGGGAATATGTCCCCCAACCATGTTTCGAGGGCTACTTTAGGCAAGATGATGGGAAAAACCGTTCCCGTTGCGTCTTCGAGCGGCGCATCCCCGCCTTAGCCGTTGGTGGCGAGCGAGAGCGTTTGCGGCTGCTTTGCCTGCGTGCCCTCGTTGAACTTCAGGAAGCCGACCAGCAGCCAGACCAGCCCGGCCGTCTTCATCGAGAAGATGGCCGTGGAACCGATCATCAGGTTCAGGAACAGGAAGAGGGAAAGGGCATGGCCGAGGCGCCGCTGATTGATGGTCTGGCCGCCGGGATAGAGTGAGGCGTAGAGCCAGAACAAGATCAGGCCGAAGATGGTGGCGCCATATATGATGTAGACATAGCCGCTGTCGTAGAAGATGCCGACCTGATCGAGCTGCAGGCCGATGGTGCTCTGCAGGTCCATGCCGAGGAAGGCTCTCACCGTACCGTTGATGCGGCCGACAAAATTATCGCCGGTAACGCCTGGCTTGAGGGCGTTGATGACGAAGCCGACGAGAATGATCAAGGGCATCGTCATCAGGTCGAGCATCTTCGGAAGCCAGGGATAGATGAAATAACCGGCGATGCTGATGAGGCTGAAGATCAGCATCGTACGTGTGTCGTTCGTCAGCAGAATCAGAATGACGGTCGATAGGAACAGCAGCCTGTCGGACAGTCGCAGCCGGCCGGAAAAGCTGATCAGATAGAGGACCATCACACCGCAGAAATTGGCAAGCGAGACCTGCTCCAGGAAGATGGACGATGAGCGATGGTCTATCAGCCCGAAGGAAAACCGCCCCTCGAACCCCAAGGCGCCACGGAACAGTCCGATATCGCTGTAGGTGGCCGGCGGTACGCCGCGCGTATTCTGAAAATATTCGGCGGGATGAAAGAGCGCGACATATTCCTTCACCGACACGATTTCGCAGATGAGCACGGCGAGCACGGCGATGCAGGAAATCCTGAACGCCAGCTTCACCGTGCGCTCGTTGCAAAGCCTGCCCATGATGGAGAACACGAAGATGATCATCACATTGCGAAGATGATCGACATAGGGCTGCTTGTTGATGGCGATGACGAAGACCGTCAGCACGATCGTCAGAAGCAGATAGAGGAGCGGCGCCATATCCTCCTCATAAATCCCCTTCTTCAATATATAGGCGAAGCTTGCCACCTGCAGGAGCACTTCGCTCATCACCACAGCATTTGGCGTCAGCGGCGTGATGTTGTGATTGATGAAGGCGAGGATGCAATTATACAGGACCGCGAGCAGCGAAATGGCGAGAATGACATAGTTTATGGGCTGCTTTTCGCCTGAGCTTTGCATGGAATATCCGGGGTCGTGGCGTCTCTGGCCGTGGGCACCATATCAGGCCGGTGATTCGCGGCAAAGCGCCGGGTGCCCACCGCCCGTCAGTTTGCAGGCTTGATAAGGGCGCATGTCGGGGCCAGTGAGGCCTTCTTGTTCAGTCCATCCGCCAGAACTTTCATCTGCGGCTTATCACTGCCGTTATGCGGCTGGACATTCAGCGGCTCGTCCGGCGCCCACCAGTCGCCGGCCGCCCAGTAGCTCCAGCCGAGCCAGACGTCGCTGTTGGTGTTCATGATGCCGAGGACCTGTTTGAGGCCCGCAAGGCAGCCATCATTGCCGGCCACGCCGAATTCGCCGAGAAAGCCGCGCTTGCCGTTCTTGCGCAGCCAGTCGGTGACGTCGTTCATACCTTTGCTGGCATTGTCGGTGCCGTCGCAGGCCGGATGCGTACCGGAGCTGTCCGCATCGAGATATTGATGGAATTCGAAGGCGTAGAAATCGAGCGGATCCTTGACGCCGAGCATGACCGTGCCGTTTGCGCCACCGCCAAGGACGTCGGTGGACCAGCTATGCGCGCCGGTCCAGTTCGTGCCGGGCACGAGGATGAGGTTGCGGGCGCCGACGGTGCGGATGCTGCGGATGGCGGTATTGGCCGCCTCCAGCCAATCGGGCGCCTTGATATCGTGCGGCTCGTTCATCAGGCCGAAGGAGACGCCCTTGCGATTGGCGAACTCGACGGCGAGCCGCGCCCAGAAGTCGCCGAAGGCGAGATCGGTCGTCGGCATCTGCGGGAGCTGGATCTTGTCGTAGTAGCCGTAATTGTGCGGATCGAGGATGACGGCCATGCCATGCTTTTGAATGAGATCGACGGCATCCTTGAGGCTTTGTAACTCCTTTCCGTCGAGCGGCTGGTTCAATACGGGCTGCAGCCGCTCCCAGCGAAAGGGCAGGCGCACCACGTTCATCCCCTTGCCCGCGAAATAGCGCACGGTGTCTTCGGAAGGGTAGATGTAATTGGTGCCGAGCACGCCGCCACGCTCGCCATATTCGGCGCCGGAGAGATTGATGCCGCGATAGCAGAGCTGCGACGCGGCAAGGCTGGTGCTGGCCTCCGCGAGGACGGCGAGCATGACCATGGCCGCGAGCGATCGGCGCAGCAGTCTCGTTATCGATCCGGCCATTGCAAGCTCCCGTTCTTCTCGTCGCCTGGAGGCCTGCTTCATAGGCCTGTCCGGTTGAATATTGATGAAGAGGGGCACTTTTCCGGACCTTGCCGACATTTGCCGGGGGACTTCCTGGTGGTGTCCTTAATGGTCCGTTAGCCAAACATTTCTAAACTCCCGGCATCTGCTGCGCGGGATCCGTACAAGCGGGTCCCTGGAAGTTTGGTATGAGCTCATTGGAACGAAACAAGCGATCGAGCCACTTTCCGAGTTGGCGCAGCAACGAGCCGTCCGAAGGGCAGGGCGAAGGCTTGCGCTTGCGCGGCCCGGTGCTGCGGCCGCGGGATTTCGTCCATGAGGTCCAGCCCGTTGCCGCTGAGCCGCCGGCCGATGCCGTAAAGCCGGCAATCCCGGCGCATCCGGAACCGCCGCATGCGATCGAGCCCAGGCCGGAAGCCGCTTTGCCGCCGGAATCTCAGCCGCTCGTGGCTGCCGCGATCCCGGCTGCCGAGCCGATTGTCGTTGCGCCGCAGGCGGCTCCATCAGCGCCCGTTGCCGACACACCGCTTCTCGACCTGCGCTCCGCCGTCCGTTCGATCTGGGCGAAAAAGCGTCTCGTCCTGGCGCTCGCCGTGGCCGGAGCCGTGCTAGGGGCGGCCGCCATTCCGATGTTGCCGCAGAAATTCACGGCTGAAACCAGCCTCTATTTCGACCCGCGTCAAACCGGCGGCGGTGATTCGTCCCAGTCTCCGCCGATAGCGCCGGAACTGATCCTGACGATGATCGACAGCCAGACGCAGATCCTGTCCTCCGGTAAGGTGTTGGGCCGGGTCGTCGACGCGCTGAAGCTCGATCAGGATCCGCAATTCAATGGCGGGGCGAGCGGCGACGCGGCGAAATACATGGCGGTAACCGTCTTGGCGAAGGCCGTGCAGATTGCCCGCGAGGCCAGCACCTACGTCGTGTCGCTGAAGGTGACGACGCGCGATCCGCAAAAGTCGGCCGGGATCGCCAACCAGCTTGTTACATCCTTCATCGAGGAGGAAGGCAAGGCGGCGGCGAGCAGCTATCAAACCAGCAATACCGCGCTGGATGGCAGGCTCGAGGATCTGCGCGAGCAGGTGCGCGCTGCCGAAAAGGCGGCCGAGGCCTATCGTGCCGACAATGATATGGTCGCCGTTGCAGGCAACCTGATGTCCGACAAGCGCCTGACCGCGCTCAACGACATGCTGGTGGTGGCGCAACAAAAAACGATCGAGGCGAAGGCGCGCGCCGATGCCGCTGACAGGCTGAGCTTTACGGACGTCGTGTCCAACGGCCCTTCCGCCACGGCGACGGCCGCCTCCACGCCGCTCAGCAGCCTGCGCCAGCAATATGCGGTGCTTGCCGCCAATGTCGGCAGCCTGCAAAGCCAGCTCGGCGCCCGTCACCCACGCCTGCTTGCCGCCAAATCCTCGCTCGATAGTCTCGCGACAGAGATCCGCAGCGAATTGCAGCGGCAGACGACCTCGGCACGAGCCGATTACGATCAGGCGCAGAAGGCCGAGCAGGATATCGCCAAGGAGCTGGCGGTGCAAAAGGCATCGCAGGTAAATACCTCAGGCAAGCTGGTCGGTCTCAACGAACTCGAACGCAAGGCCGCAGCCGCTCGCGATGCGTACCAGGCGCTGTTGAAGCGATCCGGTCAGACCAGCGACGCCCGGGATCTGTCACAGAGCAATATCCGGGTTATTTCCGAAGCCGAGCCGCCGCTGACGGCGGACGGGCCGAGCCGGAAGGTCATGATGGTGGCGGGGTTGATCGCCGGTGCCTTGTTCGGCATGGGGCTCGGCATGGCCTTTGCTATCCTCGCCGGCCTGTTCCGGCATCCGGTCATTCGCGGATATCTCGGGAAGTAACGTTCGTTGCCATCTTTTTGCGACAAGTGCCTGTTTCAAGATCAGAGATGCAATTGCGCGCCGGCTGTTCTAAAAGTGAATGGACGCAGAGAATGATTGCATTTTTCTAATGGAAGCATAAAGACAATCATACTGTGTCGTGCAATGCGTGATGGTGCAATTTATGCGAGAGAAGCGGTATGCTGGTCCGTCGACCGGCGCCAGGGGAAATTGACCGATGGTGCCCGCGGATAAGCTTGTCCTGCCGTTCCTGGCGCTGCCGCGTTCGACGAAGCGTGCGCTGGCGCTGCTTGTTGACGCCAGCCTCTGTGTGCTGACCGTCTGGTTTGCCTATTGTCTTCGCCTGGACGACTGGGTGATTCTCGAGGGCGTCGAATGGCTGCCCGCCATCGTTTCGCTGCTCGTCGCCATCCCGATCTTCATCGTCCTTGGCCTCTATCGCGCTATTTTCCGTTACGCCGGCATGTCGGCGTTCATGACCGTGGTTAAGGCGGTGGCGATCTATGCGCTCGCCTTCATGACCATTTTCACGGCGATCAGCGTGCCCGGCGTGCCGCGTACCGTCGGCATTCTACAGCCGCTCCTGCTGCTGATTGCCATCGGCCTGTCGCGCATGTGGACGCGCTACTGGCTCGGCAATGCCTATCAGCGGCTCCTGAACCGCAACCAGCTCGGCAAGGTGCTGATCTACGGCGCCGGCGCCTCCGGCCGCCAGCTTTCCGGCGCCCTTGCCAACAGCGCCGAACTGAATGTCGTCGGCTATCTCGATGACGACCGGAATCTGCATGGCAGCATCATGGGCGGCCTGCCGATCTACGATCCGACCGATCTGCCGGCGCTGGTGGTCTCCGGTGATATCAAGGGCGTGCTGCTTGCGCTGCCGAACGCGTCGCGGCAGCGCCGCAATGAAATTCTGGAAAGCATGCGCAAAGCGCGTGTCACCGTGCGCACCATGCCAGATCTGACGGCGCTCGCCCAGGGGCGCGTCGCCGTCTCCGATCTTCGTGAACTCGACATCGAAGACTTGCTTGGCCGCAACGTGATCGCGCCCGATCGTGCTCTCATCGACAAGAACATCCACGGCAAGGTCGTCATGGTGACCGGCGCGGGCGGCTCGATCGGCAGCGAACTTTGTCGTCAGATCCTGAAGAATGGCCCCTCCTGCCTGCTGCTCGTGGACCAGAACGAATTCGGGCTCTATGCCATTCATGGTGAGCTGGAAAAGGCGGCGGCCACGCTTGGAAATGGCGATATTCGCATCATTCCTTTCCTGGCGTCCATTCGCGATGACCGGCGGCTGAGGCAGATCATGGAGGCCTGGCGGCCGAAGACCGTCTATCATGCCGCCGCCTACAAGCATGTGCCGCTTGTTGAATACAATCCCGTCGAGGGCATTCGCAACAATGTGCTGGGAACGCTGACCACCGCCGAGGTGGCGCGCGACTGCGGCGTTGAGGACTTCGTGCTGATCAGCACCGACAAGGCCGTGCGCCCGACCAATGTCATGGGCGCCAGCAAGCGGCTGGCCGAGATGGTGCTGCAGGCGATGGATGCGGATCGCAAGCCCGGCGCCGCCGGCACCAATTTCGCCATGGTCCGTTTCGGCAACGTGCTCGGTTCGTCCGGCTCCGTCGTGCCGCTCTTCCGCCAGCAGATCCGCGACGGTGGCCCGATTACGCTGACGCATCCCGATATCACCCGCTATTTCATGACCATCCCCGAGGCATCGCAGCTTGTCATCCAGGCCGGCGCCATGTCCGGCGGCGGCGACGTCTTCCTGCTCGACATGGGCGAGCCGGTGCGCATCGCCGACCTCGCGCGTCGCATGGTGGAATTGTCCGGCCTGACGGTCAGGGACGAGGACGAGCCGGACGGCGATATCGAACTGGAGATCACCGGCCTGAGGCCGGGCGAAAAGCTCTACGAAGAGTTGCTGATCGGCGACAATCCGCAGGCGACGAGCCATCCGCGCATCATGCGGGCCAAGGAGGATTTCCTGCCCTGGCCGGAACTGTCGAAGAAGCTGGCTGCTCTTCAGGCGGCGCTTGACGAAAACGACGTGCCGATGGCGAGGGGCCTGTTGCAGAAACTCGTGTCCGGCTACGCCCCGAGCGGCGAAGTGGTCGACCTCGTCTTCCGCGAGCGGGAGATGGATCTGCCCCTCGACGAGCCGAATTTCGACCACATTGCGCGATTGTCGCCTTAGGGCCCGTTTGAGAACGTCAGTGGCTGATACCTCGGAGCAGAAGACTGCCTATGGCGACATGGAGATGGCTTCCGAGACGTCGATGCGGGTCTCATAGTCGCGGACAAGGCGCCGCCATCGTGTCATCCAGCCAAAAGGTCCGCTCGACGACCCAGCGTCCCGGCAGAACATTGACCCCAGGCTGGCCTTTGATGCGCCTCAGCTGAGTTCTTGCGCGAGTCCGATGAGCAGCCCTTCAGGCCCACGGATGTAACAGAGCCGATACGCGTCTTTATATTGGACGACTTCGCCGACGAGCTGCGCGCCGCGCGTACGGAGCCTTTCAAGCGTCTCGTCGATGTCATCAACGGCGAACATCACGCGGAGGTAGCCCAGGGCATTGACCGGGGCGTTCCGGTGATCTGCGACGACGGGCGGTGAGAGGAAGCGGGAGAGCTCGAGCCGACTGTGGCCGTCCGGTGTGCGCATCATGGCAATCTCGACACGCTGATCGCCCAGTCCAGTGACACGTCCGGCCCATTCTCCTTCGACCGTGGCCCGCCCTTCGAGCTCGAGGCCGAGTTCGCGAAAGAACTCAATCGCCCCTCCGAGGTCTTCGACGACGATACCTATGTTGTCCATCCGCTTGAGCGCCATGCTTCCAATCTCCAAGGTGTCGCCTGGTCCAACAACGGACGCTTGAGGTGTCCCCGACACCGGCGGCCATCGAGGCCCGATTCGCTGCTGTCCACATCAGAAGCCTGAATCATGGATCGCCTCAAACCGGCCCCGTTTTCAAACGCTCCATCCTGTTGTGTTGACGCAATTCCGCACGGAAAACCGCCGGACACTTTTCCTCGAATGCGCTAGGTCTCGTTATTCCCCCGGAGCCGCTTGGGGCTTGGCCTTGATCGCATAGTGCCAACGATGAAGCTGATCGCAGGCGCGGAACCAGTAGGCTGTTGCCCGTAGCAGGAAATGCCGCTTCACGGCGCGGTAATGCACGCGCTTGCCGATCGTCGTATCAGAGCGATGCGGGCTGAAATCCGCGACGTTTTCGAGAGTGGAGAAGGTTTCGACCCCGGTTGACCAGCCGCGCTCAAGGGCGACGTCATAGGGCAGAAGCATCGGTTTCAGCGTGACCAGCAGCTTTTTCGCCGCGGCGCGGTTGACGATGTAACAAGCAGCCGACCCTTGCGGCCCATGCATGCAGCGGCCGACTGTGTCATTTTCCGTGGTTTCCGATAGCGGCTTGAAACCGACCAGCCGATGGTTGACGAGCTTCACCAGCCGTGCGCCGCAAACGCTGTCCATGGCCGACAGCGCGCGTGGGACCAGCCTTTCATTGAGCTCGACATCATCTTCCATGATGATGGCCCTCTTGTCACCGCTGTCGATGAACTGCTGAAGGGCAAGCAGATGACTGCGGTAGCAACCATATTCACCGGCCAACGGCTTGCGACCGTTGTGATAGACGAATTGCTGCGGCTGGAAATCGAGGCGGTCGCCTTCCAGAATCTTGGCTCCGTCTATCGCGGCAACCCGCACGACATTCAGGTCATATCGAGCTGCCTGCCCGCGTAATCTCTCCCAACGCTCATGCGAGCGATCGAGATTGATGACATAAATGCGGACCTGCTGAGCCAAACTGTCTGCGCCGAGCGCTTGCGCATGTTCGATGATCCGATTGGCCTGATCGAGAATCATCTTTACTCCCACAAATAGAAATCCCGGCGATAATAAACTATAGCGACAGTGCTGATATTATATAACAAGGTTCTCACCTTTCTCAAACTCGGATTGTACGGCAATTTCACATGCTGAGGTAAAAGCATTCTCATCGCCGTAACGTATCGTGAATAACCCGTTGTTCACGTATATGTTCCCGAGGCCGATTTTCCCGACCCGCCCGTTGGCGTGTTGCGCGCGCGACATTATATTCAAGCGACCTACGCGGCCGTCGTCGCGTTTGCGCATGCGGAAGGATTGTAGGACGTCATGTGGACCATATCGAAAATCGTCATTGCTGCCTTGCTCCTTGCAAGCGCCATGCCGGCTATGAGTTTCGCTGACAATCCGCTGCTTCCCAAGCCCTACGTCCGCCCCGTCTATCCCTACAGGAATCTGCCCGGGGTGACCGCGCCGAAAATGGCCGAGGACGAAAAATTCCAATGCCGCACGACCACCGTGCACGTTCGCGATTTCCACGATGGCATTTTCTGGCGGGGCCTGCCGCGTCTCGGTTACGTCTGCGAGCAGAATGGTGTCATATCCGAGAGCACCAGCAAGCCTAACTATCAATACTGGCAGTACAATGGCCCGGACAGATGATCCGTCATCGTGCCGAAATAATCGGCAGAAGCATCAAATCTGACGCAAGCGGTCGCCTATCGCCTGCGCAGCTTTTTGCGTGACTCTGAAAATAAATTTCATCTTTTTGACTATTTTACCGAAGCTCGTTGACGAATGCGAAAATTTGTCTCAAGCTGACGAAAATAAATTACGTCGTGGGAACGATACGAGTATGCGAGTGGGAATTATCGGGCTCGGATTCCGTCTGGGATATCTGGGCTATGTTTTCAAAGCGATCGACGAGAATTTCGAAATCGCGGGTTATGTTGATCCGGAGCCGGCGGGCCTGCCCGGCTTGATCGAACAGGGCATTTCGGCCGGCAAGGCCTATGCCACTCCCCAGGAGCTGATCGCCAACGAAAAGCTCGATTTGCTGATGATCGGCTCGCCGAACCATATGCATCTCGATCACATTCGCATCGGCCTTGAAGCCGGTTTGAAAATTTTTTCCGAGAAGCCTGTGGTCACCACCATCGAACACAGCATCGAGCTCGCCCGGCTGATGGCGAAATTCGGTCATGAGCAGCTCACCGTCGGTCTCGTGCTGCGTTATGCGCCGATGTATCGTGACCTGCTGGCCGCGCAGGCCGAAGGAAAGCTCGGCAATATCGTGTCGATCGAGGCGTCCGAGCATATCGAGCCCTATCATGGCGCCTTCTTCATGCGCGACTGGCGCCGTTACGAGCATTATTCCGGCAGTTTCATGCTGGAGAAGTGCTGCCACGACCTCGATCTCTATAATGGTGTGATCGGAGCGCGGCCGGAGCGTGTCGCTAGTTTCGGCGGACGAAAGAGCTTCATCCCGGAAAACGATCCCGCCAAGGAGGGGATCAATGACCTGGAGATGTTCCATCGCAAGCCGAGTGGCTGGATGGGGTCGGACAAGGTCTTCGACAGCGACGGCGACATCATCGATTACCAGGTGGCGATCGTCGAATATGCCAATGGTGTCGGCATGAATTTCCATACCAATATCAACGTGCCCGACCAATTCCGCCGCTTTGCCATCATGGGCTCGCGCGGCATGGCCGAGGGCGATTTCATTCGTGGCTATTTCAACGTCCATGAAATGCTCACCGGCAACAAGGTGATCGAGAAGACATACGCGACACGGACGACGCTTTCCCAGCATTACGGCGCCGACGAACAGATGGCCGCCGACATCATGGCGCATGTGAGATCCGGTCTGCACCTGCCGGTTTCGACCCTGAACGCGCTGGAAGCTGGAATTCTGGCGCTGTCCATGGACGAGGCGCGCATGAAAAAGACGGTCGTGGACCTGCGTCCGATCTGGGACAGGTTCGACGAAGCGCTGCATTCTCGAGCTGCATAGAGAGGGGCGCAAGATGGGTGTTCAACGCAGCACGGTCATCTTCGCCTGGCTTCTGCTCCTTCCGGCTGTCCTCTACGTCCTCGTCATCGTCGCCTATCCGCTGGTCGACACCGTCATCCTGTCCTTCACCGATGCTTCGCTTAAGAAGGTGACGAACTGGGTCGGCTTTGAAAATTATGCGAAGATTTTCAACGACACCTTCGCCTCGGTCATCGTCCGGACCTTCATCTGGACCTTCTTCTCCGTGTCGATCAAGATGATCATCGGCACTTGTGGCGCAATGCTTTTGAACGCGGCGGTCCCCGGCCGGGCGCTGTTCCGGGTATTGACCATGCCGCCCTGGGTCGTGCCGATGGCGATCGGCATCTTCATGTGGGGTTGGATGTACAACGGCCAGTTCGGGATGATTTCCGGCCTGTTGCAGCGCTTTGGCCTCGTCGACAGCCCGGTAGCCTTTCTTGCCTACGGCAGCACGGCGTTTTGGGCAACGATCATCACGGACGTCTGGATCGGCGTGCCGATGGTGACGCTGTATATGCTGGCGGCCATGCAGGCGATCCCGCAAGATCTCCATGAAGCCGCCTGGACGGATGGTGCCGGCCGTTTCTATCGCCTCCGCCGCATCACACTGCCGCTGATGGTGCCCTCGATGGTCACCATGTCGATGCTGTCGCTGATATCGACCTTCAATTCCTTCGACATCATCTGGATCTTGACGCGCGGCGGCCCGAATGGCGAGACGACGACGATGATCATCGACACCTATCGCACGGCGATCGGGTCGTACAAATATGGCGAAGGCTCGGCCCGCGCGGTGCTGATCTGCATCTTCCTGTCGCTCTTCTGCCTTGCCTATTTCCGCCTGACCAGCCGCTTTTCAGCAGGAGCCAAGCGATGAGCCAGCGGATGATGATCAATCGCTACAGATGGTATGAGCTTGTCGGCATCTATGCCGGCATCCTGCTGTTCCTGACCTTCGTTCTCGCCCCCTTCGTCGAGGGCTTTCTGGTGTCGCTGAAGCCGCTCAGCCAGCTTTTTTCGTCACCTTACCGCTTCATTCCTGAAAACGGGTCGTTCGAGGCCTATCGGACGATGTGGACCAGCGTGCCGGGCTTCGGCTGGTATATTTTCAATTCCTTCCTGATATCGGGCACGATCACCATTATCGTGCTGGTACTTGCGGTGCCGGCGGCCTATGCCTTCGCCCGCTTCGAGTTCAGGGGGGCCGGCCTGCTGCTTGGTGCTTTTCTTGCCGTCAAGATGTTCTCGGGCGCCGTCCTTCTGATCCCGCTGTTCCGGCTCATGCGTTCCTTCGGTGTGCTCAACACCTATTTCGCCATGATCGTACCGGGCGTGGCCTTCATCATCCCGACCGGAATCTGGCTGCTGCACACCTATATGCGGCGCATTCCCCGGGAGCTCGACGAGGCCGCCTATGTCGACGGTGCGAGCCAGCTTTATACGCTACGCCGCGTCATCCTGCCGATCGCCATGCCGGGCATCGTCGTGGTGGCGATTTCCTCCTTCATCGAGGCCTATGCGCAGCAATTCATCTATGCGCTAACCTTCAATTCGAAGACCGAATACATGCCGCTGCCGGTTGGGTTGTTCGCCTATTTCGGCCGGCAGGAGGTCGTCTGGAACGAACTCATGGCTGCAAGCTTTGTCGGCATCGCGCCGGCGCTGGTCGTGATCTTCTTCCTGCAACGCTATCTCGTCAGCGGGCTGACCGCCGGCGCGGTAAAGCAATAAGCTAGACAACAACCACTAGAAAAAGGGGAGCTTAAACGTGACAATCCATATCAAAACAGGGCTGTTCGCCCTTGCTTTGCTCGGCTCCACTGCGCTTGGCGCTGTGACAGTTCAGGCCGCCGACAAGGAGATCAGCTGGATCTATTGCGGCGACAGCATCGATCCGATCCATGTGAAATATATCAAGCAGTGGGAAGACAAGAATCCGGGCTGGGCGGTCAAGCCGGAAGTCGTCGGCTGGGAGCAGTGCCAGGACAAGGCGACGACGCTGGCCGCAGCCGGCACGCCTGTCGCCATGGCCTATGTCGGTTCGCGCACGCTCAAGCAGTTTGCGGAGAACGATCTTATCGTCCCGGTCCCGATGACGGATGCGGAGCAGAAGACCTACTATCCGGGTATTGTCGGCACCGTGACCTTCGATGGACAACAGTGGGGCGTGCCGATCGCCTTTTCCACCAAGGCGCTCTACTGGAACAAGGACATCTTCAAACAGGCAGGTCTTGACCCGGAAAAGCCGCCGACCACCTGGGCCGAGGAAATCGCCGACGCCAAGGTGATCAAGGAGAAGACCGGTATCCCCGGCTACGGCCTGTCGGCCAAGACCTTCGACAACACCATGCACCAGTTCCTTCACTGGGTTTACAGCAACAACGGCAAGGTGATCGACGGCGACAAGATCGTGCTCGACAGCCCGGAAGTGCTGGCCGCCCTGCAGGCCTATAAGGACATCACGCCTTACTCCGTCGAGGGGGCGACTGCTTACGAGCAGAACGAAATGCGCGCCATCTTCCTGGACGGTAAGGTGGGCATGCTCCAGGCGGGCTCGGGCGCTGCCTATCGCCTGAAGGAAACGAAGATCAACTGGGGCGTAGCACCCTTGCCGCTTGGCCCAGCGGCCAAGGGCCATGGGACGTTGCTCATCACCGACAGCCTTGCCGTCTTCAAGGGCTCGGGCGTCGAGGACAAGGCGATCGAATTCGCCAAGTTCATCACCTCTCCCGGTCCGCAGGGCGAGTATGAGCTACAGGGTGGCGCCGGCCTCACGCCGCTACGTCCATCTCCGCAGGTCGACGAGTTCGAGAAGAAGGACCCCTTCTGGAAGCCGTTCATCGACGGCATCAGCTATGGCGGTCCAGAGCCCTTGTTCAAGGACTATAAGGGCTTCCAGAACGTGATGATCGAGATGGTCCAGTCGGTTGTCACCGGTAAGGCCGAGCCGGCGGCCGCCTTGAAGAAGGCGGCGGCTGATCTCGAGCAGTATAAGTAAACCTTGCAGATCGTCGGGCCGCGCGCATCGCGCGCGGCCTTTCGAGCCCTGCCCGCCCTATGGCGGCGCCGTGCGGAGACAGAGTTTGGGACAGCTTCACCTTAATCAGGTCAAGAAATTTTACGGCCATTTCGAAGTCATCAAGGGCGTCGAGCTCGATGTGACCGATGGCGAGTTCATTGTCTTTGTTGGCCCGTCCGGCTGCGGCAAGTCGACCCTGCTGCGCATGATCGCCGGCCTCGACGACGTCACCAGCGGCGACATCATGATCAACGGCCAGCGCGTCAACGACCTGCCGCCGGTCAAGCGCGGCATTGCCATGGTGTTTCAGTCCTATGCGCTTTATCCGCATATGACGGTGTTCGAGAACATCGCCTTTCCGCTGCGCGTCGAAAAGATGCCGGAAGACAAGCTGAAGGCCCGCGTCGAGCACGCCGCCCGCATCCTGCATCTCGACCAGCGCCTGCAGCAGAAGCCCGGCATGCTGTCGGGCGGCCAGCGCCAGCGCGTTGCCATCGGCCGGGCGATCGTCCGCGAGCCGAAGATTTTCCTGTTCGACGAGCCTTTGTCGAACCTCGATGCGGCGCTGCGCGCCGACATGCGTATCGAACTTGCCAAGCTGCACCGTCAATTGCAGGCGACGATGATCTACGTGACCCACGATCAGGTCGAGGCGATGACCATGGCCGACCGCATCGTCGTCCTCAATGCCGGCGAAATCGCCCAGACCGGCGAGCCGCTGGAGCTATATCATAAGCCGGCAAACAAATTCGTCGCCGGCTTCATCGGCAATCCCAAGATGAACTTCCTGCCCGTCATCTGCAAAGGTGTCAGCGAAGCGGGCGTCGAGGTCGATTACAAGGGTCAGACGGCGCTGCTGCCGGTTGCGCCGCGCGACGGCGTGATCGGCAAGGAGCTGACGCTCGGCATCCGGCCGGAGCACATACAGCTTGGCGACGGCGATATATCCCTGACGATCATGCCGTCTGTGATCGAACGTCTCGGCGCGCAGACGGTCGCCTATGCGGCGCTGGAAGCGGATAGCGGCGAGAATTTCTGCGCCACGCTGTCCGGCAGCATCGCCATCCGCCCGGAGGTGCCGCTCAAGACCGGCATCCGCGCCGTCGATTGCCATCTTTTCGATGAGGACGGCGTGGCTTTCGAACGTCGCGTCGAATTGACCGATATCGATATGGGGCTGTTGAGTCCGGTCGCCTCTTGACGAGAGAGCGGTAAGTCAGGGGCCATCCTCGTGGTTCGAGGCCCCGCCGCCATCGCCAACGCTCTGGCGACCGGGCACCTCACCATGAGGATGGAGCCGGCTGTCCTGTTCGGCGCAAAAGATCAGCCCTCACCCTGAGGGCGGGAGCGCAAGCGACCCTCGAAGGGCGAGGGCGGGTGAGACGCGCCCGGAAAACCTTACCAGACCAGCCCACGCGCCGCGACGTCCTCGACGCGGGTGACGATGCCGTCGCGGTGGAAGACCATGCTGTCGAACAGGTTGGACACCACGCAGGTGTGGTTGGGAATGATGCGGACCTTGTCGCCGATCTCGGGGCGCGGGCCGGTGCATTTCGAAAGGTCGATCACGCCATGCTCTTCCGACAGGCCGGTGATGACAGCCTCGGGATAGCCGACGACGACGCCGTGGTCTGAAAAACCGAGGAGATCGGAGGTCAGTGCCTTCGAGCCGGCATCGATGACGGCGCGGTCCGGCGTCGGGCGCGAGACGACGGTCGCGAGGATATGCATGGCGCAATCCTCCTCGCGGCAATGGCCGGCGCGCACCATGGAGCGGTCGTTGTAGATATAGGTGCCGGCGCGGTGCTCGGTGGCAGCAGGCACCAGATGCGCGTCGAAAAGGCTCGGCGAGCCGCCATTGCTGACGATGGCGCATTCGATGCCGTCGCGCTTCAGCAGCGAGATGGTCTCGGCCAGAAAGGCCTGGGTGTCAGCCGCGCTGTTCGGCTTCGGATAGTTCATCAGCCCGCCGAAGACGAGGCCGGGCTTGCCGGCAATATGTCTGGCGAGAGTTGCGGCTGCCTCCGGCGACTGCACGCCGCAGCGCCCTCCGCCCGTATCGCATTCCACCAGCACGCTCAGCGGCTTGCGCGTCGCGAACCATGCCGAAAGTCCGTCGACGGTGTATTGGCTGTCGGCCACCACTTTCAGCTCGGCGATGCGATCGTTGAGCGCCGATAGGCGGGCAAGCTTTTCAGGCCCGATGATATTGTAGGTGATGAGGATATCCTCGAAGCCGGCATCGGCGAAGACTTCGGCCTCGGTGATCTTCTGGCAGTTGATCCCCTTGGCGCCCGCCGCCACCTGGGCGTTCGCCAGCGCCGGGATCTTGTGGGTCTTGATATGCGGCCGGAAGTTCAGCCCATGCGCGTCCATGTAGGACTGTACACGAGCGATATTGCCCGCCATGCGGTCCTCGTCGATGATCGGGCGCGGCGTCGAAATGTCCTCGATACGATCGCCCGGCTTGGGGCTGATTTCCGAGACGATGTCATGTGCCATGTCAGGCAACTCCCTCTTTTGCCGCGTGCGGATCGGCAATCATCGGCCAGATATCCTTTGGCGCGCGACGATAGGGCGTGCGCGCCGGATTGTTCGGATAGGGCGTTCCGGCCGAGCAGTAAAGGATTTCCGAAGCGATCTTCGAAAAGGAGGCGTAGAAATGGTTGGTCGACTTGATCACCAGGATCTTCTTCTGCGTGGGGTCGATGCCCATCACCGAGAAAAGCGTGGGATCGAAGCTCTGCGCCCGCGTCGAATTGAGGATGATGTCGATGCCGTCGAGTTCGATATGGGCCGCGTCGCCGAAGGGCGCGAAGCTTTCGCCGAAGCGCATTTCGGCATTGGCGACAAGGCGTACGATCTTGACGATGCCGTCGATCGGATGGCCGGTGCCCGGCGCCGATTTCGCGCCGAAGCGCAATGGTATCTCAGCGCCTTCGCCGGCGGCCATGCAGATCTGCACCGCCATCGGATCCCAGATCGTGCCGATCGCCGTGTCACGGGCACCCCGGTCGAGCAGTTCCTGAAGGATAACGGTGGCGTCGCCCGCCGTGCCGCCACCGGGATTGTCCCAGAGATCGGCGATGACGACCGGCCACGAAGTCGCGGCCATAGCCTCTGCCACCGCCTGCTTCTCGTCGATCTGCGGCATAATGAAGGTGCCGCGTTTCGAAAAGAGTTCGAGGCCGAGATCGCGGGCGAGAGCAGAGCCCTTATCCGGCTTATTATCGGTGACGACCAGCAGCTTCGTACCCATTTCCGGGACATCGCCGGCCATGAAGCCGTGAATGACGGAGATCGACAGGATATCCTTGTCGGCCTCTTCCATGGCGATGATCTTGTCGACGAAGGAGCGCATCGGCTCGCGCGAGGTCGGGAAGACATCGATCATTCGGCAATCGAAGACGGACATGACCGGCTTCACGCGGCCCTCCAGCGTATCGACGGCGATGCGCCAGAGATCCTCGGCGCGATCGACGAAGTCCGTATGGGGGAATTCCTTGAAATAGACGAGGAAATCCACCGCCGCGAGGCGCTTCTTCGTCAGATGACTATGCGGGTCGAGTTCGGCGCAGACAAGAATATCCGGCCCGACGATCTCACGGACGCGCGTGAGGAAATCACCCTCGGTGTCCTCATAGCCATCGGCGACCATGGCGCCGTGCAGGCCGAGCACGACACCGTCGACCGGCAGGGCGGCGCGAAGCTGGTCGAGGATTTCGTCGCGCAGATCCTCGTAGGTCCGGCGGTTTACCAGGCCGGCCGGATCGGCCCAGGCGGCAGTGCCCTCGATCAGCTCCCAGCCCTTTTCGGCGGCAGCCCTGCGACCGACCGTGATCGGAGCGGAGCAGAGCGTCGGCGTTTCCGGATGCGTGCCCGGCGGCGCATAGAGGGAGGCCTCGAAGGCGCGCCGGTCGACACAGATCGGAGAAAATGTGTTCGTTTCGGTCGCGAGCACCGCAGTGAAAATGCGCAACGCTGTCGCCTCTATTCCATCGGATTCGGCAGGTAACCGGTGAAGCCCGAGATCTTCCAGCGGCCCTCATGCAGGCGGCAGTAATAGAGTGTCTGCCATTTCAGCACGTCGACGCCGCCATCGGCCTTCTTCAGGCTGCCGTCGAATTTCTTGCGCACCAGCGCCGTCTCGCCTTCGATCTCGATATCTTCGAGCGTCGTGGTGGTGAAAATGGCGGTGCGGGGGTCCTCGGCGAAGGACTGGCTCGCGAAGTCCTGCGCCTGGCGCAGCCATTCGTCGCGATAGGCTGATAACGTCGGAAAGGCGAGGCGCCATTTGTGCGGGCTGATCTCGCGGCGGCCGTCGATGCCGATAAAGCCCTCCTCGACGAAATCATGCGCCACCAGCGACCAGTCGGCGGCGAGAAAAGCGTCGATGTCGCGCGGCACAAGCATCTCCCAGATTGCATGGCGAGCGGTATCGTCGGTAGGGAAGGGATTTTGGAAAGGATCGCGCATTGGGCCAGCCGTATTTAAATTCTTTTCATAAATTACGATTTTCACTGGCCAAATTCCGCTTTCTATGGTCACTTGTCAACGTATCAAGAAAATAATTTGCAGGAATGGAAAATGTCCATCAAGCGTTATGGCTCCGGCCAGACGGGTGCCGGTGGTAAGCCGTTGCCCTTCGCGCGTGCTGTCGAGGCCAATGGCTGGTTGCATGTCTCCGGCCAGGTCGCCATGGAAAATGGCGAGATCATCGATGGCGGCATCGTCGCCCAGACCCACAAGACGATCGGCAATGTCATCGCCATTCTCCAGGAGGCCGGCTACGGCCTGGAGCATGTCGTCCGCGTCGGCGTCTGGCTGGACGATCCGCGCGATTTCTGGAGCTTCAACAAGATCTATCAGGATTATTTCGGCGCTCATCCGCCGGCGCGCGCCTGTGTGCAGGCGTCGATGATGGTGGATTGCAAGGTGGAGATCGATTGCGTCGCCTATAAGACACCGGACGCTTAGGACACACCACGACAGGGGAGGGGCCGATGGATATTTTCACGACCATGCAGGAGGAGAGGGCGCGGCTTTCGCAATCGGAAAACCGCATCGCCGATATCGTCCTCAACGACTTCGAATTCGCGGTCAACGCCTCCATCATCGAGCTCGCCGGCAAGGCGGATGTCTCGCCGCCGACCGTCACCCGCTTCTGCCGTCGGCTCGGCTGTGACAGCTTTTCCGATTTCAAGGTCCAGCTCGCCCGCACCGCCTATGTCGGCATGCGCTATATCCGGCCCGAGCCGAAGAGCATAGCACCGGCTGATGTCGCCCAGGACATCATTACCAAGGCGCAGAATGCTCTCTTCCTGCTGCATCGTGGACTGGATATTCCGGCCATCGAGCAGGCGGCGAACCGGCTGGCCGGCGCCGAGATGATCTATGCCTTCGGCTCCGGCGGCAATTCCTCGATGATCGCCAGCGAATTGCAGAACCGGCTTTTCCGCCTCGGCCTTCGCGTCACCGCCAGCTCCGATCACAGCATGCAACTGATGATGGCCGCCGCCGCCAAGCCGGCGGACGTGCTGATCGGCTCGTCCTTCTCGGGCCGCAATGCCGAACTGGTGCGCGCCTTCACGCTGGCGCGCGAGGCGAAGGTGCCGACGATCGCGCTGACGCAGAGCCAGAGCCCGGTGGCGCTTGCAGCCGACATCACCGTGCCCGTCGATCTGCCGGAAGGCGACAATATCTATCGGCCGACATCGACGCGCATTGCCTATCTCGCGGTCGTCGACATTCTCGCAAGCCTGGTCGCCTACCGCATCCAGCCGCAGGCGACAGTGACCTTACGCCGCATCAAGCAGCAGCTCGTTGCCCATCGGGACGGCGACGACCGCCAGCTCCTCGGCGACTAAACCCTATTAAAGAGGAAGAGCCACATGAGCAGATCCGTCGCCATCGTCACCGGAGCCGCCGGCGATATCGGCCGCGCTATCGCGAGGCGCCTGGCGGATGACCACGATATCGTCCTGCTTGCCGATATAGACCCCGCCGCCGCTGAAGCGGCCGCGCGCGAGCTTGGGCCGGTGGAACGCTTCGTTGCCGTGAAGGTCGACGTCACCAGTGAGGCCGATACCGCCGGTATGGCGAAGGTTGCGGCCGGGCTGGGCGTGGTCAGGACGCTGGTCAACAACGCGGGAGCGGCACGCGCGGTCAGCCTGCACGATACGACGCCGGAGATTTGGCGTGCTGATAATGCGCTTAATCTGGAGGCGGCCTTCCTCTGCTTCCGCGCCGTCGAGGACATGCTGAAGGCATCGAAGGGGTCGCTGATCAACATCGCCTCGGTCAACGGCATGGCTGTCTTCGGCCACCCCGCCTATAGCGCGGCCAAGGCCGGGCTTCTGCATTTCACCCGGCTCGTCGCGGTCGAATACGGCAAGTTCGGCATTCGCGCCAACGCCGTAGCCCCAGGCACGGTACGAACGCAGGCCTGGGAGGCGCGTGCCAGTGCCAATCCGAATGTCTTCGAGGAGGCGCGCCGCTGGTATCCGCTGCAGCGCGTCGTCGATCCCGCCGATGTCGCCAATGCCGTGGGTTTCCTGGCAAGTCCGCTCGCTGCGTCCATCACCGGCGTCTGCCTGCCGGTCGATTGCGGCCTGACGGCGGGGCAGGCGGAGCTTGCCCACACATTCTCACAGTCCGACCACTATTGAACGCTCGTTATTATAAAGGGAACAGACATGCAGCCGGCTTCCTATCATCTCGAACACACCTGGTCTCCCGAAGGCGGTCCGAACGGCCGCCTGACCTTCACGCTGATCAATCTGTCGGATGCGCCGCTTACGGGGTTTAGCATCGTCTATACGTCGCTGACGCGCGTCATCGATACCAAGGCGTGCGACAATGCCGTTTTCCTGCGCCGCAACGCCAATTTCCACGAATTCGCGCCGCCCGCTGGCCTGTCCGTTGCGCCCGGCGACAGCTGGACCTTCAGCGTCAGCGGTTTGCACCGCGTCGCGAAGCATTGCACTGATGGCGCCAAGTCCGCCTATCTGACGCTTGCCGATGGCAGCCATGTCGACGTCTCCATCACCGATCTCCTGCTCGAAGGCCGTGTCAGCGAGCCGCCGCCGGTGCTGCTGCCGGAGGGCAAGCTCGACCTGCCCTTCGCCATCCAGCCCTGGCCGGCCTCGATCGACGTCAAGCCGGGCGAAGACTTTCCGGTCGCGCTTTACCCCGCCAAGGGAACGGACGGCGCCAGCCTGAAGGCCGTCGCGGCGGCGCAGGCGCTCTTCCAGCGCCTGTTTCCCGTCAATCACACCCCGTTCAGCCTCATCGCCGTGCCACAGGGAAGGCCTCTGCGCTTCGTCGAACGGCCGGCCCTTGCCAAGGAAGCCTACGAGCTCTCTTTCTCGTCCAGCGAGATCGTCCTTGCCTATTCCGCCGATGCCGGCCGCCTCTATGGCCTGACGACGCTAGCGCAGCTTCTGGATGGTGCACGGCGCGAGCCGGGCAAATTCCGCTTTCCGGTCGCCGGCACGATCTCCGACCAGCCCCGCTATGGCTGGCGCGGCTGCCATCTCGACGTCTCCAGGCAATTCACGCCCAAGGATGATGTGAAGCGGCTGATCGATATCCTCGCCTGGCTGAAGCTCAACATCTTCCATTGGCATTTGACCGACGACGAAGCCTGGCGGCTGGAGATCAAGGCCTATCCGGGGCTGACATCAATCGGCGTACTGCGCGGCCCGGACGAACCCCTGTTGCCGCAGCTCGGCAATGGCGCCGAACCGGTCGGCGGCTTCTATACGCAGGATGATGTCAGGGAAATCGTCGCGCACGCGCTGGCGCTCGGCGTCGAGGTCGTGCCGGAAATCGACATTCCCGGCCATAGCACCGCCGCCCTTGCCGCTCTGCCGGATCTAACCGACGGACAGGAGGCGCCGGAAAGCTATCATTCCGTCCAGGGCTACCCCAACAATGCCCTCAACCCGGCCATCGAGCTGACCTATGAATTCCTCGGCAAGGTGTTCGACGAGATGGTCGAGCTGTTCCCCTCCGAATATCTCCATATCGGCGGCGACGAGGTGGCCAACGGTTCCTGGCTCGCTTCGCCGATGGCGCGCAAGCTGATGGAGCAGGAAGGCATCTCGGGCACCTTCGCGCTGCAATCCTATTTCCTGAAGCGGGTGAAGACGATGCTGACCGAGCGCGGCCGCAAGCTCTCCGGCTGGAACGAAGTCGCCCATGGCGGCGGCGTCGGCACGGAAGGCACGTTGCTGATGGCCTGGGAGAAGCCGGAGGTTGGCATCGAGCTGGCGCGCGAGGGTTATGATGTGGTGATGACGCCCGGCCAGGCCTATTATCTCGACATGGTGCAGGCGGAAGCTTGGCAGGAGCCGGGCGCGAGCTGGGCTGGCACCGTGCCGCCGGCGCATACCTATGCCTATGAGGCCGAGGGCGATTTTCCCGATGAGCTGAAGGATCGGTTGAAGGGCGTGCAGGCCTGCATCTGGCAGGAAAACTTCCTGTCGCGCGCCTATTTCAACCGCCTGGTCTTCCCGCGCCTCCCGGCCATCGCCGAAGCCGCCTGGACGCCCAGGGCGGGCAAGGACTGGCAGCGGTTCGCGGCCATCGTACCGCTCAGCCCGAGCCTGTAGCCCGGTTCTCGAAAGCATGGCGCTGCCTGCGACATTGTGGGCAGCGCACGATACTGTCACAAAAATGATATTGGATACGTAATAGTAGGGTGCTTCCAATAGCGAAGTCTATGACTGAAAAGAGGAAGCTCCCATGAAGAAGATTATGTTGGTTGCGGTATTCGGATTGTGCGCCTCGAGCGCGATGGCGATATCGCGCTATGACACCCCGTCCATGAGCTGCGCGGCCGTGCACGACAAGATCGCCCAAGAGGGTGAGGTGGTGTTGCAACATCCCTCCAGCACCGTCAGCAATCTGACGGTCTACGATCGCTATGTGTCGAACTCGGCGGCTTGCGTGAACCGGGGCATCCCGACGAAGGCATCCGTGCCGACCTCCGACGACCCGAGCTGCAAGGTACAGCTTTGCGCGCCGGCCACGGGCAAGGGGCATAATCGCAAGGGCTGATATCGGATTTTATCCTTGGGATCGCCGTTGAGGCGCTCCCAAGGAGGCAAGCGGGCGGACGGGTGTCGTTATCCGACCGCCTCGGCGATTACGGCCTTCACCTGCGCATATCGGCCCCGAACCGATTTCTCGATATGGAGCGTGCCGGCGGGAAAGCGCGAATAGCTGGCGAAGCTGAGATCGATGAATGTCTCTAGTGAGATGAGGCGGTATTCGTTATGCATCTTGAACAGATAAGATCCTCGCGCCCCGAATGTCTCGGCAATTTCCGGATAGACCGGATAGCATGGCCCCTTGAGAAGATTGTCCATCGGCACGATGCCGCCTTCGAACGTCTGAACGCCGAGGCGCTTCATGAAGGCGCGCGCAATATCATAGACGCAATGAATCTTCGGATGGTTCACCGAATACATGAAGGAATCGCCGCGAGACCAGTTCCGGAACGCGGATGAAATATCCAGCCCATGCTGCGCGAAATTGTTGATAAGATCCGTGCGCTCTTCTTCCCAGCGCGTCAGGAAGCCGCATCGTTCAAACACATCCCGCCGAAACAGTTTGCGGGTTGCTTCTGCGGACAATCCGGCCTCATAAGCGGCCAATACGATCATTGAGTGATACATACTCATCGGCCCATCGAGCGGACCGGCTTGCTCCGAAAAAGCATAACAGACATCGGGGTGATAAGCGTCGAACTCTATCGAGGGAATGATGTCGAGATTGCGCGCGGCCGTGAAATCGAAATCCATGGTCTGGAAATACGGATGGATGATCACCCTGAAATATTCGGGCAAGGTTGCCCTGTATTTTTCGATACCATGCTTGAACGCATAGACGTCAACCGCTTCGATATGGAACTTTGGATTGAGCAAATTCAGGGAACTTGCAAGTCCAAACGTCTGGCAATTCGAAAGCAGGAGCCATGTCTCCATCTAATCTGTCCTAAGCTTTTATTTTTGAATAAATTTCCTGCGCTGTGAGGCCGATTTCCTGCATCGGCGCGGCCAGCCTGAAGAGGAGGCGTATAGACGTTGTGCGCAACTATGTTTTTGCGACCTTGGCCTGTCTATATGAATAGCGTCATGGATGGGCAATTCGCGGCATGGGGCGTGCCTCAGACCTCAATGGACGTGCCAATATGCATGGCGATCCCGTGTCGGGCATGGAGCGGCACATGGAAGATGCGAAGGCTGACGGATCTGCTCGGAGAGACGGTCGGGCAAGCGGCCGACGCAATTTCGCGCAGGCGCCCGGAACCGCTGTCCTGGGCGGATATAGTGATGCTGTTCGGGGGATTGTCATCGAACTCCGTCTCGCCCCCGAAGGGGAATTTATGCGACAAAATTCGATGAAAGAACCAACGAAATCAACGTTGGAAAAATGGAATGGTGCCCAGAAGAGGACTCGAACCTCCACACCCTTTCGGGTACCAGCACCTGAAGCTGGCGCGTCTACCAATTCCGCCATCTGGGCGACGGACACGCATGTAAGGGGGTGGCTCTCCGGTGTCAACAGGGTTTTTGAAGTTTTCGTGTCAATCTGGAAAAAAGCGGTTGAAGCCCGGCCTATGCCCGGGCTTTCGCCCAGGCACGGATGAGGCCAAGTCCCTGTTCCAGCAGGGCCTTTGCTTGGTTTTCTCCCGCTGCTTCGACATAGCAGCGCATTTCCGGCGCATTTCCGGAGGGGCGGAAATGGATGATGCGGCCATCGGCAAGCGTCACCCGCAATCCGTCGATATCGCTCTTCGACGCCACACCGGCGACGGGCGCCAGGAAGCTTGCGAGATTCGCGTCGGAGGCGCGCAGATAGGCCATCAGCGCGGCGCTGGTTTCGACCGGAAAATTCTCCAGCCGGTCGGCGGCGGCGAAGGGCAGGCGGTAGCTGTTGGCAACCGACGAGAGCGGCCGTTTGGTGCTCGCGGCGGCGTAAAGCGTCGCCAGAATCGGCAGGAAGCTGTCGCGCGTTGGCAGGGCGCGTACGGGCTGGCCTTCGATGATGAAGCGGCTGGCCGTCAGCGTGCCGCCATTGGCCTCGAAGCCCATGACATTGGTCTTGCCGGCCGCCACGGCCTCGTCCATGCCGGCGATGACATAGGGTGAGCCGACGCGGGTGCGGGTGACCGAATAGGAACCCGCGGCCTCGATGCCGGAATTGGAGGTGACGGGCGTCACCACGACCTCCGCTCCAAGGAAATTCGCCGCGATCAGGCCGAGCAGGTCGCCGCGTAGCGGCTCGCCGGTTTCGTCCGCGACCAGTGGCCGGTCACCGTCGCCATCGGCCGAGACGATCGCATCCAGCCCATGTTCCGGCGCCCAGCCCTTCAGCAGCCGGACGGTATCCGGAGAGACCGCCTCGGTATCGACGGGGATAAAGCTTTCGGAGCGGCCGAGCGGCACGACGTGGGCGCCGTAGTGCGCGAGCACCAGGCCAAGCAGGTCGCGTGCCACCGTGCTGTGCTGATAGACGCCGACGGTCAGGCCGGAGAGGCTATCGGCCGGCAGCAGGCCGGTATTGCGCTCGAAGAACAGCTCCTCGGTCTCCGCCGTGCGATCTTCGCCGATGCCGGGTGTTTCATCCAGGCTTGCATCACCGATCGCCGCGGCCTCGGCACTGATCGCCAACTCGTCCTGCTTGTCGATTTCGCCGTCCGGGCGATAGAATTTGATGCCGTTGCGGTCGGCCGGAATATGCGAACCGGTGATCATCAGAGACGCGGCCTTGAGCCCCAGCCCGTAAAGCGCCAGCGCCGGTGTCGGCAGCGTGCCGCAATCGACCGGCGTGAAGCCGGCACGCTTCAGCGCGCCGATGCAGGTGGCCGAAATCGACGGGCTGGAATCGCGGAAGTCCCGGCCGACAAGAATGAGATCGCCGGGCTGTGCCTGGCCGCTTTTCAGCAGATGGCGGGCAAAGGCCGTAGCATAGAGAGCCGACGCCCGTCCCACGAGATCCACTGACAGGCCGCGAAGGCCGCTGGTGCCGAATTTCAAGCTGCTCACGTGCAATCTCCTCGTAATCTTTGCGCTTCTTATGAAACAAGCCGAGAAAAGGATCAACTGATCGATGAGGGCCAAATGCCTCCCATTGCGGCACTGGTTTTGTTTGGGGCGAGGACCCAAATACAAAGACGAGCCATTGAAGAGGCGACGTTGCGTCGCCCGGACCAGCAATACGGGGGCCTGTTATGACTGTTGTCGCCAAAATCGCATATGGCTGCGCTCTCGGCCTCGCTTTGTTGCTGCCCCTGGATGTCAGCCATGCGGCCTCGAAAAACCCGACGATCGTCATCCCGCCCCGCGCCAATGGATCCGTTCTTTGCGACTCTCGCGGCTGTTTCGGTTTCGGGCGGCAGCAATGGTATCGACGGCCCGGCCAGCCAATCCCCAATCCGCCTCCGGCCCTTGGCGGCAGGAATCGTTATGACAATCCCAGGATCGTCATCCCTCCGCGCAACAACTATGTCCCGCCGAAAACCAATTATGGCGCGCCGTTCGACAATCGCGCCCGGCATCGGATCTGGTGCAGCGACCGCTATCGGACCTACAATCCGGGGACGAACCTCTACACCACGCTCCACAATGGCTCCCAGGCCTGCCGCTCGCCCTATCGATGATCGAGCGCCGCCAGCCAGCGATTTCAACGCCGGTTCGCGTCTTTTGCCGAGATCTTGAGATGAAAGCGAAATAAATCGCTTGCTTTTGGCGCGACTTAGGCGGTCCGTAAGATGTCATCGCTTCCATGTGGTCGCGATCCAAACAAGGAGCCTGAAATGGCAAAGGGTCAAGTAAGAGGAAATCGCGAAACGCGAAAACCCAAGAAGGACAAGACAGCCGAAGCTCCAAAGCCGCAGCCGGGCTTTGCCGTCAAACAGGCTGGAACCCCCATGGGCTTCGGCAAGAAAGACAAATAACAAGACGGAGGCGCGCCTATCCGGGCTGCGCCTCCTCTGGAACGATCGGTCAGCTCTCCAGCGATGCACGGTCCGTATGACCGAGATCGCGATCGGGATCGATGACGTCGCGCACCCGCTGCTTCAGTTCCTTCGGTCCCGGAAAGCCGCCGTCGCGCTTGCGCTCCCACAGCAATTCTCCATCGATACGGATTTCGAAGACACCGCCGGTGCCGGGGATCAATGCGACTTCGCCGAGGCTGTCGGCGAAGGTCTGCAACAGCTCCTGCGCCATCCAGCCGGACCGCAGCAGCCAGTTGCATTGGGTGCAATAGAGAATGGTGATCCGCGGCTTGTCGCTCATCATCGGCTTCCTCGTTGTTTTCTGACATTTAGGCTCGGCTTTGACCGGCCGCAAGCGCCCCGCTCTTGCGCCGTCGATCGGCTCATGGTCATCTTTGTCTGGGCAACTTTCGGGAATCACGGGAATGCGGGTCGCAATCGTCGAGAATATGAAGAGCACGCCGCTTGGCGCCCTTGGCATGGCGCTGAAGGAGGCGGGGGCGGAGCTCGAATGGTTCCGCGCCTGGGACGGTGAGCCTCTTCCGAAGGACGTCACGGCGCATGACGCGCTCGTCGTGCTCGGCGGCGAGCAGAATGCCCGCGATGACGAAACCCACCCCTATCTGCCGGACCTGGCGCAACTGATGCGCCGCTTCACGGAAGCCGACAAGGCCGTGCTCGGCATCTGCCTCGGCAGCCAGATCCTGGCGCGCGCCTATGAGGCCGAAAACCTCATCGGTGCCGCCCGCGAATTCGGCTGGAAGACGGTCGGCGTCACCGAGGCGGGGAAGGCCGATCCGCTGCTATCGGGTGTCGGCGACGAATTCACCATCTTCGAATGGCATTCCGATACGTTCACGCTGCCCGCAGAGGCAGTGCGGCTTGCCACCAACGATATCGCCCGCAACCAGGCCTACCGCATCGGCCGTGCCACCTACGGCACGCAGTTCCATTTCGAGGCCAATGCCGCCGTAGTCGAAGGCTGGCGGAGAGATTTCAAGGAGACAATCGAGCGCATCGAACCCGGCTGGCTGGAGCGCTTTCCCGAGATCGCCGCACAGCATGCGGCGCCGGCCGAGACGGCCGGGCTGGCGATCGCGCGGGCGTGGGTGAGGACGATTCAGACGGATATGGGGCTTCGCGAAGCGTCGTAGCTTGGTTTTGCGATTGGGATCTTTTGAGACAAAGTTCGATCTGGTATCGGCTCAAAATCCTTGAAAAACCATATCGATCGCTGCCGTGAATTTGTCTCCCTGATCAGTTGCATCCAATACCATGTCCCCGATATCTGAAACCGGTATCGCTGACATAAGATGCATTGCCACGGAGTAGGACCGGTCTGCGAGGGTGATCAGAGGCGTAAGACGATTGATAGATCGTCCGGCAATTTCTGTTGGCACCAGCGGCGCGACAACGCGACTTTTCAGGTCATCAAGCAAACCCGCTTGAAGATCCATGACCAGACCGGCGCCGAACCGCAATTGATAAATATGAAATCGTGCCATTAGAACTGACGATACTTGGCCAGCGGCAAGCCGTGGTTCTCGATATAGGCATTCGCATCCGCTATCGCCTCGGCGTTTTCAGCGCGCCACCGGCGCTCGCGTTCGCTTCTGATCGCCCGCGAAAGACCGTCCTCGGCTGCGCGAGAAATATTGATACCCAGCTCGCGTGCTTCGGAAAGGATATCCTTATTGAGAGTAAGATTGGCGGATCGCCTTGTCGCGTGCGTTACCATGGGTCACTCCATAATATGCGCAGATCATATGCGCATTTCATCTCGATTTGAAGCCCGATGCACGATCCGACTAGCGATTATACGATACCGATGGCATTTTCAGAGAAACGCATCGAATGAAGCGGGAGGAGACCAACCTATGAGCAAGCCTGACCTACCATGGGAAGGCGGCTGCCGTTGCGGGCAGGTGCGGCTGAAGATCAGCGCCAAGCCTCTGCTCGCCATGGCCTGCCATTGCACCGGCTGTCAACGCATGTCATCCAGCGCCTATTCGCTGAGCATCGCCATTCCGAGCGAAGGTTTCGAAGTCACGCAAGGCGAGCCCGTCATTGGCGGCATGCGCGACGAAAAGCTGAAGCATTATTTCTGCCCAAGCTGCATGAGCTGGATGTTTACCCGCTTGGAGGGGCTCGACTGGTTCGTCAATCTGCGCCCGACCATGCTCGATAACGCCAGCTGGTTCACGCCATTCGTCGAGACCTGGACAAGCGAAAAGCTGCCCTGGGCTGCGACTCCGGCTAAGCATAGCTATGCGGCGCTGCCGGCGATGAAGGATTTCGAGGTGCTGACGAAGGAGTATATGGGGCAGGGGTGAGGCGAGCCTCACTCATCCCCCATCTTCAGCGCCGCAATAAACGCTTCCTGCGGGATTTCGACCTTGCCGAACTGCCGCATGCGCTTCTTGCCTTCCTTCTGCTTGTCCAGCAGCTTGCGCTTACGGGAGGCGTCGCCGCCGTAGCACTTGGCGGTCACGTCCTTGCGCAGCGCCTTGACCGTCTCGCGGGCGATGATGCGCCCGCCGATGGCGGCCTGGATCGGGATCTGGAACATGTGCTGCGGGATCAGGTCCTTCAGCTTTTCACACATCACGCGGCCACGCTTTTCCGCCGCCGAGCGGTGGACCAGCATGGACAGCGCGTCGACCGGCTCGGCATTGACGAGGATCGACATCTTGACGAGATCGCTGTCGCGGTAATCCGTGAGATTATAGTCGAAGGAGGCATAGCCCTTGGAGATCGACTTCAGCCGGTCGTAGAAATCGAAGACAACTTCGTTGAGCGGCAGGTCGTAGGTGATCATGGCACGGTTGCCGACATAGGTCAGCTCGGTCTGGACGCCGCGGCGGTCCTGGCAGAGCTTCAGGATCGAGCCGAGATATTCGTCCGGCGTCAGGATCGTCGCCTTGATCCATGGTTCGCGGAATTCGGCGATCTTGACGACATCCGGCATGTCTGCCGGGTTGTGCAGCTCGATCTCGGTGCCGTCGGTCATGGTCAGCTGATAGACGACCGACGGGGCGGTGGCGATCAGGTCGAGATTGAACTCGCGTTCCAGGCGCTCCTGGATGATTTCCAGATGCAGAAGGCCGAGGAAGCCGCAACGGAAGCCAAAGCCGAGGGCGGCGGAGGATTCCATTTCGAAGGAGAAGCTGGCGTCGTTGAGGCGCAGCTTGCCCATGGCCGAGCGCAGATCCTCGAAATCGGCGGCGTCGACCGGGAACAGGCCGCAGAAGACGACCGGCTGTGCCGGCTTGAAGCCCGGCAGAGCGGCGGCGGTCGGGCGCTTGTCCTCTGTGATGGTATCGCCGACGCGGGTGTCGGCCACTTCCTTGATCGAGGCGGTAATGAAGCCGATCTCGCCGGGGCCGAGGCTTTCGACGGTGAGCATTTTCGGCGTCAGCACGCCGACGCGCTCGACCTGGTACTTCACGTCCGTGCCCATCATGCGGATGGTCTGGCCCTTGGTCATGACGCCGTCGATGATGCGAACGAGAACCATGACGCCGAGATAGGTGTCGTACCAGCTGTCGACCAGCAGCGCCTTCAGCGGTGCCTTTTCGCCACCGGGGCTCTTCGGCGCCGGCAGCTTGTGGACGATGGCTTCGAGAACGTCGGGAATGCCGAGACCGGTCTTGGCCGAAATCAGCACGGCCTCGGAGGCGTCGATGCCGATGACCTCTTCGATCTGGTCCTTGATGCGGTCGGGTTCGGCGGCAGGCAGGTCGATCTTGTTGAGAACGGTGACGATCTCGTGGTTGTTGTCGATCGCCTGATAGACATTGGCGAGCGTCTGCGCTTCCACGCCCTGTGAGGCGTCGACCACCAGCAGCGAACCTTCGCAGGCCGACAGCGAACGCGAGACTTCGTAGGCGAAGTCGACGTGGCCGGGCGTGTCGATCAGGTTGAGGATATAGGTCTCGCCATTGTTGGCCTTATAGTGCAGGCGCACGGTCTGGGCCTTGATGGTGATGCCGCGCTCGCGCTCGATCTCCATATTGTCCAGCACCTGTTCGGACATCTCGCGCTCGGCAAGCCCGCCCGTCGTCTGGATCAGACGATCGGCCAGCGTCGATTTGCCGTGGTCGATATGGGCCACGATGGAGAAGTTGCGGATGTGCGAAAGCGGAGTGGTGGAATTGGTGCTCATGCGCGCCATATAGCAGCGCCGCCCCGCGCCGCAAAGCGGAAAAGCAGGGTTTTGTTAGGGATATCGGCGCGACCGCAGGCATTTGAGATCGCTGCCGTTATCAGCGGCATTATTCGGCTTGATTCCATCATCTGATCATGTATTTCTCTTATGCTGGAATTTGATGTGGATGATGAGCAGATAATGGATGACGAGCTGGAAATCACGATCGGTGCGCGCATCAAGCAGTTGCGCATTGCTCGTGGCCTGACGCTGGATGAGCTGGCAAACGCCTCTGCGGTCAGCCGGGCAATGATCTCGCGCATCGAGCGAGCGGAGGCGAGTCCAACCGCTTCGCTGCTTGCTCGGCTGTGCGCCGCACTCGGCCTATCGCTCTCGAGCTTTTTCGCCGAGGAGGAAGAGGACGTTTCGCCCCTGGCCAGGAGCGACGCCCAGCCCATCTGGCGCGATCCGGAAACGGGATATGTCCGCCGCGCGGTCTCGCCGGCCGGCACACAATCACCCGTCGATCTCGTCGAGGTCACCTTTCCCGCCGGTGCGCGCGTCAGCTTTCCGCCGAATGCCGCCAGCCGCGGCATGAGCCAGCATGTCTGGCTGTTCGAAGGCGAGATGGAGATGACCGTCGGCGAGACCGTGCATCACCTGATGCCCGGCGACTGCCTGTTCATGGGCATCGGCGATGGCCATGTGTTTTACAATCCGGGCGACAAGCCGGCGCGCTATTGCGTCGTCCTCGACCGCCCCCGAGCATAATCCAGGGATAGTTTCATGCCCGATATTCATCTTCTCTCCGCCGCCGAAGCCCGCGCCGCCTCCGCCGATCTCTGCGAGGTGCTTGCCGATTGCGTCAATGGCGGCGCTTCCGTCGGCTTCATGCAGCCCTATGGGCTTGACGATGCCGCGCCATATTGGCGGGGGGTGGCCGATAGTGTCGAGGCCGGCGCGACCCTGCTCCTCGTCGCCGTCATCGAGGGCAAGGTGGTCGGCACCGTGCAGATCGGCGCGGCGCAGATGCCGAACCAGCCGCATCGCGGCGATCTGAAGAAATTGCTGGTGCATCGGTCCGCTCGCGGCAAGGGCCTTGCCCGCCTGCTGATGGAGGCTGCGGAGCGCGAGGCGGCCAAGCGCGGCAAGACGCTGCTGGTGCTCGACACGGCAACCGGCAGCGACGCCGAAGCCATCTATCCCCGCCTCGGCTGGGAACGCGCTGGCGTCATCCCCGACTATGCCCTATGGCCACAGGGCGGGCTCTGCGACACGACCATCTTCTTCAAGCGGATCGCTGCATAAGTTTCAGAGCGAGAACGCGGCAAGGGCGTCTTCCAGTCTGGAGCCCGGTGCCCAATGCATCGCCTTCCAGCCGAATTGCCGCGCCGCCTCGATGTTGGCGGGATAATCGTCGATGAAGGCGATCTGGCTGGGCTCGATGCCGACCCGCTCGGTCGACAGCCGGAAGAATTCCGGCGCCGGCTTCTGGTATCCGAGCATCGCGGAATAGAAAATCCCGTCGACATAGGAGGAGAGCCCGAGCTTATCCATCAGGTAGGCGGCGCGCCGATGCTCCTGATTGGTCGCCAGATAAATCGGGATACCCGTTGCCCGCAGGGCGGCGAGATCGGCGAGCAGCGTCCGATCCAGCCGGGAATCATTCTCGAACCAATAGTCGATCAGTGTAGCGGCGCTAAGTCCGGGCGCGATTTTCGCCAGGACGCTGGCAAGCCGGGGTTCCAGGTCCTCACGGCCTGTGACGATATTGCCCCAGTGGGTCTGGAAGAATTCCTTCTGGATCAGCTCGCGACTAAGGCCGAGATCGCGTTCCAGATCGGTGAAAAGGTGCAGGCCATCGCTAGGCCTGCCATGAACCAGTACGCCGTCGACATCGACCATCAGGACTTTCATGTGGCGCGAATCTCCCAATTGACGCAAAGGCAGGTGGAAGGTGCTGTCGTTTGCTGCCGTGTTCAAGGGCGGGGGCTGCTCTTTTTTCCGGATTGCGATCCATGTAAGCCTTGGTGCTATCCAGTGAGTTTTGCAGGCGAGGGGGCCGATCATGCGTGTCATTTATTCGGAAGATCACAAGCTGAGGGACGCCAAGACCGAGCTGCATGACGGCCAACTGGTGACGCCCTTCGAAGCGCCGTTCCGCGCCGAATGGATTCTGGCCGCGGTGAAGGAAGCGGGCTTTACCGATGTCGTGGCGCCTGAGGCGCATGGGCTGGAGACGGCGCGCAAGGTGCACGATCCGGCCTATCTCGATTTTCTCGGCACGGTCTGGGATCGCTGGGTCGCGGCCGGCTACAAGGGCGAGGCGATCGCCAATTCCTTTCCGGTGCGACGCACCAGCCAGCGCGTGCCGGAAAACATCGTCGGCATGATCGGTCACTATGCAAATGCCGCCGATACCTCGATCAGCAAGGGTTCTTATGAAGCGGCGATTGCCTCGATGCGCTGCGCCCTCACAGGGGCCGATTGGCTACATGCCGGCTATCGCTTTGCCTTCGCGCTCTGCCGCCCGCCCGGCCATCATGCCGGTTTCGATCTCTTCGGCGGCTACTGCTTCATCAACAATGCCGCCGTCGCGGCGCAGCGCTTGCGCGATCAAGGCGCGAAGAAGGTGGCCGTCCTCGACGTCGATTTCCACCATGGCAACGGTACGCAGGACATCTTCTATCAGCGCGGCGATGTCTTTACCGCTTCGCTCCACGGCGACCCCATCCATGCCTTTCCCTATTTCCTCGGCCATGCCGACGAGGAGGGCGAAGGCGAAGGGCGCGGCGCCAACCGCAATTATCCGATGCCGCGCGGCACGCCCTGGGCTGTCTGGTCGGAAGCGCTTGCCGACGCGCTCGCCCGCATCAAGGCGTTCGGCGCGGAGGCGATCGTGTTGTCTCTTGGCGTCGACACCTTCGAACGCGACCCCATCTCCTTCTTCAAGCTGACATCCGATGATTTTACCCGCATCGGCCAGCTTGTCGCCGGCGCCGGCCTGCCGGTTCTCACCTGCATGGAGGGCGGCTATGGCGTGCCGGAGATTGGGCTGAATGTCGCCAATGTGCTGAAGGGCCTGGAAGCCTGAGGTTCCCGAAGGCTGAGGCGCTCTTATCAGGGCGGCTGATCCAACCGATGAAAAGTTTGAATTTGCGCCGCCACTGCTTGCCGTCTACAAGCCGCGCAGGACGGGAGGGACCATGGACCAGAAGATGATCGAGAGCGGCACCGATGGTGGCGCGGTGCTGACGCCACATCCGGATGTGCCGGCGTCCTCGGGTGGTATTGCCGCCGGCGTTCTTATGTGCCTGCTGTCGATGTCCTGCATCCAGTTCGGTGCGGCGCTGTCGTCCTCCGCCATAGCTACCTTCGGGCCGGCTGGGGCGACATGGCTTCGCTTGTCTTTCGCCGCGATCGCTCTGGCGATCATCGTCCGGCCGAAGGTCATGCGCTACAGCCGCGCACAATGGCTTGGCGCGCTGACACTCGGCACCGTGTCGGCGCTGATGACGCTCTCCTTCTTTTCGGCGATCGAGCGCATCCCCCTTGGCCTCGCCGTCGCTATCGATTTCCTCGGGCCGCTGCTGGTGGCGACCCTCGGCTTTGGCTTGAGCCGCCAGCTTGCCTGGCCGCTGATCGCCGCTATCGGCGTTCTCCTGCTCGCCTATGACGGCGAGGGGTGGGTCGGCAATCTCTCGGGCATATTGTTTGCCTGTGGCGCGGGCACCGGATGGGCCTGCTATATCCTGCTGACGAAGAAGGTCGGCAGCGTTTTTACCGGCTTCGAGGGTCTGTCGATGTCGCTCATCATCGCCGCCATCGTCGCGACACCCTTCGGCTTTGCCTCCGCCGTTCCGCATCTGACCGGCCACGGCCTCCTCGAAATGGCGGGTCTTGCGCTGCTCGTGCCGCTTCTGCCTTATGCGCTGGAAATGGTGGCCTTGCGGCGCATGCCGACATCCTCCTTCGGCATTCTCATGAGCCTGGAACCGGCGATCGGTGCTGTCGCAGGCTTCGTCATTCTGACGCAGCCGTTGACCCCGTCACAGATGTTCGGTACGGGGCTGGTCGTTGCCGCCAGCATTGGTGCGACTGTATTTGCAGCGAGAGCCTGAGGTTTACGGCTTCTTCGCCGGATCATCCACCGCCGGATTGTAAAACAGCGACAAGGTCAGGCTCTTGGCGATGCGCTCGGCCGTTGCCATGAACCATGCCTTGGCCTCGTCCGTCGGTGCGATATCGTCCAGCGTCTCCGAAAACAGCACCAGCCATTCCGGAAACAGATCGGGCGCGATGCCCTGGACGCCGAGATGGGCCTGCACAGGCTTGCCGCCATAGGCGCCGTTCTTGAAGGCGACGGAGGACCAGAAGCGTTTCATTTTGTCCATATGGTCCGGCCAGCGCCCGGCCAGCCGGCCGTCGAAGACCGGGCCGAGCCGGGAATGTGTTTGGATGCGGCCATAGAACGTCTCGACCAGCCGGTCGATGAAGGCGGCGTCGATGCCGATACGCGTCATCTCGGCCTCCGCCCTTTCGCGGATGCCGGCCAGATGGGCGGCGCGGCCTTGCAGGTCATTGTCCATGTCATGCTCCTGGCCCCGCCGCTCGCAAGTTTTTCAGCGGCACTGGGCTTGTGTCTGCTCCTATGTACGCCATTTCCCTGCGCAACCAAGTGTCTCATGCTGCCGTCGCAATAATCTGGCAAAGTCACCACGCCCGTTTCGCTGCCAGTTCGTCATAAAACGGTACCTCCTGCTTCGGGATCATGCCTTAGCTCTTGACCCATGCACTCAGCCAATTTAGAATTAGAATAATTCTAAAGATGGAGATTTTGATGTTGCTCGGTTTCTTCCGCTCGCCGAAGCGTTCCTTTGCCTCTTTGTCCGAACAGGAAATTCTCGCCGTCGCCATTGCCGCCGAAGAGGACGACGCGCGCATCTTTCTTGCCTATGCCGATATCCTTCGCGACCAGTATCCCGACTCCGCCAAGGTGTTCGAGGATATGGCCGAGGTCGAGGACACCCATCGCAAGACGCTGATCGACATGCACCGCCGGCGTTTCGGCGAGCGCATCCCGCTGATCCGGCGCGAGCATGTCAGCGGCTTCTATGATCGCAAGCCGGATTGGCTGCGCAAGAACCTGTCGCTCGATGCTATCCGCCAGGAGGCGGAGGCGATGGAGCAGCAAGCCTATAATTTCTATGTCGAGGCGGCCAAGCAGATCTCGGATGCTTCGACGCGTCAGCTTCTTGGCGATCTCGCGCTCGCCGAACAGGGGCACGAGGAAGTTGCGCGCATGCTGGGCGACAAGCACACGCCGGAAAGCGTGAAGGTTGAGGAGGATGCGCATGCACGCCGCCAGTTCGTGCTGACCTATGTACAGCCGGGCCTTGCCGGCCTGATGGATGGCTCCGTCTCGACGCTGGCGCCGATCTTCGCGGCGGCCTTTGCGACGCAAAACACCTGGCAGACCTTCCTTGTCGGCCTGTCGGCTTCTGTCGGCGCCGGTATTTCCATGGGTTTCACCGAAGCTGCCCATGACGACGGCAAGATTTCCGGCCGCGGTTCGCCGATCAAGCGCGGCCTTGCCTGCGGCATCATGACGGCGCTCGGCGGCCTCGGCCATGCGCTGCCCTATCTCATTCCGCACTTCTGGGTGGCAACCGCCATCGCCGCCATCGTCGTCTTCTTCGAGCTCTGGGCGATCGCCTTCATCCAGAACAAATATATGGAGACGCCGTTCCTGCGCGCCGCCTTCCAGGTCGTGGTCGGCGGTTCGTTGGTGCTGGCGGCGGGCATATTGATCGGAAATGCTTAAGGCCGGTCAGGAGAGTGATTGGAAAAGCGAAAGGCCGGCAGATGTGCCGGCCTTTTTTATATGGACTTGGTTTTCGCGGGTCTTACTTGACCGCGCCGACCAGAACGTCGTTGCCGTTTTCGATGGTGACCCAGCGGCCGGCATTGAAGCTCGCCTGGCGCTTCAGGTAGGAATAGGGGGTCTTGTACCAGACCTTTACCTCGTCATCGAGATTATCGAGAATGTAGTCGCCCTGCTTGGTGCGCAGCGTCAGCACGGCATGGCCTTCGCCATCGGGCTTGCGAACGACGGTCATTAAAAGGTTGGCGGCGGAAAAACCCTGCTGGATCAGAAGCTTGCGCTTCAGAAGCGCGAAGTCCTCGCAGTCGCCGGCCGTCTTCGGATATTCCCAATATTCTTCCTGGCCGTAAACTTCCATGTCGGTGGCAGGCGTGATGGTCTTGTTGACGCGCAGGTTCACCTGATTAACCAGCGCCCAGGTCGACGGGGTGAGGTCGACGGGGCCGGTGTTGCGGGTCGGACCGCACTCGTCGGTGTGGCGCTCGCAAAATTCATAGTGGCCGATAGGCTGGGAGGTGACGGCACCGATGGTCATCGATGCGGTCTTCTGCGGGGCCGGCATGGCCGACGACGACATGGCAACTATAGCCGCAAAGGCAACGAATACGCCCTTAATACGCACGCCCACTATCCTTGTATCGTCCCTGCATTTGTTAACAAATTGTTAATGTAGGGGGGTGCGTAAAGTCAATCGTTACTTAAGTGTTAACGCCGGAACCCGGCCATATGGTTAATTTCAGCACAATCAAAGGGATAGTTGCCACAATTGAATGCTTCTTGTGATTATCGAGATGCCGCGCGAATCCGGCCCGGCGAGCAGACTGCCCACCGGTTTTTGTCTTCTCTATCTATATGTTTTTATGGAAGATTATGCAGAGCCAGCGTCTCTGCCGCGACCAGCATGCGCTCGATATCCTGCTGCCGGGACAGGCGATGATCGCCGTCGCGCACAAGTGTTAACACGACATCGTCGGCCGGCAGATGCTCGACCAGTTTTAACGAATGCGCGAAGGGCACGTCCTCGTCCTGCATGCCTTGCAGGATATGGACCGGGCAACCGGTCTCGACGATGCCGGTCAGAACGCGATTGGCGCGGCCGTCCTCGATGAGGGCGCGCGTGAAGATATTCGGCTCGGAACTATACTCCGAAGGCTCCTCGAAAAAGCCGCGCTCGGCCAGGGATCTGCGCTCGGTGTCGGAGAGGTTTGGTTCGATAAGATCGATGGTGAAGTCCGGGGCGGGAGCGATCAGCACCAGGCCGTGGATGGCGGGCGCCTTCTTTTGCTTGCGCAGTTCCTGGATCAGTCGCAGAGCAATCCAGCCGCCCATGGACGAGCCGACGAGGACGATGCGCTTCGGCTTGGTATGGTCGATGACGGCGAGCGCCTCTTCCAGCCAGCGCGAGATCGTGCCGTCGGTAAACTTGCCGCCGGAGCGGCCATGGCCTGAATAGTCGAAGCGGATGCAGCCGAGCCCGAGCCGTTCGGCGAGCGCATCGAGTTCCAGCGCCTTGGTGCCGCTCATGTCGGAGCGATAGCCGGAGAGCCAGACGAAGGTGGCACCCTTCGCGCCCTTCCGGGCAGCGCGTTGCTGTATGGCGATCTGCCGCTGATCGTCGCCGGCGCCAACGGAAAGGAAGGTCGGCTCAAGGCTGGCTAGTGCTTCGGACATCAAGAAACTCCCGGAATTTTCCGCTCCTTAAAGCAGATTCGCGCGCATCTGGCCCCAAAAATTCTCTCGATCTTTGCAGGCATCCTGTGCTATTCGAGCTTATTACTGTGTCCTTTGCGCATCTTGAGACTGCGCGACGTAGTAATGACGCGCGGGAGGTGATTTTTTCCTGGCGCCATGCTATTGACTTCAACACAGCTTTTACGACATTTCCGTCAGTTGCGCCGACGGGAGCGAGAAGCTGCAGCTATCCGTAACAATTCGTGGAGAATACGACCATTCGCAGACCCTTTAAAACTGATGCGCCCGTGAAGGATGGGCCGCGTTCCAACAGGGAAATTCGCGTTTCCAAAGTTCAGCTTATTGCTGCTGACGGCCAGAATTTGGGCGTCGTCCCGACCGACGAGGCGTTGAGAATGGCAGAGGAGGCCGGCCTCGATCTCGTTGAGATTTCCCCCAATGCTGAAGCGCCTGTGTGCAAGATTCTCGATCTGGGCAAGCTGAAATACGCCAACCAGAAGAAGGCGGCCGAGGCACGCAAGAAGCAGAAGATTGTCGAAGTCAAAGAAATCAAGATGCGCCCGAACATCGACACCCATGACTATGAGGTGAAGATGAAGGCGATCGGTCGTTTCTTCGAAGAAGGCGACAAAGTGAAAGTGACCTTGAAGTTCCGTGGCCGCGAAATGGCTCACCAGGAACTCGGCATGAAGCTTCTCCAGCAGGTCAAGGAAGATACGGTTGAGATCGCCAAGGTCGAAGCCGAGCCCAAACTCGAAGGCCGGCAGATGATGATGGTGCTTGCGCCGAAGTAAGGCGCGGGCAGAGTTTAGAGGTCGGAGCCGTCCATTGGGCGGCTTTTTCCTTTTATGCCCTGGGGTTGATGCCTGTCATCGATCTGCAAAGATTCACGCGTCTCGCCCGTTGCACTCTAAGGCAACTGCGGTTATAAGCGCGCGTCCGAACTGACCGGCAGGGCATGCCGTGGCAGTTCAGAATGCTGGTGGGATGGTTCATCACCGTATCCACCGTTCAACAACAAACGCTCCGGCACCTTGTCGCAGCCCGGCCCAGCCGGATCTGTGGGAAGGGCTTTTTACAAAGCGGGCCAGGAAGCATCGAAGGAGTAGCAAAATGCCCAAGATGAAGACGAAGTCCTCTGCCAAGAAGCGGTTCAAGATCACCGCGACCGGCAAGGTCAAGGCAGCCGCTGCTGGCAAGCGCCACGGCATGATCAAGCGTAGCAACAAGTTCATTCGCGATGCCCGCGGCACCATGGTTCTCGCAGAACCGGATGGTCGTAAGGTTATCAAGAATTACTTGCCGAACGGTCTCTAAGACTATTCGTAACGCTATAGACTAAGGAGATCATGAAATGGCACGCGTAAAAAGAGGCGTAACCTCGCACGCCAAGCATAAGAAGGTTCTGAAGCAGGCTCGTGGATTCTACGGCCGCCGCAAGAACACCATCCGGACCGCCAAGGCCGCTGTCGATCGTTCCAAGCAGTACGCTTATCGCGACCGCAAGGTTAACAAGCGCAATTTCCGCGCCCTCTGGATCCAGCGTATCAACGCTGCCGTCCGCGAACACGGCCTGACCTACGGCCGCTTCATCGACGGCCTGACCAAGGCTGGCATCGAAGTCGACCGCAAGGTTCTGTCCGACATGGCAATCCATGAGACGGAAGCTTTCGGCGCGCTCGTCGCCGCCTCGAAGAAGGCTCTGGAATACCTCAAGGACGCCGGTACGAAGAACGAGTTCGAAGCAGCCGTTAACTAACGCCGCTTCGCACGTCTTTCGTAAATTCATTATGAAACCCGCGCTGGCGAAACCGGCGCGGGTTTTGTGTTTTGCAGCATACGCTTTTCCATCGTGTCAGGCGGTCCTGTCGGGCGGAACCCCGGAAAACGGATCGCGCATCGGGCGGCAAGTGCCAAGCTCAGCTTTCTTGGCGGCTTTTTGTCATTTGCCCGGTTGATTGGCCGCTTGCACATGGGTAGTGATCTGCAGCGCCTCATCGTTGCCACAAGCTTTATGATGCATGCGTTCATCCATTATTCCGCGGACTGAGCGGCGTTCCAAGCCCGCCGCCCGCAAGGCAGGACCAGATGACGGAACTCGTAACACTTGAAACCCAACTCATGGCCGAGGTGGCCGCGGCGACCGACGAGCAGTCGATCGAAGCCGTGAGGGTCGCCGCGCTCGGCAAAAAAGGCTCGGTTTCGGAACTGCTGAAGACGCTGGGCTCGATGTCGCCGGAAGAGCGGCAGACACGCGGTGCTGCGATCAACGCGCTGAAGAACTCCGTCACCGACGCCATCAACGCCCGCAAGGGCGCGTTGAAGGACGCCGCCATCGACGCGAAGCTGAAGGCCGAGACGGTGGACGTCAGCCTGCCGGTGCGCTCTTCTCCGGCCGAACGCGGCCGCATCCATCCGATCAGCCAGATCGTCGATGAGATCACCGCGATCTTCGGCGACATGGGCTTCTCGATTGCCGAGGGTCCTGATGTCGAGACCGATTATTATAACTTCACGGCGCTGAACTTCCCTGAGGGGCATCCGGCCCGCGAGATGCATGACACCTTCTTCTTCCAGCCGGACGAAAAGGGTGAGCGCAAGGTGCTGCGCACGCACACTTCGCCGGTGCAGATCCGCACCATGGAAGCGCAAAAGCCGCCGATCCGCATCATCATTCCCGGCAAGACCTATCGCCAGGACAGCGACGCCACGCATTCGCCGATGTTCCATCAGGTCGAGGGCCTGGTGATCGACAAGACGGCGAACGTCGCCAATATCCGCTGGGTGCTGGAAGAGTTCTGCAAGACCTTCTTCGAGGTCGACAATGTGACGATGCGGTTCCGCCCGTCCTTCTTCCCCTTCACCGAGCCTTCTTTCGAGGTCGATATCCAGTGCGACCGTTCCGGCCCGATCGTCAAGTTCGGCGAGGGCACCGACTGGATGGAAATCCTCGGCTGCGGCATGGTGCACCCGAACGTGCTGCGCCATGGCGGCCTCGATCCGGACGAGTATCAGGGCTTTGCCTGGGGCATGGGCCTCGACCGCATCGCCATGCTGAAATACGGCATGCCGGACCTGCGCGACTTCTTCAACGCCGACGTCCGCTGGATGAACCATTACGGCTTCCGCCCGCTCGACATGCCGACGCTGTTCGGCGGCCTGAGCGCGTAAGCAAGGATCGATGACATGAAATTCACACTCTCCTGGCTGAAAGAGCACCTGGAAACAGACGCCACGCTCGATGAGATCTGCGCCCGCCTGACGATGATCGGGCTGGAGGTTGAAGATGTCGACGACAAGGCGGCCTTCAAGCCCTTCGTCATCGCCAAGGTTCTGTCCGCCGAAAAGCATCCGCAGGCCGATCGCCTGAAGGTGCTGATGGTCGATATCGGTTCCGGCAAGCCGGTCCAGGTCGTCTGCGGCGCGCCGAATGCGCGCGCCGGCCTCGTCGGCGCGTTTGCCGCGCCCGGCACCTATGTCCCCGGCATCGACGTGACGTTGGCGGTCGGCAATATCCGTGGCGTCGAAAGCCACGGCATGATGTGCTCGGAAAAAGAGCTTGAGATTTCCGACAGCCATGACGGCATCATCGATCTACCGGAAAACGCACCTGTCGGCACCAGCTTCGCCGCCTATGCCGGCCTTGACGATCCGATGATCGAGATCAATCTGACGCCGAACCGTCCGGATTGCACCGGCGTCTATGGTATCGCCCGCGATCTCGCCGCCTCCGGTCTCGGTACCTTGAAGCCGCGCGCCGTTCCGTCCTTCGCTGTCGAAGGCGAGACGCCGACGGACGTGAAGATCGAGCTCGATGATATCAGGCTCTGCCCCGGCTTTGCGCTCCGCCTCGTGCGTGGCGTCAAGAACGGCCCGAGCCCGAAATGGATGCAGCAGCGGCTGCAGGCGATCGGCCTTCGCCCAATCAGCGCGCTGGTCGACATCACCAATTACATGACCTTCGATCAGGGCCGGCCGATGCACGTCTTTGACGCCGCCAAGGTCAAGGGCAATCTGGTCGTTCGCCGCGCCAGGGACGGCGAAACCGTACTGGCGCTCGATCAGCGTGAATACAAGCTCGGCCCGAATAATGTTGTCATCGCCGATGACAACGGCATTGAGTCGATCGGCGGCATCATGGGCGGCGAGCATTCCGGCTGCGACGAGAACACCGTCGACGTACTGATCGAATCCGCCCTCTGGGATCCGATGAACATCGCCAAGAGCGGTCGCGGCCTCGGCATCATCACCGATGCCCGCTACCGTTTCGAACGCGGCGTCGATCCGGAATATATGGTCCCCGGCCTCGAGCGCACCACCGAGCTGGTGCTCGCCTGCTGCGGCGGCACGGCCGCCAAGGCCAAGGTCGAAGGCTACAAGGGTTATGACGCCAAGATCGTCGACTTCCCTTTCTCCGAGGTCAAGCGCCTGACGGGCCTCGACGTCTCGACGGAAGAAAGCAAGTCGATCCTGACGAAGCTCGGCTTCTCGGTTTCGGGCTCCGGCGAGCGCGTCTCCGTCGGCGTTCCGCCCTGGCGCTCCGATGTCGACGGCAAGGCCGATCTCGTCGAAGAGATCATGCGTATCCACGGCGTCGACAACATCAAGCCGCAGCCGCTCGCCAGCCACAATGCCGTCAACGGCAAGATCCTCACAACATTGCAGATCCGCACCCGCACCGCCAAGCGCGCGCTCGCCTCGCGCGGCATGCTGGAAGCCGTCACCTGGTCCTTCATCTCCGAAGATCAGGCCAAGCTTTTTGGCGGTGGGTCGACCGCGCTGAAGCTCGCCAACCCGATCGCCGCCGACATGTCCGACATGCGCCCGTCGCTATTGCCGGGCCTGCTCTCGGCCGCGCAGCGCAATGCCGACAAGGGCTATGGCGACGTCGCGATCTTCGAAGTCTCCGGCACCTATGAGAACGACCGGCCGGAGGGCCAGCGCCGCGTTGCCGGCGGCATCCGTCGCGGCACGGCGACGCTCGCCGGTGCCGGCCGCATGTGGTCGAACGCCGCCAAGGGCGGCGGCAAGCCGGTCGATGTCTTCGACGCCAAGGCCGATGCACTGGCGGTGCTCGAAGCCTGCGGCCTGCCGATGGGCAATATCCAGATCGAGCATGGCGGTCCCGCCTGGTATCATCCGGGTCGCTCCGGCACGATCAAGATGGGTCCGAAGGTCGTGCTCGGCTATTTCGGCGAATTCCATCCGAAGACGCTGGAAGCGCTCGACGTTACCGGTGCTCTCGCCGGCTTCGAAGTCTACATCGACGCCATGCCGGAGCCGAAGAAGAAGGCGACGCGCACCAAGCCCGCGCTGGAGCTTTCGCCCTTCCAGGCCGTCAAGCGCGACTTCGCCTTCGTGGTCGACAAGTCGGTGGAAGCCGGCGCCATCATCCGCGCCGCCACCGGCGCCGACCGTAAGCTGATCACCGGCGTCAATGTCTTCGATATTTTCGAGGGCGCCTCGCTCGGCGAGCACAAGAAGTCGATCGCCATCGAAGTCCAGATCCAGCCGGCCGAGCGCACGCTCACCGACGAGGATTTCGAGGCACTGACGCAGAAGATCGTCGCCAATGTCACTAAGACGACTGGTGGCGTGCTGCGGGGGTAACGAACCTCACCTTCTCCCCTCGGGGAGAAGGTGAAATGCTACCGATGCAAATGATAGACCTTGTTGACGACACTCCAGCGCCCGTCGATTTTCACCAGTGACAGATAGTCCGAAAACCGCATCCCGGCGAATTCGTCTACTACCTTGACGCTTGCCGCATCGCCTTCGATGTCGATCAGTTCGATCTCCATCAGCGGTATTGTGCCTGGCGGGGCACTGCCTTCTTCCACGATGGCCGCGATGAACTCGTCGCGGCTCATCCATTCCACCGCGCCTTGATAATTGCCGATGATCGACGCGCGTGGATGCAGCGCCTTGCGCAGCGCCGGCTCATTTGCGAATGCCATGCCATCGACATAGAGGTGAACAACCGCGCGGATTGCCTGCTCTTCCGACATCTCGTCATTCCTCGCTTGAGTATCCGGTAAATTAGCACAGACGTTCCCGACTGGCAAAACAAGGGCGGCATGATCGCGCGGATGTGACGGGCGCTATTCCACGAAGACCCGCACGCTGGCGGCGCGACCGGCGGCGTCGATGACGGTCAGCGTTGAATAGCCGGCGCCGTCGGGCACCCATTGGTTGGTGCGGCGGCGCGAGAGGTCGGGCAGCGGCTTGCCGTTGGCGAGCCAGCGGAACGGCGCGCGTCCGCCCTGCAGCTTAAGCGCCAGCGGCATGATCGAACTGGCGCCGCCATTGGCGCCGAGATCGACGCGCGCTCCCTCCGGCGGATAGACGATCTGCGGGGCCGGCTCGCGGGTCGAGGCCGACAGCAGGCCGGCCGCGGTGACGGAAAAGCGCCGCTGACTGATCGGCAGTTGGGTCGCCGAAATACGCACGGCGCCCATGGGGGGTGAGGGGAAGGGCGTGATGGCCACACCCGATTTGGCGAAGGCCTCGAACAGGATGGGTGCCGCCGAAACGTAACCCGCCAATCCCGGCACCGCGCCATTGTCCGGCCGTCCGACCCAGACGCCGAGCACATGCGCACCGTCATAGCCGATCGACCAGGCATCGCGATTGCCGTAGCTGGTGCCCGTCTTGTAGGCGATGCCGAGCTGCTTGCTGCCGCGTGGTGCAATGATATCGGACAGTATGTCGGTGATGTTCCAGGCCGCCACCGGCTCCATCAGCGGCTGACCCTCGATCGGTCCCGGCTGGTCCTGAATGCCGTCACCGATCCGCATCGGCTTGCCGCGATTGGCGAGCCCCGCATAGAGCTGCACCAGATCCTTGAGCGTGATACCGGCGCCGCCAAGGCCGATGGCAAGGCCCGGTGCCTCGTTCGGCGGCAGCACCGGCTTCACATCGGCGCGGCGGAATCGCAGCAGCAGCCGCGTCGGCCCGACGGCGTTGAGCAGGCGGATGGCGGGGACGTTCAGCGATAGTTGCAGCGCCTCGCGCACGCTGACATCGCCCTGGTATGTCATGTCGAAATTGCGCGGACGGTAGCCATAGAAATCGGCGGGGCGGTCCTCGATGATGGTTTCCTGGGCGACGTATCCCTCTTCGAAGGCAAGGCCGTAGATGAAGGGTTTTAGCGTCGAGCCGGGAGAGCGCAGCACACGGGTCATGTCGATCCAGCCGGAGCGACTGGAATCGAAATAATTGGCCGAACCGACCTCGCCAACGATCTCGCCGCTCTGGACGTCGGCCATGACCATGGCGACCGAGACCTTCGGCCCAAGCCGCCGGGCGGCTTCATCGGCGACGGCTTCCAGGCCCTGCTGGATATCCCGGCGCAGCGTCGTATGATGCCGGATGATATCAGGCTGCTTGCGCAGAGCCATCTCGGCCAGATGCGCCGCATAGGCCGGCAATTGCCGCCGCTTGGCCGGAACGGGAACGAGAGCTGCCCGCTCCGCCTCGCCATTGCCGACGACATCGGCAACCGCCGCGCGGGCGAGCACACGCTTGCGGGCAGCTTCCGCACTGGCGAGATTGCGGTCGGGGCGGCGCCTTTCCGGCAGTTGCGGCAGGGCGACCAGCAGCGCTGCCTGGGCGATGCTCAGCTGCCGCGGCTCCTTGCCAAAATAGGCAAGGCTCGCGGCGCGCACGCCTTCCAGATTGCCGCCGTAGGGGGCATGCGTCAGGTAGAGGTCGAGGATCTGTTCCTTGGAGAGCCGCCGCTCGATCTGGATGGCGCGGGCGATCTGCAGCAGCTTGGCCGTCACCGATCGCTCGCTGCGAGGCTCGATCAGGCGTGCCACCTGCATCGACAGCGTCGAGCCGCCGGAGACGATGCGACCGTGAGTGACGAGCTGGAGGAAGGCACGGCCGAGCGCTATCGGGTCGATGCCGTGATGGTCATAGAAGCGCCGGTCCTCATAGGCGACCAGCATGCGCAGGAATTGCGGATCGACATCGCCGACATCGGTCTTCAGCCGCCAGCGTCCCTCCGGCGTCGCGAAGGCGCGCAGCAACTCGCCATTGGCATCGAGCACCTCCGACGAGACGATGCCGGCTCTGTCCAGCGGCGGCGGAAAGGCGCGGTCTGCGGCGACAAGGCCAAGAGCCAGCGCCGCCGCCGAGAGGGTCGCCGCACCAAGACCGATCGCAATTTTCCACCGCGCCTTCATGACCTCTTCTTACTGCTGTGCCGCCTGCACCTCCATGCGGCCCATCGCAGTGCGGGCCGAGAACTGCGGACGATACATGTCCTCTACGCTTGCGGCCGGATGGTCGTAGGTGCCGGGGGTAACGGCGCGCACGACATAGGCGAAGCTCAGGTCTCGGTCGCTGCCCGACGACTGGTCGAAGGCGGCGACGAAACGGTCGTTGCGGAATTCGACATGGGCCGGTTGCACATCGCTCAGCCAGTCGAAATTCGATAGCTGCGCGCTTCCGACGATGCTCGGATTGTCGATCTCGAAGCCGGCCGGCAAAAGATCGGTGACGAGGATGCGCGACGGCCAGTCGTTGGTTTCCGTGACGTGCAGCACGACGACATAGCGTTCGTTTTGCTGCGCCTGGGTGATGTTCGCCTCCTCGCCGTCGAGCGTGTAATATTTACGCTCGATTTTGAAACCGTTACCGCCCGCGGGCAGCGGCGAAACCGGAGCGGCAACCGTGGTCACGGCGGCGGCCAAAGGCTGGCGGGTGGTATTGGTGACCGTCAGCGGATGGCCGATCAGGGCGTCGCCCGTCATCGTCGCCATATAGGTGCCGGTATGGGCCGCGCCGTTGACATCGAGCGTCAGGCCGTCATCGCCGTTTTGTAGCGCGCGGGCGGCAAGCAGCATCCAGGTCTGTTCCTGGGTGCTGGTATAGGGCTTGGTCTGCCACTCCTTGGCAACGACCGTCGCCAGCTCCGGCACGATCGGCGGCACGGGGCGGCTTTCAGCTGCAAGTGCCAAAACCGCCGCGCCGTCACGCAGCGACGAGCCGTAATCCGAGCGGGCGAAGCTCACCTTCGTCACCGCCGCCTGCTGCGACATTTGCAGCGAGTCGACGAAGATGTTGCGCGAACGCTGGGCATCGCCATAGAGCGCGAGCGCTGCTGCCAGATGTGCCTTAGACAGCGGCGTCGGGAAGTCGTTCAGCATCGTATCGGCATAGTAGCGAAGATCGCTGATCGAAGCCTTCTTGTTGCGGGCGAGCACATAGAGCGCATAGGCGATCTCGTTGCCGTTATCCTTGACGTTGGTGTTGGCACTCAATGCGTTCTGCAGGTTCTCCAGCGCCTGCGCCATGGCCTGATCTGGCACGGTGTATTTCTGCTCGCGGGCGCGGGTCAGGAAGTCGGTGACGTAGGCATCCAGCCAGAGGTCGCCGGAGCCCGGACCCCAGAGGCCGAAACTGCCGGTGGAGGACTGGTAGGACATTTCGCGATAGATCGAGTCCTGGACGCGCTTGCGGATTTCGGTGTCGTCGGCAAGACCATTCTTGACGGCCAGATCGCTGAAATAAAGCAGCGGCATCGCGCTGCTGGCGGTCTGCTCGGCGCAGCCATAGGGATAGCGGCTGAGGCTCATCAGCAGGGCCGGCACGTCGAAGGCGCCGGAGCGGCTGACATTGACGCTGACCGAAGCGCCGGGCAGCACGCTGTCGGCGAGCAAATCTGCATTGACGGTCAGGCTCTTTCCGGGCGCCAGCGAGACGAGCCGCCGTTCGGTCACCGGCAATTGCGCCGGGCGGACGGGCAGATCGAGCGATTGATCGAGCGACAGTCCGGATGCGCCGGACAGGTTGATCGAAACCGTACCGGCCCCCGGCTGTTCGCCGGTCAAAGGCAGGGTGATGTCGTATTTACCGCCCGGCTGCAGATTGATCGTCTGCTGGGTGGCGCTTGCATCGACGGTGACGGTCGCGTTGCCGGTGACCGCCAGTCTGTAGTCCCCGGCGGGCGCATCGGTGTTGGCGATATCAAGCCGCAGATTGGCCTTGTCCCCCGGAGCGAGGAATCTCGGCAGGCTGGCGGTGACGACGACCGGATCGCGGATGATGACATCCTGCGTCGCATGCCCGACCCCGGCCTTCGACCAGGCAACCGCCATTAGCCGCGCCGTGCCGTTGAACTGCGGAATGTCGAAGCTGATATTGGCCTTGCCGTCGGCATCGAGCTTGACCGGGCCGGAGAAGAAGGCGACCAGCTTTTGTGTCGGTGGGCTCGCCGCCAGGCCTGCCTGTCCGCCGTCGCCGCCGGTGCGCAGCTTGCCGGTCGCACCCAGCGAGCCGTCGATCAGGCGGCCGTAAATGTCGCGGATTTCAAGCCCGAGCTGGCGCTGGCCATAATACCAGTCGTCCGGTGCCGGTGGCTCGTAGCGCGTCAGGTTGAGAATGCCGACATCGACAGCGGCAAGCGTCACATAGGCATCCTCATTGGCGCCGGCTCCCGCTACCTGAACGGCAATGTTCAGCGGTTGGCGCGGCAGCGTCTTTGGCGGTGCATCGAGCTTCACCTGCAGCTTGCGTTCGCCGGGATCGACTGCCGCCCATTTGATGCCGATGGCGCGCATCGGCATGCGGCTTTCCTGCGCTTCGCCGGGTCGGAAGAGGGTGGCGGTCAGATAGGTGCCGGCACCCCAATCGGCGGTGACGGGAATATCGACTTCGCCGCCGGTGGCACCGATATCGGCATTGGCAACCGAGATCAGCGTTTCGGAGCCGGCCGTCACCATCAACTGGCCGGCATAGCGCGAGGTTACTTTGAGCTTTGCCGTGTCGCCGACATGATAGCTGCTCTTGTCGAGCGCGACTTCCAGCGCGTCGGGCGTTTCGGTCGAGGTCGAGGCGACATACCAGCCGGCATTGAACTCGACGCTGGATTCCGGGCCGTTTGTATCGGCCGTCTCTACTTCCAGCCGGTAGCGGCCCCAAGTGACGGGCACGGAGATTTCCGCGCCGTCGGTGGTGGCGTTGATCGTGCCGGTTGCGACCTGCTTGGTCGAGGTGATGGGTTCGTATTTCCAGCTATTGCCGTCGCGATACCATTGATAGTCGCGCTCGACACTGAGCAGCTTCCAAGTCAGGCCCTGCATGGCCTGCTTCTGGCCGTTCTGGTCGATGGCAATGACATGGAAGGCGCCGAGGGAATTCTCGCCGAGATCGCCGTCGAATTCCGGCTTGATGCCGATGCGCGGCCCATCCGCCCTGACCGGCAGCGTCAGCGAGCGCTCGACGGCACGGCCGCCGGCTTCCTGCATCCGCACGGTGATGTCGGCATTGAGCAATTGCGTGGTCGAGGGCGTGTCGTTGATGGTGACGTCGAAGGTCGTCTTGCCGTCTTCATCCAGCGCTTGCAGGTCCTCGAGCGGCAGCTGCGTGCTTTCGGCCTTGTTGTCGCTGCTGCTGCTATCGCTGTCGTCGCTGGCATTCTGCCCGGCGCCCTCGTCGGCGAGGCCGAACTGATAGCCCTTGTAATCGTCGCTCTGGCGTGTCGGCTTCAGCGTCACTTCGCCTTCGAGGCTGAGGCCGGCGGCCGGCGCGCCATAGAGATAGCGCCCTTCGATATTGACTGGCGTCGGCTTGCCGACTTCGATCGCCTTGGCGTCGCTCTTCATGTCGAATTCGGTGCGATCCGGCACGAAGTCATCGACGAGGAAGGTCTGCGAGCCGATTGAGGAACCCTTCGGATCGGTATAAATGTTCATCGTCCAGCTGCCGCGCATCGCCGTTTGTTGCAGCGGCAGATCGACATTATAGCCGCCGAGCTTGCCGCCATCGGTGACAACGCGGCGATCCTCGACGCCGTCGGGGCGCAGGAAGACGAAAGTGAGCGGCAGGTTCTCGACCGCCACGGAGCTGATGTCACGCGCAAGCGCCGAGGCATGCACCGTCTCGCCGGCGCGGTAGATGCCACGTTCGGTCCAGGCGGTGAGATCAATCGCGCCCGGTGCCGTGCGGCCCGCGACGCCACGGTCGGAGAGATCGAAGCCGGCGCGGGTCATATCGAGGAAGACATAGTCCTGATCGCCGTTCTGAGCGGTGATGACGGCCGGCGTCATGCCGGCGGTGCCGCGCATCAGGCCGGCGCTGAAGGTAGCGCGGCCATTGGCATCGGTCTTGGCGGTGCCGAGGATTTCGTTGTTCTTGGCGAGGAGTTGCAGCTCGACGCCGGCGGTCGGCTTGGCGCTGCCGAGCGAGCGGGTGAAGACATTCAGCCCATCCGTGCCGGCATAGGTGGTGATGCCGATATCGGAAACCACGAACCATTGCGTCGCCTGCGAATCCCATTCTTGGACGCTGCTATTCGGCGCGACGGCGGTCAGCACATAGACGCCGGGCTTGCGCTTCGGCAGAGCTTCGTCGACCGGGAAGCTGGTGACGACATCCTTGTTCAGGTTCTGCTGGATCTCGATCGAACCCTGCCAGACCAATTCGCCGCTGCTGTCCTGGATGGTCTGGGCGCCGTAGCCGCTCATCTGCGTCAGGAATTGAGAATTGTTCAGCAACTGCGCGATGTTGCGGTCGCCGATGCGGTAGAGTTTCAGATTGGCGGTGGTGGTGTTGACCGAGACGATCGGGATGCCGCGGCGCGCGGTCGAGGGCAGCACGAAATTGTCGCCGGTGAAGCGGATCGAAGCCGAGCGGTCCTTGACGTAGATGTCGACATTGACCTGTGTGGCGAGATCCTCATCGACGGAGGAGGGCAGGCCGGGGCGCAGCGAAATCCTGTAGCGCTGGCCGAATTCGAGGCCTTCGACGCAAATCTGGTTGTCCTTGGCATCGACGCCCTTGGGGGCGGCGCCATTGACGGTGACGAAGGGGGTGTAATCGACGCCGCTCTTCACCAGTTTTTCGGAGAACTGTACGCAGGCGCGCGGCGAGGCGTTGTCGTTATCCAGCGTGTTGCCGGAGACGCGGAAACCCTGGCGGGCTTTCAGGTCGTCATAGGCGGCCTGGACCGCGGCGGAACTCGTGAGCGCGAGGCTTGCCTTATAGGCGCTGAGTGCCTGGCGGTAATTCTGCGCATTTTGCAAAGAGGTCGCGAGCACGGCGAGTGCATCGGCGCGGCTCGAGGTCGTGCGGGAGAGCTGATAGCCGTTGAGCGCGGCATAGGCTGCCTGAGTGGCGAGCGATGTGTCGTTGGTCGTCGTATTGGCGGCACGCGCCATTTCGACCCAGAGATCGCCATTGTCGGGCGTGAGCGACAAGGCACCCTGGAAAGCGTTCAACGCATTGTTGACATTGCCGGAGGTGATCTCGATGCGGCCGAGCGCGATCAGGCTTTCAACGCCTTGCCCCTTCAGGTCGGCGCCGAGCGTCAGCCGGCTTTTCGCATCGCGTGCGCTCTGGATGAAATTGTCGGAGAGGAAAGGAAGGGCGGGCGCTGCGCCGATATCCGGCTCACTGGCGGCGGCCGTCTCGACGATCTTGCCGGCTATGGCGCCAGGAACGGTATTGAGCTGGTTGAAATCAGTTTTCAGGAAGCACCATTTCACCTTGGGATTATAGGTGAAGGCCTTGCACGATTTGTCGCCGATACAGGACGTCGAGCATTGGTCGAGCGTCACGTTCTGCTCGGTGCGCAGGTCGAAACCGTAGTAGTCGCCGTCCTTGGTGGTAACCACCTGTCGCTTGGTGTCGGCAGCCCCGGCCGGCATCAAGGTGGTGAAAATAGAGAGAAGAAAAGCGGAAAGCCCGATAAACGCGCGCATAGACATAAGTCCTCTCCAACGCTACCGTTTTTGATTGGCCGCACTCTTCAAACTTCAAGGTGGTTTGTCAACCAAGCGTGGAGAAGTGAATGTGCAGTTTGCGACTATGACGATCTATCTGGTGCACGAAATGACACGGACAAGGTGCGGCGCTCTTAGGATATGCTTTCACGGATACGAATTCTATCCCACGCTCCGCCGCATCGGTGCAGCCACATAAAAAAAGACATCGGCCCGGATACCGATGTCCTTATTGCATGGTTGCATGTCGGATGCTTGACGACGATTTCAGATATTCGTCATCGCCAGCGAGGCCTCAGTATATCGTTTTCCGGCTACGTCTTCGAGCGGCATGATATCGCTCAGCGTCTGCACTTCGGCAACCGAAAGCGTGATGTCGGCGGCTGCCGCATTCTGTTCGAGATGGTGCAGCTTGCGGGCGCCGGGGATCGGCACGATATCGTCGCCCTGATGCAGGACCCAGGCGAGCGCCAGTTGCGCGGCCGTGACGCCCTTGTCCTTGGCGAGGGATTCGAGCTTGGCGACGAGGGCGGCGTTGGCGTCGAAATTCTCGCCCTGGAAACGCGGCAGGTTGCGGCGGAAATCGTCTGCTGCAAGGTCATCCACCTTGCTGATGGCACCGGTGAGGAATCCACGGCCAAGCGGGCTATAGGGTACGAAGCCGATGCCGAGTTCGCGGCAGACGGCAAGCACCTCCTCTTCCGGGTCACGGGACCACAGCGAATATTCGCTCTGTAAGGCAGCGATCGGGTGCACCGCATGGGCGCGGCGGATCGTGGCGGCGCCGGCTTCCGAAAGGCCGAGCGCGCGTACCTTGCCCTCTTTCACCAGGTCTGCCATGGCGCCAACCGTATCCTCGATCGGAACATTCGGATCGACGCGGTGCTGGTAGAAGAGATCGATGACATCGGTGCCGAGCCGCTTCAGCGATGCCTCGGCCACCTCCTTCACATGCTCCGGCCGGCTGTCGACGCCGATCATCGATGCCAGGCCCGACTTGGTCAGATCAAGCTTGAAGCCGAACTTGGTGGCGATGACGACGCGGTCGCGGACGGGTTTCAGTGCTCGGCCCAGTAGCACCTCGTTGGTAAAGGGGCCGTATGTCTCGGCGGTATCGAAGAAGGTAACGCCGAGATCGACGGCGTGATGCAGCGTCTTCACCGATTCATTCTCGTCAGAAGCACCATAGGCGAAGCTCATGCCCATGCAGCCGAGGCCAACGGCGGAAACGGTGAGATCCTTGCCAAGCTTGCGGGTTTTCATTGTCATATTCCTTTTGGGCTTTGTTGCGATCGGAAACGGCCGGGCTGGTCGTCCGCGGTCACAAGAGCAAGATAGATCGCTCGATAATGAACAAAAACCCATGCAAATTCTAACAGGCTGTTCTATAATTTAGATCAATGAACCGGACCCAGCTTTCTCAATTGGCGGTTTTCGCCGCTGTCGCCGCCCATCGCAGCTTCCGTGCCGCTGGCAAGGAGTTGTCGATCGCGCCGTCCGCCGTCAGTCATGCAGTCTCCAGCCTGGAGGAAAGTCTCGGTGTGCGGCTGCTCGCCCGCACCACCCGCAGCGTCCTGCCGACCGAGGAGGGCAAGGCGTTGTTGGAGCGGCTGGCGCCGGCGCTGGAGGAAATCGATATCGCGCTGGAGGATACGCTGGCCACCCGTGGCCGCCCGGCGGGCAATCTGCGCATCACAGCGCCACGCTTCGCCTCTGATCTCCTGATGGCGCCGCGGCTCGGCGATTTCCTCAACGCCTATCCCGACATCACGCTGGAGATCGCCAATGAGGACGGCTTCAGTGATATCGTCAGGGAAGGCTTCGACGCCGGCATTCGGCTGGAGGAGAGCGTGGAAGCGGATATGATCGCAGTGAAGGTATCACCCGACATCCGCACGGTCATCGCCGGATCGCCGGCCTACTTCGAGAAGCATCCGAAGCCCCTGCACCCGCGCGATCTCGCCCAGCATCGCTGCATCAAGCGGCGTTTCACCGATGGTTCGCTCTATCGCTGGGAATTCGAGAAGGACGGCCGTGAGCTGATCGTCGCGGTCGACGGCCCCTTGATCGTCGGTGAAGACCGGCTCGCGGTTCTGGCGGCACTCAATGGCGCGGGTCTCTCCTATTTCTTCGACATAAGGGTGGCGCAGGAACTGGTCGAGGGCCGCCTGATCCGCGTGCTGGAGGATTGGTGCCCGCCTTATCCCGGCTTCTGCATCTATTATCCGAGCCGCCGCCAGATGCGCCCGGCGCTCCGCGCCTTCATCGATTTCTTCAAATATACCGGATGAGACCGAAGGAAGCGGCCGGATGGTCCGGCCGCCTTTCGGATATTGCATTCAGGCGGCTGCCTTCTGATTGATGGCGCCGGTGGCAAGCTTGCTCAGGGCCTTGTCGGTGTTGGTCTCTTGCTGCAAGGTTTGATCGAGCAGGCCGACGGCCTCTTTGAGGCCGAGCGTCTGAGCCCAGGTTTTCAGCGAGCCGTAGCGGGCCATCTCATAATGTTCCACGGCCTGCGCCGAGGAGATGAGGCCGGCATCGAGGGCGGCCGTGCCCTTGAATTCCTCGATGATCTCTTCGCCCTCGGCAAGAATCCCCTGGATCGCTTCGCAGGTCTTGCCTTTGGCGCGTTTGCCCATCAGCTCGAAAATCTGCTCCAGTCGCTCGACTTGGCCCTCGGTTTCCTCGCGGTGCTTTTCAAAGCCCGCCTTCAATTCGGGGGATTGGGCTGCACGCGCCATCTTCGGCAACGCCTTCAAAATTTGCCGCTCGGCATAGTAGATGTCCTGTAGCGTGTCGTAGAAAAGGTCTTCCAGCGTCTTGTCCTTGGACATGGTTTCCATCCTTGCTTTTTTGGGAATGTCACTGGCTGTGACCCTTTAACAAGGGAATGGCGGCGCTATTGTTCCGAAAAAATCGGGTGGCGAAGTTTTGAAAAAGCCGGAATGTTGAAGCGACCATAGAGAATAGGGGGCGTTGCCGATGAAAAAGCCGGGATCGATGAAGGGCTTGGAGGAACTCGGCCGCGTCAGGCTATCGAAGAATTTCTTCTTCCGCGATTTCCTGCATTCGGAGATCGCCGATTTCTATCGCATTCCCAATATCCCCGAGGATCCCGATCTGGCGATCGAGACCGGCCGCAGGCTCTGCGAAGAGTTGCTGGAGCCGCTGGAAGCCACTTTCGGCCGCCTGCATATCCGCTCAGGCTATCGCGCACCCGATGTCAACGCCTTCGGCAACAGGAACGGGCTGAATTGCTCGACCAATCCTCACACCGCCGCCCATCATATCTGGGATATGCGCGATCTGGACGGCTGTATGGGCGCCGCCGTCTGCGTCGTCGTGCCGTGGCTGATCGATCATTGCCGCGAGGAGGGAGATTGGCAGAAGCTGGCCTGGTGGATCCACGATCACCTGCCCTATGCCTCGCTCTGCTTCTTCCCGAAATTATGGGCCTTCAATATCCAGTGGCACGAGCGGCCGATACGAACCATACAGAGCTATGTCAGCCCGCGCGGCATGCTGACCAAGAGGGGCATGGCGAATTGGGAAGGCGATCATTCGGCTCTCTACGAAGATCTGCCGAAGCTTAGAGCTTGATGCGGTAACGAATGAGCCCATCGCTCTTGATGTAGCGGTCATAGAGCTTGCGGGCCGTGGCGTTGTCTTCTTCGGTGTGCCAATAGAGCCGCGCCCAGCCATTCGCCTTGCAAAGCGATACGAGATCGTCGAGCAACGCCCGACCGACACCCTGGCCGCGCGTGCCTTCGTCGACGAACAGGTCTTCCAGATAGCATTCCGGCTCTCTGATCCACGTACTCTCATGCGTCAGGCAGAGCGCGAAACCCTTGACCTCGCCATCGATTTCGGCGACGCGCATGAAGATGGCGGACGCCGGATCGAAGACCCGGCGCCATGTCATGTCGGTGATATCGGGCGTGAGGTCGACGCGATAGAAGGTGAGATAGCCGGCCCAAAGCTTGCGCCAGCGGGTTTCGTCTTCAGGCTTGGCGTCGCGCACGACCACTGTCATCAATTTGTCCTTGTCTATTCGCCGGCCTTGTCGAGCAGGGCCATGGCCTCGTCGGAAAGCGTGAGCTTCGCCGAATTGATCAGCGCGTCAAGCTGGCTGAGGCTGGTGGCGCTGGCGATCGGGGCGGTGACGCCCCGCTTGCGCAGCAGCCAGGCGAGCGCGACTTCGGCTGGCTTCGAGCCGGTTTCGGCGGAAACCTTGTCGAGGGCTGCGAGAATGCGCAGGCCCTTGTCGTCGAGATAGGCGGCCACCCGGTTTTCGCGCGCACGCCCCTCGGTGTCGGCCTTGGTGCGGTATTTGCCGGTGAGGAAGCCGGCGGCGAGGCTGAAATAGGTGATGACGCCGATATCTTGCCCGACGCAGAGATCCGCCAGTGGGCCTTCGAAGCTGTCACGCGTATAGAGGTTATATTCCGGCTGCAGCACGTCGTAGCGCGGCAGGCCTGCCTTGGCGGCGGCGTCGAGCGATGCCTGAAGCTGCTCGGCGTTAAGGTTGGAGCAGCCGACATGGCGGATCTTGCCCTGTTCCTTCAGCTTGGCATAGGCGCTGAGCGATTCCTCGTGCGGCGTTTCCGGGTCCGGCCAGTGCGACAGATAGAGGTCGATATAGTCGGTCTGCAGCCGCTTCAGCGAAGCGTCGACCGCCTGGAGGATATAATCGGCCTTCAGGCCCTTCTTGTCCGGCCCCATGTCCGAGCCGACCTTGGTGATGATGATGGCCTTGTCGCGGGCGATGCCGCTCTGCTTCAGCCACTTGCCGATGATCTCCTCGGAATCGCCGCCCTTGTTGCCGGGAACCCAGCGGGAATAGACATCGGCGGTGTCGATCGTGTTGAAGCCGGCGCCGAAGAAGGCGTCGAGCAGGGCATAGGAGGTTTTCTCATCGGCCGTCCAGCCGAAGACATTACCGCCGAAGACGATCGGCGCGACGAAAAGATCGGTGCGTCCAAGCTTGCGCGTTTCCATAGGGGCTCTCCAGATGAGTTGAGCAAAAGACCGGCACGGAATAGGCCGGAGAGGGTGGGGACGAACCAAGCTATCGTCCCACCAATGGAAATGCCACTAACGTTTTCTTTATTCGGCTGCCGTTCGGCGGTAGTGGCTGGGCGACAGTTCGTTGTATTTCGACCAGACTCGCCGCATGTGCCGCGGCGAGGCGAAGCCGGATTTTTCCGCCACGCGCTCCATGTCCATCCGCGAATTGGTCAGCACGTCGCGGGCAAGCGTGACGCGCATCAGATTGACATAGGCGGTCACTGACAGGCCGGCATGCTCCTGGAACAGCCGGGATATATGCCGCGCGCTCATCGCGCCGATCCGGGCAAGTTCGGACAGCGACCAGCCATGGGCGGGGTCGGCCATGATTGCGTCCTGCACGCGATGGATGGCGGGATGGACATGGTTGCGGCCGCTGAGCCAAGGCGAAAGCTGCGGTTCGGCGCCGGTGCGGCGCATGTAGACGACCATGTGGCGGGCGATCGTCAGCGCCGTCATCGGCGAGGTGAGTTTCGAGGCGATGTGCAGCATCAGGTCTGTGCCGGTGGAGATGCCGGCGCTGGAATAGCGCTCGCGATCCTCGACATAGAGCCGGTTGTCGAGAACCCGCGCGGTCGGGGCATAGTGCCGGACCTCTTCGATGCAGGCCGCGTGTGTCGTGCAGGCATGGCCCTCGAGCAGGCCGGCGCGGGCGGCGAGCACGGCGCCGGAGCAGATGGTGACGAGCGTGATGCCGGGACGGATGGCCGTCTTCAGCCAGGCGGTCAGAATATCCAATTCCGGCTCGACGTCATCGGCATCCAGTGGTGCCGTGACGCTGCCGGAGACGACGACATAGGCTCCGTCGGGAATGCGATCCGGCAGCGGCGACAGTTCGGCAAGCACCAGTCCGACCGACGTCGTCTGCGTCGGTCGGGCGGCGATGAAGCGATAGTCGAATAGGACGTCCTCCTGTTCGACATTGGCGCGGCGCAGAACCTCCATCGGTCCGGCGACATCCATCAGCAGCGTATAGGGCGGCAGGACGACATAGACCGGAAGGATGCGGCGATGGAGGTGTCTGTCGCCTTGGTTCATGCGGCACTCCTGAGCGCCGTCGCGGCAAGGGCGTCTTCGACCGTCGCGATGCGGGCGAAGCGGCCGGCCAATACCAGTTCGGTGCGCTTCTTGATGTCATCGGCGCTGAAGACCGTGCCCGACGCATGCGTCATCGGGAAGGTCAATGTTGCCTCGGTGACGTAATCGACGGCGTAGCCGAGATCGGAGGCATGGCGGGTGGTGGTCTCGCAGCATTGCTCGGTGCGGATGCCAGAAACGATCAGCTTGCGGATGCCGTTCTCCACCAGCCAGACATCGAGGCCGGAGCCGACCAGCGCGGAATGGCGATGCTTGTGGAAGACGGCGTCGGCCTCGAGCGTGATCTCGTCGAGCGTGCGGACATAGCCGCTCTCTAGGCTGAAATGTTCGTCGCCATCGACATGGAAGATCTGCACGACGGGAATGCCCTTGGCCTTCGCCCCGTCGATCAGCGCCTGCAGGCGGCTGGTGAAAGCAGGCAGGTCGTCGGTTTGCCAATAGGGACGCTGGCGGAAAGATTCCTGGACATCGATAACCAGCAGGGCGGTGTCGGCATGGGACATTTTCGTATCTCCTATGTTTGAAGGATAACCGAAACTAGATCCCTACAGATAGCCGAGAAAGCCAAGTGCCGGACAAAAAAAGGACAAATCAGGCCATCCATGCCTTTGGACTTCTCTCATGTTTTTGGCACCACCCCACTCCTGGCCGTTGCGCCGCCGGTAAGGGCCGAATAAAGTCCATAACGGTTTCATCCGAGCGATGACGCCTCCCTCGTTTCGCTCCGCCCATCAATGTCATAGGATCCCAGCCGAAAACCGCGCCGCGTTTGACGCCCTGCGGACCGTCGCTTCGGGATCATGTTCCAGGAGGAAAATCATGTTGCGTTTCGGAATTTTGTCGACGGCGAAGATCGGCCGCGATCTGGTCGTGCCCGCCATTCAGGATGCGGAAAATTGCGTGGTGACGGCGGTTGCCAGCCGCGATCTCGACCGCGCAAGGCAGATGGCGGATCGTTTCTCCGTGCCGCATGCCTTCGGCTCTTATGAGGAGATGCTGGCTTCCGATAAGATCGATGCCGTCTACATTCCGCTGCCGACGTCGCAGCATGTCGAGTGGACGATCAAGGCGGCGGACGCCGGCAAGCATGTGCTCTGTGAAAAGCCGATCGCGCTGAAGGCCGAGGAGATCGACGGCCTGATCGCTGCCCGTGACCGCAACAAGGTATTGGTGAGCGAAGCCTATATGGTGACCTATGCGCCGGTCTGGCGGAAGGTGCGCTCGCTTTTGGCGGATGGCGCCATCGGCCGCCTGCGCCACATCCAGGGCGCCTTCACCTATTTCAACCGCGATGCCGGCAATATGCGTAACATCCCGGCGCTCGGTGGCGGCGGTCTGCCCGATATTGGCGTCTACCCGACGATATCAGCCCGCTTCGTCACCGGCCGCGAGCCCCTGCGCATCCAGGCGGTCACCGAGCGTGACCCGGAATTCGGCACGGACATCTATTCCAGCGTCAAGGCCGACTTCGGTGATTTCGACATGAGCTTCTATATCTCGACGCAGTTGGCCAACCGCCAGGTCATGGTCTTCCACGGCACGGAAGGCTTCATCGAGGTGAAGTCCCCCTTCAACGCCGACCGCTATGGCGCCGAAGAGCTGGAATTGACCAATCGCAGCCACACGGAATCGCAGATCTTCCGTTTCCCCGACAGCCGCCAGTACAGGCGCGAAGCAGAAGCCTTCGCCTCAGCCGCGCTCGGCAAGGAAGCCGAAGTCGTGTCGCTCGAAAGCTCCAAGCTCAATCAGAAGGTCATCGACGCCATCTATCGCGCCAGCGAAAAGGATGGATGGGAACCGGTCTAACCCGGAATTTTAGGGATTTTGGCGGTGGCGGAAGACGAAGCGCGAATAGCCGAAGAAGCTGAACGCCGTCGCCGCCGCTGACGCCAGGATCAATGCGATGATCGGCCGGAGCGTCGGCGCGGACATGAGCAAGGCGCTATAAAGCGCGTAGTTCAGCAGCGCCGAGGTCAGGCCGACCGATCCGTAACGGAAGCCCTCGGCGGCCAGCGACCGGTCGGAATGGCCGAAGGTGAAGTTGCGGTTGAGCACCCAGGTGGCGAGAAGCGCGCTCGGGATGGAGATCGCGCGTCCGCCGAACGGGCCGATCGCCGTGAACCGCAGCAGCAATAGCAGCACGCCGGCGTCGACGACAAAGCCGACGCTGCCGGCCATCAGGAAGCGAAACAGCTTCTTCATGCAGCCTTGGCCCTTTTTCTCCGGCTTGCCGGCTTCTCGTGTTCCGTCATGTAGACCGTTTGCTCGTCGCCAATCTGGCGAGATGCCGGCTTGGCCAGGCTCATATAGTGAATGCGAAGCTGTTCGGCACGGGCACGGGCGACTGAATCGAGGATCAGCCCAGCTGTGAAGAGCATGAAGGAAATCATCATCAGCGCCATGGAGAGCACCCAGGTCGGCATGCGCAGGACCAGGCCGGTTTCGAAATATTCGACGAAGACGGGGATCATGAAGCCGATGCTCATCTCCATCGAAATAGCGCCCAGAATGCCGAAGAAAGCGAAGGGCCGGGTTTCCTTCATGAGCATCGCAAACATCCAGAGGATTTTCCAGCCGTCGCGGAAGGTCGAAAGCTTGGAATGCGATCCTTCCGGCCTGCGGCCATAATCGAGTTCCAACTCGCTGACCGGCAGTTTCAGCCGCGAGGCATGCACCGACATTTCCGTCTCGATCTCGAAACCGCCGGACACGGCCGGGAAGCTCTTGACGAAGCGGCGCGAGAAGGCGCGATAGCCGGAGAAGATGTCGGTGAAATCAGGGCCGAAGATCGTGCGGTAAAGCCAGTTGAAGATGCGATTGCCGAAGGCATGGCCCTGGCGTCCGGCATCGTCGTGGACGCCACGGCGCGTGCCCACGACCATGTCGGAACCTTCGGTCAAAAGCGTGCGGATCAACTCCTCAGCATCTTCAGGCGCATAGGTGCCGTCGCCATCGGCCATGAGATAGATGTCGGCGTCGATATCGGCGAACATGCGGCGCACCACATGCCCCTTGCCCTGCCGGCGCTCGCGCACCACGGTCGCGCCCGCGAGCATGGCATGCAGCGCCGTGGTGTCGGTGGAATTGTTGTCGTAGACGTAGATGTCGGCCTGCGGCAGTGCCTTGCGAAAGCCGCGAACGACGTCGCCGATCGTGGCGGCTTCATTATAGCAGGGCAGAAGGACGGCGATATTCAGCTTCTCGTTCCACATGGTCTCTGGCCAGTTCCTACGCGTGACTTTCACTTGCGACCTATTGGAGGAGAACCTATCCCGTTGCGCGTTAATAAGACCCTAGGGCTGTGGGCGAAAAATGGCAGGTTGCGGCTTGCTGGAGAACATTATCGTGATATTTGCGGCCGCGTCGCCCCGCTTTACGCTTTCTTGATGGCCAGTGGTTAGCGTGGTGCCCCGGATGTCCTTCGAATACGGGGTTTTATCGAGATGGCGCAGACGTTGACAGTAACGCGCGGAGCGGCCGTTACGGCGCAAACGGAAGTACCGTCGCTCTGGTCGCGGCCGAGGCTCGTCGCGCTGATCTACACGCTCTTCACCATCGTCGTACTGCTGATCTTCAATCGCCATGCCACCGACTATGTCGGCCCCGACAATGACGATGTCATGCGCCTGGTCGAAGTCCGCGATTTCCTCGGTGGTCAGGGCTGGTTCGACATGATGCAGTACCGTCTCGGCCTCGATGGTGGGACGTTGATGCATTGGTCGCGCTTCATCGATCTGCCGATCGCCGGCCTGATTGCATTCTTCCGGCTGTTTCTTGCACCGGAAAGCGCCGAGGCGGCGGCGCTCACCGTCTGGCCGCTGATGCTAGTATTGCCGTTGATGGCCTTCATGGGGCTTGCCGGCCGCCGGATCGCCGGCGTCGAGGGCATGCATTTCTCGCTGATTCTGACGACGCTCTTCGTGCTGACGTCCCGCCGTTTCCTGCCGGGCTCCATCGATCATGACAATGTGCAGCTTGGCCTCGTTGCGCTCTCCGTCGCCATGCTGGCGGATGAGAGCTACCGCCCGCGCAATTTCGCCATTGCCGCCATTGCCCTTGCCATCGCGCTCGGCATCGGCGCCGAGACGACGCCTTTCGTCGCCGTCGCCTGCATGGCGGTCGCCGGCCTCTGGGCCTGGGATGGCGAGATCGTCGCGCCCGCTGCCCGAGCCTTCGCCCTCACGCTGATGATCGCCGTCAGCGCTGCCTTCTTCGCGCTGGTGCCGCCGCATCTCTATTCCGCGGTCACCTGCGACAACCTTTCGCTCGGCTTCTATGGCATCACCAGCGTCGGGGGCGCCGGCCTACTGCTGTCGGCGCTGTTTGCCAGCCGCCTGTCGCGGCCGTGGCGCCTGGTGGTGCTGGCGGCCAACGGCGCTGTCGTTTTCGCAGCGACCCTGGTGATCGCGCCGCAATGCCTGCACAATCCGCTCGCCGATCTCGACCCGATGCTGGTGCAGCTGTGGCTGAGCAAAGTCACCGAGGCGCAGTCGATTGTCGCGCTGGCGCAACGCGAACCGGAAACACTCGGCGCCTTCTACGCTACGGGTTTTCTGGCGATCATCCTCTGCATCGTTCGCATGCTGCGCGGCGAGCGCGCTCGTCTGCATGCTGTGCTGATGGCGCTCGTCGCCGTCAATTGGATCATCGCCCTGGTGCAGGTGCGCGGGGCGGAGTTTTCCAATCTGCTCGCCATTCCGCCGCTTGCAATCCTGCTGGCGGAGCTTCGCCGCATTTCCGCCGCCGACACGAAGAATGTCCGCGCCGCCTTGGTCTATATCGTCGCCACACTGCTTTCCGTACCGGCAGTCTGGGCCGTTGGCGGCGCGCTTGCCAAGAATGGGATCGCGAACAGTTTGGCTGCCAACGCGGACGAGACGGGAGACTGCATTTCGAGGCAGGCCTTTGCGCCGATCGCTGGCCTCGCCCCCGGCCTTGTTTCCGCGCCGTCCAACATGGGTTCACCCCTGCTGCGCTTCACGCCGCATCGCACGCTCTCCGGTCCCTATCATCGCGATCCAGACGGCATGCTGACCGAACTGCATATCGGCCTTGCCGAGCCGAAGGAGGCGGAAGCCTTCCTGCGCGGCGCGCATGTGACGTTGCTTGCCTTTTGCCCCGGGGACCCGCAGGTGCAGGAAGTTTCGGAGTTGAAGCCGGAGGGACTCTATGCCCAGCTCGGCAAGGGCCATGTGCCCGCCTACCTCGAGCCGATCCCGACGGCGGCGAAATCGGATGTACGGTTCTTCCGGTTCAAGCCGCAGGATTGAACGTGCCGCTCAGGCCCGGCGCTGGTGCTCCAGCACGTCGAGCGTGATGAGGTAACCGATAAAGCCGAGATTGTAGCCGCCGAGCGCGATGAACAATGTTGTCAGCGGCGGCGGAACCATCGAGATGGCGACGGCTGCCATGAAGGCGACGCTCACCAAGGCCGCGCCCAGGATCGAGACGATTGCCGAGCGCTGCAGGCCGGCGGCAATTCCAATGATCGTGGCGGCTACGAATATCATCGTTCCACCTCCTCTTTACCAAAAACAAGTTTGCACAGAATTGCACGGGGATGGCTAAGAAAGGCTTTGTAGACAGGGTTAACGTCTGATGAAGCGCTGCTGTTCCGTGCATCCTCTTGGATGCACAAAGGGCAAAGCAGCATTTTTTGAATCTCCGCATTTTCGGCAAGTTCGGATAAAAGACCGTATGAGCAGCTTCTTTGAGAATGATTCGCCGTCGAATCTTGCGGAATATTCCGTCTCGGAATTGTCGGGGTCGATCAAGCGCACCGTCGAGAGCGCCTTCGATCAGGTGCGCGTGCGCGGTGAAATCTCCGGCTATCGCGGGCCGCATTCCTCCGGCCACGCCTATTTTTCGCTGAAGGATGACCGCGCCCGTATCGACGCGGTGATCTGGAAAGGCACATTTTCCAAGCTGAAATTCCGACCCGAGGAGGGAATGGAGGTCATCGCCACCGGCAAGGTGACGACATTCCCCGGCTCCTCGAAATACCAGATCGTCATCGAAACGCTGGAACCCGCCGGCGCCGGCGCGCTGATGGCGCTGCTGGAAGAGCGCAAGCGTAAGCTCGGTGCCGAAGGCCTGTTCGATGCCGAACGCAAGCGCCGGCTTCCCTTCATGCCCAAGGTGATCGGCGTCGTCACCTCGCCAACCGGCGCGGTCATCCGCGATATCCTGCACCGTATTTCCGATCGTTTCCCCGTGCATGTACTGGTCTGGCCGGTGAAGGTGCAGGGGGAGGGCTCTGGCGACGAGGTCGCAAATGCCATCCGTGGCTTCAATGAATTTGCGCCGGGCGGCTCGTTGCCGCGTCCGGATGTGCTGATCGTCGCCCGTGGCGGCGGCAGCCTTGAGGATCTCTGGAGCTTCAACGACGAGGCGGTGGTGCGCGCTGCTGCCGCAAGCGAAATCCCTCTGATCTCCGCCGTCGGCCACGAGACCGACTGGACGTTGATCGACTATGCTGCCGATGTCCGCGCGCCGACGCCGACCGGGGCCGCTGAAATGGCGGTGCCGGTCAAGGCCGATCTGGAAGCGCAGCTCGCAAGCCTTGCCGCCCGCCTGCAGGGAGGCGTGAGCCGGCAGATGGATCAGCGTCGGCAGTCCGTGCGCGCCCTGCTACGCGCGCTTCCGTCGCTCGACCAGCTTCTGGCCTTGCCGCGTCGCCGCTTCGATGAGGCAGCCTCCGGCCTCGGTCGTGGGCTCGAGCTGAATACACTCAACAAGCGCCGCACCTTCGAGCGCGCCGCCTCGCATCTGCGGCCCGATGTCCTGTCGAACCGCATCGTGGAGCGGCGGCAGATGCTGAGCGAGCGGATGACCCGCGCCGAGCGCACCATCGAGCGGATGATCGACCGCGCCCGCGCCCGCATCGGCCGCGCCGACGCCGTCTTTGCGACGCTGCCCTCGCGGCTGGAGACGCAGACCGGCCGCGCCCGTGACCTGCTCGGCAATCTCTCCCGCCGCACCGATACGGCGATCCGCCATCAGCTCGTGCGGGCGCGCGGAGAATTGGTAGCGCAGGAGCGCGTGATGCAATCGCTGTCCTACAAGAACGTGCTGAAGCGCGGCTATGCCGTCGTGCGCGACGAGGCCGACCGGCCGGTTTCACTGGCCGCGTCCCTTGCCACTGGTGCGGTAATCTCGATCGAGTTCGCCGATGGCCGCGTTGGCGCGGTCACCGGAGACAACCCGGTCGCTCCGGCACCCACGGAGCCGCCAGCCAGCGCGCCACCGCAAAAGAAGCGCGTCGCGAAACCGGCTGGTTCCACTGATCCGTCGAACCAGGGAAGCCTGTTCTGATGCGTATCCTGCTGGTGCTTGCTCATCCGCTGGAGGATAGTTTTGCCGCGGCTGTGGCGAAAACGGCAAAGGAGACGCTCATTGCCGGCGGGCATCAGGTCGATCTGCTCGATCTCTATCGCGAAGGCTTCGACCCGCGCCTGTCCGAGGCCGAGCGGCGCGGTTATTTCGATCAGCCCTATGATACCTCTGGCGTCGCGGATATCGTCGCGAGGCTACAGGCGGCCGATGGGCTGATACTGGTCTTTCCGCAATGGTGGTTCAATTTTCCGGCCATCCTCAAGGGCTTCTTCGATCGCGCCTTCGCGCCGGGTATCGCCTTCAGCCACGATGCTGCCGGCGGCCGCATCGTGCCGAAACTTACCAATATCCGCTTGTTCTGGGCGCTGACGACCACCGGCTCGCCCTGGTGGGTCGTCCATCTCTATATGGGCAATCCGGTGCGCCGCCTGCTGAAGCGCGGCATTGCCGCCTTCTGCGCCAAGCGGCTGGATTTCCGCATGCTGACCCTGCACGACATGGACCGCGTCAGTGAAGCTGGGCGCTTGGCCCATCTCGCCCGCGTCAGGGCGGCGTTGGCCGCCCTCTAGCTTACGCCCACTCGCCCTTGCGCATGACCGGCACGCTGGAGCCATCCGGCTTGATGCCGTCGATGTCGACCTTGTCGGAGCCGATCATCCAGTCGATGTGGATCAGGCTGGAATTGCCGCCCTGCGCGGTGATCTGTTCCTGGCTGAGCGACGCTCCGTCGACGAAACACTTAGAGTAGCACTGGCCGAGCGCGATGTGGCAGGAGGCGTTTTCGTCGAACAGCGTGTTGTAGAACAGGATGCCGCTGGCCGAGATCGGCGAGGAATGCGGCACCAGCGCCACTTCGCCGAGCCGGCGTGCGCCCTCGTCGGTATCGAGCACCTTGTTCAGCACTTCCTCACCACGGGTTGCCTTGGCCTCGACAATGCGGCCGCCTTCGAAGCGCACCTGGATATTGTCGATCAGCGTGCCCTGGTGTGACAGCGGCTTGGTCGAGGAGACATGGCCCTCGACGCGTAGCGCATGCGGCGTGGTGAAGACTTCTTCCGTCGGGATGTTGGGGTTGCAGGTGATGCCGTTCTTGGCCGTCGAAGCGCCGCCATGCCATTCATGACCATCGGCAAGGCCGACCTTCAGGTCGGTGCCTGGGCCCTGGAAATGCAGCGTGGCGAAGCGCTGGCCGTTCATCCATGCCGACCGCTTGCGCAGATTGGCGTTGTGCTCCGCCCAGGCGGCCACCGGGTCTTCGACATCGACGCGCGAAGCCGAGAAGATCGCCTTGGCGAGCTTGGCGACGGCAATCGCCTCCGGATCGTCCGGGAAGACCAATTTGGCCCAGGAAGGGTTGGGGTAGGAGACGATGTTCCAGTTGATGTCGAAATTGGAGATCTTCTCCAGCGCCGGCTTGTAGGCGGCCGAATTGGCGCGATTGGCGCGCGCCACCTTGGCCGGATCCTGGCCGGAGAGCAGCATCGGATTGTCACCGGAAATGGCGAGCCGCGCGGTATTGTTGGCAAAGGCCTTGCCCATGCCTTCATAAAGCCAGCTCGCCGCGCGATCGAAGCTCTCATCATGGCCGTATTCGTAGCGGGCGAGCGTGGTTTCCTCGTCCGAGTAAAAGGTGGAGACGAGCCCCGCGCCGGCCTTGTAGGCCTCGCGCGTGATCAGCCGCACCAGCGGCATCGCCGCGACCGGAGCGGTGATGAGCAGATCCTGGCCAGCCTGTAGCTGCAACCCGACCTTCACGGCCACTTCGGCAAGCTTTTCCAGCTTGGCGGTATCGACGGGATGATGGTTGGAGGCTGACGTCATGGCAAAACCTGCGTGCTGGGAATCGGAAAACGGCCCTCAGACTTAGACCGATTTACGGCGAAAATGAAGGCGATTTGTCTGCTGAAGCGTTTGATCAGGCAATCAGTGGCGCGGGACTGGCCTTCAAAACCCTGAGCGCATCCTGCGGGCTGAGCCGCACCTGCAGTCCGCGCTGGCCGCCGTTGATATAGACATAGGCTTCGGTCATCGCCTGCGCCTCGATCGCCGTCGGCACGATCTTCTTCTGGCCGAAGGGGCTGATGCCGCCGACATGATAGCCCGTTAGCCGTTCGGCATCGGCGGGTTTCATCATATTCGCCGATTTGCCACCGAAAGCGGCGGCAAGCTTCTTCATGCTGACCTCGTGATCAGAAGGAACGACCACGCAAACCGGCTTGCCATCCACCTCCGCCATCAGCGTCTTCAACACTCGATGCGGCTCTTCGCCCAAAGCTTCCGCCGCCTGCATGCCGACGCGCTCGGCATTGGGATCGTAGTCATAGGCATGAACCGTGAAGGCGACCTTGGCCTGGGTCAGAACTTGCGTGGCGCGGGTGGTTTTGGACATGGCTCAGCTCTTATGCACCGACCTTGAATGCGCCTGCATAAATCTCCGGCTTGAAACCGATCAGCAGTTTTCCGTCCACTTCCAGCACCGGACGCTTGATCATCGAAGGCTGGGCCAGCATCAGGGTAATGGCCTTATCCCTGGTGAGGTCGGCGCGGTCTGCCTCGGGCAACGCCCTGAAAGTGGTGCCGGCGCGGTTGAGCACGATGTCCCAGCCCGCTTCCGCCGTCCAGCGCTCCAGATGGTCTCGGTCGATGCCGGCGGCCTTGTAGTCATGGAAATCATAGGCGATGCCGTGGCCCTCGAGCCAGGCTCGTGCCTTCTTCATCGTGTCGCAATTCTTGATGCCGTAGATGGTGATCGTCATATCCGTTCCGTCTCTTGCTCTATCTCAGTCTTCCAGCGTTCCGGGCTTGCGGGCGGCGCCGCTTGGCATGTCGCAGCCGATCTTCATCAGGTCGCCGCGGCGGCGGACGAGACGGTCGGAGACGCGGGTGACGATGAGGCCTGCCTGCGGAGCGTGAACGTCGATCGTCCCGTTCGGCATGCCGGGCGCGGTGATGATCGTTGCCAGCAGATCGCCTTCCTCGACGCGCTCGCCGATATTGCGATGGAAGAGCACGGTGCCGGCCTGTGGCGCGCGGATCATCTCGACATTGTCGAGCGGCACCGCCGGTCCGGTGAAAGCGGAAAGGGTGACGCCGTCGTCCCTGACCGCGCCACGGGCGGCAAGGAAGCGCCAGAGCCCTTCGGCATCGTTCTTCGCCATTTCCGGGTAGACATCGCGCGTGCCACGCAGCTCGACGGTGACCGAAAGCTTGCCCGGCAATTGCGCCTTCTTCTCGCCGGGCACCTCGTATTTCCACGCAAAGCTGACGGCTTCCTCGAAGGCCGAGCTTTCGCCGTCCGATAGCAGCACGGCGTCCATGTTGAGCGCCGCCGCAAGATCGGCGGCCTCCGGCCAGAAGGCATCGTCGATATAGGCATATTGCAGGGATTCGTCGTCGCAATGCAGGTCGATCACCAGATCGGCGCCGAGCGCCATGTGGATCAGCTGCCGCTTCAGCCGGTCGACGGCGGAATAACGCTCCAGATTTGCGGTCAGTAGATGCCGATCGCGCAGCGAGATCAGCGGGAAATCGCGGTTGAAATTGGTGCGCGAGCTGAGGTCGAAGCGGCCCTGCATCTCGCCGAAGTGCGATTGCGCCGCACCGATCGGGTTGGCGTGCGGCACGACGGTGATATCGCTCAGAAGCGCGCCGTCCGCTTCGGCCTGCCGCAGCCGTTCGCAAAGGAAATGGACAAGCGCCGTGCCCGGCAGCTCGCCGGCATGCAGTGCCGCCTGGATATAGATCTTCGGAGCATCCGGCTTGCTGCCTTTGAAATGCAGCACCGGCAGCCGCCATGCGATCCCCGTGGTATCGCCTTCGAGAACGATTTCGGTGATGTTCATGCGTCTGTCTCCCAGCTGTGATCGTCGCAGGTCCATACCAAGCCGTGGTCGTTTTGCGCAACGATTATCGGGCGGCGGGATTAAACGCTCCGACTTGGCGAAGCCTTTGGCTCTATACGTTGCTGGTCTTGCGCAGCCAGAAGCAGATCGCAAGGCTGAGCAGGACGGCGCCGCCGCCGAGGAGGAAGGGTGCCGTATAGCCGAAGTGATCGGCAAGCACGCCGGCAATCGGGCCGGTGCCTCCGAGCGCCACATCGAGGAACATCGAGTAGAGACCAAGCGCCACGCCGCGGTTCTGCGGCGGAATACGCGCCATCGCCTCGTTGCCGAGTGCCGGGAAAACCGGCGCGAAACCGGCGCCGGCAAGGGCTGCGCCGATGATCGCGACGGTGGGCGTCGGAGCAAGGGCAATCGTCAGCAGGCCGACAATCTCCAGCACCAGCGAAATACGCGCCAGCGGCAGGCCGCCGAAGCGAGCGACGGCTTGCGCCAATCCGAGGCGGATGCCCATGAAGGCGAGGCCAAAGGCACTCAATGCCAGCGAAGCCCCGTCCCAACCGCGATTGTGGAAAAACAGGGCGACGAAGGCCATGACGACGCCGAAGCCGCTGGAGGCCAGTGCCAGCGCCACGCCGTAAGGCAGGATACGGCCGAGCACCTGGCCGGTGCCGATGCCCTTTTCCTTGATGCCGGGCACCGGTGGCCGTGTCTGCGCCAGCATTACGCCGGCAATCGCCAGGCCGATCGTCACAGTACCTATGGCGAAGAAACCATATTGCCCCTCGAGCCAGGCGCCGAAAGGGGCGGCAAGCGCGATGCCGCCATAGGTGGCGATGCCGTTCCACGAGATGATGCGAACGGTTTCGCGCGATCCCATCAGGCCGATCGCCCAGGTGATCGCTGCCGTGCTGACCAGGCTTTCGCCGATACCGAGCGCCAGGCGTCCGGCAAGCAGCAGCGACAGGCTCGCCGCCGGAATGTCCGTGACGAGCGCGGATGCCAGCGTCAGGGCGCCGCAAAGCCCATAGGCGAAAAAGCCGAGGAAGACCGAACGGCGCGGCCCGTACTGGTCGCATAACCGTCCGACCTGCGCGCGGCTGACGATAGTCGCCACATATTGCGTGCTGATAGCGATGCCGGCCCAGACGACGCCAAAACCGAGCCCGCTATCGACATGGGTCGGCAGCACCGCAAGCGGCAAGCCGATGGCCAGATAGCCAAAGAAGGTCAGCGCGACGATGGAGATAAGGGTCAGCGCCGAGTTGGACTGGATGGTCTGGGAGGCAGTGTTCACGAGATATCGCCTGCGGACACCGGCGAGGCGATGTCCATGCTGTTAGCCACGACGGGTCGGGGTTCATACCGGATGAAAATGGCAGCGATGCCACTTCCAATGGGTATCAGGCAAAAGCAGGCCCGGTCAATGGAAGTGCTGCTATGCAGCAAAAGCCATTGACGGGATCAGGCGATTGTGTTCCCCGCGGTTTACATCGTCAAAACCACGCTTGCAGTCGTCCGCCCGGCCTCCAGATCGGCATGGGCGATGGCCGCATCCTTGAGCGTGTATTCCGCCCCGATCGGATTGACCAGGCCTGCCTGCAGCTCCGTCATGAGGATCTCCGCCCCTTGCCGGTAGAGATCCGGATCGTTGGCATAGACCAGCACGCTCGGGCGTGAAAGCGCGATGGCCCGGGGGGCGGTCAGCTCCTCGATCTGCACCGGCGGAATGGGGCCGGCAGGCTGGCCGAGGCTGGCAACCATGCCGAAGGGGCGGACGGTGGCAAGCGTCTGCGACAGCATGGCGCCGCCGATGCCGTCTATGGCAAAATGCACGCCGCGACGATCGGCGATGCGGCGGGTTTCCTCCACCCAATCCTCGGATGTGTGCAGGAGAACGGTATCGGCGCCGGCCTCGTAGGCAAATTCCGCCTTGGCTTCCGAGCCGACCGTGGCGATGACGTTTGCGCCGAGCCGCTTGGCCCAGCGGGTGACGATCTGCCCGACGCCGCCGGCTGCCGCATGCACCAGGAGCCATTCACCCGGCTGCACGGGATGAACCTTGTGGAGCAGCATCTGGGCGGTCAGCCCGCGCAGCATCGTGCTGCCGGCAAGCCGCTCACTGACGCCATCGGGTAGCTTTATCAGCCGCGAGGCGGGCAGGGTGCGCATCTCGGCATAACTGCCGAGCGGGTGGCCGACATAAGCGACGCGATCGCCGACCTTCAGGTCTTCGACGCCGGGGCCGATTGCGTCCACGACGCCCGCACCTTCGAAGCCGAGAATGGTCTGGCCGGGCGGCCGTGGGTAAAGGCCTGAGCGAATGTAGATGTCGACGAAATTGACGCCGGAGATGCTTTGGCGGATGCGGGCTTGGCCGGGACCGGGCTCGGTGATGGGGAGATCAACGAGCTGCATCGTCTCGGGGCCGCCGGGGCTGTTCATGGCAATGGCGAGGGGCATAGAGGTAGTCTCCTTTCAGACGCAGTTTTGATCACAAAGCTGCGCCTGAATAAATTCGGTATGAGCTCACCATATCTGTGCAATAATGCACAGATGATCGATTGGCAGGACCTGCTTCATTTTGCCTCTCTGGCGCGGACCGGCTCGCTGTCGGCCGCGGCGCGCGAGCTTGGCGTCGACCATGCCACCGTCGGCCGGCGCATCGCCGCGCTGGAGCGCACGCTTGACCTTCGCCTGATCGACCGCCGGCCGCGCACCTCGCCGCTGACGGCTGACGGCCGGGCGATTGCGGAGCTGGTGGTTGGCATGGAGGAGAATGTCGAGGCGATCAGGCGCTATTCGAAAAGCGCTGTCGCCGGCCTGTCCGCCGCCGTCAAGATCAGCGCGCCGCCATCCATTGCTGCCCATCTGATTGCCCCGAAAGCAGTCGGCTTCCGTGCCGAGCATCCCGACATCACGCTGACCATCGCCGGCGTGACGCGGCGCGCAGCGCTCGATCACGGCGAAGCAGACATCGCCGTGCGTATGACGCGCCCCGAGGAGAGTGACCTCCTGGTGCGGCGCATTGGCGTGATGCGTTTCGGGCTCTACGCGATACCCGAGATTGCCGAGACACCGGAGGAGGACTGGGTCTTCATCGGATATGACGCGGCGCTGGAGCATCTGACGCAGCAGACCTGGCTGCGCAGCCTGCTGGCCGGCCGCCCCATCGTCTTCCGCGCCGGCGATATTTTCGGCCAGTTGGGAGCCGCGCGCGCCGGTCTCGGCGTCGTGGCGCTTCCCGCTTTCCTGGGCGATGGCGAAGCGGCCCTCACGCGGTTATCGACGGCCATCCCTTCGCCAACGCGCGACCTCTGGCTCGTGACCTACCCCGATCTCCGCCGCTCGCCCGCGATCCGGGCAGTGATGGATTTCGTCACCGAGACGATTGGTCGGAGCTGTCCGCTTCGGGATGCGGACGCGGCCAATTAGGGCGATGGTTCGCGCCTTTTTTCCTGTTGCAGCTCATTAGCGAATCTCTACACATAATCGGATTGGCGGTTTCTATGGTCGGTGATCGATGACGAAGTTGAGTGGCTTGCCCGCAATCAACAAAGCCGATGTCATCGCAGGCATATCGGTTGCAGGCCTGATGCTGCCGGAGGCTGTTGCCTATGCCGGCATTGCCGGCCTGCCGCCGCATCGGGCCATTCTCGCTGGTATCGCCGGCTGTCTCGTCTACGCAATTTTCGGGCGCAGCCGCTTCGCGATCGTCTCGCCGACATCGTCCTCCGCCGCCATTCTGGCCGCCACGCTGGCGATCGTGCCGGGAGACGCCGCCGTCAAGGCCGGCCTTGCGACCGTCGCCGTCGCCCTTGCCGGCATTCTCTTCGTCATCGCCGCCGCTCTGCGTCTCGGCGGCATCACCGGCTTCATCTCGCGCCCGGTGCTGCGCGGCTTTGCACTGGGATTGGCGATTACCATCATTCTGCATCAGCTGCCGATTCTCGTCGGCGCCTCCGTGCAGGGCTCCAATATCTTCAGTTATGCCGCTGCGCTGTTTGGGGCGATCCCGCAATGGAATCCGGTGAGCGTCGCGGTGGGGATCGTGGCGCTCGCCGCTCTGCTGCTGCTCAAGCGTGTGCCGGGCATTCCCGGCGCTTTCCTCGTGCTGGCGGCCGGCATCCTCAGCTCCTTCGTCCTCGACCTGGCCGGCCACGGCGTCAAGCTTGTCGGGACGATCGAGGTCCTGCCGCAATGGCCGTCGTTGCCCGATGCCGGCTGGGTGGCCTATTCGCGGCTGGCGCAGTTCACCGTGCCGCTGGTGCTCATTCTCTTTGCCGAATCCTGGGGAACGATGCGGGCCTTGGCGCTGCGCTACGGCGATACGCTGGCGGTCAACCGCGAGCTGGGTGCACTCGGCTTTGCCAATATCGCCAGCGCTGTCGTCCAGGGCATGCCAGTCGGCGCTGGTTTTTCCGCCGGTTTCGCCAGCGAGGCGGCAGGCGCGAAGACGCGCGCCACGGCGGTCTTCGCCGCTATCGGTCTTGCCATCCTGATTGCCTGCGCCGGGCCGCTGGTGGCGCGGCTGCCGGAGCCGGTGCTCGCCGCCGTGGTGATCGCGGCGCTGACGCATGCGCTCGACCCCAGCCCGATCCTGCGCCTCAGGCGGCTCCACCGCGATTTCTACGTTGCCCTCGGCGCCACGGCGGGCGTGCTGATTTTCGGCGTCCTCAACGGTATGCTGCTGGCGATCGCGCTGTCATTGGCCGCGATGATGCACCGGCTGGCCTCGCCCTATATCGCCCGTCTCGGGCGGCTTGGAAGCAGCCACAATTTCGTTGACCTCAGCCGCCACCAGGAGGCGTCGGAAACGCCCGGCGTTGCCATCTGGCGCCCCGGCGAACCGCTGTTCTTCGGCAATGCCGATACGATCTTCGGTGAGATCCTGTCGCGCAGCCGAGGAGAGGCGGGGATCAGGTCCGTCGTTCTCAGCCTTGAGGAGAGTTCCGACCTCGACAGCACTGCGCTCGATGCGTTGATGGAATTTGACGGCGCCATGCGCGTCGCCGGCATCCGCCTGCAATTCGCTCGCGTCCACGACCGCGTCCGCGATCTCATGGCAGCGGCCGGCATGGCGGATATCGACAGCCGTTGCAGCTTCAGCGTCGACGACGCGATCGCGGCGATCGGACAGGCATCAAAGAGCAGCGCGGCTCAGTCCGATAGCAGCCAGTAGCAAAGATGCTCGTGTTTGGCCTTGCCCTGCAGGCTGTTGACGAGCACGAAATCCCGGACGGTCCATGAGACCGGCCTTTCGAGCGTCACCTCCGGAATGAGATGGCCTTGGTAGAGCAACGTCATGTGCGGCTCGAATTTCCCCTCATGGTCATTGGCAAATCCGGTGAGCCGCATGGCTGCGTCCAACTCCCGATGAAGTGCCTTCAGCTCCGCATTTCCGTCCCTGTTCCAGAGAACCAGCGGGCGATTGTCGCCGCCTCCGAAGCTGACCGCCCGGTCAAACTCCACCTGGAAGCATCGTCCCCTGACGGTCGATGCTGCCTGCATCGCCGCAAACGCCGCTTCCTCCGGCAGGCCGCGATAGGAGCCGATCCTATAAAGCGAGATATGAGACAGATCCGGGCGGCGCGGCTTTGCCGAAAAGCCATGTTGCAGGCGCAGATCATTCGCCAGGTCGACACTTGCCGAGGCTATGTCCGGATCCGGCAGGATGGCGAAATAAAGAGCTTCCACATGCGTCGGATCGGCTTTGGATTTTCGCATCCGCGATCCCGCTCCGAGATTGAGCGAAAGCTGTCCGTTGTTTCTCATGGGATTGCTTCAAAGCCAGGCGGCCTTGCCTTGTCCTGTACGCGAAAATTCTGCGTATCCTAAGATCGCATAGTTGCAAAATCAAGAACAAAAGAGGAACATACGATCCATGCAAGAATCGGGTTGAACTTGGCCGTCCGAAGCACGATTCTCATGGCCAAGTGGAAACATGGAGCTTTTGCCATGAGCGATGCACAGCAATATTATCTGATCTTCGAAACCGCGGGCGGCTTCTGCGGGATCGCCTGGAACGATATCGGCGTCACGCGCTTCCAGCTGCCAACGAAAGAGGCAGGCTCAACCGAGCGTCTTCTGCTGCGTCGCATTCCGGATGCCCGGCCGGGCACGCCGCCGCTGGAGGTGACTGACGCGGTCGCTGCCGTGAAGCGCTATTTTGCAGGCGAGGAAATCGACTTTTCCCGTATCAAGCTGGACCTCGGCGAACTGGATAGCTTCTTCGAGCGCATCTATGCAGCTGCGCGACAGATCGGATGGGGCCACACGACGACCTACGGCGCGCTGGCAAAGCAGCTCGGCGCCGGACCGGAAGCCGCCCGCGATGTCGGCCAGGCCATGGCGCGGAACCCGGTGGCGCTGATCATCCCCTGCCATCGGGTGCTTGCCGCCGGCGGCAAGATCGGCGGCTTCTCGGCACCCGGCGGCTCCACCGCCAAGGCCCGCATGCTGGAACTCGAAGGCGTCCAGCTTGCGCCGCCGAAGCCCGTGCAGCAATCCCTCGGGTTTTAGGCGGGAGATCGGGCTTCGAGGTCAACGCTCCGGTCACGCCTGCCCGATGCCCGGCATGCCGGCAATCTGTTCGGCGAGAAAGTCGATCAGCAGCCGGACCCGGCCAATTCCCGCCCGCTCGGGAACGATCAGCATGCTGAGCGGAACCGGCGGCAGTGCATAGTCTGGTAGAATTGCCACGAGCCGGCCGTTCGCCAGCAGATCGTCGACGAGCCAGTGATGGGCGGGGGCGATGCCGCGTCCCGCGACGAGAGCTTCGCGCGCAGCAAGTCCGTGGTCGACCCGGAACCGTCCGCCGAAAGGCACCAGATGGCGCTTGCCATCCGGGCCTTCGAGGACGAGCGTATCGCTGCCCGCTATGTTTGACATCCGGATGCCTTCATGACCGGACAAATCCTGCGGGACGACAGGTATCCCCCGCGCCGCCAGATAGTTGGGTGCGGCGGCCAGCAGGCGCCGGCTCTGACCAAGCGCGCGCAGTTTCATGGAGCTGTCGGCAAGCGGACCGAGGCGTAATGCGATATCGACGCCTTCTTCGACAAGGTCGACGCGCTCGTCGGTGAGGCTGAGATCGACTGCGATCTCGGGATAGCGGTCCTGAAAGGCGAAGATCATCCGGCTGATATGCAGGACGCCGAAGGCGGCCGTGCAGGATATGCGGATCGTGCCGGCGGGCGCGCCGCGCGTGCTGCGGGCCTCATCGCCGGCGTGTTCGACAAGCCGTAGGATCTGGATGCTGTCGGCATAATAGCGGCTGCCTTCGTCAGTCATGGTGACGCGCCGGGTGGTTCTCGATAGCAGGGGAACGCCGACTGCCTCCTCGAGCTCCCGCAGATGCCGGGTTACCGTCGACTGGCCTATTCCGAGCTCGCGTGCCACCGCGGATAGGCTGCCGCGCTCCGCCACGCGGACGAAGGTTCGCATGCGCTCCAGCGTGACATCGGATTTATCCATTTTTCGGCATAGTCTTATCCATTGCCTAGATATAGCGGATCATTCCGGCACTGACTACTTTGTGGGTCAATCTTCCATCACTCAAGGACCGCTGCCCATGAAAGTTCTGCTTGTCTTTGCCCATCCCGAACCTCGCTCGCTCAACGGTGCGCTACGCGACATCGCCATCAAGGAGCTGGAAGCTCAGGGCCATGAGGTGCGGGTGTCGGACCTCTATGCCAACGGCTGGAAATCCGAGATCGACCGCGCCGACTTCCCCTCATTGGCGCCGGATGCACGCCTTATACCGGTCGCGGCGTCCAAGAATGCCTTCGACGCCGATACGTTGACCGACGATGTCAAAGCCGAGATCGAGAAGCTTCTGTGGGCGGATACCCTGATCCTGCAATTCCCTCTCTGGTGGTTCTCCATGCCGGCCATCCTGAAGGGCTGGGTCGAGCGGGTCTTTGCCTACGGCTTCGCCTATGGCGTCGGCGAACACAGTGATAAGCGCTGGGGAGACCGCTACGGTGAAGGAACGCTGGCAGGCAAGCGCGCCATGCTGATCGTCACCGCCGGCGGCTGGGAGGCGCATTACTCGCCGCGCGGGGTCAATGGACCGATCGACGACCTGCTTTTCCCGATCAATCACGGCATCCTCTATTATCCCGGCTATGATGTGCTGCCGCCCTTCGTGACCTACAGCGTCGATCGTCTCGATGAAGCCGGCTTCGGGTCCGTTGCCGAGGGCCTGCGTGAGCGGATGCGGACGCTCGGCTCCACGCCGCCCATCCCCTATCGGCAACAGAATGGCGGCGATTATCTGATCCCGAGCATGCAGCTCCGTCCGGAGCTGGGTGAGGCCACCGCGACCGGCTTTGCTCTGCATTTGAAGTATGAGACGACGGCTGATTAGCCCGACGGCCGCTCTTTCGTCGGGTTGGTGCGGTTCACTCGGGCATGACGATACGGATCGGGCGGGTTCCGATCGGAGCGCCGGTCGCGCGATCGATGGTGACAGGATCGATCTCGTCTCCGGTCTCGGCATCGAAGAACCGGGTAACACCGTCTGCGTTGCGGTGTTTTCGCCCCCAGGCGCCGATCGCGAACAAGACCGGCAGGAAATCCCGGCCCGCTTCGGTCAGCACGTATTCATCGCGCGGCGGGCGCTCCGAGTAGCGCCGCTTTTCCAGCAATCCATCTTCGGTCAGTGCCGCAAGCCGACGGGTGAGGATCGTCGGAGCGATGCTGAGGCTCTTGCGGAATTCATCGAAGCGGGTGAGCCCGGTATGGGCATCCCGCAGGATCAGCATGCTCCATGCATCCCCCACCAGAGCGAGGCTGCGGGCGATCAGGCAAGGTTGGTCCGAAAGATTCTGCATGTTAGTATCTTTTTGATAGTGACTTAGTTTCGAAATGATAGTAACTTAGTTTTCATCGATGTTCCATGACAAAAATGAAAGCTGAGACAAATGAGCAATAAAGAACGCGGCGTCGCCCTGGTCACGGGCGCTTCCTCCGGCATCGGGCTGGCAACGGCGCGAGCGCTGCGGCGCAATGGCTACCGGGTGTTCGGAACCAGCCGCAAGCCGATGGCCGATACCTCGGATGGCGTGATAATGCTGGTCTGCGACGTCACCGACGACAGGTCCGTGCAGAACGTGGTTGACGATGTCGTGAGCCGCGCGGGACGGATCGATCTTCTCGTCAATAATGCCGGGATCGGGCTGCTCGGAGGTGCCGAGGAGTCCTCTGCCGCACAGGCAAAGGCCTTGTTCGACGTCAATGTCTTCGGCGTCGTGCGCCTAACGAATGCGATCCTGCCTGTCATGAGACGCCAGCGGAGGGGCAGAATCATCAATCTGAGCTCCATTCTCGGGCTCATCCCGGCCCCGTTCAACGCCCTCTACGCATCGACCAAGCACGCGATCGAAGGCTATTCGGAATCGCTTGACCACGAAGTGAGGACGCAAGGCATCCGTGTCGTGCTGGTGGAGCCCGGCGTCACCCGCACGGCTTTCGAGGAAAATCTGACGCGCGCGGATCAGCCGCTTGCCATTTACGATACCGTTCGTGCCGACGCCGAGACACTGATGCGTGAGATCGTCGAGACGGGGGATGCGCCCGAGATCGTCGCCGACATGGTGGTCAAGGCGGTCAATGCGACGGTGCCGAAAAGACGGTACACTGCAGGAAAGGCGGCAGGCCAGATCCGCTTCATCCGCCGCTTCCTGCCGGAGTCGTTTGTCGACAAAAATCTCCGGAAATTCAATAGGCTTCCCGCCTGAGCCACCAGCGCCGTAATCTCAGGAAAGAGAGTTGTTATCATGAAGGCATTTCTGATCGATCGCTATGCGAAGGGCGCCGCTCTGCGCTTCGGTGAAGCACCTGAGCCGGTGTTGCGGGAGAACGACGTCCTGATCCAGATCCATGCGACAAGCGTAAACCCGCTGGATGCCAAGATCAGGGACGGCGAGTTCAAGCTTATCCTGCCATATCGCCTGCCGCTGATCCTCGGCAATGATGCGGCGGGCGTCGTGGTCCGGGTCGGGTCCAAGGTCCGGCGCTTTAAGCCGGGCGACGAAGTCTATGCGCGTCCGGCCAAGGACCGCATCGGTACCTTCGCGGAGTTCATCGCCATGAACGAGGCCGATGTGGCGGCAAAGCCGAAGACCCTGACGATGGAAGAGGCGGCATCGATGCCGCTCGTTGCGCTGACCGCCTGGCAGGCGCTTGTCGAGCGGGCAAAGCTTAAGAAGGGGCAGAAGGTCCTGATCCATGCCGGTTCGGGCGGCGTCGGGGCGATCGCCATCCAGCTCGCCAAGCATATCGGTGCGACCGTGGCGACAACAACGAGTACGGCCAATGTCGATCTGGTCAGGAGCCTCGGAGCGGATGTCGTCGTCGACTACAAGAAGGACGATTTCGAAAACGTGCTGCAGGGATATGATGTTGTCCTGAACAGTCTCGGCAAGGATACGCTGGAGAAATCACTCCGTGTTTTGAAGCCGGGCGGAAAGCTCATCTCGATCTCCGGCCCGCCGGATCCGGAGTTTGCCAGGGAAAACGGTTCCGGCTGGTTGCTTCAACAGGTCATGCGCCTGCTGAGCTTCGGTATCCGCCGGAAATCGAAACGTCATGGCGTCAGCTATTCGTTTCTCTTCATGAAGCCGAGTGGCGAACAGCTCGGGCAGATCGCCGCGCTGATCGAGGCAGGGGTCTTACGACCTGTCATCGATCGGGTGTTTCCGTTCGAGAAGACCAATGAGGCGCTAGCTTATGTCGAGACCGGTCGCGCCAAGGGCAAGGTCGTGATCGCCGTGAAGTGAGGCGCGCTGGAACTGTCAGCCCCGCGACCCGGCGCCGCGGGGCAGTTCCTTACGCTCTTCATTCCCGGCTACTCAATAGGGACGGCCGCCCGATCGACCGTCAACTTCATCTCGCGATAATGTTCCGTCAATCTCGTGAGATCAAAGGCCCTGTTGAGTCCGCTCGGATTTGGGAGCACCCAGACCGAAGCGCCGGCAAATTCATCCGGCTGCCTGCCCCATTCGACATGTGCTTGAAGGCTGATCGCCGCATAGGCTGCTTTGCCTAGAAACGCCAGATTGCCGGGTGCGAGCCTTCTGATCTTGTCTTCCAGTACAGGAGAAGCGGTGATGTAATCGCGCTTCGTAAGCTCGCTGGCGCTTTTCGTGGGGCGCGAGACCGCCGATGTCAGGCCCAGGCCATATCTCAGCATCTCGCGTTCCTCCTCCGCCCGCAGCAGGCGAGGCGTAAATCCGGCGAGATGCAGGACACGCCAGAAGCGGTTGCTTCGGTTCGAGAAGTTGTGGCCATCACGATGGGCTGTGAGAGCAGGGTTCAAGCCGCAGAAGACCACAGAAAGGCGCGGCGCAAGAATCTCCGCCAGCCCGCTCGCCTGCGTTGCGATTTCGGCTCGGGCATCCATCTCGGCGGCTATGGTATTCTCCTGCATATCAAACGTCCCTGCGGAGGCAAGGGCGCCTTCCGTGATCTTCGGCGCCAGATTATTGACGCAAATCAGCCATCTCGTATAGCGGCCGGATTTCGATTTCGCTCGGTCCTGGCATGGGATTGGGGCAGCGCTTTACCCAGGCGACTGCCTCGTCCATGTCCTTGACCTCCCAGAGCCAGAAGCCGGCGACCAGCTCGCGGGTCTCTGTGAAAGGTCCGTCGATGACCGTACGACCCGGACCATCGAAGGCGATACGCTTGCCCTGCGACGAGGGCTTGAGGCCGTCGGCGGTAACCAGAATGCCGGCATCGCGAAGCTCGTCGTTAAATCTGCCCATCGCCGCCATCATCTCCATAGTCTCGGGCGTGGCGAAAAACCCCTTTTCGCTGTCGTCGGTAGCCTTCACCAAAACCATAACACGCATCGTCCGTCTCCTTGTTTGAACCGGCCTCGTCGGCCTGATATCGAAACGACGAATGGCGTTTTCGAAAACCGACAGTGTCTCGCGAATTTTTTGCGATCTCGGCCGCTATCGACGCTGTGCACCGGTGTGAGCATCGATGGCCGCAATGATTTCATTCCAATCCCCGGGATGAATTTCATGGCCGCCGCTCTCGAGACGAAGAAGCTTTGCGCCTTCGATGGCTTCCGCCAGCAATTCGCCATGCTCGACCGGGAAGATCGGGTCTGCCGTACCGTGGATGATGAGAAGAGGCGCGGCCAACTCGCTGAGCTTGTTCTTCCACGCTTCCCCACCCTTCAGCATGAAGTGATTGGTCGCACTGACGAAGTTTTTTGCGCGCTTGACGTCGCGCTCGACAAGATTGCGGGCACCTGCCTCATCATAGGGGTGTGCCGTGCCGGCAATCATCCGCGTATCCTTGACGATAAAGTCGATGACCTGAGCGTTATCAGTCCAATCGATGCTCTCGCCCGCCGCCGCGTGTTCCATGTAGGTATCGCTGGTCCGCGGCAGGGCGGAGGTGTCGATACCGATCGGCGTGGTGGAGATCAATGTAAGTGTTATCACCCTTGCTGGATGAGCAAGCGCCGCGATCTGAGCGATCATCCCGCCCAGCGACATGCCGATCAGATGAACGGTGTCGATGCCGTAAGCGTCGAGCACGCGCATTGCGTCCTCGGCCATGTCGTCCATCGTATAGGGAGAGCTGCCCGGCTCGTAGAAGGTCGAAAGCCCGGTGTCGCGATTGTCATAGCGGATGACATAGCGGCCCTGGGCGGCGAGCCGCCGGCAAAACGCCTCCGGCCACCACAGCATTGAAGCCATGGCACCCATGATCAGCAGAGTAGGCTGATGGCTCGGGTCGCCAAAAGCCTGCGTGGCAATCTCCGCGCCGTCAGCCATGATGATGCGTTCACTCATTTCGGTCGCTCCTCCTCTTGCAGAATATCCGATTGCATTTAGCAATCGGTTTTGTTATCCCATAACCGATCTCGTTATGCAACCGGTTTCCCAAGGGGGTCGATAGGAACGATAATCGTTGAGGTTGCCCCATCAACCAAATGACCAAGACAGAACCAAGTGAGGGTGGAGATGTTGAATCGCGCTGACTTCTATGATGCGGAATTAAAGCGGCACAACGGGCATTTGCGCGCCGCCGCCAGCGTTGGAATACGCGACCGCGTGCTCGATATCGGTTGCGGCGCGGGACAGTCGACGCGTGAGGCCGCCCGTGTCGCGGTGGAAGGCAGCGCGATCGGTGTCGATACGTCCTCGGAGATGCTCGAGGTTGCGCGACGACGTGCCGAGGAAGCGGGCTTGAGAAATATTGCGTTTGAAGAGGGTGACGCCCAGCATCACGCATTTCCCGCTGCCGGCTTCGACCTATGCATCAGCCGGTTCGGCGTGATGTTCTTTGCCGATCCGGCGGCGGCGTTTGCCAATATCGCCCGCGCGCTGCGTCCGGGCGCGCGCCTTGCCTGGATGGTGTGGCAGAGCCAGGAGCGCAACGCGTGGTCTGGTGCCCTTCGGCGAGCCCTGGCACCGGAAACCGCAGTTTCCGCAAATGCCCTCACGCCGTTCTCACTCGGCGATCCCGCCATCGCCACAGAACTTCTGAGCACGGCCGGCTTTGTTTCGATCGATTTTATCGACGTACGGGAACCGGTCTTCTATGGCCCCGACGTCGATGCGGCGTTTGATGCGCTCATCAATCTCTATCTTGTGAAGGATGCGCTTTCGCGAACCGAGGAAGCGCCCGACAAGGCATTGCAGCGGCTGCGCGCTCTACTGGAGGCGCATATGACCACGGAGGGTGTACTCTTTGACTCGCGCGCATGGATTATCACCGCTCGGAGGCGACAGGGTGGTTGACATTGAATGCTCGGATGAGCCAGCCTCCCGTTCCCACGCGATTACTTGGATGTGCTCTAACGCTTTGTTATTATCCTGCTTTGGAACCAATGACGCGCGAAACTGTTCATCTATAACTTTGATACGACGCTGACGTCGTGCCCGGCCGGCTGGTTATAAGCGGCGCTCTAGAGGATTAGCTCATCATGAATATTTCGTCCGGATTTCGTTCAGTCGCGGTTGCCGCCATCGCTGCCGCGGGAATTGGCTTTGCCAGTGCCGCGCATGCCGAAAGCGGTACGATCCGTTTTGCCGTCTACAAGGCGGCCTTCTTCGTCGGCGGCTCCGGAGGCGAGGGCACGTTGACCTTCCATGGTCGCAAATATCCGGTCTCGATCGGCGGTATCTCGGGCGGCCTCGCCTTCGGGGCCTCCAAGACCTATTTCCAAGGCACCGTGCGCCACATTCGCCGTGCCCAGGATGTGTCGGGGATCTATGGTGCAGCGGGTGGCGGCGGCGCAGTCGGCAAAGGGGCTCAGATGATCGTCATGACCAATGACAAGGGCGCCCAGCTCGAACTCACAGGCAGGCAGGTTGGCCTGCAGGTCAACGCCGATATCAGCGGTTTGAGCATCACGGTGAAGTAAGGGCGCCACGCCTTTCGTCATGCCCCGGATGCGTCCGGTTTGCTGAATTAAGCGATTGGACACGTCCGGGAAAGGTACCCAGAGTACCTTTGCGCCGGTTACGATACGGCGCAACATTCGCAGGCAACATTCGCGGATTGAACGCCGCCGCTTCAGCGAGCGCAGTTCGCTTGCGACTGGACTACGGCAGGCGTCGCCGGCGACCTGCCGGGCGTCAGTCGCGCGATATGGACAGCCCTGCGAGAAGCGGAGCGTAGGCGGCGAGCCTGCGGGATACGAACTCCGTGAAGAGCTGCACGCGCTTCGTCTTTCGTGTCTCTCCCTGTGTGAGAAGCCAGAGCGTTCCGTACATGTGCAGGTCGGTGGCCGGCACCCTCACCAGTAGCGGGTCGGCATCTCCGACGAAGCACGGCAGTGTCGTGATGCCGAGCCCTTGCCGTACAGCAACGATCTGCGCCTCTCCGTCCGTGGTCCTGAACGGAGCCCCCGTGGTGCGAACCTCACCCTCGTGGACCCAGTCCGGAATTCCATGAATGCTGATGACGATCCACCGAATGGGATCAGGCGCGCCCGCCCGCCAAGCGGCTAGTCGATCGCGAGATATGTAAACGCCGCCGAACAACTCCGGTCCCTTCAGGCCGTGAAGATTGAGCGGCAGGGTTTTGCGGTCGTAGACGACGCGGATCGCCACGTCGGCCTCTCGGTTGGTCAGATTTGCCAGCTCGCCGGACGATAAGATTTCCATCTCGATGTCCGGATGCAGACGCGCGAAATCGGCGAAGTCCGGCATGAGCAGGTGTGTCGCCAGCGTCGGAGCCAACGTCACCCGCAGAAGCCCGCGCACGCTCTGGTCGCGACCGAAGACGCGCGTCTCCAGCTGGTGCGATGACGCTTCCATCTGGTTCGCGAGCTCGAGGACCTCCTCGCCCGCCGCCGTCAGGCGGTAGCCCGAAGGTAGCTTTTCGAACATCTGCGCCCCGAGGCGTTCCTCGAGCTGAGCGATGCGTCGCAGCACGGTCGAGTGGTTCACTCCGAGACGCTGCGCGGCAGCTCGTACTGAGCCTCCACGCGCGACGGCGAGAAAATAGCGAATGTCATCCCAGTCGATCATGGTGCAATCCGGCACCACGCGGTGCGCCTTCCAAAGCCCGTATCCAACGCATCGTACAGCAGTACGGACGGTCATCATAGCTTATGCCGGCGAGCGCGGCTCAATTCCGAATGGCGGACACCGATCGCCGCGGCTGGCACCAGTCGTCCAACCGGATCGATTTTGCACCACCGATGTGCGTGCTTCCGCACTCAACAACTGACGCCGGCGGACCCATTTCGAGGTCCTCGGAGGCAGATGTTGTCCCGACACCACGAAAGGAGAAATCATGGGAAAGCTTGAAGGTAAGGTTGCAGTCATCACGGGTGGATCGAGCGGCATGGCGCTGGCGAGCGCCAAGCGGTTCGTTGAAGAAGGCGCCTACGTTTTCATCACGGGCCGGAAACAGGAGACGCTGGACGAGGCCGTCAAGCTGATCGGTCGGAACGTGACCGGCGTGCGGGGCGACGCGGCCAATCTCGACGACCTCGACCGCCTGTTCGACACGGTCAAGCGGGAAAAGGGCAAGATCGACATCCTGTACGCGAGTGCCGGCATGGGCGAAGCCGTCCCGCTGGGCGAGATTACCGAGCAGCATTTCGATGCGGCCTTCGGCCTGAATGCGCGTGGCACCCTGTTTACGGTTCAGAAGGCGTTGCCGCTGTTCAACGACGGCGGATCGATTTTCATGACCGGGTCGGTTGCTTCGATCAAAGGTTTTCCGGGTTACAGCGTGTATGCGGCGAGCAAGGCGACGTTGCACGCATTCGCACGCGGGTGGCTCAACGAACTGAAGGGCAGGAATATCCGGGTGAACGTGCTGCACCCGGGGCCGATCGCCACGCCGATGCAGGACCAAGTCCTCACCGAGGAGGCGAAGCAGATGTTCGAAGCTCTGATCCCGCGGGGAAAGATGGGTCGTCCTGAGGAAATTGCGGCGGTCGCGCTGTTTCTTGCTTCAGACGATTCGAGCTTCGTGAATGGGGTGGAGTTGTCTGTCGACGGCGGCTTCTCGGCCATCTGAATTCGCGCCGGAGCGCCACACAACGAAACGGATAACCCGGCGCTGTTGAAGGTCGGGGAATCAATATCAACACGGATTGGAGAAGTATTATGAGCTATGCGATTGTAGGATTCGGGAGGATAGGCCAGGCCCTTGCCCACGCCTTCGCACGTAACAACATCGACGTGACCGTCGCCAGCCGGCGGCCGGCCGAGGCGTTGGCGCCGCAGGCTCGGGCGATTGGACCCACCGTCGTCGCCAAGTCGCTGCGGGATGCACTCGAGGCTGACACGATCATCTTGGCGGTCCCGTTCGGGGAGCATCGAGAGGTTGCGAAGGCCCTGCCGAGCTGGAAAGGCAAGACGGTCATCGACGCGATGAACGCGTTTCCAGTCCCTGAAGAGCTGGACGGCCTCCCGTCCTCCGCCTTCGTTGCGAAGTCGTTCACCGGCGCCAAGCTCGTGAAAGGTTTCAATCACCTGATTGCTGCCACCCTGGCTACAGATCCGATCGTCGAGGGTGGCCACCGGGTCGTCTTTCTGTCGAGCGACGACGAGGACGCGATCGCTCCCGTGGCCGCCTTGGCCAAACAACTCGGGTTCGCACCCGTCAAGCTGGGAAAGTTCGACGAGGGTGGCGCGCTGGTGCACGCACGCGGCCGCACTTGGGGCCAGCTCATCTTCCAGGATTTGTTCAAGAAGGAGCAGTAATCGATCGACGACCGTGTGATCGACGCCGAGAACCGGTCGCGCGCTAACGTCTTCGAGCAGCGCGCGACCGAATATTTGAAGGCCATGAAGTCGCGAAGGTTGGGGTGGGGCTGATGGCGTATAGGCGCCGTTCGAAGAGCGGGAGACGCGCGACAGAGCGGCAGATCTGCGGGTCGCAGAATCTTTCGACTGCTATCGATGGCCTAGGATTCGCTCGAGTCTCCTCTGCTATCCGATACTACTCCGCGGTACTCCCCTTCACTCCCACTCGATTGCTCTAAATCTAGTTATATAATTGATATATATAGATTTTTTGCTCATCCACTTTGGGCAACTCAGGTGGGTTTCACAGCGAACGAAGAAAGTACCGTCACCAACTTTCATAGCACAGCGCGCGCCACAACGCGACCCGCTGCGGCAGCGTCATCCAAGCGCCATCCCTCTCCGTTTGTAGGTGAACTGGATATCGCTGGCAGTGTGCAGATAGCCGAAAGCCGTCAAGGCTGGGCCATACTCGCCGACCGCTGATGGCCAGAGTTTCATCCACGCGCAGCCAACAGATCGTCCACCCGGGTCACGCATGCTCGCTGACGGCGTACCGGAACGATGCTCGGTTATCGGAGCGAAGGACCGGGTATCTCCGGGGACGACCCGCATCATCCCCGGGGAGCGCCTTGATGCTGGCGACCACAAACAAGTGACGGCTGGGTCGGCAGGCTCAGCGGCGGACGCGGTAGCGGATGTGCGTGGCCTCGGGTGTATCGATCACCCGAACGATCTCCAAATCGACGCGCGATGGTAAGACTTCGAACATTCGGCGGCCACATCCGAACAAGACTGGAACCTGGTGTATTTGCAGTTCGTCGAGCACGCCAGCTTCCAGCGCCCGTTGCGCCGTATACGCGCCAAGCACCAACACGTCCCGGTCCCCGGCGGCAGTCTTCGCCTGCGCCATTGCGCTCACGATCCCGTCGCTCACGTATTTGACCAACGGATAATTCGCGACGGATGGCCCGGGCGGCCTGTGACTGGGTACGAAGATCGCGACACCGTGATTGTCACCGCCCCAGTGATCGACCTGCTCCACGGTTCGCCGACCCGCCAGAATAGCACCTGGCGCGTTCCATTCATCCCACAATTGTCCGACCGGTCCGGTCGGTCGGGAAAAATCCCCGTACCACTCGTGCAACCGCATAAAGTTGTCGCCGCCGGGATTGCCCACTTCATCGTTGGGCCCCGCGATATACCCGTCCAATGACATGGACATGAAGAGCACTGACGCAGACACTTTTATCTCCTGTGGTTTTTTCCAAACTGGGGCGGTGGGAATTCGCTCTGCGGGCAGTCTTGATGTTCCCAAGGACGATCGAGCGACGCTGACGCCGACATCCCGAATACTTATTTTGGGTATTGCCCTATCTCACAAAGGGTCGGACCATGCTCGAGCCGACTGGTTTGGTCCGGCCCCATATCCAGCGAACCCTATTCCATCATACAATGGGACCAGACAGCTAGGATATAGGCGGGTCGTCTAAGGCGCCTAAACTGCGACAGAGAGCTTGTGTCGGTTGCCGCCGCACTCACGAATTGCACCGAAGCGGTGACCTCGGCTGGATGATTAGCTGGCCACGGGTGGAGTCTCGGTTTGGCTAGGCATGGCCGTTTTATTGGCTACATGCAGCAGTGCAAACTGGACACTCCCGGCAGCATAACTGGACACCTCAAGACCCACCCGCTCCGAGGGCGCGACAGCACGGTTCAAAGTGCAATGTCGCGTCCTCAATTGCTGAACTTCTTCCCGGGGAGCGGGCCGGGGGAGGTTAAATAGCCTGTGGAAACTCTGTGGGTCTTTTGGGACCCTTTGCGGACCGGCCTAAGCCTAGGAATCGTTTTCCTCAACTGCCCCTTCGAGACGGTTGACCGGCCAAAGACGTGCCTCAGGGAGAGGGGCCAGCGTTCCGTGACGCCGGCCCGCAACCTTCGGAATATGATAGCCCGCGGCAACCGGTGAAGGGAATCTGCGCTCTCAAACCAGCATCGACTGCTGGGCGAAGATACCCGCCATCGCGCCGTGCGACGATGCCAGGGTGACCGATGGCGGCGTGATGGGGTTGGCGAGGTCGCCGGCGGCGTAGATGCCGGGCATGCTGGTTTCGCGGCGCTCGTCGACCTTGAGGATGATGCCGAGAGGTGTTTTGACCGTGGCGAGCCCCAGTGATTCATGCAGGCTTGCGGACGGCTTGTTGCGCGGATGCGCGAACAGGATGTCGACCGCGACATCGGGGCCGGTATCGAGCTTGACGGTGGCGTTATGGGCCCCGCGTCGGGCGATCCCAGTGATCCGGCCATCCACGACAGGGACGTTGCGGCGAGCCAGATCGGCCCGGATATCGGGCGGAATATCGTGACCATCGGCGAAGACCGTCAATCTGTCGGTCCAATCGTGGAACAGCCTGACCTGATTCATCGACTGCGGGCCGGACCAGACGAGACCCCAATGCTGGCCGGCGACTTCAAAGCCGTCACAATAGGGGCAGGGCACAATGGATGTGCCCCAGCTTTCGGCGAACCCCGGAACATTGGGCATCTGGTCGACAACGCCATAGCTCAGGATCAGGCGGCGCGCGCCAAGGCTTTCGCCATCGCCAGTGAGGACGGAGAAATTGTCGATGGCGCCGGAGATGCTGTCGGCCCGGGCATTGACCAGCCTGATCGTGGGATAGCGCGCCAGCTGCTGCCGCGCCTCGGCCAGGATGTCCAGCGGTGGCTTGTGATCGTGGCCGAGCAGACCATGCGAGTGGCCGGCGAAGCGGTTGCGCGGCAGGCCGGTATCGAGAACGGTGACCTTGCGGCGGGCACGGCCGAGCTGCAGGGCGGCGGCGAGGCCGGCAAAGCTGCCGCCGATGATGATGACGTCATCCATGGTGATGGGCTCCGTGTTGAGGATGGAGGGGAGTGGGTTTGGTCTGGCGCGAAATAGCGTCCAGCGATACGCGCCCGAGACGGGCAGCGAGCAGGGCTCCGGCATCGCCGAGACTGTCGCCGATCACTGTATTTACCGGCCGGACGATGCCGCATTCGATATCGCCGAGCGGCCTCGGGAAACTTGATTTGGAGGACATTGTTAAAACCCACCCATTGGCTTGCACATTTTGGATACTATATGGTATCGTAATCCAAGAATTGGGATACTGTCAAGGACTGTAATTATCGTGACCCAAAACAGCCAGGCCCGGCGCGGCCGCCCCGCCAACGAGGCGCTTAGCCAAACGATAGTCGACGCCGCATGCGAACTCTTTGTGGAATTGGGTTTTCAGGCGACGACATTGGACAAGGTCGCCCAGCGAGCGAGGATATCCAAGCTCAGCATCTATCGGCACTTCGCGAACAAGGAGGCGCTGTTCAGCGCAGCCATCGCAGCCCACTGCCAACAGTTTGCACCACAGGCTCTTATTGAAAGCGTCGGCGGTTCGGCAGAACATCAACTCATGGCGGTTGGAACATACCTGCTTCGCACGCTGTTGAGCCCGGACGTCCGCAGTGTCGAAGCCATGATCATGGCCGACAAAACGAATCAAAATTCATTAAGCAAGCTCCATTATGAAGCAGGCCCTGCTTATGTCATCGCTCAAATCGAGGCCCTATTGCGTCAGTTGCACGCGAAGGCGGCTCTGAACGTGCCCGATCCTCTCCGGTCGGCCCGCTTGTTTGCCGCGCTTATCAAAGGATCCGATCTCCTGATTATCGCACGCTTCGATCAGGCGAGAGCAGAGGACGACAACGAAATCGAATCCTATTGCCGGTCGGCTGTCGCCATGTTCATCGCTGCGCACGGTGGCAACGACCAGGCTGGCGGATAGCCCCAGCAACTCTCTCGGCAACAGCACGAAGTTCATTTTCGTATTCGACGAGGATCTTCTGCACCCAGCGCAAAATTGAACTTCACTCCCACTCGATCGTGCCCGGCGGCTTCGATGTCACGTCATAAACGACGCGGTTGATGCCGCGGACTTCGTTGATGATGCGGGTCGCGGCGCGGCCGAGGAATTCCATGTCGTAGTGGTAGAAGTCGGCGGTCATGCCGTCGACGGAGGTGACGGCGCGCAGCGCACAGACGAACTCATAGGTGCGGCCGTCGCCCATGACGCCGACGGTCTGGACCGGAAGCAGCACGGCGAAGGCCTGCCAGATGGCGTCGTAGAGGCCGGCCTTGCGAATTTCGTCGAGATAGATGGCGTCGGCCTCGCGCAGGATCTCCAGCTTTTCGCGGGTGATGCCGCCCGGGCAGCGGATGGCAAGGCCCGGACCCGGGAAGGGATGGCGGCCGATGAAGCTGTCGGGCAGGCCGAGCTCCTTGCCGAGCGCGCGCACTTCATCCTTGAAAAGTTCGCGCAACGGCTCGACGAGCTGCATCTTCATGCGCTCCGGCAGGCCGCCGACATTGTGGTGCGACTTGATCGTGACCGATGGGCCGCCAGTGAAGGAGACACTTTCGATGACGTCGGGATAGAGCGTGCCCTGGCCGAGGAAATCGGCGCCGCCGAGCTTCTTGGCTTCCTCTTCGAAGGTTTCGATGAAGAGACGGCCGATGATCTTGCGCTTGGTCTCTGGGTCGCTGACGCCCTCCAGCTCGCCGATGAAGCGCTCGGAGGCATCGACATGCAGCAGATGCAGATTGTAATGCTCGCGGAACATGGCGACGACGTTGGCCGCCTCGTCCTTGCGCATCAACCCGTGGTCGACGAGGATACAGGTCAGCTGGTCGCCGACCGCCTCGTGGATCAGCAGTGCCGCGACGGAGGAATCGACGCCGCCGGAGAGCGCGCAGATGACGCGCTTATCGCCGATCTGGTCGCGGATCGCCTGCACCGCCTTGGCGCGATAGGCCGACATCGACCAGTCGCCCTTGATCCCTGCGATATTGTGGATGAAGTTGCCGATCAGCTTGGCGCCGTCGGGCGTATGCACGACTTCCGGATGGAACTGTACGCCGTAGTACTTGCGCTTCTCGTCGGCGATGAAGGCATAGGGTGCGTTCGAGGAGGTGGCGACGACTTCGAAGCCTTCCGGCAGCGCGGTAACGCGGTCGCCATGGCTCATCCACACCTGATGGCGCGAACCGGAGGACCACAGACCCTCGAACAGCGCGCAATCCTCGTTGACGTCGAGGAAGGCGCGACCGAATTCGCGGTGATGGCCGCTTTCGACCTTGCCGCCGAGCTGCATGCACATGGTCTGCTGGCCGTAGCAGATACCGAACACCGGCACGCCGCTGTCGAAAATGATTTGAGGCGCGCGGGGCGATCCTTCGTCCACGGTCGAGGCCGGGCTGCCGGAGAGGATCACGGCCTTTGGCTGCAGCCGCTTGAAGCCGGCGTCAGCGGACTGGAAGGGGACGATCTCGCAATAGACGCCCGCTTCGCGCACGCGCCGTGCGATGAGCTGCGTCACCTGGCTGCCAAAATCGACGATAAGAACGGTATCGGGCTGTGCTGTCTGGGTCATGGCGAGCCTTTAATGAAAAGTGCTTTCGCTGGCAATCGGGCAAATCGCGGCGGAGCCGAATTTATTGTCCCGATTGTCCTAACTTCTAGCGGTTTCCGGTCCTTTAGAACCAGAATACGCCGTCTTCAAGGGCGGTGAACAGCCCGTCGACGGCATTGGAAAGCTTGCGGTCGATGATATGCAGATATTCCGTCCAGTCGGAAATATGCTGCAGATCGACCTTTCCGTCGGAAATGCCGCGCAGCCCGATCAGCGGCCGGCCAAAGGCCTGGCAGGCCCGCAGCACCGCATAGGTCTCCATCTCCACCATGTCGGCGGCGATCCGGCCATAGGCCTCCGCGCCGGAAATGATGTTGCCGCCGGTCGAAAGACTGGCCTCCGGAACGCCGGGAATGCGCAGCGGCAGTTCGATGGTGGCGGGCAGGTCGAGGAAGGGTGTGCGGCCCTTCTCGAAACCGAGCGGCGAGGCATCCATGTCGCGATAGGAAACGGAGGTGGCCTGATAGACTTCCGTCTGCTCCAGCCCGGCGGAACCGGCCGATCCCAGCGACACCACGAGGTCGGGGAGGTCGTTCTGCGCTTCGAGCTGCGAAAGCGTGCGTGTCAGCACAACCGCTGCCTCGACCGGGCCGACGCCGGTGATCAGCGGCTCGAAGCGGGATCGCAGGAAGGGGCCATATTCGGCTTCGGCCGCCATCACGAACAGGATCGATTTTCCCGATACGCGCTTCAGTTCGAATGTCATCCGGTAATTCCCTCTCGGCCCCGTATGACCATCATTGTCCCGGTCATCGAGGCAATCAGCTTGGCGGGTCCATCGCCGATGGCGTAGCCGCGCCCGTCGGCGACGATGATGGTATTGCCCGGCTTGGTGACCTCGCCACGGAAGAGAAAGCGCTCCCCGCGCCCGGGCGACATCAGGTTGACCTTAAATTCGATGGTGAGGATCGAGGCCGTGGGGTCGATGAGGCTATAGGCTGCGAAACCGCAGGCCGAATCCAGCGCCGCTGAGATAATGCCGGCATGCAGGATACCGTGCTGCTGCGTCAGCTTGACGTCGAATGGCAGCTCGATCTCGACCATGCCATGCTCGACGCGCGTCAACTCGGCGCCGATGGTCGCCATCGCCGCCTGCCGCTCGAAACTCGTTCTGATGCGCGCGCGATAGTCGCCGCTGTTTTCCCCGGTCATGCTGTTCCCTTTCGCAGGTGCGAAATTGGCATGGCAAGACCGTTTGGACAAGGGTCATGCAATGGAAATCGATATCGGGGAAGTGATGCGTCTGCGACATTGTTTTTCCATGATGTTCGGTTTTCGGTATGGTCATCAAGAGATTCGAGATGGAGCTGAAATGGCGACGATCCTGCAATCGACCAAAGCCTACGAAAGCTGGATGCGCGCGCAGCTCGGTGACGATCTGGTGGAGGCCGATCTCGCCAAGAAGTACAAAAAGATGAAAAGCGGCGGTTTCGTCTTCCTGCGCGCCACCTATTGGCGCTGGGCCGAGACCATCTTCGACATCTGCCCCGACCTTGCGGATGCCCCGCAGTTGCTGGCGATCGGCGACACGCATCTGGAGAATTTCGGCACCTGGCGCGACGAGGAGGGGCGGCTGGTCTGGGGCCTCAACGATTTCGACGATGCCGCCACCATGCCCTATGCGCTCGATCTGGTGCGCCTGGCGGCAAGCGCTATCCTGGCGCGGGGCGATGCCGGCCCGACGCCGCGTGCTATCGCCGATGCCATATTGGGCGGCTATCGGCGCGGCATGCAGAAGCCCTCGGCGGTCATCCTCGAGCGCGATTATAAATGGTTGCGCAACGAGGTGATCCTGTCGAACGCAGAGCGCAAGGCGTTCTGGGATAAGTTTCGCGACCTGCCGCCGGCGACGAAACCAGTGCGCGAGCCCTATCTCGACGCATTGCGTCGGTCATTGCCGGACCCGACACTGACCTTCGTCCCCAAGCCGCGTACTGCCGGCACCGGCAGCCTCGGCCGCCCGCGTTTCGTCGCCGATGTCGAATGGCGCGGTGGGCCAGTGCTGCGCGAGGTCAAGGCGCTGGCCCAGTCCGCCTGGTCGCTCTGCCACAATCCGTCGGATACGGCGATCCATACCGGCGTCATCGCCGCCGGCCGGACGCGTGCTCCCGATCCGCGCTATCAGGTAACCGGCAAGCTGTTGGTTCGCCGGCTGTCGCCGAACAGCCGCAAGATCGAAGTCTTGGGCGATGCGCAGATCCTGCTGTCGCCCGATATGCTCGCCCTGATGGGTTTCGAAATCGCCAATTGCCATGCTGGTGACGCCTCGCGCATTCCGCCGGTTCTGGCCGATCTCGACAAGCGCGGTGGCGATTGGCTGAGGGCATCCGCCAAGGCGGCGGCAACGGCGATCAGCGTGGAGCAGGCGGAGTTTGCCAAGCGGTGGTGAGGTGAAGTCTCGGCCGCGAGTTTGCGGAGAGTGAACATGCCTCAGCCACGCCCGATCCGCACAATATGCTGATCCCAGGCCACATCGCTGTGTTGCCCCAGAAACTCGCCGCGATAGGACGACACCGCAAACCCATGCTCTGCCGGCGCAATCCCCGCCGCATCCGCTACGCTCTCGACCTTCAGCACCGCCCCGGTCTTCGCATCCAGCGTCACGGATGTGCCCTCGACGGGCGACGTCACGCCAACGAGGTTGTCGGCTCGATTGACGGCGATGGCGCCGACATAGTTGCCGAGTGCGCGGGTGGTGTCGTCCGGCAGGGGGACGAAGGTCAGATCCTCGCCCTTGGCGAAATGGCCGATGAGTGGCGGCAGGTCGTTGCGGCGGCCCTCATACTGGCAGGCGAACCAGATGCGGCCTGTGGCGTCGATATCGACGTGCCGGGTGGAGACCTGGGCGTATTGCGGCGGCAGGGCGTGCTTTTCGATCAGCCGGCCGCTTGCCGCGTCGATCAGCGTCAGCGACGGCTCCATGTGGTCGAGATTGAGTTTGGTGCGGCCGAAATCCGGATGCGTCTCGATGCCGCCATTGGCGACGATCAAAAGCTTGCCATCGTCGGACACCGTCATGTCGTGCGGGCCGGTGCCGTAGGTCTCGTATTCGCCGATGCGGTTAAAGCGGTTGCGGGCATCGTAGATGCCGATCATGCCCCTATTGGCGTCGAAATCATTCTCGCTGGCATAGAGCAGCTTGCCGTCCGGCGAAAACGTGCCGTGGCCGTAGAAGTGCCGGCCCTCGCGCGCGGTGATGACGATAGGCTCGCCCTTATTCCAGGGATCGAAGATCATCGCATAGGTGCCGGGCCGGCGGGCGAAGGCAACTGTCTTGCCGGTCGCCTTCGAAAAGGCCATGCCGTGGGCACGGGCAGGCAGCGCCACCTGGTCGATGATCTCGCCGCGCTCGGTGACAGTCGCCACGGCAAAGGAGCCATCAGCGGCGCGCATGCCGGAGGCATAGACCGCGTCGGCCCGCTCCAGCGCCATCAGGGCGCCGGGCTTCAAGGCCGCCAGGAAGGTCAGCCCTGCGGCCCTGACGAAGGTCCTGCGGTCGATCAGCGCGCTTCGCATCGCCGTCAGTCCCCGTCGGCGAAGGAGAAGCCGGCGGAAAGGCCGATCGCGCCGCCGTAATTGTCGCTGAAGCCAGTCGTCAGGTCGCGGGTCTCGGCAAGCAGCGTGTCGATCTTGGCGCGGTCGGCGTCGCTTGCGATCGCCGCGTCGATATCGGGATTGATCGTCGGCGCGGTGGCGATCAGTCTGTCGAGCAGTGCATCGATCTTGACGGCCATGTCGCGCTTGCCGGCGGGCAGGAGATCGGCCATCCCGGCCTTTTCCCAGAGCGTCTTCAGCCCTTCGAGATTGGCTGTGAGCGAGGTCCAGGTGTTGCCGGAGCGCCAGTAGATCGCCATCTTCGGCCGTGCCGCTGCCGGATCGCCCTTGTAAAAGGTTTCCAGCCGCTGGTCGCGCACGTTGCCGGCACCATGAACGAGGATGCCGAGCAGCGCCGTCACCGCCTCCTTGTTGTCCATGAATTCTTCGCTGTCCTTGCCGGGGTTCTTCCAGGACTTCTGCACGCCGTTCGGATCGTCCCATTCGTCGGCGATGTCCTTGGCGGTATTCTCGATATTGCCGGCGATGGCGGCGCCATAGCGGCAACGGAAGCCCTGCTTCTCGGAGCTGAGAACGCTCGAGCCGTTGCCGTAGAGCACATATTCCAGCGCCGTCATGCTCATCAGCGCCACGCTCTTGCCGGCGACGGCCTCGACGGTGGTGTCGTGCTCGTCGGCCTTGGCGATCAGCGCCTGTACCTGCTTCAAACCAACGCCCTTGCGGTCAGGGTAGAAGAGGATGTGCTCGAAGCGGTTCTTCTCGATGATCGGCCCCGTCTGCACGATCTCGATACGCGACCAGCTCTTCACCGTATCGCCAAAAGCGGACTGTGCGGCGGAAAGGCTTGCGGCGGAGGGATCGGCGCAAAGCGCCTTCATTGCGGTCGTCAGCTTCGAGGCGCTGTCATGCACGGCACGGTAGCCGGGGCGGATGACGTCGTCGATCGCCTTCTGCATGACCGCCGGTACGGCCGCCTCGTTCAGCCCGGCGCCGTTGGTCGTTGCCTCCTGGGCGCCGGCAGGCAGCGCCGTGAGGCTAAGAAGGAGGCTTGCGACAAGCGGCTTGGCAAGGGATGTCCACGGGCGCATCAGAGAGACTCCAGAAAGTTGATGAGGGCTTGCCTGTCGTCCGGCGGCAGGTTTGCGAAGGTATTGCGGGCTTTCTCCGCCTCTCCCCCATGCCAGAGGATGGCTTCTGTCAATGTTCGGGCGCGGCCGTCATGCAGGTAGGCTTGCCGGCCGCTCACCGTCTGCGTCAGGCCTATACCCCAGAGTGGCGGCGTGCGCCAATCGCGGCCGGATGCCACACCCACTGGCTGGCCGTCCGAGAGGCCGTCGCCCATGTCGTGCAGCAGGAAATCGGAATAGGGCCAGATCAGCTGGAAGGCCTGAACCTTGTCCTTGCCGTCGCTGCCCTTGAGATCGTCGCGCGTGACGAATTTCGGCGTATGGCAGGCGGGACAGCCGGATTGATAGAACATGTCCTTGCCGCGCAGCACATCGGGAAAGCTCGCCTTGCGCCGGGCGGGCACGGCGAGGTTTTCCGAGTAGAAGGTGACGAGATCGAGGATCGGCCCCGGCGCTTCCGTAGCGCCGAGGCGCTTCTGCACGCCGGTCGGCATGGAGAGGCATTTCGGCTGCTTGACCGTGCAATCGCCATAGGGATCCGGCCGGTCGGGGGTGGAAATGCCGATATCGGCGGAGAAGGCGCTCGCGACCTGATTGCGCACGCTCGCATTCTGCGCTTTCCAGCCGAAGCGGCCGAGCGCAATTTCGCCGGTGCGGTGATCGCGGACGATGGCGGCGCGGCCGCGAATGCCGTCGCTGTCCCGGTCGTCCGGATCGGCATGAGCGAGAATATCGGCTTCCGGAATGGCTTCGATGAGACCAAGGCCGATCATCGGCGGCGCGATGCGCGCCGAGAGCGTCGTCGTCTCGCCGAGCGGGCCATAGGCAAGGTCGGCCACGGCATAATGCGGCTTGCGCAGCGTGACGGTCTCGCCGCCCGAAAGCATCACCGTTTCCTCGGAATAGCTGACGGCCACCTTGCCCTCGGCGGCAAGGCCGGGCACGGCGAGATCCTGCAATTGCGCGCCATAGGTGGCGTCGGGAAAGTTGATCGCCTTGAAATCCCGAAGCGCCTGTTCCTCCTGCGGCGTGACCGCCGGCCGTGCCAGGCGCAGCACCATCGATGTGGCGGCGGCTCCCGCCGTCTCCGGCGGATGGCCGCGACCGTCGCGGATATGGCAGCTCTGGCAGGAGCGGGCGTTGAACAGCGGGCCAAGCCCATCCGAGGCTTGCGTGGAGGAGGGGGCGGAAACCCAGAGCTTGCGGAAAAGCGCATTGCCGAGATGGAAATTCTCTTCGCGCTCGAGGCCGAGATTGGCCGAGGGCTGCGAGAAGATATCGCGGCTGACAGGGGCGACCGTCGTGGTCGCGCCGCTCTCCATCGCCTCATAGGGCTCGGCTTTGGAGAAATCCGCGGTCGGCCGGGTGATGTCCTGCACCCGTTTTAGCTGTTCGGGCGAAAGATCGGTGCGGACGGACGGGAAATTCAGGATCTCCGCCGCGGCCAGGGTGATGGAAAAAACCAAAAAACCCGCGACGAAGGCGGGCAGGAGGGCGCGGCGAGCCGGAATGCGGGTCATATGTGTCGGAGCGGCAGCGCTTTAGACGCTGCCGCTCTCCCTTACTTACTTCTTGAAGACAGCGTTAGGATTATCCAGGCTGTCCGAGCCTTCAAGCTTGATCGTGCCGAGATCGAGTGCGGCGACGACGCGCTGGATGCTTTTCGTCTGGTCGAGCAGGCCGTCGATCGCCTTCTGGACGGTGGCGTTGCCGACCGTGTTGCCTTCGCCGATCATCTGGTCGTACTTCTCGACCGTTTCGCCGCGATGAACCATCGCCTTCATGGCATCGAGCGTGGCGTTGAGCTTGGTTTCGACTTCCTTGTCGAGCGCCTTGTCCTTGGCGGCGACCAGGTCGTGCAGCGACGGACCCTTCAGCTTCTTGCCGTCGATGCGCGTATAGTTGCCGTTATAGGCGGCAGCGATACCGATGGCGTCGTTGTTGTGCGAGTTGTAGGTGTTATCCGAGAAGCAATCATGCTCTTCTTCCGGATCGTGCAACAGCAGGCCGAGCTTCATGCGCTCGCCGGCAAGTTCGCCGTAGGAGAGCGAGCCCATGCCGGTCAGGATGGCGGCAAGGCCAGCCTTCGGATCGGCTTCGACATGCTTGGTGGCTTCGCCATCCGGCGTCCACTTTTCGGTCATTTCCTGCAGGTCGGAGACAAGCAGGGTCGAGGCAGACTTCAGATATTCGGCGCGGCGATCGCAATTGCCGTGCGTGCAATTCTTCAGGTCGTAGTCGGTGGCGGGACGTTCGCCGGCGCCGGGACCGGTGCCGTGCAGGTCCTGACCCCAGAGCAGGAATTCGATGGCGTGATAGCCGGTCGCGACATTGGCTTCGACGCCGCCGGCCTGATGCAGCGTGCCCGAGAGGAATTCCGGCGTCAGATGCGAAGCGTCGACATCCTTGCCGTTGATCTTGATCGTCTTGTTGGCGATGACATTGGCGACATAGAGCGAATTCTCGTCGCTCTCGGTGCCGTAGGAGGCGTCGACATAATCAATCAGGCCTTCGTCCAGCGGCCAGGAGTTCACCTTGCCTTCCCAGTCGTCGACGATCGGATTGCCGAAGCGATAGACTTCCGACTGCTGGTAGGGAACGCGCGCCTTGATCCAGGCGGCCTGGGCAGCCTTCAGCGTCTTGTCGCTGGGATTGGCAAGCAGCGCGTCGATGGCCTTGTCCAGCGCCTTCGCCGTGATCAGCGAATCCTCATACTTCGCATGCGCGACTTCGGCATAGTGCTTGATGATGGCGGCCGGCTCGGGAGCCTTGGCGAACGCTGGAACGGCTGATGTAGCAACGGCCAGCGCCAAAGCGGCGGCTAAATTGATTTTCAATTTCATGTTCCCTCTCCTATGACGGCTGGGGCACCGTCAAAAACTTGGCGATTGGTGTCATGTATTAAAATTAAACTGGTGTCAAACGCTCTAGTTTGTGACGATTTTCGAAGATAGGAAATTACCGACTTAGGTCCCGGCAGCGGAATAGATTTGCTTGAAAAAGCGGCAGATACAGTTCAAAAAATAGGCAAGTTGAGTCCAATCGAGTCTTCAAGCCCCCATGCATCGCCATTTCAAGCATTTCATCCATCGCCACGAGCCGGAAGGCCATTGGCACGGACATCTGAAATCCGGCCTCGGCGCGGTGACGGGCATGGTCGCGGTTGGCGGTCTGACGATCGCAACCGGCATTCCGCTACTGATTGCCCCCTTCGGCGCGACGGCCGTGCTGATCTTCGGCCAGCCGAAGAGCCCGCTGGCGCAGCCGGCCAATGTCCTTGGCGGCTATCTGCTGGCGGCGCTGGTCGGCAGTCTTGCGATGGCACTGTTTCCGGGTCTCTGGTGGGCGGCGGCCATCGCGGTCGGCCTTGCCATCGCCGGCATGCTGATGCTGCGGGTGACGCATCCGCCGGCGGGCGCGGTGCCACTGGTGGCACTCGGCTCGCATCTGTCCGCTTGGACGCTGTTTACGGTGGTCGGTCTCGGCGGTCTGCTCTTGATCGCCATTGCCGTGCTGCATCATCTCATCCCGCCGAAGCAGCAATATCCGCTGCGGGCGGAATAAACGCCCTTACTGCTTGCGCTGCAGGCGACAGAAGAAGAAGCCATCGGTATCGGTCGATGCCGGCGTCAGCGTGATGGTCTTGCCATCCGACGAACGCGGCTTCGGCGCTTCGTTGCCGAACAGCTTTTCCCAGGAACTCAGTGCCTCGACCACCTCGAACTCCGGATTGTTGGCGGCGAAGCGGTTGACCTGCGTCTCGTTTTCGTCCGGCAGGACCGAGCAGGTGACATAGAGCAACGCGCCGCCGGGGCGAACGAATTCGCCGGCCTGGGCCAGCGCTTCCTGCTGCTGGCTGATCCGTTCGTCGAGGTTCTTCTGCGTCAGCCGCCATTTCGTATCGGGACGGCGGCGCCAGGTGCCGGTGCCGGTGCAGGGCGCGTCGACCAGCACCTTGTCGAATTTGCCGCGCAGGGCAAGCAGGGCGTTGCGCTCGTCGTGAACCTGGACATTGCGGGTGCCGGCGCGCTTCAATCGCTCGATGATCGGCGCCAGCCGCCGACGATCGGTATCATAGGCGTGGACCTGGCCCTTGTTGTGCATCGCCGCCGACATGGCGAGCGTCTTGCCGCCGCCGCCGGCGCAATAATCGAGCACCTGGTCGCCCTCCTGCGGCAGGACGAGATCGGCAACAATCTGCGAGCCCTCGTCCTGAACCTCGAACCAGCCTTTCTGGAAGGAAAGCTCGGCGGTGACGTTCGGCAGGCGCGATGCGCCTTCGCCGGCGGGAATACGGATGCCGTTGCGGGCGATCTTCGAGGCTTGAGCTCCGGCGCGTTCCAGCGCCTTGACCGCCTTGTCGCGGCTGGCCTTCAGCGCGTTGGCGCGCAGGTCGAGCGTCGGCCGCTCGGCAAGCGCCTGTGCCTCGGCCAGCCAGCTATCGCCGAAAGCCTGCTGGAGGGAGGGCTCGACCCATTCGGGGATATCGCCCTGGACATGGCGGGGAGCATCCTCGAGCTTGCGGGCGGCAAAGGCGGCCAGCGCCTCGGCGCTCGGTGCTTCCGGCGCGAACTTGTCGCCATCGAGTTCGGCGGCCAGCGCTTCGGGCGTCAGGCCCCATTGGCGAAAGAGGACGGCATGGGCGAGCGCGGAGGGGCTGTCGTCGCCCATCAGCCAGGCATGCGAGAGCCGCATGCGCAGGGCGTCATAGACGATGTTACCGATCGCGGCGCGGTCGCCGGAGCCGGCGAAGCGATGGGCAAGCCCCCAATCCTTCAGGGCGTCGGCCACCGGTCGCTTGCGCGTTTCGATATCGGCAAGAACTTCGATGGCACCCTGCAGCCGGCCGCCCAAACGCATTCACTACTCTCCTGCTTGGCGCATGGCCCCGAAATCAGGATCGATTGTCGGAAGGGATCATGCGCACATCATGATGTCGCTGACACCTCATCAATCCGCACGAAGATATAGCACATGGCGGCGGATTATTGAGACGTCTCAACCGCGTGGTAGCCGCGATTGACGGAGAGAGCAAGCATTACGCCAAAACGCCGGATCGTTACCGGCGAATTTGCGGATTACCTGGAAGCGACGATTTCGTAGCAGACCTTGGCCGTGCCGGAGGAAACCATTCCGATATCCTGTGCGGCTGCACGGGAAAGATCGAGTACCCGGCCCCGAATGAAAGGTCCGCGATCGTTGATGCGAACGACGACGCTGCGGCCGTTATTGCGGTTGGTGACCTTCAGGCGTGTGCCGAAGGCAAGCGAGCGATGAGCGGCAGTAAGACGTGCGGAACTCATGCGTTCCCCAGAAGCAGTCTTGGTGGTTCCGCCGTACCATGATGCGCCCCCGCATCCCGTTGCTGCAAATGCGTCCGTAGAAAGAAAAGCAAAAGAGGCGGATATAGTCGCGGCGATCGCAATAGCACGATTGATTTTCTTCAAACCGATTTTTCCCTCAAGCAATTGAACTTGCGCCCTGCAGGCGGTGCGGGCTTAAATCGGGCCAAAAATGGCGAAAAAGTGCCTCTTGCGATCACGGAATGTTACGGACTGTAATATTCGTGATTTCGAGCAATCAATATGACACGGCGTCTGAAAAGCCGCTTCTTGGAAAAAACCTAATGGAATCAGTTAAAAACTGAATAAATTTTCTCGAACCTCCGGCGCGATGCGAAGGATCACAAAACTCGGAAAAATAATTTTCCGACTTTGCCATAATCGCTGCCCCATTTGTGCAATTTTAGAGATCGTTAACCCTAAATGCGGAGCAAATTGAACTAAGTTGAGTGGCTTAGTAGGAATTTTCATGCGAAATGGCTGGGGGTACTGGAGGCTCTGTTCAGCCGCGCCAGCGTCCCGAAGCCCATAATTCGGCGAGCGACATGCGGTACTCCGGATAACGGAAAAGGAAACCGAGGGAGCGCAGTTTTGCGTTGGAAACGCGCTTGTTCTCGCCATAGAACGAACGCGCCATCGGCGTCAGTTCCGCTGTCTCGAAAGGCTGTTCCGGCGGCGGCTCGACACCCATCAGGCGGGCCGCTTCGAAAATGATATCCTGCGGCGCGGCCGGTTCGTCGTCCGTGACATTATAGATGCCGCCGAGACGGCGGTCGGAGAGGAACTTGGCACAGGCGCCGATATCCTCGACACGGATGCGGTTGAACACCTGGTTCGCCTTGATCAGCCGCCGCGCCGTCCCTTTTTCCAGATTGCTGAAGGCATTGCGGCCGGGACCATAGATGCCGGCAAGCCTGAGTACGGCGACCGGGATGCCAAGCCGGATGCCGACGCGCAGCCAGCCATCCTCCGCTTCGACACGCTCGACGGAACGGCTGGAAACCGGATGCAGCGATGTCTCCTCGTTGATCCACGCGCCCTTATGGTCGCCATAGACGCCGACGGTGGAAAGGTATCCGATCCATTCGAGCTTCGGCATCAGCGTGGCGACATCGAGATGCGCCAGCCTGAGCAGCGGATCGCCCGCCGTACCCGGAGCAATCGATTGAATAAGGTGCGTGGCGGATTTCATTGTCTCGGCGAGCGCCGGATCGAGCGTCTCGCCGTCGAAGACGAAGGCTTCTACGCCTTGCCTGGCGAGAAGATCGGCCTTGTCCGCCGAGCGGGTCGTGCCGGTGATGCGGACACCGGAACCGGCGAAGGCCCTGGCGATGGCGGTTCCAGAATAGCCGCAGCCGAAAATCATCACATGCATCACGCCACTCCCGCCAGTTTCCATTCGGCGCGGACATCCGCGTCCGGCTCGTCGGTTCGTTCTGCCGCAAAAGCGAGGAATTCGCCAGCCGTCATCAGTCGAGACAGTGCCCAGACGGCCATGCCGCGCACCACGGGCGAGGGATCGGCGGAGAGGCGACGGCAGGCTTCGATCAAGGTGCGATCATCGGAATTGCCGGCGGCGATCAGTACGTTGCGGACGAAGCGGTCGCGGCCGATGCGCTTGACCGGCGAGCCGCTGAAGAAGGTACGGAAGGCGGCATCGTCGAGCTCAAGCAGAAAGGCGATCGACGGCTCCTTGAGGTCTTCGCGGGCGACAAGCTTCATTTCGGAGGCGGCGCTGGCGAATTTGTTCCAGGGGCAGGCGGCGAGACAGTCGTCGCAGCCATAGATACGATTGCCGATCAGCGGCCGAAGCAGCGGATCGATCGGACCTTTATGTTCTATGGTGAGATAGGAAATGCAGCGGCGCGCGTCGAGTTGGTAGGGCGCCGGGAAGGCCGCCGTCGGACAAGCGTCGAGACAGGCGCGGCAGGAACCGCAATGGTCGATCTCGGCCTGGTCCGGTTCCAGATCCGCGGTGGTGAACATCGAGCCCAGAAACAGCCAGGAGCCATGCGTGCGGCTGACGAGATTGGTGTGCTTGCCCTGCCAGCCGAGCCCGGCCGCGGCCGCCAGCGGCTTTTCCATGACCGGGGCGGTATCCACGAAGACTTTGACGTCTTCCTGCGAGCGTGCCGCAAAGCGGGTGGCGATCTCCTTCAGCCTGCCCTTGATGACGTCGTGATAGTCGCGATTGCGGGCATAGACGGAGATGGCTGCCTTGTCGGATTTCTCCAGAATGCCGCGCGGATCTTCATCGGGACCGTAATTCAGGCCGAAGACGGCGATGGAGCGCACATCGCCCCAGAGCATGCGCGGATCGCCGCGGCGCTCGCGGGTCTCTTCCATCCACGCCATGGTGCCGTGGTAGCCCTGCTCCAGGAACTGGTCGAGCCGCATGCTGGCCTCGGGAATGGCGTCCGGCCGGGTGATGCGACAGAGATCGAACCCCTGCGCCCGTGCCTCGTCGCGCAGAAAGGCGGTCAGCGTCTGCCGCCGCCTGCTTTCCTTTTCTGCTGCACGGTCTTCGGGCATATCGAGCCCTCGTCAGAAATCCAGGTCGGCGTAGTGGGATACCGGGGTGACACCGCGCACACGCTCCGCCAGGATCGGACGGAAAGACGGGCGCGATTTCAGCCGCTGATACCATTCCTTGGCAACGGGTGATTCCGCCCAGTCGATCTCGCCGAGATAGTCGAGGACGGAAATGGAAGCTGCCGCCGCCAAGTCGGCATAGCTCATCCGGTCGCCCGCGAGCCATTGCCTGGAACCCGCGAGCCAGGAGAGATATTTCATGTGCTGGCGGATATTGCCGCGTGCCATGCGCATCACCTTGGAATCAGGCGCGCCGCCGCCCTGGTCGGCGGTCATCTGCAGCTTGTAGACCCGCTCGCGCACCAGCGGCCGCGTCACGTCCTGCTCCATCTTATGCATGAACCATTCCGTCAGCCGGCGGATTTCCGCGCGCTGGAACGGGTCTTCGGCCAGAAGCCGTCGGTCGCGCTTCAGCACGCCATGGGTCTCGTCGAGATATTCGGAAATCACCGCTGCGCCGCAGAGCGCCCGCATGCTGTCGTCAACATAGACCGGCAGGGTGCCGGCCGGGTTGAGCGCCAGGAAGTCGCGTCGCTTTTCCCACGTCTGTTCCTCGATCAGTTCCGTCTGATAGCCGTATTCGGTCAGAATCAGACGGACGAACCGTGACGGAGATGACATGGAGTGATGATACAGCGTCGGCATTGATACTCGGGCTTTTGTGATTGATGCTTAAAGGCGTTTCGGGTTCGTCATGATTGTGCGACCCTAGTCATTCGTCATCGGTTGAAGCTATAGGAGCTTGGCCTAGTTAACACAAGCGAATCGGGCCGCCCCGCCGTTTGACAAAGGACACAATATGGCTGAACAAATTATTATCGCGCTGGTTTTGGGCCTTGTGGAAGGCCTTACGGAGTTTATTCCCGTTTCCTCCACGGGTCATTTGATATTGATTGGACATTTTCTCGGCTTCAAATCCGCAGGTACCTTCGAAGTTCTGATCCAGCTTGGTGCGATTCTCGCCATCTTGCTCGTCTATTTCAACCGCCTCGTTCAAATCGCCAAGGCCCTGCCGGTCAGCGTCAAGGCGCGGCATTTCGTGCTGGCCGTCCTCTTCGGCTTCCTGCCGGCGGCGGTTATCGGCGCGCTCGCCCATGATTTCATCAAGGGCGTGCTGTTCGAGACGCCTATCCTCATCTGTATCTCGCTGATTCTCGGCGGCATCGTCCTGCTCGTCATCGACAGGATCGAGTTCAAGCCGAAATATACCAGCGCCTACGATTTCTCGTGGCCGATGGCGATCAAGATCGGCTTCTTCCAGTGCCTGGCCATGATCCCCGGCACCTCGCGGTCCGGCTCGACCATCGTCGGCGCCCTGCTGCTAGGCGCGGACAAGCGTTCAGCCGCCGAGTTTTCCTTCTTCCTCGCCATGCCGACCATGGTCGGCGCCTTCACGCTGGATCTCTGGAAGAGCCGTCACGATCTCAGCATGGCCGACGGCCAGCTGATCGTCATCGGTTTCGTTGCCGCTTTCATCACGGCGCTCTTCGTGGTGCGGGCCTTGCTCGACTTCGTCTCGCGCCGTGGCTACGCACCCTTTGCATGGTGGCGTATTGGCGTCGGCATCCTCGGCCTGATCGGGCTTTACACCGTCGGCTAAGTGACGAGACACATGTCAGAAGCTGAAGAGAAGTGAGGCCGGTGAAAACCGGCCTTTTTCATGCTCGATCAGTTCGAGGATGAAGTGTCGATGGAGCCCGTCGTGCAGGGGTCGACGCCATAGGTCGGCGTGCATTCACCCTTGACCGAAGCGATGCTGCCCCGGGCCATGAACGAACCCGCGAGGATCACCAGTGCCGCGCACGCAAACAGAAGCGCGATAGACTTGCCCATCGAAAAATGCCTTTCCGCAGAAGTAGAGCGCGCCACGACATGGCTCCTTGGGTGAGCCTCTGGACGCGCGGTTGTGTTAGTCAGTGACGTGACCAATAGCAATAAATCTTCATGTTAAATTTGACGTTAATGCTAGTATTTTCGGGGTGCGTCTTTTCGGCAACGCCAGGCTGTGAATCAAGCCGGCGAAGGGTGCGCTTTCAAGGCAAAAGTGTGGCCGCAGAAACGAAAACGCCGCCTGGCGAAACCAGACGGCGCTTGAATGTCTTGAACGGTCGAGGTGTCAGGCGGCCTTGCCGGAACCGGTAAACTGACCCTGCGGACGGTAGCGCACCAGATAGGAGGGCAGCACGGAGACCAGCAGCGTTGGCAGCAGGCCGATGCCCTTCAGCGTCCGTCCCTCGGCTTCGGCTTCCTTGGAGACGACATTGTCGCTCTTCAGCAGTGTGACCTGGTCGGAGGTGATCGGCGGCGCGATCAGCGGTATCAGCGAAGCGACCGAGCCGATCAGCGAGGCCAGCCCGAAGGGGATGGAGACCAGCGGCTTCTTGCGATTGATGACCGCAAGCGTGGTCTCGAGACATTCTCGGAAGGACAACACTTCCGGGCCGCCGAGTTCATAGATCGTGCCGGCCTTCAGCTTGCCGTCGACGCCACGGGCAACGGCCTCGGCGACATCCTCGACGTAAACCGGTTGAAACTTCGTCTTGCCGCCGCCGATCAGCGGCAGGAAGGGCGCCGACCGCGACATATCGGCGAACTTGTTGAAGAAACCGTCTTCCGGACCGAAGACGATCGACGGCCGCAGGATGACGGCATCCGGCTTGATCGAGAGAATGGCGGCTTCGGCACGGCCCTTGGTGCGGGCATAGGCCGAGGGCGAATTGGCGTTGGCGCCGAGAGCGGAGACATGCGTCAGCGAAGCGCCGACGCCGCGTGCGGCTTCCGCAATGGCCTTGGCGCCGAATTCCTGCACGGCGTCGAACGTGTTGCGGCCGCTTTCAGCGAGAATCCCGACGCAATTGACGACATGCTGAGCGCCTTCGACGGCGCGGTCGATGGAGTTGCGGTAGCGCAGGTTCGCCTGCACGATCGAAATCTGGCCGAGATTGCCCTGCGGCTGCAGGTAACCGGCGAGATCGGGGCGGCGAACGGCGACACGGATGCGGTAGCCGCGCTTGGCGAGCGCGCGCACGACATGCCGCCCGATGAAACCTGATCCTCCGAACACGGTAACGAGCGGCGGAAGGTTGGACAGGGTCATGGCAGGCTCCTCGAAAGGCTTAGATGGGGCTGATCTGGTTTCGTCTTAGCCGATCCGAGGGCCGAGGTGAAGTGCCATCGCGCCGCATTGTCGAGCTGCTTTTTGAATGCGTTAAACGCCCTCGACGACAACCATTTCCGCGTCCGCCACTTCCTGGCGGATTTTGGCGGCGATCTGGTATTCCGGCGAGTTGTAGCAATCGACGGCATGTTGCAGCGAGGGGAATTCTATGACGACGTTGCGGCTGCGCGCCTGGCCTTCCAGCGGCGTGAAAGCACCCCCACGAGCCAGAAAATTCGCGCCATATCGCTCGAAAGCCGGCTTGGCGGCGGCCACGTAATCCTTGTAGCGCTCGGTATCGCGAACATCGACGCGAGCGATCCAGTATCCCTTTGCCATCTCGGCCTCCCTTTATCTCGAAATTAGAGTGCGGCATCCATTTCCGCGAGGATGGCGCGGGCGGCCTCTCTCGGGTCAGCCGCTTTGACGATCGGCCGTGCCACCACAAGATGGCTCGATCCGGCACGGATGCCTTCCGCCGGCGTCATCACGCGCTTCTGGTCGCCCTTGTCGCTGCCCACCGGGCGGATGCCGGGGGTAACCAGCGCCATATCGGGGCCGATGATCTTGCGCACGGCCGAGGCTTCCTCGGCCGAGCAGACGATGCCGCCCATGCCGGCAAGCAGCGCCTGTTCGGCGCGGCGCAGCACCAGCGTATGCGGGTCGTATTCGTATCCGGCGGCAATCAGGTCTTCCTCATCCATCGAGGTCAGCACGGTGACGCCGAGCAGGCAGAGGTCGGAGCCTTTCGCAGCGGCGACGGCCGCCTTCATCGCCTTCGGATAGGCATGCAGCGTCAGCATCGACATCCCCATCTTGACGATGTTCTCGACGCCGGAGGCGACGGTGTTGTCGATATCGAGCAGCTTCATGTCGAGGAAGATCTTCTTGCCGTCCTTGGCAAGATCTCGGGCAAATTCCAGCCCGCCGGCAAAGGCGAGCTGATAGCCGATCTTATAATAGAGAATATCGTCGCCGAGGGCGCTGACGACTTTTTCGGCCTCCTGAAGGTTTGGAACATCCAGTCCAACGATCAAGCGGTCGCGCGCGGTCATCTCAAGCCCATCCCTGCCAATTTTCCATAGGCGTCCAGTCGCATGAGACGGCGCGCTTCGCAAGATCGAATGCGAAAAGATTGCCGCCGCCTGGCGGCTGATCGCCCTGGCGCTTGATCGGCTTGCCCTCGAGGTGACATTTCAGCAGCGTGCCAACGCCGCCATGGCCGACGAATGCGATGGGCACGCGAGGGTCATGCCGCGACAGAACGGCTTCCACCTCAGAAACGATCCGCGTCTGCGCATCGATGGCGCGCTCCCACCCTTTGAAGCTTTCGTGCGGATGGGCAAAGAACCAGTCGGCCGCCTTCTCGAATTCCGGCGGGACAAGAAAGCCGGTGGCGCTGCGGTCGTTCTCATGCGTGGCTTCGATGATTTCCACCGCGGCGCCGCTCGCCGTTGCTAAAGCCTCGGCGGTCTCTATCGCCTTGCGCTCGGCGCTGGAAACGATCAGGCCGAGCTTGCCGGCCCAGGGCCGGGTCGCCGCCAGTTGCGCCCGCGCCGCACCGATTTCGGACAGGCCCCATTCCGGCACCGGAACCGTGGGGTCGATACGCACCTGCGGATGGGTGATGTAGAGAGCGAACATCGGCGACGGGATCCTGTTCTGCGGAAGAAGCTTCGGAGCCGAAATATGTCCTATCGAAAGGCAATGGCAAGATGGCTTTTCGTAGCCATTCAGCTGCGCCGATAAATCCAGAGCTGCGCCGGCGGGATGTTGCGGACAATAAAGTCGAAATGCTGGATGTGGTAGCGATCCGGCCGGGCAATGATCGGCGAAACCGGACCGTAGGAAATCTGCACCACAGGGCGGCCGGGCGGCATGCGGTCCAGCAGGCTTTCGAGCAGGGCGACGCGCGCCTTCATCGGGAAATTCAGCAGCGGAATGCCGGAAATGACGGAATCGAAGGTCTGGCCGCGCAGCACGCCGAGTGTCGTGTCGAGATCGAAGGCGTCGCCATTGATGAAATTGACGCCGGCATAACGGCGGACGAGGTGATTGTAGAAGTCGGTGGAATATTCGATGGCGACGAGGTTCTGCGGCTCGACGCCGCGCGCCAGGATGGCCTTGGTGATCGCGCCGGTTCCGGGACCAAGTTCCAGCACCGGCAGGCCCGACTGCAGGTTGATGACGCTCGCCATCTTACGGGCGGTGATCGAGGATGTCGGAACGATCGAGCCAACGGTCTTCGGACCCTGCATCATGCCTTTGAAGAAACGGATTTCCTCATCGAATTTCTTGCCCAGCCGTTCCTTGAGACGCAGCGCCATGCTCTCCCCCACCATTTTCTACAGTTGCGACTTACATATCGCTTGTGTCTAATCTTGCAATGCCGTGACGCAATAACAAAAGAAAATGTCGCAATCAACGCGCGTTAAAATAAAAGCGTCCTTCCCGTGTTCATGAGAACGCGGGAAGGACGCTTTGGTTTCGCTAGACGCGCATCGGCATCAAAACGTAGAGGGCGTCGTCACCGGCCGTGTCGCGGATCAGCGTCGGCGAGCCGGCATCTGCAAGCAGGAAGATCGCGGCGTCGCCGGACAGTTGCGCGGTGATGTCTAGCAGGTATTTGGCGTTGAAGCCGATTTCCATCGCATCCGTGTCATAGCCGACCGCGACTTCTTCCGTCGCGCTGCCCGAGTCCGGGTTGTTGACCGTCAGCAAAAGCTGACCGTCCGACAGCGCCAGCTTCACGGCGCGGCCGCGCTCCGACGAGATGGTCGAGACGCGGTCGACCGCCTGGGCGAAGCTCTGGCAATCGACCCGCATTTCCTTGTCGTTATTCGTCGGGATGACGCGCTGATAGTCGGGGAAGGTGCCATCGATCAGCTTCGAGGTCATGACGATTGAGCCGATCGTCGTGCGGATCTTGGCGTCCGACACTTCGACGGTGACGATGACGTCGGGGCTATCGACCAGTTTCTGCAGCTCGCCGACCGTCTTGCGCGGGATGATGATGCCCGGCATGCCTTCCGAACCCGAGGGGGCGCTGACATCGGCGCGGGCGAGACGGTGGCCGTCGGTGGCGACGGCCCTGAGTTTCAGGTCGCCTTCGCTTTCGATCGTGTGGAAGAAGATGCCGTTCAGATAATAGCGCGTCTCTTCGGTGGAGATCGCGAATTGCGTCCGGTCGATCAGCATCTTCAGGTCCGATGCCTTCAGCTTGAAGGAATGGCTGAAGCTGCCGGCGGTGAGATCCGGAAAATCGGATTCCGGCAGGCATTGCAGCGAGAATTTCGAGCGCCCGGAAGCGACGGTCATCGAGCCGCCGTCGGGATTGGTGGCGAGAAGCACTTCCGAACCGTCCGGCAGCTTGCGCACGATGTCGTAGAGAAGATGTGCCGGGACAGTGGTGGCGCCGGCATGCTCGACATTGGCGGGGGTTGCCTCGGTGATTTCCAGATCGAGGTCGGTCGCCTTCATGTCGAGGTTCGCGCCCTCGGCCTTCAGCAGCACGTTGGACAGGATCGGGATCGTGTTGCGACGCTCGACCACGCGATGGACGTGGTTCAGCGACTTCAGGAGGTTCGACCGCTCAATTGTAATACGCATGGATGCTACCGCTTTCGACCGTGACTGCCCGGGCGGTCCGACGCGCCCGAAGGATATGGTTCCGAGCGGCCCCGAAGGGAGCGCCCCGAAGATTGGACGGGCAAAATGACAGAACTCAGCATGCGAATGCAAGAGGCATCGGGATATGCTGCACGTCATTTCAGTAAATGATGGGGAAAGCTCACAGGATTTGCTGTGCACTTGCCGTCAGACGACGCCTCGCCCATAAAGGCGATGAATCCAAAGCGAATTCAGGACAGGCATGAACGAAGACCATCCCAGCGGCGGAGCGCGCAGCTTCCGCTTGCATAACCACACGGTTCCCGCCCGTCCGCTCGAGCCGGCGCTCTATCTTGTCGCGACGCCGATCGGCAATCTCGGCGATATCACGCTCAGGGCATTGGAAACCTTGGCCGGCGCCGATGTCCTTGCCTGCGAGGACACCCGCGTCACCCGCGTCCTGCTCGATCGCTACGGCATCCAGAACCGGCCCTATGCCTATCATGAGTACAATGCCGACGAGGTTGGGCCGCGCCTGCTGCAGGCGCTGGAAGCCGGCCGCTCCGTGGCGCTGGTCTCCGATGCCGGCACGCCGCTGGTCTCCGATCCCGGCTACCGGCTGGCGCAACAGGCGATCGAGGCCGGATATCGCGTCGTGCCCATTCCCGGCGCTTCGGCGCCGCTTGCGGCACTGGTCGGCTCCGGCCTCCCCAACGATGCCTTTCTTTTCGCCGGTTTCCTGCCGACCAAGGACAAGGCCAAGCGCGACCGGCTGGCGGAACTTGCGACCGTCCCCGCAACGCTGATCTTCTTTGAATCGCCGCATCGCATCGCCGCGACGCTGGCCGCCGCCGCCGATGTGCTCGGCGCAGAGCGCCCGGCCGCCGTCGGTCGCGAACTGACCAAGACCTTCGAGGAGTTCCGTCGCGGTACGCTCGCCGAACTCGCCGCATTTTATGAGACGGTCGATAACGTCAAGGGCGAGATTGTCTGGCTGGTCGGCCCGCCACAGGAAGTCATTACGCCGGAGGCCGATATCGACGCCATGCTCCGCGATCTCTCCAAGACCATGCCGACCGCCAAGGCGGCAGCAGAAGCCGCGCGCCTGACCGGCCTCCCGCGCAAGGATCTCTATCAGCGCCTGCTCGATATGAAGGCGCAGTCCGAGTGAAACTTTTGCCGCGTGAAAAGGCTCTTCGCGTTCGTGGAGAACTTACAAGCTGTGAAATACTGAGTTTCCATCGCTCCTAAGGAACGTTTCCATGAAAGCTGGTTTGCTAACGGTTATGTTGCTGCTCAAAATGATTGGTTATGTTTTCGCTGAAGAGCAACCGCTCGCTGGGGATTGGATCGCTATATTCGGCAATTCACAACTCACTGAGGAGCAGTCGAAGGCGCAGGTAGAAAAGATTAAGGCAGTCTATCACTTTGAAGAGGATGGCACCTTGGCGATTGACGGCATCATGTTCTATCGAGGATCGATTGCTCCACCCAAAGCCGTTCAAGGTTTTAGGGGACACTGGAAACTGGAGCCTGGTGACAAGGCTAGGAGCCAAGGGTTTGATGGCGCCGTTTTGCTGACTTTTGACGCTCTTCCATCTTGGAAAGTCAGTCGCTGTTCATTTAAGTTGACCGCAACGACACTAAAATTTGCATTTTGCTCGTTGAGGGATATTCAATTCACGAGAGGCAACTAGCCTTATTGAGCGTTCTAAAACTCAGAGATATGATATTGGCCGATACGGGCGAAAGGCTGAAGCGACAAAATGCATGGCGGCGCGGCCACATCTCCGAATATCTCGCTGCCGCTTTTCTACTGCTCAAGGGCTACCGCATCCTCGCCATCCGACATCGCACCAAGCTCGGCGAAATCGATATCATCGCCCGCAAGGGTGATCTCGCCGTCTTCGTCGAGGTCAAGGCTCGGCGTGGCGATCAGGAGGCGATCGATGCCGTTTCCTTTTCCGCGCAGAAACGCATCCGTGCCGCGAGCGACCTCTGGCTTGCCCGCCAGCCGGACTATGCGCTGCTGTCGCAACGCTACGATATCGTCGCCATCCTGCCCGGCCGCTGGCCCCGGCATTTTCAGGATGCTTTTTGACGCCGATATCATGGAGCCGTCATAAAACGCGCCTATTGCCGGACGATCCGCGCCATGCTGCTCCAAGGCATCGGCGCCTTATCTCATCTCGACAGGCCTCATCATGATCCGCAGTACCGTCTCCGACTTCGCCGTTCCTTCGCAGGAGGAGCGTCAGAGTTTCATTTCGCTGGAAAAGACCCCCGCCATCCACGCTGCGACCCTGGCGTCGCTTGCCTGCATGAACACGGTGCGTGTCGGCGGCGGGAGCGGCCAGGGGCGGCCGCTTGCTTTCCCCTTCACCGTGGCGGCGTGGAATTTGGAGCGTTGCCTTTTCCCGCTCGAATCCGCCGCCAAGCTGCGGGCGACCGATGCGCCTTTGGTGCTGCTTTCGGAAATGGATAAAGGTATGGCACGCACGGAGCAATGCGACCCGACCGCCATGGTCGCCGGTGAGCTGGGCATGAATTACGCCTATGGCGTCGAATTCCTCGAACTCAGCCTCGGCTCCGAGATCGAGCGGTCCTTCTGTAAGGACGACTTCAACGAGAAGGGCTTTCATGGCAACGCACTGATGGCTTCGACCGCGCTGAAAGACGTCTTCCTGTTCCGTCTGCCGGGCGAGGCCGTCTGGTTCAAGGACAGCAACGAGCAGCCGCGTGTCGGCGAGCGCTGCGCCATCGGCGCCATTGTCGAGACCGAAGCAGGTCCCTTCGTCGCCGTCTCGGTGCATCTCGAAAGTGTCGCTACCGTCGCCTATCGCGAACGCCAGATGGCGGCATTGATCGATGCCGTCGAGGCCTACGCGCCCGGCCTGCCGATCCTGATCGGCGGCGACCTCAATACCGGCAATCATACCGGCGGGGATTTCAGGACGGATACTCTTTTCGCGATGGCAGAGGGTCGTGGCTTCGAATGCCATGGCGGGCCGCTCGATCAGACGAGCACGCGCCCGAGCCTCATCACCCGCTTTCCCGACCGCACCATGAAGCTCGACTGGTTCCTGAGCCGTGGCCTGAAGATCGGCGAAAGCCATCTGGTCTCTTCGCTCAACGCCGACGGCAAGCCGCTCTCCGATCACGACATGATCGTCTGCACCATCGAAGGTTTTGCGGCCTGATCGCTGCAAACCGATAAAATGCCAGCTTTTTCCTGAACCGTGCCGTTACTTGTTTCGTGCCATGAAGGCCAAGACGCGCATGGAATTGGGGGATTGCATGGTCTTGAGATTGATGTTGGCGAGCATGGCGGCCTTTGCCGCCCGTGCCGTACCAGTCGCTGTGGCATTGCCGCAGTCGAAAAACTTTGTGGCGGGCGCTGCCGGCGAGATGGACATGAAGCCGTCGCCGATCGAGCCGTCCTGGGTCGTGGCAGGCACGCCGGTCGCCCGCCTTGCCGAGCATTCTCGCGGGCAGGACGATGCCGCGCTGACGGCATTGTGGGATTGTACGGCGGGCGAGTTTCACTGGCATTTCGGCTGGGACGAGACCGTGATGATCCTCGAGGGCGAGGTGCATATCACCACCGAGGATGGCGTGGAACGTCTGCTCGGCGCCGGCGACGTCGCTTATTTTGCCGGAGGCACATGGGCGACATGGCGCATCGACCGCTATGTGCGCAAGGTCGCCTTCTGCCGCAAGCCTTTCCCGAAGCCGCTGACCATGGCCTATCGCCTGCGCAATCTCGTGCGGCAGGGCGGCGCCCAGGGTATCGCCGCCTGATGCCGTCAATAGCCGTTGCGTTTGAACGCCGGCCGACCTAAATCTGTCGGCGAATTCGAGCGAGGGCAAATCATGGCGAAGATCAAGAATGTTGCGGTCCAGATGGACCATGTACAGGGCATCAACATCGCGGGCGACTCGACGTTCGCCATGAGCCTGGAGGCCCAGAACCGCGGCTACAAGCTCTTCCACTACACGCCCGAGCGCCTCAGCATGCGCGACGGCACGGTCTATGCTTCGGTCGAGCCGATGATCCTGCGCGACGTCAAGGGCGACCATTTCGAACTCGGCGAACCCGAGCGCGTCGATCTCTCGACCATGGATGTCGTCCTGCTGCGTCAGGATCCGCCCTTCGACATGGCCTATATCACCTCGACGCATCTACTCGAGCGCATTCACCCGAAGACGCTCGTGGTCAACGATCCGGCCTGGGTGCGCAACTCCCCGGAAAAGATCTTCGTCACCGAATTCGCCGACCTGATGCCGAAAACGCTGATCACTCGCGATGCCGACGAAATCCGCCGCTTCCGCGAGGAGATGGGTGACATCATCCTGAAGCCGCTCTACGGTAATGGCGGCGCCGGGGTCTTCCACTCGACGCGCGACGACCGTAACCTGTCTTCGCTGCTCGAAATGTTCGGCCAGCTCTTCCGCGAGCCCTTCATCGCCCAGCAATATCTGCCTGACGTGCGCAAGGGCGACAAGCGCATCATCCTCGTCGACGGCGAGCCGGTCGGCGCCATCAACCGCGTTCCAGCCGAACATGACAGCCGCTCCAACATGCATGTCGGCGGCCGTGCCGAGGCAACGGAGCTGACGGCGCGCGAACAGGAAATCTGCGCCCGCATCGGCCCATCGCTGAAGGCACGCGGCTTCCTCCTCGTCGGCATCGATGTCATTGGTGACTATATGACGGAGATCAACGTCACGTCGCCGACCGGCATTCGCGAGGTCAAGCGCTTCGGCGGCGCCGATATCGCCAGCCTGCTCTGGGATGCCATCGAAGCCAAGCGCGCCTGATTTCGGCGCTCTCGTCTTATTTTGTTCTTATATTACAACTTGCTGTCGTAGCATCTCGTGCGATAGTAGATTTGTTCGTTTATTGTTCTTGTTTTATTCCTTTTTCCATGCAAGATTGCAACCTACAACCTACTAAAGGGATGGGTTGTTAGCGTAAAAAGCTTGCGGCACAGGGGATAGAGCATGGTGGCGCGCGTCAGCACGGTTGCGTTTCAGGGCATTGAAGGCGTTCCCGTCGAAGTGCAGGTGATGATCGCGCCCGGCAAGGTGCTGATGCATATCGTCGGCCTGCCCGACAAGGCGGTGGCCGAAAGCCGCGAGCGCGTGCAGGCCGCACTCCACGCTTCCGGTCTGGCGCTGCCGCCGAAGAAGGTGACGGTCAATCTCGCGCCAGCTGATTTGCCCAAAGAGGGCAGTCATTTCGATCTTCCGATCGCGCTCGGGCTGATGGCAGCACTGGGCGCCATTCCGGCGGATGCGTTGTCCGCCTATGCCGTCCTTGGCGAACTCAATCTTGACGGCACGATTGCGCCCGTTGCCGGTGCATTGCCGGCCGCAATTGCCGCCAATGCCATGGGCAAGGGCCTGATCTGCCCGGCCGAAAGCGGTCCCGAAGCCGCCTGGGCCGGCGCCGAAATCGATATCCTCGCGCCACGCAGCCTGATCGCGCTCGCCAATCATTTTCGCGGCACCCAGGTCCTGTCGCGCCCGGAACCCGCCATCCGCGCAACCGCCGCCAATTTCCCGGATCTTGCCGATATCAAGGGGCAGGAAAGTGCCAAGCGGGCGCTGGAGGTAGCAGCCGCCGGTGGGCATAATCTGCTTTTTGTCGGACCGCCTGGTTCCGGCAAGTCGATGCTGGCCTCGCGCCTGCCATCCATCCTGCCGCCGCTGTCGACGGCGGAGCTACTGGAAGTGTCGATGATCCATTCCGTCGCCGGTCAGCTGTCCGGCGGTAAGCTCTCCGATCGTCGGCCCTATCGCACGCCCCATCATTCCGCCACCATGGCCGCATTGGTCGGCGGCGGCCTGCGCGCCCGGCCCGGCGAAGCCTCGCTTGCCCATCATGGCGTTCTCTTCCTTGACGAGCTTCCGGAGTTTTCACCGCAGGCGCTGGATGCGTTGCGCCAGCCGTTGGAAACGGGCGAATGCATCATCGCCCGCGCCAATCATCGTGTTTCTTACCCTGCCAGCATTCAGCTTATCGCGGCGATGAACCCTTGCCGTTGCGGCATGGCCGGCGAACCGGGCCACACCTGCGCCCGTGGTCCGCGCTGCGTCTCGGACTACCAGGGTCGTATTTCCGGGCCGCTGCTCGACCGTATCGATATCCGCATCGATGTGCCTGCGGTTTCGGCCGCTGATCTCATCCGGCCGGCAACGGCGGAAAAGAGTGCCGATGTCGCCCTTCGCGTCGCTCGCGCCCGCGAACGGCAGCGCGAACGCTTCGAGGCCGCCGGCCTGAAAGGCATCTCCACCAACGCCCGCTGCTCGACATCGATGATCGAGACCATCGCCGAGCCGGACGCCGCCGGCCTGCAATTGCTCCGTGACGCGGCCGAGAAGATGAAGTTTTCCGCCCGCGGCTATCATCGCGTCTTGAAGGTGGCGCGCACGCTCGCCGATCTCGACGACAAGCAGACGGTCGGGCGCATCCATCTCGCCGAGGCTATTTCCTACCGCATCGCCGGCGAACGGCTGACGGCGGCGGCGTGAGGGCAAGTCGCTGAAACAACAAAGGGCGCCGCAGCGCCCTTTGGGTATTTAACGATTGTAGCAGACTTTATCAGCCGCCCAGCCCCTCGAACAGGACCGTCGACAGATAACGCTCGGCGAAGGAGGGGATGATGACGACGATGCTCTTGCCTTCGTTTTCCGGCCGCTGACCGACCTTGATCGCAGCCGTCAAGGCAGCACCAGAGGAAATGCCGACCGGCACGCCTTCGAGCCTGGCGACGAGGCGGGCCTGCTGGAAGGCTTCGTCGTTGGTGACGGTGATCACTTCGTCATAGACATGGGTGTCGAGGATCTTCGGGGCGAAGCCGGCGCCGATGCCCTGGATCTTGTGCGGACCGGGATTGCCGCCGGACAGAACCGGTGAATCGGCCGGCTCGACGGCGATGACCTTGATGTCGGGATTGCGGGCCTTCAGCACCTGGCCGACGCCTGTGATCGTGCCGCCGGTGCCGATGCCGGAGACGAAGATGTCGACCTTGCCGTCGGTGTCGTTCCAGATTTCCTCGGCCGTCGTCTTACGATGGATTTCCGGGTTGGCCGGGTTTTCGAACTGCTGCGGGATGACGGCGTCGGGCAGTGTCGAGGCCAGTTCCTCGGCCTTGGCGATCGCGCCCTTCATGCCCTTCGCCCCTTCGGTCAACACCAGTTCGGCGCCGAGCAGGGCCAGCATCTTGCGGCGCTCGATCGACATGGTTTCCGGCATGGTGAGGATCAGCTTGTAGCCCTTGGCGGCAGCGGCAAAGGCGAGTGCGATGCCGGTATTGCCCGACGTCGGCTCGATCAGCACGCTCCGGCCGGGGGTGATCTTGCCCTGGGCTTCCAGGCTCTCGATCATGGCGACGCCGATGCGGTCCTTGACGGAGGCGATGGGGTTGAAGAATTCGAGCTTTGCCAAGAGGTTGGCCTTGACGCCCTTCTCCTTTGCCAGCTTGTCGAGACGCACGAGCGGCGTGTCGCCGATGGTCTCGGTGATCGAGGCATAGACGCGGCCGCGGCCTGGTTTGCGGGTGTCGGACATGGGTAGCTCTCCCTTTATTGGAATTGTGAAGGCACAATAGGATCAAACGGTAACGGAAACCAGAGTGATCCCACTCTGAGCTTCAGTTCCACTTGGGAAAAGAATCTCCTAAATGGCGTCATCGGGGAAGGTTTTTTTAGGCTGCGCGGGCGGCGATGAGGGCTACCGTGCCGGCGATGAAAACTGCGCCGCTATAGGTGAGCAAGGCTGCCAGCGTCATGGTGATCTTCCTCGAGAGACAGAGGCTTGCTCTATCGCAGCATTCCTACCTTTTCAAGCGGTTGTGCTGTCGGTGCGAATACACTACCAAAGGATTAACGGCCTGCCGAACCACGTTGTCGAAACCACGCTGCATAAGGCTCCCATGTCCTCCGCATTGCTCCTGATCGATCTCCAGAACGCCGTCCTGACCGGCCTTGGCACGCCAGCGCGCCAGCCGGCGATCGATGCCGCCTTTGAGACGGTCGTCTCCAAGCTCGCAGCGTTGAAGCGCGAGGCCCGCGCCGCCGGCGTTCCATCCTTCATCGTTCAGCATGACGGCCACGGAGCCCATCGTCTGGCCAAGCGTGGCGAAGGCTGGCAGCTGCGGCGGGAAGTCGCGCCGGAGGCGGGCGATGTCGTGGTTCACAAGACGAGTTGCGATTCTTTTTTCGAGACCGACCTCGAGCAGCGCCTGCGTGCCAAAGGGATCACCCGCCTCATCATCGGCGGCTGCATGACCCAGTTCTGTGTCGACACCACGGCCCGGCGGGCCGTCTCGCTCGGCTTTGATGTGACGCTGATCAGCGACGGCCATACGACCGCCGATATGGGCAAGCTGTCGTTCGAGGCGATTGTCTCCTATCACAATATGCTGCTTGACGGCTTTGACGCCGGGCCGCATGAAATTAAGCTTGTTCCGACAGCCCACATCGCCTTCTGACACCCCTCAGCCGGAGACCCCAATGCCGCATCTGACCAGCATGATTGCCTTTGCCCTGATTGCTCTCAGCATGGTGCTGACACCGGGGCCGAACATGATCTATCTGGTATCGCGATCGATCTCGCAGGGGCCTGCGGCCGGGCTGATTTCGCTCGGCGGCGTCGCCTGCGGCTTCGTCTTCTATATGCTGTCCGCAGCGCTGGGCATCACCGCCTTCGTCTTCGCCGTGCCCTTTGCCTATGACGCGCTTCGTCTTGCCGGCGCTGCCTATCTCGTCTGGCTTGCCTGGAATGCGCTGAAGCCCGGCGGCCGCTCCGCCTTTCAGGTGCGCGAACTGCCGAAGGACAGCAAGCGCCGGCTCTTCACCATGGGGCTGGTGACCAGCCTGTTGAACCCGAAAGTGGCGATTCTTTATCTTTCGCTGCTGCCGCAATTCATCGACCCGGCCGCCGGCAGTGTCTTCATCCAGTCGATCGCCCTCGGTTTCACGCAGATCGTCATTAGCCTGACCTTCAACGCCATCTTCGCGCTGACGGCCGGCTCCATCGCAATGTTCTTCGCCCAGCGTCCGGCCTTCATGCTGGTGCAGCGATGGCTGATGGGCACGGTGCTGGCCGGCCTCGCCGTCCGCATGGCAGTCGAGGCGCAGCGGTAATGCGGATGGTTCCGCAGCAATTTGTCGTGGGGCTGTTCTGCCTCGCTTCCTTCTGCGGTTCCGCGTCGATGGCTATGGCGGCAGACGGGGCGGCGACACAGACGATCGTCTTCCTGCGTCATGGCGAAAAACCGGAGGCAGGTCTCGGCCAGCTCAGTTGCCAGGGGCTCAATCGCGCATTGGCGCTTCCGCCGGTACTCACCCGCCTCTTCGGCAAGCCTGCAGCGATCTTCGCCCCCGATCCGTCGAAGCAAAAGGATGATTCCGGCACGTCCTATGATTATGTCCGCCCGCTTGCGACCATAGAGCCGACCGCCATTGCGCTTGGTCTGCCGGTCGACACCAGCTTCGGCTATGACGATATCGATGGCCTGAAGGCGGCGCTGGAAAAGCCGGATTATCGCGGAAAAATCGTTTTCATCGCCTGGGAGCACAAGCAGATCGTCGATCTCGCCCGCGAGCTGATGACCGATAATGGCGGTGATGCCAAGGTGGTGCCGAAGTGGCACGGCAAGGATTTCGATGGGCTCTACATCTTGCGCATCACACGCAACGGCTCATCGACAAGTGTCGCCTTCGAGCGGCTAACCGAAGGCCTCGACGGCCAATCGGAAAGCTGCCCCAACTAGAGCAATTCCAGGAAAAGTGTGCTGCGGTTTTCCGTCCGGAATTGCGTACAAACAAAAGGCCTAGAGTGTTTCTGCGCTTCAGTGAGGCGTTGAAACGCTCTAGGCAAAATAAGATCAGAAAACAGGCCGCATGAAGCTGCGCTCATAGCTGAGGATACAGCGCGTCTCCTCAGCGTAGGCAAAGGCGGCGCGGCATTCGGCATCCTCGGCCATTCTCTGACGATAGGTCTCATAGTCGGCGAGGCTCGGGAAGCTGAAGAGCGCCAGCGCAATATTGTTGGCGCCCTCATGCGGCAGGAAATAGCCATGATGCGTGCCGCCGAGGCGGTTGACGAGCGGGATCCAGAGCTTGGCGTAATGTTCGAATTCCGTGAGCTTGTAGGGGTCGATCGTGTAGCGGAGATAGCAGGTGATCATTCGGCGGCTTCCTTTGGGAGATGACCGCTTTTATGACGCGGCGGCGGGATCGTCCAGCCGAGGTTCATGCCTGCCGCTGCCGCCAGAATGATCACCGCGCCGATGATCTGCGCGACGCCAAGCACATGGCCGAAGGCGAAACGATCGACGACGATGGCGGCGATCGGATAGATGAAGGACAGCGCGCCGGTCAGATGCGTCGGCAGCTTCTGGATGGCGCCGTAGAGCAGCACATACATCAGGCCGGTATGGACGATGCCCATCGTTGCCACAATGGACCATCCGCCCGCACCTTGCGGCAAATCGGAGAAATCAGTGAAGGGCGCGAGCATGAGAATGCCGGTCGAGACCTGGATCAGCGCAATCAGATGCGGCTGCGTACCCTTCAGCCATTTGGCGGCAATCGCCGCCAGCGCATAGAAGAAGGCGGCACTGAGCGAGAGCAGGATACCGATGAGATAGCTGCCTGCAGCTCCCGTCTGCGCGGATTTGCCTTCGACGATGACAATCATGCCGGCAAAGGCGAGGCCCAGCCAGAAAAGCTTGGTGAGCGTGATCTTCTCGCCGAGAAACAGGGCGCCGAGGCCGAGCAGCATGAAGGGCTGGGTGTTGTAGACGGTGGTGGCGATCGAGATGGAGGCATGCGAATAGGCGGCGAAAAGCAGCAGCCAGTTCAGAACGATGGCGATGCCGCCGCCAACCGCAATCGCGAAGGTCCGCAGGCTGAGGATGCCGGGACGCAAGAGGCCCATGGCGCCGCAAATGACAAGAAGCGTCAGCGCGCCGATCAGGCAACGCCAGAAAACGACGCCGGTCACAGGCTGCCCCGACATCAGCACGAACCAGCCGATCGTCCCTGAAATCAGCATTGCCGCCGTCATTTCCACTGTGCCGCGTCTTATCTCGTTCATTATCCGGGCTCCCGTTTGCTGAGCCTGATAATATTGCTGCCAGCGCGCATATGATATAGGTTGGATAAAGATTATTGGCATGGATGCCTAATTATATGAGGCAATGATATGGGTGTACCTAATACGGCGATAGAACTCGATGCGATCGACCAGCGGATGCTGGAGGCGCTCGCGCGCAATGCCCGGATTTCGCTGAAGGAGCTGGCCGAGGTGGCGGGCTTGTCCTCGCCGAGCGCCGCCGAGCGGTTGCGCCGGTTGGAGGAGCGCGGCGTCATTGCGGCGTTCACCTTGGATATCGCGCCGGAAGCGATCGGCTATTCTTTGCAGGCGATCGTCCGCATCCGGCCGCTGCCCGGCCAATTGCATGTGGTCCAGCGCCTGATTCAGGAGACGCCTGAATTCATCGAATGCGACAAGGTCACTGGCGAAGACTGCTTCATCGGCCGGCTCGTGGTCCGCTCAATGGGCGACCTCGATGGCATCCTCGACAAGATCACCGAACGTGCCGAAACCAATACGTCGATGATCAAGGCAACCCCGGTCAAACGCCGGCTGCCGCCGCTGTCCCGCTAGAATTCCGCCATCACACGCCGGTCGAGCCGAAGCCGCCGATGCCGCGCGCCGTTTCGCTGATTTCGGTGATCTCAGCGACACGCACCTGCGTCACCGGCGCGATCACCACCTGGGCGATGCGCATGCCGCGCGTGATTTCGAACGGTTCGTCGCCATGATTGATCAGCAGAACCTTTACTTCGCCGCGGTAGTCGCTGTCGACCGTGCCGGGCGAATTGAGGCAGGTGATACCGTTCTTGAAGGCAAGGCCTGAGCGTGGACGGAGCTGGGCCTCGAAACCCTCGGGGATTTCGAAGATAAAGCCCGATGGCACTAGTGCCCGCTTGCCAGGCGCGAGCGTCAGGGTGGTGCCGTCTTCGATTGCCGCGCGCAGGTCCATGCCGGCGGCACCCTTGGTCTCATAGGCGGGCAGGTCGAGGCCCTGGCCATGGGCAAGGCGGATGAGATTCAGCGTCGGGCGCGTATCGGTGTGAATGGTCATGCGGCATTAGTTTGCGCGTGAGCGCCCAAGGTCAATTGCAATCCGGGCCTTGAGTCGCTAGATACGGCCGCAATTCACAGGATTCACACGCATGGCCGAAAGTCTCGCCGAGGCGGTCTCCCGCCGCCGCACATTCGCTATTATCGCCCACCCGGATGCGGGCAAGACGACGCTCACCGAAAAGCTGCTGCTGTTCGGCGGCGCCATTCAGCTTGCCGGCGAAGTCAAGGCGAAGAAGGATCGCATCCAGACGCGCTCCGACTGGATGAAGATCGAACGCGAACGCGGCATCTCGGTCGTGACCTCGGTCATGACCTTCGAATATGAAGGCAATGTCTTCAACATTCTCGATACGCCGGGCCACGAAGACTTCGCCGACGACACCTATCGCACGCTGACGGCCGTCGACGCCGCCGTCATGGTCATCGACGCGGCCAAGGGTATCGAGCCGCGGACGCTGAAGCTTTTCGAAGTCTGCCGCATGCGCGACATCCCGATCATCACTTTCATCAACAAGATGGACCGCGAAAGCCGCGATCCCTTCGAGATTCTCGATGAAGTGGAAGAAAAGCTGGCGCTGGATACCGCGCCGATCACCTGGCCGATCGGCCGGGCGAAAAGCTTCTGCGGCTCCTATCATCTGGCCGACAATACCGTGCGCGGCTCGGATACCGAAGTGGCGCCGACCCCCGTCAACGGCCCACAGGCCGTGGCCGGCCGGCTACCGGAAAACGAGCGTCAGGGCTTCATCGACGAGACGGAACTGGCGATCGAAGCCTGCCGTCCCTTCGACCGGGAGTCCTTCCTGGAGGGTCACATGACGCCGGTCTTCTTCGGCTCGGCGTTGCGCAATTACGGCGTCCGCGATCTCATCAACGCGCTCGGTGAATTCGCGCCGCCGCCGCGTGACCAGGTCGCTGATATCAGGACGGTTCACGCCACCGACGACAAGATGACGGCCTTCGTCTTCAAGATCCAGGCCAATATGGACCCGAACCATCGCGACCGCATCGCCTTTGCGCGCATCTGCTCCGGCAAGCTCGAGCGCGGCATGAAGGCGCGTCTGTCGCGCACCGGCAAGCAGCTCGGCCTGACCGCGCCGCAATTCTTCTTTGCCTCGCAGCGCCAGCTTGCGGACACCGCCTATGCCGGCGACGTGGTCGGCATTCCCAACCATGGGACGCTGCGCATCGGCGATACGCTGACGGAAGGCGAGTCGCTGGTGTTCCAGGGCGTGCCGAACTTCTCGCCGGAAATCCTGCGCCGCGTCCGTCTTGAAGATGCGATGAAGGCGAAGAAGCTGAAGGAAGCCTTGCAGCAGATGGCCGAAGAAGGCGTCGTGCAGCTCTTCTCGCCGGAAGACGGCTCGCCCGCCATCGTCGGCGTCGTCGGCGCGCTACAGCTTGACGTGTTGAAGGAGCGGTTGATGGCCGAATACGGTCTGCCCGTCTCCTTCGAAATGTCGCGCTTCTCCGTCTGCCGCTGGATCTCGGCCGATCAGGCCGCCGACCTCGACAAGTTTGTCACCGCCCGTCGCGGCGACATCGCCCGCGACCTCGACGGCGACCCGGTCTTCCTCGCCCAGGACGGCTTCTCGCTGCGCTACGAGGCGGAACGTTATCCGGCTATCAAAATGGTCGCCATCAAGGAATATCACGCCTTCAAGGCGGCGTGATATCAGCGACTGCTGCTCTGACGCTGCCCTTCTATTGGGCCGCGTTCATCAGTTCGGCGTATCGAATCTCCGTGGCTTCATCCAACGGGAACATGCATTCGACCCGCAACTCCTGGGCCGTTATCATCTGCGCGGTGCCGACCGTCGTGACCAGTGAGAAAAATCTCAGAAGCTGTCCGTCTTTCATAAATGACAGAGGGATCATGGGCGTATTGTCAGCCGCTAAGGATGTTTTCCATTCGGCGTTCACATCGGGATAGGCAAGCAGACTATCGATAAGCTCCTTCGTCCGCGCGTCGATAACGCGGCCGACGGACTCGCGGAAGGCTCTCCCCAACAGGCTTTTCGTCGTCTGTTCCCAATCCGGAATGAAGGGCCGCATACCCTCGGGGTCGAACATGAGATGGAGGAGATTGCGCGGTGCCGCGCGTCCGGCCACGTCGATAAAACAGTTGAAGAAGCGCGGGGTCGCGTCGTTGGTCATAACGACGTTCCAGTAGCGGTCCATTACAACAGCCGGAAACGGCTCATGCTGGCGAAGCATGCGCTGGAGTGCCTTCGTAAGGCCCTGCATCTCGCGATCGTCGAAATTTCCTTCGGAATAGATCGGGGCATAGCCGGCGGCGAGGAGCAGGGAGTTGCGCTCCCGGAGCGGCACGTCCAACGCCTCGGCAAGGTGCAAGAGATTGTGGCGGCCGGGGATGCTCCGACCGCTTTCGATAAAGCTTATCTGACGCTGCGAAATGCCGGTGTCGAGGGAAAGATCGAGTTGGCTCTTGCCGCGTGTGCCGCGCCATGCGCGCAGCTGCGGTCCGAGTTCATTTGGCATTCTTAAGTTGATGCGGGAAGAGCTCATCCGGCAGAAGCCTCGCTTCGTTCGTCGGTGGCGGGGCCACCATTCGACAACCCCGCCACCATAGATTTTCGTCAGAACGCGATAGGTCCAACAGATCCGTACCAATGACGCACTTTGGTCGGCTCGACCTCATCCATATAGAAGAAGTGGGTCATGACCGGTTTGACCACCGGCTGTGTTTGGTCATCGGGCGTCATGGTGACGGTCCCGCGAAACACTTTGAGCGATCCACCGTCCCAATATTCGGTAACATCATGCAATGCGGTGAAGCCTGTGTCGATGAAGGCGCGCAAGTTCTCACGAATGGTGTCGCGGCCCTTCCAGTCGGCAACGCCGAGATTGCATGTTGCACCTTCGGTGAGGCAGTTGAAGCCGTCGCCGAAGGTCTTGTCGTCAATTTCTCGCCAGAAGGACAGCAGCCATTGGGGAGCGTCTTTTTTCGCAAATGACACCGTAGTCATGGGTTTCTCCTGAGCCTGCCGTCGGAACGAAGAATCGTGGCCACCGACATCGTCCCGGCGAAAGCTCTCTATGTTGAAGGGCTTGAAATGCTCTTCCTGCAAGAAGACCATTGTCAGATACCCCGGGTGAGGTGCTGCTCTCAATTACATGCGATGTAATAAAAGCCCGCGTCGGGGGGGCAAGGCGGAACGCTGCCTCGGCATCAAAGAAAATCACGCCGTCAAGGCGGCGTGATATTGGGGATCATGGAACGGGAGCCTCCAGCTCTCAGATCGCGCTGGCCTTTGCCACGCCATCAAGCTGGGCCAGTGCATCGTCCGGCAGATCGATCTCAGGCGCTTTCAGATTTTCCCTGAGATGGGCGACGGACGACGTGCCCGGAATGAGCAGGATGTTGGGTGCGCGGCGCAGCAGCCAGGCGAGCGCAACCTGCATGGGGGTGGCACCGAGGCGTTCGGCGACGTCGGAGAGGGTCGACGATTGCAGCGGGCTGAACCCGCCGAGCGGGAAGAACGGCACATAGGCGGTACTCTCGCGGGCAAGCGCGTCGATCAGGGCGTCGTCATCGCGGTGTGCCAGATTGTAGAAGTTCTGCACGCAAACGATCTCGCAGATCTTGCGGCCGTCGGCAATCTGCGTCGGTGTGACGTTGCTGAGCCCTATATGGCGCACCAAGCCCTTTTGCTGGAGTTCGGCAAGCACCGTCAGGGGCGCTTCGAGCGATCCCTCGATCGGGCCGTACACATCGAGCATGCTACGAAGATTGACGATCTCAAGCACATCGAGACCGAGATTGCGCAGGTTGTCATGCACGGCCTGTGTCAATTCTTCGCGCGACATCGCCGGGATCCACGAACCGTCCGTTCCGCGACGGGCACTGATCTTGGTAACGATGACAAGTTCGTCAGGATAGGGATGGAGCGCTTCGCGGATGATTTCATTGGTGACGTGCGGGCCGTAGAAGTCGCTGGTGTCGATATGGTTGACGCCGCTCGCAATGGCTTCCCTTAGGACGGCCACCGCCGCGTCGCGATCCCGAGGCGGCCCGAACACGCCGGGCCCGGCAAGCTGCATGGCTCCATAGCCGAGCCGCTTCACGCTGCGATCGCCAAGGGTGAATGTTCCGGAGTGGTCGATGCTGGACATGGGATATCTCCTTTTAACTTCCATCCAGAAATAGGCGTTGCTGGCCTGCGTGATAATCCGGTACAATCCGCACAGGCTGTGCGGAGTAGCGAACAGTGAAGATCGATCTGTTGGACATGAGCGCGTTTGTCGCCGTAGCGCGTGCCAAGGGCTTTCGCGAGGGCGCGCGCCTGAGCGGCAAAAGTCCTTCCGGCTTGAGCGAGGCGGTCCGCCGCCTTGAGGCCGAGCTTGGTGTGCGATTGCTTAATCGGACAACCCGCAGCGTCGTGCCGACCGAGGCGGGAGAACGACTGCTGGAAAGGCTCGGGCCTGCACTGTCGGAGATGGAGGCGGCCTTCGACGTGGTCAACGGTTTCCGCGACAGGCCGGCGGGAACCTTGCGGCTGAACGTGCCGATCAGCGCAGCGCGGCTTGTACTGCCTGACATCGTCCCGCGGTTTCTCGCCGCCTATCCCGATATCCAGCTGGAGATCATCGCCGAGGACAGCTTTGTCGATGTCCTCGCAGCCGGCTGCGATGCCGGCATCCGCTATGACGAGCGGCTGGAGCAGGACATGATCGCCATACCGATCGGACCACGCACCCAGCGCTTCGCCACTGCCGCTTCACCCTCGTACCTTGACCTTCATGGCAGGCCGGAGCATCCGAGCGAGCTGATCAATCACGCCTGTCTTCGCGGTCGTTTCTCCAGCGGCCTGATGCCGCCCTGCGAGTTCGAGCGTGACGGCGAAATCGTGCGGATCACGCCCACAGGCCCGCTTATCGTCAGCATCGGCGGCGCGACCGATCTCGTCGTGGCCGCTGCGATCGCCGGCACCGGCATCGTCTATCTTTTCGAGGAATGGCTGCGTCCGCATCTCGACAGCGGCGCGCTCGAACCCGTGCTCGAACCATGGTGGCAGTCCTTCTCCGGGCCGTTTCTCTATTATCCCGGGCGGCGCCTTGTGCCCGCTCCGCTCAGGGCATTCATCGATTTTATAACCACATCGGCCAAGCCGCCGAACACTCTTGCTCCGGAAGGGGGAAACCATGGTCCGCGAGAATGAAATCCGCGAAAACGAGGTGGCGGTCGAGCCGCCGGCCGCGGCCGATGCCGGTCTCACCTTCATCGGCCGCATCTCGACGCCATGGACCTCGCGGATGGAGACGCCGCGCCAGGGGCGACATGACGGGCCGCTTTGCCGCATCGAGATTTTCGAGCCCTGGGTGCCGGCGCTGAAGGGCGTGGAGGCTTTCGAACGGCTGGAAATTCTCTATTGGCTGGATCGCTCACGCCGCGATCTCGTACTGCAAAGCCCGGCCAAGAGCGGCAAGGTGCACGGCACGTTTTCGCTGCGCTCGCCGGTGCGGCCAAACCCGATCGGCACCTCCATCGTCAAGCTGGAAGCGGTAGAGGGAGCTATTCTGCTCGTGCGCGGCCTCGATTGCCTCGATGGTACGCCGCTTCTGGACCTGAAGCCGGACAGGACATTGTTCAAACCGATCGCACCGCCGCAGCCCGGCGATTTCCAGACCGGCGACGAGGGAAGGGCGCATTACTGCCAAAAGCGGGAAACTTAGTCGACGGCGACCATGACGTCGGATGCCTTGATGACGGCATAGGCGTCAGCGCCGACCGTCAGGCCCAGTTCGTCGACCGCCTCGTTGGTGATCGATGAGGTGACGATCGAGCCGTTGCCGATATCGATGCGGACATGGGCGGTCGTCGCACCCTTGGTGACTTCGACGACCTTGCCCTTGAGGCGATTGCGTGCGCTGATTTTCATGGACATTTTCTCCCCGATGTCGGCCGGACCATATCGTCTCCGGCAAAGCCCGGCCACAGGAAACCTCATTCCCCGCGTGGAAAACGCTGGTTCTCCTCCAGGACGTTCAGGTCCATATGGTTGCGCATATAGCGCTCGGAGGCCTTCTGCAGCGGCTGGTAATCCCAGGGATAATAGGCGCCGTTGCGCAGCGCCGCATAGACCACCCATCGCCGCGCCTGGCTCTCGCGCACGGCGGCGTCGAAGGCGGCGAGGTTCCAGCGCTGCATCGCCTGCGCGGTCAGCTGCGCCAGCGTTTCCGCATGGGCGGGATCGCCGGCGAGATTGGTCAGCTCCTTGGGATCGGCTTCGAGATTGAAGAGCATGGGCGGGTCCTTGTCGCAGAGCACCAGCTTGTAATGCCCATCGCGCAGGCCGATGAGCGGCGCTTCGGACCCTTCCGCCGCATATTCCATCGGCACCGGTCCACGGCTTCCCGTACCATGGGCGAGGGGCGCCAGATCCTCGCCATCGGTCCATGGGCGGAGCGAGGCGATATCGATACCGGCAAGACCGGCCAGCGTCGGTGTGACGTCGAGTGTCGAGACCGGCTGGTCGATGCGACGGGCTTGCCAGCCGGGTGCAGCGATCATTAGCGGCACGCGGGCCGAGCCCTCGAAGAAGTTCATCTTGAACCACAGTCCGCGCTCTCCGAGCATATCGCCATGGTCGGAGACGAAGAGGATAACGGTGTTGTCGGCCATGCGGCCGCGCTCCAGCGCATCGAGGATTTCGCCGATCTTCTCGTCGACATAGGAGATATTGGCGAAATAGCCGCGCCGCGCCCGGCGGACCTGTTCCGGCGTGATGTCGAAGGCGGCATGATCACTCGCCTTCATCAAGCGCTGCGAATGCTGGTCCTGCCGGTCGAAGGGGATTTCGCCAACCTCGGGGTCGAGCGCCGGGCAGTCCTCGTAGAGATCCCAGAAGCGGCGGCGGGCGACGTAGGGGTCGTGCGGGTGGGTGAAGCTGACGGTCAGGCACCAGGGCCGCTCATCGTGTCCGCGCGACAGATCGAGCAGCTTGCGGGTGGCGTGATAGGCGACCTCGTCGTCATACTCCATCTGGTTGGTGATCTCGGCGACACCGGCGCCGGTCACTGAGCCGAGATTGTGATACCACCAGTCGATGCGTTCGCCGGGCTTGGTATAATCCGGCGTCCAGCCGAAATCGGCGGGATAGATATCCGTGGTCAGACGCTCCTCGAAGCCGTGCATCTGGTCCGGCCCGACGAAATGCATCTTGCCGGAGAGCGCCGTCTGATAACCGGCGGCGCGCAGATGATGCGCGAAGGTCGGGATATCGGAGGCGAATTCGGCGGCATTGTCATAGACGCGGGTGCGGCTCGGCAATTGTCCGGACATGAAGGAGGCTCGCGCCGGCGCGCAGAGCGGACTTGCCGTATAGCTGTTGGCAAAGCGCACGGAACGTTCTGCCAACGCCTTCAACACGGGCGCGTGGAGAAAATCGGTCGGGCCGTCGGGAAACAGGGTTCCGTTGAACTGATCGACCATCAGGATGAGAATATTCGGACGCGCCATTGCTGCAATTCCTTGGGCGGGATCGGAGGCCGAAAGAGGTCTTTACGATTCTCTCTTACTATTTGCTGATTTTATTGAACATCAGTAGCATCGAGGCTGTAAAGCTTGCTTTTTTCGATAGGTGCCAAAAGGAAATTTTATGGCTGAACGGCCAATAGATCTCGGGTGGCTGCGGATTTTTGTCGAGGTGGCACGTTCAGGCAGCCTGTCATCTGCGGCAGCCAGCCTCGGACTGACACAGCCGGCCGTCAGCTATCAGATCCGGCGGATCGAGGAGCAGATGGGTGTCCCCCTGTTCCATCGCCAGCATCGGGGCGTCGAACTGTCATCGGAAGGCCGTCGTCTGTTGGAGATCGCCGAAAAAGCGGTCGGTGGCGTCGATTCATTGGTGCACAGCTTTCGCGCCGAAGCGGAGCGCCCGATGGTGCGGCTGCGGACCGACTATGCCTTCTCCGCCCTGTGGTTGATCCCGCGCATGCAACGTTTTCGCTTGGCCTATCCGGAGCTGGATATCCAGATCGTCGCCACGCAGCGGCAGGAGCGCGGCCAGTCGGACAGCGGCGATGTCGCCGTCGTCTTCGGCACCCGTCAGGAGTTTGGCCCCGAAGCGGTGCTGCTGTTGCCCGAGAAGGTGGCGCCGGTCTGTGCGCAGGGCTTCGTCGACAAATACGGCCCTTTCAACGATCCAGGCCATCTGGTGCGGGCAACGCTCATACATCTGGACACGGAAGCGCCATCGCCCTGGTTCGACTGGAAGAGTTATTTCGCCGAACTTGGCATCATTAGGGACACCTATGCCGCCCAAGGCGACCTGCGGTTCAACACCTATTCTCTGGTGGTGCAGGCGGCGATCGGCGAGCAGGGGCTGGCGCTCGGCTGGATGGGCCTGGTGGATCAGTTGCTGGCCGGGTGCATGTTGGTAACCGCTGGTCCGATGCTGGAGACACCGGATCGCGGTTACTGGCTTCTCCCGCCGAAGTCGCCGAGCATGCATGCCGGGCGACTGACGGAATGGCTGCTCACGGAACCAGCCGTAAAGTGACCTGATTGACCGGCGGCTTCGCCTCTTCCGTCAGGTCCTTCAGAAAATCATTGCACCAGCGCACGACATCATGTTCGAGCAGATAATCCATCATACCGCGCCAGCGCCGCTGCCGTTCTTCAAGCGGCATGGTCAGCCCACGCGCCATGGCATTGGCGGTTGCCTCGATGTCGTAGGGATTGACGAGGAGTGCGCCCTTCAGCTCGCGCGCGGCGCCTGCGAAACGCGATAGCACCAGCACGCCGGGATCATCTGGGTCCTGTGCTGCCACATATTCCTTGGCGACGAGGTTCATGCCGTCACGCAGCGGCGTCACCAGACCGATCCTGCCCAACCGATAGAGGCCGGCCAGCACGGGGCGGCTGATCGAGCGGTTGATATAGCGGATCGGCACCCAGTCGACCGTGCCGATCGCGCCGTTGACGCGACCCGCCTGCTCGGCGACGGCCTGTTGCATCGCCTCGTATTCCGGCACCTCGGAGCGCGATTTCGGGGTAACCTGCAGATAGGTCACACGGTTCTGATAGGCGGGATTGTCGCCGAGGAAACGCTCGAAAGCTTCGATGCGTTGGGTGATCCCCTTGGAGTAATCGAGTCGGTCGACGCCGATGATCAGGTCGCGGCCCTCGATGCTCTGCCGGGCCTTGCGCACCATGCTGTGACCGGCCGCTTTGCGGGCGAAGTCCGCGAAGGCGGCGGTCTCGATGCCGATCGAATAGGCCCCACCACGAAACGTCCGGCCATGGGCGCTGAAGAGGCCGGGACCGATCTCGTCGCCGATCTCCTCACGCTTGAGGCAACTGGCGAAGTTTTCGAGGTCGTGGTCCGTCTGGAATCCGAGCAGATCGTAGGCGGAGAGACTGCGCATGATCTCCTGATGCACGGGCATGATGGCGAGCACATCGGCCGGCGGCCATGGGATGTGCAGGAAGAAGCCGATGCGGTTCTTCAGACCCATTTGCCTCAGCTCGGCTGCCAGCGGAATGAGATGATAGTCATGCACCCAGATGACGTCGTCCGGCTCGATCAGCGGCGCGAGGCGATGGGCAAAGAAGCGGTTGACGCGGAAATAGCCGTCCATCTCCTTGCGGCCATATTCGGCAAGATCCAGCCGGTAATGACAGATCGGCCAGAGCACGCGGTTGGCGAAGCCATGGTAATATTCCTCGACATCGGTCTGGGTGAGATCGGTCAGGGCATAGGTGATGTTGCCATGGTCCGTCATTACCAGTGGTTCCGGCTCCTTGTCGCCGCTGGAATTGCCGGACCAGCCCATCCAGATGCCGCCATGCTCTTCAAGTGCCGCGCGCAGGGCCACGGCCAGACCGCCAGCGGCGGTGCCTTTCTTATCGGGAACGGAGACACGATTGGAAATAACGATGAGACGGCTCACGGGGTGTCCTTTCAAAACGAATACGACAATCGGCAGTGAAGGTGCCTATGCCGCGAGGGACGCGAGTATCTCTCTTAAACGCGCGGGCGAGGAAATGGATGCACGCGCCAGTGTTTTGTCGTTTGGCGGGCCGATGCGCACGGACTGGCCGCCGAGGCGGTTGGCGGCGGCGAACATGGCTTCGTCGGTGACGTCGTCGCCGATCGTAAGCGGCTTTCGCCCGATGAAGGGCTCCTCGCCGAGAAAGGCTTCGACGGCATGGCCTTTGCCGGCGCGCGCCGGGCAGATCTCGACCACCGACTTGCCGCGCTGCAGGGTCCAGTCCGGGCCGGCTTCCTCGAGATAGCGCTGCATCGCCTCGGCAATCTCGGCCTCGCGCTCCGGTGCCTGCCGGTAGTGAACGGCGACCGCAGCCCCCTTGTCCTCGACAAGCGCGCCGGGCCAGGCTTCCGCCTCCCGTGCAATCGTGCGTTTCATTTCCTCAAATGCCGGCGGGATCAGAGCGCGCCGCAACCGTCCCGCCGCGTCGCGCCGCTCAGCACCATGGAGGCCTGCGACCGGAAAGTGGAAGGGGGCGAAGAGGGGGTCGACAAAGGCAACAGAGCGACCCGTTACCACTGCCAGAGCGCCGCCGAGCTTACGGGAAAGGGCCTGCAGGGCGTAGGGCAGGGACGGAGGAACGACAATCGCTTCCGGCGTTTCCGCGAGGTCGAGCAGCGTTCCGTCGATGTCGAGAAACAACGCCCACTGGTCAGGATACATTGAGAGTGCGGTAAGCGCCGGTTCGTTCGACAGCGCCGGTTTGGCTTCGCCCTGTTCGGGCTGTTCCTGGTAAGTCATACAGGGTTAGCTAAGGCGCTCTTCCCATTCGGCAAGTAAAAAAGCGACCGCAAGCTGGTTTCTCTTGGAGATGAGCAGTCTTGGATGCCGCGATATCGGTAATCGCCGGACACAAAAAAGGGCCGCACGAAGCGACCCTTCCATGAGTTTTGGCCCGTAACTGGCCTGAAGCGTAGACCGCTTCCGGAAGGCTTTGATCAGAGCGAGGGCTGCCCCGCTGCGCTCACAACCATTTCCATGCCCGGTACGAGGACCGAAATCTCACTAGACATTGGATCACCTTCCTTTCGTTACGTTGATAATATGCCTAACGTAGCTCAAATTTCACCGGATGCAAGAGGGTGGGTGCTTGGAGCGTTTCACGCTTCGTTTCGCATTGAAACGCGACGACCTCATTGCGCTTTTGCTTGAGGCAGGATGCGCTGCCTCAAGAGCGCCGTTCACAAAAGAAAAATGCTGCGACGCAAAAATGTGATCGGACGATGCGTCAAATATCTGTCATCTTGACGGTCGGAGCAGCCAGAAATTAACAGTTTATTACCCATTCCGCTGAACAATCGTCCTTAGATTTGACATTCTCCCGCGAGACAGGAAGCCAGCGGGAATTGGAGAAAAAGACATATGTGTCGCTGGGCAGCCTATCGTGGAGACCCCCTCTATCTGGAGGAGCTGGTGTCTTCGCCTGCCCACTCCCTGATCGAACAATCTCATTGCGCTACGCGCGCCAAGACGGCGACCAACGGCGACGGTTTCGGCATTGCCTGGTATGGCGACCGGCCGGAACCGGGCCGCTATCGCGATATCCTGCCGGCCTGGTCCGACTGCAATTTGAAGAGCCTGGCGCGACAGATTCGCTCGCCGCTCTTTCTCGCCCATGTCCGCGCCGCGACCGGAGGCGGCACGCGGCGCGACAATTGCCACCCCTTCGTGCATGAGAACTGGGCTTTCCAGCACAACGGCCAGATCTCCAATTTCGACCGCTTGCGCCGGCCGATGGAAGCCATGCTCGACGATCACCTGTTTCAGGCTCGCAGCGGCACGACCGATTCCGAGCTGATGTTCCTGCTGGCGCTGCAGTTCGGCCTCACGACCAACCCGGTCGCGGCCATTTCAGAGACCATCAGCTTCGTCGAGGGTCTGTCGGTGCATCTGACCGGTTCGGCGCTGGTGCGCTTCACGGCTGCCTTTTCCGATGGAAAATCGCTGCATGCAGTGCGCTATGCCACCGACCGCAAGGCGCCGACGCTCTATGCCTCGCCGGTCGGGTCAGGCTATTGCTTGGTGTCCGAACCGCTGAACGACGATGTCGATGCCTGGACGGAAATTCCGGATGGAAGCGCCGTTTTGATCGACGACATGGGCGTGCACATCACGCCCTTCCAGCCGGAAAAGCGCAGCTCGGCCGTACCCCAGACGGCTGCCGCTATCCCTGCCTGAATTGTTCGGCGATCAGCGCCGCCAGCCGCGCCGCCACCTCGTCCTTGTCGAGGTCGGGCCATTGCTCGACGCCGTCATGACGGACGAGCTTCACACGGTTGCGCGTGCCACCCATGATACCGGTTGAGGGCGAGACATCGTTGGCAACGATGATGTCGGCGCCCTTGCGCTCCAGCTTTGCCTTGGCGTTGTTCTCCACATCCTGCGTTTCGGCAGCAAAGCCGATGACGAGCTTCGGCCGCTGCGTATGATGGCCCACGGTTTTCAGGATGTCGGGATTTTCGGTGAGTGCCAGCGTCGGGATGGATTCGCCCGGATGCTTCTTGATCTTCTGGTCGGCGGCTGATGCCACCTTCCAGTCGGCGACGGCGGCGACCATCACGGCGATATCTGCCGGAAGGGCTGAGAGCACGGCATCGCGCATCTCGTCTGCTCGCTCGACATGGACGACGCGCATGCCGGTCGGATCGGGGATGGTGACGGGGCCGGAAACGAGGGTGACATCGGCGCCGAGGGCTGCGAGCGCCGAGGCGATGGCATGGCCCTGCCGGCCCGATGAGCGGTTGGCGATATAGCGCACCGGGTCGATCGGCTCATGCGTCGGACCCGAGGTGACCACGGCTTTCCGGCCAGCAAGCGGTCTTGCTCCATCATCCAGCCGCATCTCGACGGCGGCGACGATCTCCAGCGGCTCGGCCATGCGGCCGGCGCCGGCCTCCTTGCTTTCCGCCATCTCGCCGACCATGGGGCCAACAAAGCGGACGCCGTCGCCCCGCAATATCTCGACATTGCGCTTCGTTGCCGCATGCGCCCACATTTTTGGGTTCATCGCGGGCGCCACAAGCACAGGCCGGTCGGTGGCGAGCAGGATCGTCGAGGCAAGATCATCCGCAAGCCCGTTCGCCATCTTCGCCAGCAGATCGGCGGTGGCTGGGGCGATCAGCACTAGGTCGCAGTCCCGCGCCAGCCGGATATGGCCGACATCCTGTTCGTCCTGCCGCGAGAACAGGTCGGTGAAGACATGGTCGGCCGCCAACGCGCCAACGGCAAGCGGCGTCACGAATTGCTGGGCGCCCGATGTCATGACCGGACGGACGGCAGCGCCGCGTTCGCGCAGCCGCCGGATGAGGTCGAGGCTCTTATAGGCCGCGATGCCACCGGAAATGATCAGAAGAATACGTTTTCCCGCAAGAACCATGGCTTGAGCCCGCCGCTTGTTTTTATGCCCATGAGCCTAAGCCTTTGGCAGACAATAGGCAATCGCCAGTCGTGGTCAGCCGGAAATCACGGCTTTGTCATTTGCGACGCTTCGTCGGGTCGGCGAGCATTGGCGGAAAGTTCGCCAAAGGAGTAAAGCCTTGAAACTGATGAAGGTCGTGATGATCGCTCTACCGATTCTGGCCGCAGCCATGCCGGCCTTCGCCGAGCGCGCCTATTCGCCGGAGGAGCAAAAGAACAAGGAAATCGTTCTGGATTTCTACCAGAAGGCGCTGAATGACAAGGACTTCGATGCCGCTTCAAAATATCTCGGCAAATATATTCAGCACAACCCGCTTGCCGCCGATGGTCCCGAGGGCCTGCGCGGCTTCATCGAATTCCTGAAGAAAACCTATCCGCATTCCAAGAGCGAAATTACCCGGGTAATGGTCGATGGTGACTATGTGATCCTGAGGGTCCACGCCATTCGTGAACCCGGCGACAGGGGCAGCGCTATTGTCGATATTTTCCGCGTCGAGAACAACAAGATCGAGGAGCATTGGGACTCGGTCCAGCCGATCCCGGAGAAGTCGATGAACACGAATACGATGTTCTGAACGGATAGGCCGCGAGAAGGATCCGCGGCCTGTCTTTATGCATTCATGCCGCCCGCGATGAGCGCGCCCTGAAAGCGGTCAGGTCCGGGTGATCGAGACGCCGCCATCGACCAGCGACGCGGTGCCGGTGACAAAGCTCGCATCGTCGGACGCAAGATAGAGGACCGAGCGGGCAATCTCTTCGGGACCGGCAACACGCTTCAGCGCATGCAGATTGGTCACGAAAGCCTGCTTGTCGGGCGTATCGTTCATCTCGCGATACATGTCGGTGTCGACCGCGCCCGGCAGTATGGCATTAACGCGCACATTCTGCGGACCGAATTCAGCGGCAAGTGTCTGTGTCAGGCCGATCAGACCGGATTTGCTGGCGGCATAGGCGGCGACACCCGGGAAGCCGACAGTATGGCCGACAAAGGTCGAGGTGAAGATCACCGAACCACCACCGTGCTTGACCATTTCGCCGATCTGATGCTTAGCGGCTAGGAAAGAGGCAGTGAGATTGATCGCCAGTGCTTCGGCAAAGCCTGCCTCCGAAACCTCGGTGCTGGGGCCTGCCTCGCCGAGTGTGCCGGCATTGTTGAAGGCGATGTCGAGCTTGCCGTAGCGCTCGACCGCAAGCGTGACCAGCGCCTTGTGATAGTCTTCGGAGCGCACATCGCCGGCCAATGCGGCTGCGTCACCGCCGGCGGCCTCGATCTCGGCAACGAGGCTTTCCAGTTCGGCTCCGCGACGAGCGCCGACGATCACTTTTGCACCTTCAGCGGCGAAGAGCTTGGCGGTGGCGCGGCCGATGCCGGAGCTGGCGCCGGTGACGATTGCGACTTTTCCATTCAAGCGATTCATTGTTCGATCTCCTGTGTGAGGACGGTCCGTTGTCTCGTCCGATGCAGGCAAGATGGTCTTTTTCAATCGTTCGGATTAGTCTGCAAGTCATGGAACTCGAATTCGGGATTGCCGAACGATGCTCAAGATTGAAGGGCTCACTGCTTTTGTAACAGTTGCCGAGGCGGGATCGATCAGCGAGGCTGCCCGCCGGCTGCGCCTGTCGAAATCCGTCGTCAGCGAGCGGCTGGCGGAGATGGAAAAGACGCTGGGTGCCACGCTGCTGCATCGCACGACGCGCAAGTTGACGCTGACGGAGGACGGCACCGTATTCCTGGAGCGGGCGACGCGGATCGTACGCGAGGTGCGTGAAGCCGCGGCCGATCTCGCGGAACGGCGTGGCACGCTTGCCGGGCCGCTGCGGATCGCCGCCCCCGTCACCTTCGGCCGCATGCATCTCGGCCCGGCGCTCTATCCCTTTCTGGCCGCCCATCCCGAGATCGAACTGACGCTCGAACTCGACGACCGCCGCGTCGATGCTGCGTCCGATGGATACGACGCGATCATTCGTCATGGGCTGATTGCCGATTCCCGTCTCGTCGCCTGGCCGCTCGCCCGCAGTCGCCGGCTTCTCGTCGCTTCGCCTGACTATCTGGCACGGCATGGCCTGCCTGCCTCGCCATCCGATCTCGAAAACCACAGGGGGATCTTCTACACCAATCGCGGTGTCGCGGACTGGCGTTTCCAGGGGCAGGAGGGGGCAGTCGTCGTCAGAGGGAAATTGGCGCTCGGCATCAACAATGGCGATGTCTCCCGCGATGCGGCGATCGCGGGGCTGGGCATTGCGCTGTTGCCGGCCTTCATCGCCGGTCCGTCCGTCAACGAGGGGCTGCTTGTCGAAATCGATGTCGGCTGCCGGCCGGAGCCCGAATTCGTTTTCATGGCGCATCCGGAGGGGCGCAATCCCTCCGCGAAGCTGCGCGCCATCGCCGATCACCTGAAAAAGGCATTCGGTGATCCACCCTATTGGGATACCTTGAGATAGTCAGGCAATCAGGCTCATCAGATTGGCCGCGACCGGCGAACGCTGCGCCTTCAGCACCGCGAGCCCGAGCCGCGCCACCAGCGGCGGCCCGTCGATGGGGCGGTAGGTGACGCCGTCGAGCTTGATCTGGGCGATCGAGGCGGGAACGATGGAGACGCCGAGATTGGCGGCGACGAGATTGACGACCGAGGGGATTTGCGGCGCCTCCTGCGTCACCAAGAGCTCGAAACCGGCGTCGCGGCAGGCGGCGGCGATATCGTCATAGAGGCTCAGCCCCACCATGCGGGGGAAGAGGATGAAGGGCTCTTGCGCAAGCGCCGCGATCGGCACGCGGTCCTTCTCGGCGAGGGGATGATGAGCGGGCAGGGCGATCAGCATCGGCTCGTCGTCGAAGCGTTTGAGGCGGACGTTGCGCGGGTCTTCCAGGCCGGGGCGAATGAAGGCGGCGTCGATCTCGCCGCGCATCAGCCGCTCTGTCAGGGCATTGGTGTTCATCTCGGTCAGCGACAGACGCACCTGCGGCCAGCGGTTGCGGAATTCGCGGATGGTCGAGGTGACGATCGTGTTGAAAGCGGAAGACGCGGTAAAGCCAAGCGACAGGCGGCCGATCTCGCCGCGATTGGCGCGCTGGGCAGCAAGCTTGGCCTTTTCCGCCGCATCCACAGCCAGCTTGGCCTCGACCTGAAAAGCCTCGCCCGCCGCTGTCAGCTCCGCGCCATGCGGGACACGGTGAAACAGTGCCGCGCCGACTTCGTTTTCGAGGTCGCGGATCTGCTGGCTGAGCGGCGGCTGGCCGATGCCGAGCTTGGCGGCGGCGCGGGTGAAATTTCCCTCATCCGCCAGCGCCAGAAAATAGCGGATATGTCGCAGTTCCATCGCTATCTCCAAAAACTATTGAAATCGTCTGTTCCATATATTGGACTAATGACGTCGGCTTGGCTAGATTTGTGGGCAAGAAAGGTTGTGTGCCCTCATGTCCCGCGCCGTCCAGACGGAAGATCTTGTCATCTCCGAAGTCCCCTCCCGCCCCGAATTGAAACTTGTCGATACCGAGCCGCATTCAGAGGCCCGGCAATTCCTGACGCGCGGCACGCGGCCTTTCAGGCGTGCGACGATCGCTCTGTTCCTCTCCGGTTTCGCGACATTCTCGCTGCTCTATTGCGTGCAGCCGCTGATGCCGATCTTCGCCGAGGATTTTGGGGTGACGCCGGCGGCAAGCTCGCTGTCGCTGTCTCTCTCGACCGGTTTCCTCGCCTTTGCGATCTTCTGCGCCGCCGCCGTTTCTGAAAGCCTCGGCCGCCGCAGCCTGATGTTCATTTCGCTGCTGGGCGCTGCCCTTTGCACCATTGCCTGCGCCGTCGCGCCGAACTGGCAGACATTACTGGTGTTCCGCGCACTGGAAGGATTCCTCCTCGGCGGCGTGCCGGCGGTCGCCATGACCTATCTCGCCGAAGAGATCGATCCGCGTGGCCTTGGCGGCGCCATGGGCCTCTATATCGCCGGCAATGCCTTTGGCGGCATGGCCGGCCGTGTGGTCACGGGTACGATCGCCGAACTCTTCACCTGGCGGCCTGCGCTTGCCGCTGTCGGTGTGCTCGGGCTGATCGCCGCTACCGGCTTCCTATTCCTGCTGCCGCCATCGCGCAATTTCACCCCGCGCAAGGGCTTTGATGCCGCCTTCCATATTCGCGCCTGGGCCGGTCACTTCCGCAATCCGGCGCTGCCGCTGCTCTTCGCCATCGGCTTCCTGGTCATGGGCTCCTTCGTCACGGTCTATAACTATGCCGGTTTCCGGCTGGTGGCCGATCCCTATGATCTCAACCAGACAGAACTCGGCCTGATCTTCACCGCCTATCTCTTCGGTATCGTCGCCTCGTGGCTCGCCGGTCTGCTCGGCGATCGTATCGGCCATTTTGTCGTGCTGCCCGCTGGCGTACTGGTGACTGCGCTTGGCGCTGCCGTCACGCTCGCCACGCCGCTGCCGTTGGTCATTCTCGGCATTATCCTGGTGACCATCGGCTTCTTCGTTACCCATTCCGTGGCCAGCGCCCTGGTCGGCCGGCTTGCAAGCGGGGCCAAGGGGCATGCATCGTCGCTCTATCTGCTGGCCTACTACCTCGGCTCCAGCATCGCCGGCTCGGTCGGCGGCTATTTCTGGCTTGCCGATGGCTGGTCGGCCGTGGTTGCCTTCATCCTCGCCATGCTGGCCATATGCCTTGTCAGCGCCTTTGGGGTGGCAGGGCTGGCTCGCCGCTAAGGACGGAGATTGAGAATGATCCGCATCGACCATCTCGATCATCTGGTACTGACGGTCGCCAGCATCGAGGAAAGCTGCGCTTTCTACGCCCGCATCCTCGGCATGGGCGTGGAAACCTTCGGCGAGGGCCGCAAGGCCCTGACCTTCGGCAGTCAGAAGATCAACCTGCATCGGGCGGGGCACGAGTTTGAGCCGAAGGCCAAGCGCCCGACACCGGGCTCCGCCGATCTCTGCTTTATCAGCGAGACGCCGCTGAGCGATGTCATCGCCCATCTGACAGCAGAGGGCGTCGTCATTGAAGAAGGCCCGGTCCGCCGCACCGGCGCAACCGGCCCTATCCTCTCGGTCTATTTCCGCGATCCGGATGATAATCTGATCGAGGTTTCCAGCTATCTCGGTGCGAACGACGGGCTCTAAGCCGTCTCCCAATCCTCGACGCGCAGATTTTTGACGCGCTGAAATTCCTGAACATTGTGCGTTATCAGGATCAGGTCGCGGGCCACCGCCTGGCCCGCGATCAGCACGTCATAGGCGCCGATCGGCGTGCCGAGGATGGCAAGTGTCGCCCGAATTTCGCCTGCCTTGCGCGCATCCTCCCTGTCGAAATCCAGTGTCTCGAATTGCAGGGCATCGACACGCGCCAGATTGTCGACAACGCGCTGGCCTTTATAGGCGCCGTAAAACAGCTCGTGCGCAACGATCGCCGGAATGGCGAAATCCTGAGGCTTGTGTTTGCGGATCTCCACTACGAAGCCGGGATTGCCTTTCATCAGCGCGATGACGGCATTGCTGTCGAGCAGATACTTCACTTGAAAATATCCAGCTCCGGGCGCTCCTGCTCGACCGGCTGTTCAGTCGTCGCCTCGGCAAAATCCTGGTCGACGGGACCAGTGACTGTCTCCAGCCAGTCCCAATCCTCGACGATCGGCTCCAGGATGATCGCCTGTCCCTGCCGCCGAATGCGTACTGCATCCGTATCGAAGCGGAATTCCTTCGGCAGACGCACGGCCTGCGAGCGGCCGGACCAGAAGATTTTTGCAGTGTCCATGCCATGGCTCCTCTTGAGATATGACATTGATATATAGCAATTGGGTGGTTATTTCAATGCGGTGGTTTCTACCGCCCCGCCTTCACCGCCAGCCAGATGACATGCCGCGCACCGCTCTTGCCGTTGGCGCGGGTGTTGATCTCTTCGACGGTAAAGCCGGTGTCGCGCAGTCGACGGGTGAAATCCCGGTCTGGGCCGGATGACCAGACGGCGAGGATGCCGCCGGGGCGCAGTGCGTCATGAGCGGCCTTCAGGCCCTTGAAGTCGTAGAGGCCGTCATTGGCCTCATGGGTAATGCCATCGGGTCCGTTGTCGACATCGAGCAGGATGGCGTCATAGGTCGCCTTGCTGGCACGGATCAGCGGACGGACATCGCCCTCATGGATGACGACACGCGGATCGTCGAGGCAATTGTCGAAGACAACGGCCATCGGCCCGCGCGCCCAGGCGACGACCGCCGGAACCAACTCCGCGACGGTGACCTTGGCATCACCGCTCAATTCACCGAGGGCGGCGCGCAAGGTAAAACCCATGCCGAGACCGCCGATCAGGATATGCGGTGCGGCCCGACCTTTGATCTTCTCGCAGGAGAGCGTGGCAAGCGCCCGCTCCGAACCGCTGAGGCGGCTGTTCATCAGCTCATTGGTGCCGAGCATGATCGAAAACTCCTGGCCGCGCTGCTTCAGGCGCAGCTCGCCGCCGCCATTGGGGATTTTCGCGGTATCAAGCAGGGTCCAGGGGATCACGGGCAACTCTTAAAGGTCGTTTCGAATTGCCCGGGACCATAGTCGTTCGTACTCTGTAAGAACAGATGCCCTATCCAAGCCGAATATAGGGCACATCTTTCTTCGCCACTTCGTCCAGCGCCTCTTCATAGCCGGCATCGGCATAGCGCATGACGCCGAGCGCCGTGTCGTTGGTGAGCGCATGGTCGAGCCGCTCGTCGGCGTCTGCCGTGCCGTCGGCAACGACGGTGACGCCGCAGCTCGTCATATAGCCGGCATAGCCGCCGCCGCCGGAATGGATGACGACAAGGTCGGCCATGGACGAGCACAGCATCATGGCGTCGATCAGCGGCCAGTCGGCAATGGCGTCGGAGCCGTCCTTCATGCGCTCGGTCATGATATTCGGATGCGCCATGGCGCCGGCGTCGAGATGGTCGCGCGAGAAGGCGACCGGGCCCTTGAGTTCGCCGCTCGCCACCAGCTCGTTGACGCGGCGGGCGAGGTCCGTGCGTTCGCCGTGCCCGAGCCAGGCGATCCGCGCCGGTAGGCCCTCGAAGGGCACATGCTCTCGAGCAAGCCTGATCCAGTTGGTGATGATTTTGTTATCAGGGAACATTTCGAGCAGCAGATCGTCGATACGCGCGATATCGCTTTCCTCGCCCGACAGCGCCATCCAGCGGAAGGGGCCGATGGCGCGGGCGAACAGAGGCCTGAGATAGGCTTCGGTGAAGATCGGGATATCGAAGGCGTTCGTGACACCGCCTTCCTTTGCCTGAGTGCGGATCAGGTTGCCATTGTCGAAAACCTCAGCACCTTGTCTCTGGAAATCCAGCATGGCTTTGACATGCTCGACGATCGAGGCGCGGCTGGCGGCCATCAGCTGGCCCTGGCCGTCGTCGCGCAGATCCTTGACCTGGGCAAGGCTCATGCCCTTCGGCACATAGCCGTAGACGAGGTCATGCGCCGAGGTCTGGTCGGTGACGATATCGGGCACGATGCCGCGCCGGGCGATCTCGGGATAGATCTCTGCCGCATTGCCGACGAGGCCGACTGAGAGTGCTCTTTTGTCCTTCACCGCCGCATCGATCATCGCCAGTGCCGCATCGAGGTTCGGCGCGATCTCCTGGAGATAGCCGATCTCCTGCCGCTTCTTCGCACGCTCCGCATCGATATCGACACAGAGGATAGCAGCGCCCGCCATACGGCCGGCCAGCGGCTGCGCACCGCCCATGCCGCCGAGCCCGGCGGTCAGCACGAAGCGACCGAGCAGGTCGCCGCCGAAGCGGCGTTCGGCGATCCGCATGAAGATCTCATAGGTGCCCTGGATGACGCCCTGACTGCCGATATATTGCCAGGCGCCGGCCGTCAGCCCGCCCCAGCAGATCAGGCCCTTGCGCTGCAGCTCGTAGAAGACTTCGGCTTTTGCCCATTGTCCGACGATGTTGCAGTTGGCCATGATCACCAACGGCGCCTTGGCATGGGTGCGAACGAGGCCGATCGGCTTGCCGGACTGGATCAGCAGAGTCTGATCCTCCTCCATCTCAGTCAAAGCCTTGACGATGCCTTTATGTGCCGCCCAGTTGCGCGCCGCCTTGCCGAGTGCTGCATAGACAATGAGATTGTCCGGGTCCTCGCCGACGGAGAGCACGTTTTCCAGCAGCCGCAGCAGCGCTTCCTGCCGCCAGCCCTTGGCGCGCAGCACCGGGCCGCCCGGAATGGGGAATTTCGGATGACGTGGATTGGCTTTCGGCATGATTGCTCTTCCCTGTTGTTTGGTGGTCTCTCCTTCTCCCCGCCGGGGAGAAGGTGGCCCGAAGGGTCGGATGAGGGGGCGGTGCGGCATATGCCGTCTTCGCTTGCCGCTCAGACGTTCGCTCCTTCGTCGCTCACCCCCTCATCTGTCCTGACGGACATCTTCTCCACGGCGGGGAGAAGAGGATTGCTCTTCAATACTCGTTCATTTCGGCGGCAGGCCTTCGACGAAGTCCAGCGCGGCAAGTAGTAGCCGCTTGCGCAGCATGTCGTTGCCGTAGGCTTCCGGCCCGGCGCGCACCCAGCCCTGCATTTCGCGCGGGCCTAACAGCATGGGCTTGATATCAGACAGTTCCAGTGCCCAGCTGTCGTTGCCCTTGCCGAGGCGCACCAGCATTCCGTCTTCGCGCGCGCCGCAGAGCAGATGGCCATTGAGCAGAAAGGCCCAGCCGCCGAACATCGTTTTTTCGCTGAGTCCGGGCCTTTGCCCGAGATCCTCTCTCAGCAATTCCTCAAGACCTGCGTCGCGGGCCATCTGCGCCTCCTGATGTCAACCTTTCTGGCCGGCCAGTGCGTATCTGGCGATCTCGATCCCCATCGCCTTTTCGACCGAGGGGTAGACTGTCGGATCAAGGACGCTGGCCGAGAGCGGGATGATATCCATCGGCACATGCAGGATGAAGACATGCATGCCCTCGTGCAGCTGGCCGACGCTCAAGGGTTCACCCTCCGGCGACAGCGTGGTGATGACCGAGGGGAATGTCGCCAGGCGCTTACCATCGGTGTCTTCGACCGCCATGTATTCGTTCATCACATGCATGGTGACGGCCTTGTCGCCGGCGCCGACCGTGATGGTGCCGATATCGAAGGCTTCCTTGGTGTAGACGACATCCTTTCTGGCGATGACGCCTTCGGCAAGGATATGCCCGCCAGTCGTCTTGCAGATCGCGTCGATGACGGCACTGCCGCCCTTCTTTTCGGCGTCGATGATCGCTTCGCCAAGCGCGAGCGCCATGGAGATCCCGCCGAGTGCTGCATGGGTGCGGACATAGGAGGCCCGTAGCGGATTGCGGCAGGAGGCGATGAAGCCGCCGGACTGATCGGAGGCGGCGCGCAGGATCGGAGAGATCTTCGCCGTCGCGCCCTTCACTACCAGCTCGATATAGCGGTTTTCGGCGCGATTGCCGCCGACGGCGGTCTGGATCATCTGTTCGGGCGAGCCCGCCATGCCGATCGAGCCCATGTCGCCGGTCGGATGCGCGCGGATGTCGCCGACCGCATCCACAACCTTGGTGCCGAGAATGGCAGAGGGCAGCCAGCCGTTCAGCGTCGAGGACTTTCCATTCTGGCCGATGATCAAGCCGGAAAGCTTTTCGCCAAGCTCGTCCTGCAGCAATTGCACGGCCTTCACATAGTCGATGCCCTGCATTTCCCAGGGGGTCGTGGAGGCCGGCGCGCCGATGGCGGCAGCCGTCGCGATCCAGTCGGTATCATTGAGCTCGTCGATCGACACCAGCTCCGGCTTTCCGACATTGACGGCGGCATAGCCGAGCATGCGGCCGTGATCGGCCCAGCCGCCGCCGCCGGCGGCATAAACGGAGCCGCCCTTGACGGCTGCTTCGACATCCTTGGCTACGAGTATGCGTCCCATCCGGCTACTCCTGGCTGGTTTTCTGCAGGTTCTTGTCCATGTCGCGCACGGCTTCGAACAGCACGGCGGCGCCCATGGCGATATCGTCATTTTCGGCCCATTCGTCGGCACAATGGCTGCGGCCTTCCTTGCAGGGCACGAAGATCATGGCTGCCGGCGCCACCTTGGCAACCCAGGCGGTGTCGTGGCCAGCGCCAGACGCCATGCGGCGGTGCTTGGCTCCGACCGTCTCGCAGGCACGTTCCAGCGTTTCGAGCAGGCCGGCATCGCCGGGCGTCGGGAAATTGTCGGAGACGCGGACAGGCGGCTTGATCGTTACCCCGTAAGCCTCGGCTATCTTTTGTACGGCGCCATCGATCCAGGCCAAAAATTGTTCCATATCGCTGCGGATCTCCGCGCGCCCGTCGATCAAAAGCACGACCTTGGAGGGAACGACATTGGCGGCATTCGGCTCGATGCGGAATTCGCCCACCGTGGCCGCGAAATGACCCGGCGTCTTCGCCTGCTCTGTCGCTTGGCTCCGGATATCGAGCACCAGTTGCGAGGCGGCCACCAGTGCGTCGGCGCGGCGTCCCATCGGCGTGGTGCCGGCATGGTCGGCACGGCCCTCGACGGTGATCTCGATGCGGGTGATACCGGCAATGGCGGTGACGATGCCGATATCCTTGTTTTCGGCTTCGAGGATAGGCCCTTGCTCGATGTGCAGCTCAAGGAAACCGGCAAGATCGGGACGCTTCTGCGCGAGCAGCGTCGCCGGATCGCCACCGACCTCGGCAATGCCCTGCGCGAGGTTGCGGTCGCCGCTCACGCGCGTCAGCCACGCCTCCGGCAATTGCCCGGTCATCCCGCGACTGCCGATGCAGGAAACGCCGAAGATGCTGACTTCCTCGGCAAGGAAATCGACGATCTCCAGATCGTGATCCAGCTGAATATCCTGATCCTTCAGGGAGCGTGCGACTTCCAGCGCCGCGATCGTGCCGGCAATGCCGTCGAAGCGGCCGCCATCGGGTACGGTGTCGGAATGCGAGCCGACGAGGATGGTGCCGAGGCCGGGCCTTGCGCCAGCGCGCCGGCCGATCAGATTGCCGGCGGCGTCCATCCGGGTCTCCAGCCCTGCCGCCTTCATCCGTGCGTCGATGTAAGCACGGCCTTCCAGAAACAGCGGCGAAAAGGCGCGGCGCGTCCAGGGGTGATCCGGCTCGGTGATCTTGGCCAGCGCGTCGATATCCTCGGCGATGCGATCGGCGTTGACGGGCAGGTTGCGCTTCGGTTGGTTCATCAGGCAGTCTCTCCAGCAATATTCTGGCCGGCAATAATCTGACGGGGAAGCGGGCGAACGAATTTGCCGCCGCCCGGCTCGGCCAGCACTTTGTTTTTGTCAGTAATCTGTTTGCCCCTGAGATAGGTGGCCGACACCGTCCAGGGCAGACGGATGCCGTTATAGGGGCTCCAGCCAACGATATTGTTGCCGCTCGAGGCGGCGTCATAGATGGTTTCGCGCGGTTCCAGCACGACGATATCGGCATCCTTGCCCGGCGTCAGCGCCCCTTTGATATGGTCGAGGCGAAAGTGCTTAGCCGGGTTCTCCGCCATCAGCTTCGCCGCCCAGGTGAGCGGCACGCCGCGCTCCAACGCGCCCTTGACGAAGAGCGGCACCATAACTTCCAGCCCCGGTACGCCGGAAGCGTTCGCCAGCATGTCCGGATTGGTCTTGCGGTTTTCCGACCAGCTGACATGGTCGGTCGAGACCAACCAGACATTGCCTTCCGCCACCTTGCGCCACAGCGTCTCGACTTCGGCGCGCGAGCGAATCGGCGGGTTGATCTTGGCCTTGCCGCCAAGGCGCTTCACGTCGTTTTCCTCGTCCAGCGTCAGGTAGTGGATGCAGCACTCCACCGTCGCCTCGAAGCCGTCGCGGCGATAGGCGCGGGCGATGTCATAGCCGCGTCCGAGCGAGCAATGCACCACATGCGCCGGGCAGCCGGTATTGGCGCCGGTCTCGAAGATCGTGTGCATGGCGAGCAGTTCGGTGATCGGCGGACGGGAGAGGCCGTGAGCGCGATAGTCGGTGACGCCGCTCGCCTTTACCTGCTCCATATAGGTTCGAACCGCTTCGTCATCCTCATTGTGCACGCCCGCCGTCAGTCCGGTCGGGGCGATCGCTGCAAAGCAGGCGTCGAGCAGGGCAGGGGGAATGCGCGGGAAACGCTTGGGGTCCGTGCCGAAGGTCGAGAACTTGAAGGCCGCAACGCCGGCCTCGACCATCTCGCGGATTCGCGCAGGCCCTTCTTCCGGGTCGACCGTGCCGTAGAGCGCGAAGTCGACGCGCGCCTGCGGCGACGCATGATCGACCTTCTTCTTCACGGCTGCCGCCGAGCAGACGAGATTACCCTCGTCATAGGGCATGTCGACGATGGTGGTGACGCCGCCGGCGGCGGCAGAGCGTGTCGACCAGATGAAATCTTCCTGATCTTTCTGGGAGAGCGAATGCACCTGGGCGTCGATCGCGCCGGGCAGGATCAGCGCTTTCCCGAGCAGATGCCGCTCGCGTGCTTGCGGCGGCACGCCGATGCCGATCTCGGCGATCTTGCCGTCGCGCACGGCGACATAGCCCTCTTCCACGATGCGGTCCGGCAGAACCACCGTACCCTGCAGAACGAGATCGAAGTCAGCCATACCCATTCTCTCCGTTCAGATTGTTACTGTATCGCGATAAAGCCGTTCTTCGACCCGTTCCAGTGAACCGAGGGCGAAGAAATCATCATAGGCGAGGATCGGCTGATGGGCGATCATCTCGGACACGAAGGCCTCGGAGCCCAGCTCCTCCTCGATCGCCTCGACCTCGGCCGACAGCGGCCGGTCGACTTCATAGAAGTCGGCATGTTTGCGCACGACATCGTAGAGCATCCGGGCAACCCCTTCCGGCTTGTCGCCGAGAATGTCTATCGCCTGCGCCGAGAGCAGGGCTTCCAGCGCCGCAAGGCGTTTCAGCGCCCGCATCTGCCGATCGAAGCGTTCGATGACCAGCGGCAGGAAGGCGGCCTCGTCCTCCATGCCGCCGGCCACCACCAGCGACTGCGCCGAGACCGGATTGGACATGGACAGCACTCGCGAAAAGATCTCGCCGGCAAGCTTGATGATCGGGCCGAAGCCGGTGGCGATCTTGCCTTCGGGCACCAGATTGACCGGCAGGCCACGCCGCTGGCCGTTGCCGAGCAGGACGCAGTGGTTGAAGGCATTGCGTGCCGCATGCGCCATGCAGATGACGGCGGCTTCGAGCAGGATGGTGACGTCGAGCGGCAGCGAGCCGCCGGAGGTCATGACGCGCCCGTCGACGATGACGGGATTGTCGTCGGAGCGGCCGGTCGCCGCCAATATCTTATGGCCGGCGGTCAGGAGATTCTCGATCACCGCGCCATAGACCTGGCCGATCATGCGCAGGCTCAAGGGATCCTGCACGTGTGTGGCGACCGGCCATGGCCACTCGTCCGAAGCATTGCAGAGCCATGCGCCGATCAGGGCTTCCCGCGCCGTGCCGACATGGCGCACCGCATACCAGGGATCGCGCGAGGCGCCGAGCGCGCCTGCCGCCATCATGCTGGTTGCCAGCAGGACCCGGATCGAGGAGGCGGCGTTGCGGGTGGTCTCGGCGGCGGCCGCGAAGCTGACCGCGTTGACGCTGAGCGAGGCAAGGCTGTCGCGCGGCAGCATCTTCACCGGCTCGATGCCGGCAGCGGTAAAGGCATCGGCCGCCTGCATGCGCCGGCCGCGATAGACGGCCTCGCCGACCCCGGTCAGCACCGCGCCGATCTGGCCCATCAGGCCGATATCGGCGCAGCCGATCGAGCCGGTGCGGCGAACGACAGGGATGACGTCGGTATGCAGAAGCTGGAGATAGGCGTCGATCAGACCCGGCGAGCAGCCGACCTTGCCGGTCAGCGCCGTGTTGACGCGGATCGCCATGGCATTGCGCACAACGGACATGGAAAAAGGTGCGCCGGTTCCGAAGTGATGGGCGCGCACCAGGCCGAGATTGAAGGCGTCAAGGTCTTCCGGCGACCACTCCACATCCTTCATCGCCCCGACGCCTGTGGTCGAGCCGTAGACGGGCATACCGGACTGGATCGTGCTTTCGAGAACCTCGCGCGCCACGTGCACCCGCGCCATGCCGCTTTCCGATGCCGTCGGTATTACGGCGCCCGCGCCGATCCGCATCAGATCGCTGAACCCCAGGGGGTGCCCGGTGAGTTCGATGCCGGCCTTCTGACGCTCCATCTTCGCTGTTCTCCTTTTCCGCAAGGCTATGCGAGCATCATCGACAATGGGATATCCCAAATGATGAACACCTATTATTCCGGGCATGAAAAGCACGGGCAAAATATGCTGGGGCACAGTCAAGCACGCATTATAGCTGAAAGTGGAGTGCAGGATTGACCAATAGGTTCCGCAACGGTTTTGATATCGAATCACCTATCCAATCTCAGAAGATCAGCAAGATGAAAATCCCGGAACTCGCTTTCACCACAACGAATTGGGATGAGGTTCCCGCGACCCGGCACGAGGGCGAGAGCGGCCATGCGCTCTGGCGAACCTTAAATATCGGCGATATCCGCGTCCGGGTCGTCGAGTACACGCCCGGCTATGTTGCCGACCACTGGTGCGATCGCGGCCATGTCATCTATGTGCTCGAGGGAGAATTGATCTCGGAGCTGAAAGATGGGCGGGTCTCGGTCCTGACGAAGGGCATGGGCTATCAGGTGTCCGATTTCGGTGATGCCGCGCACCGCTCGTCAACCAAGACAGGCGCCAAGCTGTTCATCGTCGACTAGCGCATCGGTTAGGGCGACTTGAGCCGACAGCGAGCCGCGGCCCCAATCCAGGGCCGCTGAGACGGGTTAGCTCAGGTGCCAGGCCAGATAGAGCAGCGAAAGCGCGATGATCCAGAGCGCCAGGCGGCCGGACCGGCTGTGCTTGGCCTCCGCCTTGCCGATCGCCTCGGCGGTCTGCGGGTCGAAACGCACGCCGTTCTCGCTCATATGCAGCAGTTCGTGATGGAACTTCTCGGTCTTGGCGGCGATTTCGGGGATAGCCTCCGCAAGCTTCACGGCCGCTTTCAAACCGTCCTTGAGGTCGGTTACGATGCGTTTGGGTCCGAGATTGGTGCGGATCCAGTCACCGACGACAGGCTCGGACGCCTTCCACATGTTGAAACGCGGATTGAGCATGCGTGACACGCCCTCGACCACGACCATGGTCTTTTGCAGCATCACCAGCTCCGGCCGCGTCTCCATGTCGAAGAGTTCGGTTACTTCGAAGAGCAGCGTCAGGAGCTTGCCCATCGAGATCGTCTCGGCCGGCTGGCCGTGGATCGGCTCGCCGATGGCGCGGATCGCCTGCGCGAAACTCTCGGTATTGTGATGCGCCGGCACGTAACCGGCCTCGAAATGCACTTCAGCGACGCGGATATAATCGCGGGTAATGAAGCCGTAGAGGATTTCGGCGAGGAAACGGCGTTCCTTCTTCCCGAGCCGCCCGACGATGCCCATGTCGACGGCAACGATCATGCCCGTGGCATCGACGAAGAGATTGCCGGGATGCATATCGGCATGGAAGAAGCCGTCGCGCAGCGTATGCCTGAGAAACGACTGGATCAGCGTGTCGGCAAGCGTATTGAGATCGTGGCCGGCGGCCTTCAGGCCCTCGACGTCGGACATCTTGACGCCGTCGATCCACTCCATGGTGATGACGTCGCGGCCGGTGCGCTCCCAATCGACCTTGGGGACGCGGAAGCCCGGATCCTTCTCGGTGTTCTCGGCGATCTCGGATAGCGCGGCCGCCTCCAGCCGCAGATCCATCTCGACCTTGGTCGTCTGCTCCAGCGTCCGCGTCACCTCGACGGGCCGAAGCCGGCGGCTCGACGGCAGGAAACGCTCCTGCAGATGGGAAACGAGGTACATCGCCTGGATATCGTTGACGAAACGCTGGCGCACGCCGGGCCGGATCACCTTGACGGCAACGCGCTTGCGGCCCTCTGGTGTTTCGACTTCGGCCGGATGCACCTGTGCGATCGAAGCGGCTGCAATTGGTTCGCCGAAGCTGACATAAAGCTCATCGATCGTCCGGCCAAGCGAGCCCTCGATCGATGACTTTGCCGCCGCATGCGGAAAGAACGCCATGCTGTCCTGCAGCTGCGACAGGTCGTTGGCCATGTCGACGCCGACGACGTCGGGCCGCGTGGCCAGGAACTGGCCGATCTTCACATAGGAAGGCCCGAGACGCTCGACGGCCTTGGCGAGCCGGTCGCTGCGCGCCTGGCTCTTGGCGCGCTTGCGGGCGAACATGCCGACGAAGGATTTGGCAAGGCTGACGGAGGGCGGCAGGCCTTCCGAGGGAAGCGAAATGACCACGCCTTCGCGCACCAGCACCCAGCCGACCCGGAGAAGGCTGAAATATGCGTTGAAAGCACTCATCGGGTCTCAAAATCTCGCAGGCTGCCAGCCGGAAACCGCGTCACATCTTTCGGTATCATGCGTCAGAGCTTCCAGCCGGAGTGCAGGGCGGCAATACCGCCGGTATAATTGGTGAAGTTCACGCGCGAAAAGCCGGCCTCGCGGATCATCGTCGCGAAATCCTGCTGGTTCGGGAATTTGCGGATTGATTCCACCAGATACTGGTAGGGCTCGGCGTCGCCGGTGATCGCCTTACCGAATTGCGGAATGGCATTGAAGGACCAAGCGTCGTAGACGCGGTCGAGCAGCGGCAGGTCGACCTCGGAAAATTCCAGCACCAGCAGCCGGCCGCCGCGCTTCAGCACGCGATAGGCTTCCTTCAGCGCCACGTCGATGCGCGGCACGTTGCGGATGCCAAAGGCGATCGTATAGGCGTCGAAGGAGTTGGGCTCGAAGGGCAGTTCCTCGGCATTGGCCTCGACGAAGGTGAGGTTGTCGGTCAGCTTCTTCTTCGCCGCGCGCTCGGCACCGACGCCCAGCATCGAGCCGTTGATGTCGAGCACGGTCGCATGCGCCAGCCGGTTCGAGGCTTCGACGATGCGGAAGGCAATGTCGCCGGTGCCGCCGGCGACATCGAGAACCTTGTAGCTCGGATCCTTGCGCGGATTGAGCGCCGAAATCATAGCGTCCTTCCAGGCCCGGTGCAGGCCCATGGACATGACGTCGTTCATGATGTCATAGCGCTTGGCAACCTTATGGAACACCTCGTTGACGAGGCCCTGTTTCTCGCCATCGGCCACCTCGCGGAAGCCATAGGATGTTTCCATGCCGCCATCGGCGGAGGTGCGGCTTTCTGCCATCAGCTCAACTCCGTTACACTACAGCGCCGCGCGTCATATGCGACGCGCAAAGGTCGCTGTAGCACTTTAAATCTGCTGCATAATTTTATCCTTAAATCGATCCCGATTTCAGGAATTATGCAGTATTCAGCGGCGGACCATAGCGAAATCGCGTTTGCCACGCTATCTCATCAGCCAGGTGACCGGCCGCAATGCTCTTGGGCTATAGCCCAGATCATAAGCGGTTGAAACATAAAGATGGATAGAGATGCCGGAATTACCAGAGGTCGAAACCGTCAGGCGCGGGCTTGCTCCTTCCATGGAAGGGGCGGTGCTCGCCGCGCTGGAACTGCGGCGCAACGACCTGCGCTTTCCCTTTCCGGCCGAGTTTTCACGCCTCGCCTCCGGCCGCGGCATCACGTCGCTGTCGCGCCGCGCGAAATATCTGCTGATCGATCTCGATGACGGCATGACCATCATCGCGCATCTCGGCATGTCCGGCTCCTTTCGCGTCGAAAGCGGCGCGGTCGCGGAGACCCCGGGCGAGTTTCATCACCCGCGCTCCAAGGACGAGAAGCACGATCACGTCATCTTCCATCTGACGGGTGCCAACGGACCTGCGCGCGTCATCTATAATGATCCTCGCCGCTTCGGCTTCATGGATATTGCCAGGCGCGCCGATCTCGCCAGCCACCCGTCCTTCCGCGATCTCGGCCCCGAGCCGACCGGCAATACGCTGAGCGCCGACTATTTGGCCGAGCGCTTCTCGGGCAAGGCGCAGCCGCTGAAAAGCGCACTGCTCGACCAGAAGAACATCGCCGGTTTGGGCAATATATATGTGTGCGAGGCGCTATGGCGTTCGCATCTGTCGCCGGTGCGCGCCGCCGGCAGTTTGGTCACCAAGGCCGGAAAGCCGAGCGGGGAGTTGCTTCGATTGGTCGAGGCGATCCGTGAGGTCATCGCCGACGCGATCGCGGCCGGCGGCTCGTCCTTGCGCGACCATATTCAGACGGATGGCTCGCTTGGGTATTTCCAGCATTCCTTTTCGGTCTACGACCGCGAGACCCAGCCTTGCGGCACGCCCGGCTGCGGCGGTACGGTCGCCCGCATCGTCCAGGCGGGGCGCTCTTCTTTCTATTGCGCTTCCTGCCAGAGCTGATTGACCGGACCTGATTGAACGGAGGAGAGACACATGGCCTATGAAACCCTGATCGTCGAAACGCATGGAGCCGTCGGTCTCGTCCGGCTGAACCGGCCGCAGGCGCTGAATGCGCTGAATTCGACCGTACTGGCCGAGTTGAAGCAGGCCTATGCCGCCTTTCACGCCGATGACGCCATCGGCGCGATCGTGCTGACCGGCTCGGAAAAGGCGTTTGCGGCCGGCGCCGATATCAAGGAGATGCAGCCGCTCGACTTCGCCGATGTCTACAAGGGCGATTTGATGAGTGGCTGGGACGAGATTGCCGGCGCCCGCAAGCCCGTTATCGCAGCCGTCAGCGGCTTTGCGCTCGGCGGCGGCTGCGAACTCGCCATGATGTGCGACTTCATCATTGCCGCCGATACGGCGAAGTTCGGCCAGCCGGAGATCACGCTCGGCATCATCCCCGGGATGGGCGGCTCGCAGCGCCTGACGCGCGCTGTCGGCAAGGCCAAGGCGATGGATCTGGTTTTGACCGGCCGGATGATGGATGCGGCCGAGGCGGAGCACTCCGGCCTGGTGTCCCGCATCGTGCCGGCCGACAGGCTGATCGATGAGGCGCTCGCCGCGGCGGCCAAGATCGCCTCGCTGTCGCGCCCCTCTGTGCTGATGGCCAAGGAGGCCGTCAACCGGGCGCTGGAGACGACGCTGGAAGAGGGACTGCGCTTCGAGCGCCGGCTGTTCCACAGTCTGTTTGCCACCGAGGATCAGAAGGAGGGCATGGCGGCTTTCATCGAGAAGCGCAAACCCGTCTTCAAGAACAGGTGAAGGCAAGATTCCGGAATTGCGCGGGTTCCGCAAGAATCCGCGTTGACGTCGTCGCTCATTCCGGCTATATGCCCGCCACAGTTTGGAAAGCCGATCTGGTTTTCCGCAATTGCTCCCGCATTGCTGGATGAAGTGGCCGCAGGGCCCGCGCTGCACTGACGGAGTTATGTTCGAATTCTAAGAGAGGCATACATGGCCAATACCAGCTCGGCGAAAAAAGCGACCCGCAAGATCGCCCGCCGCACCGAAGTCAACAAGGCTCGTCGCTCGCGCGTTCGCACTTTCGTCCGCCAGGTCGAAGAAGCCATCGCATCGGGTGACGCTACCCTCGCGAAGGAAGCCTTCCTCGCCGCGCAGCCGGAACTGGCTCGTGCCGCTACCAAGGGCGTCCTGCATGCCAACACCGCTTCCCGCAAGGTTTCGCGTCTTGCCAAGCGTGTGAAGGCGCTTTCGGCTCCGACCGCGTAATATTTCCTTAAAGATTCAGTCGTTAGACTTAAGCCCGGCCTTTGTGCCGGGCTTTTTGGATTCTGCCAAATTGCTTCATTTCGCTAAAATGTAGCCGGCTGACCATGTCAATGACATGACAGAAATATACATTTTAAAACAGTGGGTTACAGCAGGTTATCCCAGCGCCGAGTGATCCGCGTGATACGTTGCCGGCTCATGAGTGAGTCAAGGGATTTTTTATTTTTTTTGTTTTTAAACCCCAGGGAATCGCGCTGAATGGGAATCTCCTTGATTCAAAAGCGATTCTTTTTTGACGGGCTTGTGACAGTCAAAAACGGCCTCCCGAGTCAATGGCTGCCTCTTAATTTTGTGTAAAATTCATCGTTGATATCCGCCCTCGATCCTGCCTAAATGGCTTTCAACAAGGGGCGCGGACATCACCTTCAACGGCTTCGGCGAACACTGCCACTAAAGGCGGTGGGGGTGGTTTTTGTCTCTTGTGACGGAGCGGTTCAGTTCCGTTTTTTCAAACAGTTGATGAGTTGAGACCGCAAGCGGTAACGCCGGCGGAACGAGAAAGCTTGTCTGCCTTTACAGTCTAATTCCCGAGCGTGACTGTAGGGGAGGGGAGAAAAATTGACAGCCGTTTTGGAGCAGCCGGTCGGAATACGAGGACCGCACGGCTGCTCCAGATAAAAGATGCGAGGGCGAAATCTGCGCAAGCAGCCATTTTCGCCGAAGCATTTTCGTCAGGTCCATTTGGCGGGACCCGGCTGATGAACCGGTATGCGGCGAAGCTCATAATAACGAGCGCGACCGTTATGCCATGGCGTAGACGTAAGGGCGGCGGCGCAATCTCCGCCCTATAAAAAAGAGACTGTGGAAGGCGGCATTATGCAAATAAATACGAGGACGACGGGTGCGTTGGAGAATGGGGACAATGCACCGCAGGCGTTCAGTGCGGTTTGCCTTGAAGCGGCGGGGGAAAAGGGGGAGATGCAGCATAATGTATTGTTCGAGCGTGTCAGTGCACGCTTGAAGGCTCAGGTCGGTCCGGATGTTTATGCCAGCTGGTTTGCACGGCTTAAGCTGCATTCGGTCTCGAAGAGCGTCGTTAGGCTGACTGTTCCGACAACATTTCTGAAGTCCTGGATCAACAATCGTTATCTTGATCTCATCACCAGCCTGTTCCAGGCCGAAGATGCGGAAGTCCTGAAGGTTGAAATTCTGGTTCGCACCGCGACCCGTCACGCTGCAAAGCCTTGCGCGGACGAACAGGTCGTGGTTCCGGACTCGACCGCGGTGGCGCCAATCCGTCGCACGACGGCCCAGCCTGCCGGTCAGATCGTGGCGCATGCCGTGAGCGCGGCTGCCGCTGCCCGGCCGGCGACGATGGGTTCGCCGCTGTTCGGCTCACCGCTCGATTCCCGCTTTACCTTCGACACCTATGTCGAGGGCAGCTCGAACCGGGTGAGCCTCGCCGCCGCCAAGACCATCGCGGAAGCCGGTTCCGGCGCGGTGCGGTTCAATCCGCTCTTCGTTCATTCGACGGTCGGTCTCGGCAAGACGCATCTCCTGCAGGCGATCGCCAATGCGGCCGTGCAGAACCCGCGCAACCTGCGCGTCGTCTATCTGACTGCGGAATACTTCATGTGGCGCTTTGCCACCGCCATTCGCGACAACGACGCGCTGACGCTGAAGGATTCGCTGCGCAATATCGACTTGCTGATCATCGACGACATGCAGTTCCTGCAGGGCAAGATGATCCAGCACGAGTTCTGCCATCTGCTGAACATGCTGCTCGACAGCGCCAAGCAGGTCGTCGTTGCCGCCGACCGTGCACCCTGGGAGCTGGAATCGCTCGATCCGCGCGTTCGCTCGCGCCTTCAGGGCGGTGTCGCCATCGAAGTCGAGGCGCCGGACTACGAGATGCGTCTTGAAATCCTCAAGCGCCGTCTGGAGGCTGCCCGTCTGGAAGATCCGTCGCTGGAAATCCCGGCCGAACTCCTCTCGCACGTCGCCCGTAATGTCACGGCAAGCGGTCGTGAGCTGGAAGGCGCCTTCAACCAGCTGATCTTCCGCCGCTCTTTCGAGCCCAACCTGACGGTCGAGCGCGTTGATGAGCTGCTCGCGCATCTGGTCGGCTCCGGTGAACCGCGCCGTGTTCGCATCGAGGACATCCAGCGCATCGTGGCGCGTCACTATAACGTCTCGCGCCAGGAGCTGGTTTCCAACCGCCGTACTCGCGTCATCGTCAAGCCGCGCCAGATCGCCATGTATCTGTCGAAGACACTGACGCCGCGCTCCTTCCCGGAGATCGGCCGTCGCTTCGGCGGTCGCGACCACACGACGGTTCTGCATGCCGTGCGCAAGATCGAGGAGCTAATTTCGGGCGACAGCAAGCTGTCGCATGAGATCGAGCTGCTGAAGCGCCTGATCAACGAATAGTTCGCGACATCTAGCGATTGATGGACGGCCGGCTTCATCGCCGGCCGTTTTCATTTATGCGGCCTTTATTCTATAAATATCTGAAATGCTGAGTCGGATGCCCGGCTTCCGGCGGCCGGCGGCGCCAAGGGGGAGGCTATCGATGGGCTTTGACAGAATTGCCGTTCTCGGTCTCGGCAAGGTCGGGCGGCTTGCCGCCACCTTGCTGCATGAAAGCGGCTTTGCCGTCATCGGCGTCGATGCACGCCTGCCTGCGGAAACTCTGCCTTTTGCCTGCGAGACGGGGGATGTTTCCGATCCGGCACTGATCGGCAATCTCTTTTCCCGCGTCGATGCCGTGCTCTCCTGCCTGCCCTTTCACCTGAACGCCGCGCTGGCGAAGCTGGCCCATGACGCAGGCATTCACTATTTCGACCTCACAGAGGACGTGCCGACCACGAATGGCATCATCGGGCTTGCAAAGAGCGCTCGCGGCCTGATGGCGCCGCAATGTGGCCTGGCGCCCGGTTTCATTGGCGTAGTCGGCGCGAGCCTTGCCGATGGCTTCGATCGCTGCCGCTCGATCCGCATGCGCGTCGGCGCGCTTCCTCAGAATCCGACGGGATTGCTGGGCTATGCCTTCAACTGGTCGCCGGAAGGCGTGGTCAACGAATATCTGAACGATTGCGAGGTCATCGAGGGCGGCGTGCGCAAGCTGGTCTCGCCGATGGAGTGGCACGAGACGCTCTATGTCAATGGCGTCAAGCTTGAAGCCTTCACCACCTCGGGCGGCCTTGGGACCATGTGCGCCACTATGCTCGGTCGCGTGGAAAATCTCGATTACAAGACTATCCGCTATCCCGGCCATATGGAGCTGATGAATTTCTTCTTTCATGAGCTGCTGATGCGTGACCGCCGCAAGCTCGCCGGTGAGATCCTGACCGAGGCGAAGCCGCCGGTTGATGACGATGTCGTCTATGTCCATGTCTCTGCGGAAGGCACGATCAATGGCAATCTGCGCCGCAAGGAATTCGTGCGCGCCTATTATCCGATCGAGATTGCCGGCGAGAGCCGCACCGCCATTTCCTGGACCACCTCGGCCTCCGTCGTCGCGGTCATCGAACTGGTGCGCGCTGGCCGGCTGCCCGCGACCGGCTTCCTGCATCAGGAGCATATTCCGCTCGACACGTTCCTGGAGACGCGGACCGGCAGCCTGTTCAAGGGCGGCGCCACCCATCTCGGGTGATCCGCCTATACCGGCGGCGTTGTGCGCGTAACCTCGGAAAACAACCAGAGGCGGAAGGCGGCGATGGCCGGCCGCTCCAATGCCGCCGGCGGATAGACCAGATGATAAGCCAGCGTGCTTGCAAGCCCAATGGGGAAGGGTGCGACAAGCGTGCCGTCAACCAGCTCCTGTTCGATGAAGGAACGGCGCATCAGCGCGATGCCAAGCCCCGCCTTCATAGCGTGGTAGGCGCCCATGCCGTCGGTGAAGATCGGACCGCGTGTGGCGTCGACCTTCGTTGCGCCGGCCGCCTCCAGCCAAAGTTGCCAGTCGCGCCGGTAGACGTCATGGATCAAGGTCAGGCTGGCCAGCGCATCGGCCGGGGGCGAGGGGCCGAGGGCGGCGGCGATCTCGGGGGTGCACACCGGCACATATTGGTCGTCGAGCAGCCTCTCGCTCGCCAGTCCCTCATAACCGCCAAGGCCGTGGCGAATGGCGATGTCGATGCCGTCGCGCTGGAAATCCATCATCCGATACGAGGCGCTGATGCGCAGATCGATGTCGGGATGGGCCTGCTCGAAACGCAGGAGCCGCGGCACCAGCCAATGGGTGGCGAAGCCAGCGGTACAGGTGACGGTCAGCACCGTGTCGCGCGCCCGCATGGTCAGCGCCGTCGTTGCTTCACGTATCAGGCGGAAAGCGGTGCGCAGCGTCGCGAAATAATCCGCGCCCTCCGCCGTCAATGCCAGACTGCGGGCGCGGCGCTCGAAAAGCCGGACGCCGAGCGCGGTTTCGAGATCGCGCACTTGCAGGCTGACGGCGCCGGGCGTCACATGCAGCTCCCTGGCGGCGAGCGTCATGCTCAGATGCCGGGCGGAAGCTTCGAAGGCGCGCAACGCCGAAAGGGAGGGCAGTTGGTCCATGACGATTGAGTATAACTAAACTATCGAGTGAGAAAGATTCGCTTGTCAGAGCCTTATGATCGCGAGATCATCCCATTAATATCGATGGTTGGCAAGAAAGTGCATTTCAGTTCTCATCGAGAATAACTCAATAAAGGGGAAGGATATCAGGATGGCGCAGAAATCGATGGGCGCGGCGGAGTGGGGCATGCTGCTGGGGTTGTCGATCCTCTGGGGCGGCTCGTTTCTGTTCAACGGCATCCTGGTGCATGAGTTGCCACCCTTCACAATCGTCACCGCGCGCGTCGCCTTGGCGGCGGTCGCCCTGCATGTCATCGTGCGGATGACCGGGCAGGCGATGCCGCGCGACCGTCAGGCCTGGGCCGCCTTCTTCGGCATGGGGTTCCTCAACAATGTCATTCCCTTCCTGCTGATCGTCTGGGGACAGACCCATATCGCCAGCGGCCTCGCCTCGATCCTCAACGCCACCACACCGCTCTTTGCGGTCGTGGTGGCGCATTTCCTGACGGCGGACGAGAAAATGACCGGCAATCGCCTGATCGGCGTCATCGTCGGTTTTGCCGGCGTGGCGCTGATGATCGGTCCGTCGGTGCTGAGCAGCCTCGGCTCGAACGTGCTGGCGCAGCTTGCCGTGCTGGGCGCTGCCTTCACCTATTCGCTTGCCGGCATCTTCGGCCGCCGCTTCCGCCGCATGGGTCTGGCGCCGATTATCCCCGCGGCCGGGCAGGTGACGGCCTCGACGATCCTGCTGCTGCCGGTCGCCCTCTTCGTCGATCATCCGTGGACGCTGGCGCTGCCTTCGACCGAAACTTGGGCAGCACTGGCCGGCCTGGCGATCCTCTCGACCGCAATCGCCTATGTCCTGTTCTTCCGCATCCTGGCGACGGCGGGCGCCACCAACCTGATGCTGGTCACCTTCCTTATCCCCGTCAGCGCCATCCTACTCGGCGCGCTGTTTCTCGGTGAGCAACTGCAGCTGAAGCACTTCATCGGCATGGCAATGATCGCCGTCGGCCTTGCGGCGATCGACGGGCGGTTACTTACCCTCACCTCGAGGGGGAGGGTCGGCACATAGTACCGGGGTCGGGTGAATGCGGTAAGCACTGAGGCATCAATTTGTCCCCGGGGATCACCCCACCCGCCGCTTTGCGGCGACCTCCCCCTCAAGGGGGAGGTAGTTAACGCGCCAGATCCGCGACCACGGAATCGAGGATCAGCATTCCAGCCGGCGTACAGCGCAGGCGGGAATTGCCGAGGCGCTCGATGAAGCCGTGTTCCAGCAGGAACTGCTCGCGCGCCTGATCGGGCTCCCGGCCGGAGAGCTGCTGCCAGCGGACGAGATCGATCCCCTCTTTCAGGCGCAGGCCCATCAGCAGCAATTCGTCGGCCTGTTCGTCGTCGCCGAGCATTTCCTGATCGGCTATGCCGTGGCCGTCACGCTCGACCAGTTCCAGCCACGCCTCCGGCTTGCGCTCGGTAGCGGTCGCCAGTTTCTTCGGGCCGAGGGTCAGGCGGCCATGGGCGCCTGGACCGATGCCGGCATAGTCGCCATAGCGCCAGTAGGTGAGGTTGTGGCGGCTTTCCGCGCCTGGGCGGGCGTGGTTGGAGACCTCATAGGCCGGCATGCCCTCGCGCTCGGTGATCTCCTGCGTTGCCTCGTAGAGCAGCGCCGACTGATCGCCATCCGGTACGATCAGCTTGCCCGCCTTGTGGAGGCCGTAGAAGGGCGTGCCTTCCTCGATGGTGAGCTGGTAGAGCGAAAGGTGATCGACGGCATAGGAGATCGCCTCCTTCAGCTCGCGCTCCCATTCCTCGACGGTCTGGTTCGGGCGGGCATAGATGAGGTCGAAGGACATGCGCGGAAAGATATCGCGCGCCAGCTTGATCGCTTTCAGCGCGTCGTCGACATTGTGTAGGCGCCCTAAGAATTTCAGATCGCGGTCGTTCAGCGCCTGCACGCCCATCGACACGCGGTTGACGCCGGCGGCGCGATAGCCGCGGAAACGCTCGGCCTCGACGCTGGAGGGATTGGCCTCCATGGTGATCTCGATACCATCCGGCACATGCCAGTGCTTGGCGATGCCGTCGAGAACCGCACCGACCGTCTCCGGCTTCATCAGCGAAGGCGTGCCGCCGCCGAGAAAAATGCTGGTCACGGTCTTCGGGCCGCCGATCGCCCGCATCGACGCCATCTCCTTCAGGAAGGCGGCTGTGAAGCGCTCCTGATCGACCGGCTGATGGCGAACATGGCTGTTGAAATCGCAATAGGGGCATTTGGCCGCGCAGAAAGGCCAATGCACATAGACACCGAAGCCGGGTTCACCGGTATCGGGCAGCAATTGCGCCTCACGCGTCATGTCTTGCGGTTCCATGATGTCCACAGGCTTGAGCTTACGCCTCCAGACAGGTTTCGACAAAGAGCTTGAAGGCCCGGGCACGGTGCGACAGCGCCTGCGCGTCGCCCGGCTTCCAGCCGTGCTTTTCTTCGGCGCTCATCTCGCCAAAGGTTGTGTCATAACCCTTGGGCTGGAAGATGGGATCGTAGCCGAAGCCTTGGGCGCCGCGCGGCGGCCAGGCAACGGTGCCCTCGACTTCGCCGCGGAAAAGCTCGGTATGTCCATCCGGCCAGGCGAGGCAAAGCACGCTGACAAAGCGCGCGGTGCGGCTTTCGGGTGCGGTCGCGCCGGCCTTTTCCAGTGCTGTCTCGACCTTCTGCATCGCCATGACGAAATCGCGGGTGCCATCAGTTGTTTCCGCCCAGTTGGCGGTATAGACGCCGGGATCGCCGCCGAGCGCATCGATCACTAGGCCGGAATCGTCTGATAGTGCGGGCAGGCCGGAAGCATTGGCCGAGGCCAGCGCCTTGATCGTCGCATTTTCCTCGAATGTCGTGCCGGTTTCGTCCGGCTCGATGAAATTAAGGTCGGCAGCCGATTTTGCGGTAAAACCGAACGGGCCGATCAGATCCTGGATTTCACGGATCTTGCCGGCATTGTGGCTGGCGACAACGATGGTCTTGGTATCGAGCTTACGCATATCCTGTCCTGTCAGATGCCCCAGATCCGGGGTTCGGCGCATTCCAGGCTGTTGCCGGCCGGGTCGCGGAAATAGATCGAGCGGCCGCCGTTCGGCCAGTGAAAATCGGCTTCAATCGCGACGCCGGCGGCTTTCAGTCTCTTCGCCATCGCCTCGATATCGTCGCCGCTGATCCGGAAGCAGACGTGACCATGGCCCGTCGTGCCATGCGGCGGTACGGGCAGGGTACTCGGTTCCGGCGGCTTCACCGTCTCGGCCGGATTGAAGATCAACAGCACGCCCGGCCCGCAGCGATAGAACACATGCCGGTTGCCGCCGCGCGAGATCTTCTGAAGCCCGAGTATGCCGCCATAAAAAGCTTCGGCGGCATCGAGATCATCGGCATAGAGAGCGGTTTCGAGAATGCCTTCCAGCGACGGGTTCATCGGCTGATCGCCTTTCCGGTCAGGCAATCGCCTGCTTCTGCAGCTCCACCAGTTCGGCGATGCCGTTCTTGGCGAGATGCATCAGGGTGGTGAATTCCTCTTCGCTGAAGGGCGTGCCTTCGGCTGTGCCCTGGATCTCGACGATGCCGCCCTTGCCGGTCATGACGAAGTTGGCGTCGGTCTCGGCGGATGAATCCTCGAGATAGTCGAGATCGATCACCGGCTGGCTGGCGAAGATGCCGCAGGAAATGGCGGCGATATGATCCTTCAGGACACGATCGACCTTGATCATGTTGCGGCTTTCCATCCACTTCAGGCAGTCGTAGAGCGCGATCCAGGCGCCGGTAATCGAGGCCGTGCGCGTGCCGCCATCGGCCTGGATGACGTCGCAGTCGATGGTGATCTGGCGCTCGCCGAGCTCCTTCAGATCGACGACAGCGCGCAGCGACCGGCCGATGAGACGCTGGATTTCCTGTGTGCGGCCACCCTGCTTGCCGGAAGCGGCTTCGCGCTTCATGCGTTCGCCGGTGGCGCGCGGCAGCATGCCGTATTCGGCCGTGACCCAGCCCTTGCCGCTGTTGCGCAGCCATGGCGGCGTCTTTTCTTCCAGGCTTGCCGTGCAGAGCACATGCGTATCGCCGAACTTCACCAGGCACGAGCCTTCCGCATGCTTGGAAAAATTGCGCTCGAACGAGACCTTGCGCATCTGGTCGGTTTTTCTGCCTGAAGGCCGCATTCTACTCTCCTGAACGTTTATCGACCGCTTCTACGATCCACCGGCGGCTTTTGCAAAGGAAAAGCAGGCTGAAAGGCCCGGATGTGGCGGTGTTGGCATTTTTCCCTTTTGCCAATGCTAACTGAATGATTATATTTTAACTGAGGTTCAACAGAAGGGGTCTGACAGCGAAATGGGGTTCACGACATCGTCGGTTACGGATGCCATTGCAGCGCTGGACGAACGCTCGAAAGAAATCTTCCGTCGCATCGTCGAAGGCTATCTTGAGAATGGCGAACCACTCGGCTCGCGCAATCTTTCGCGCCTGCTGCCGATGTCGCTGTCGCCGGCCTCGGTGCGCAACGTCATGAGCGATCTGGAAGAGCTCGGGCTGATCTATTCGCCGCATATCAGTGCCGGCCGCCTGCCGACGCAGATTGGTCTGCGCTTTTTCGTCGACGCCTTCATGCAGGTCGGAGATCTCTCGGCGGAGGACCGGGCCACCATCGACCGGCAGGTGCGCGGCAGCAATCGCGACCAGCCGATGGAATCGGTCATGACCGAGGCGAGCCGCATGCTCTCGGGCATTTCACGCGGCGCGGGGCTGGTGATCACCTCGAAGAACGATCCGGTGCTGAAGCATGTCGAATTCATCCGCCTGGAACCGACCAAGGCGCTCGCTGTGCTCGTGGGCGAGCATGATCAGGTGGAAAACCGCATCATCGAACTGCCGGCCGGCGTCACCTCCTCGCAGTTGACGGAGGCCGCCAATTTCCTCAATGCCCACATGACCGGCCAGACCCTGCCCGATCTGCGCCGTCAGTTGCAGACGCTGAAGGAGAGCGTGCGCCACGAGCTGGATACGCTGTCGCATGAGCTGGTCGAGCGCGGCATCGCCGTCTGGTCGGGCGGCGAGGATGAAGGCAAGCCGACCCAGCTCATCGTGCGCGGTCACGCCAATCTGCTGACCGAAATCGGAGGCGCCGAGGATCTGGATCGGCTGCGCATGCTCTTCGACGATCTCGAAAAGAAGGACAGCCTGATCGAGATCCTGAACCTGGCCGAAAGCGGGCCGGGCGTGCGCATCTTCATCGGCTCGGAAAACAAGCTTTTCTCGCTCTCCGGCTCGTCGCTGATCGTTGCGCCCTATCGCGATGACGATGACCGCATCATCGGCGCCGTCGGCGTCATCGGCCCGACGCGGCTGAATTATGCCCGCATCGTGCCGATGGTGGACTATACGGCCCAGCTTTTTTCCAGGATGTCGCGGCCCGGGCTTTGACGGAAGACGCTCTGATCGTTCGGAACATCTCATCCGCTTTCAAGTGCTTTCGCCGAAAGCGGGATGTCCTAATCCGGAAGCAAGGTTCCGGATCCACCCATTTCCGCCGGCATGTCCTTTTGCTTTGGCAGACCGTCCCTCAGGTGCAACACGGTGTTTTCGTAGTTGACATGAAGCGCCGGCTGAAAGTCGAGTGTGGGAATGATGGCAGAGTAGACGTCGGTTACACCCCACAAAGGATGCTCGGTCAGCAGATGGCCGCCGCAAATCTCGCACCATTTGCGCACACTCGTTCCGCTTCTCTGGTAGCTGCCGACATGATCGGCACCCTTGGTGACGTGGACGGCTTCCGGCGGCCACAGCGAGAACGCATTGATCGGCCCGGCCGACCATTCCCGGCAGGAGTCGCAATGGCAATAGCCCATTGCCACCGGTTGGCCACTGACCACGACCTCCACGGCGCCGCAGAAGCATTTGCCTAAATGGGATTTGCCGTTGGACATGGATCATACCTCCCGTCGTATTGAAACGGTGCCAATTATACCGGGAAAGGGTGGTAGATAGTAGAGGCCTCAACGGAGGAGGCGTTCTTACCCGATTGGTATTCGTGCAAATAAGGCCAGAATGCCGGGAATCGGCTGTTCTTCGCGACAAAGCCTTGATTTTTTCCAGCCAAACCTCGATATCGGGCACATTCAAAAGACAAACAATTCGGAGACCGTCATGACCGACGAAACAACGAAAACCGGACCTAACGCCACGGCGGCCGACCTCGCGCAAGATGTCGCGGACACTGTGGAGACGGCGGCTGAAACTCAAGAGCCGGATCCGGTCGAGCTGCTGAAGGCCGAGAATAGCGATCTGCGCGACCGCTACCTGCGCCTTGCCGCCGAGATGGACAATCTGCGCCGTCGCACCGAGCGCGAGGTCAAGGATGCCAAGTCCTATTCCGTCGCCGGCTTTGCCCGCGACATGCTCGCCGTATCGGACAATCTGCGCCGCACGCTGGACGCCATCCCGGCGGAACTCCACGACGATGCCGGCCTGAAGACGCTGATCGAAGGCGTTGAGATGACCGAGCGTTCCATGCTGTCGGCGCTGGAGCGCCATGGCGTGCGCCAGATCGAGCCGGTCGGACAGAAGTTCGATCCCAACTTCCATCAGGCGATGTTCGAAGTGCCGAACCCGGAAGTCCCAAACAACACCGTCGTGCAGGTGGTACAGGCGGGTTACACGATCGGCGAGCGCGTTCTGCGCCCGGCCATGGTCGGCGTCGCCAAGGGCGGTCCTAAGCTTGCCGAAGTCTCAGAACTGGGCTCCAACAGCCCGTTCGACGAAAAAGACGCCTGAGTCTCGAAAAGCATACTCAAAAGCAAAAGCCGGATGATCGAAGATCATCCGGCTTTTGTCGTTTCAGCGTCCTGAATTCAGTTTATGCCGCTCAGGCGGCATTGGATGCCTGTTCCTCGTTGAGGAAGGCGTAGATCGCCGAGGCGGAATCCGTGGCGCGCAGCTTGGCGACGAGATCCTGGTCGCGCAGCACGCGTGCAATGCGCGACAGCGCCTTCAGATGGTCGGCGCCGGCGCCCTCAGGCGCAAGCAGCAGGAAGACGAGGTCGACGGGCTGGTCGTCCAGCGCCTCAAAGTCGACGGACTGTTCCAGGCGCGCGAAAATACCGATGATGGACTTGATGCTATTGAGCTTGCCGTGCGGAATGGCGATGCCGTTGCCGACGCCGGTGGAGCCCAGGCGCTCGCGCTGCAGCACGACATCGAAGATTTCGCGTTCGGGCAGTCCGGTCAACTTGGAGGCTTTGGCTGCCAGTTCCTGAAGCAGTTGTTTCTTGGAATTTGCCCTCAAGGCGGGGATGATCGCATCTTGGTGCAGCAAATCTGCCAATGCCATTCTCTTTATCCTTCGTGTCGCCGAGATCCAATGACGGAGGAGCGGCGGCCGGCTGACATGGTGCAGGGCCGCCACTCATCTTCTTTTCTCAGCTTTTGATATTGGCTGCGTCTATCCAGCCAATGTTGCCGTCCTGACGACGGTAAACGATGTTCAAATGATCCTTGCCCGGGCTGCGGAAGAGCAGCAACGGCTCGTCGGTCATGTCGAGCGCCATCACGGCGGTCGCGACCGACATGGTCTTCAGCTGTTTCGTGCTTTCGGCGACGATCGCCGGCGCGAAATCAGCTGGGATTTCCTCGTCGTCGTCCGACATGCCGTCCATCACGGTATAGGCGACTTCGATATGGCCGTTCGCGTGGCTCGCGGCCTGATGATCTTTCAGTTTGCGCTTGTAGCGGCGCAAGCGCTTCTCGATGCGTGCGGACGCCGCGTCAAACGCCAATTGCGGGTCCATCGCCTCTCCGGCGGCATGCAGAACGACGCCACTGTCGAGGTGAAGCTTGCAATCGGCTGCGAAGCGGGAACTGGATTTCTGCACCGTCACATGGCCTGAATACCCCCCGTCGAAGTATTTCGTCACGGCCATACCGATCTGGTCTTCAATCCGCTGGCGGAAGGAGTCACCAATTTCCATATGTTTACCGGAGACACGCACACTCATGGAGTTTCCCTTCTTGTCGTGGTTATTGCGCGTACCAGTTTACGCCAAGCCTCAAGCTCATCCAAGCACTTCACGCGCTCAAAGACAAATTGCGTTTATGCGGGGCCTTTGGGATGATGGGGATAAGTTCATGGTCGTGCCGTCGTCCTGCACCGATTGCGGCGGGCTTCTAGCCCTGCCGCATGGGAAAGTCAACTGCGTCTTAACGATCCGTTAGGAGTCTTGCAGTCCAAGGTTGAATCTGGGCAATTGCTAAAAGTTTGCGACTTTCGCCATTGCGCGCTTCTCTCGCCGCCGCTGCACGGACGAAGGGATGTTCATCGCCTCGCGGTATTTTGCAACCGTGCGGCGAGCCAGCTCAATGCCACCCTTCTTCAGCGTATCGACGATATCGTCGTCGGAAAGAACGGCCTCCGGACTTTCATGCGAGATCAGCAGGCGGATCTTGTGGCGCACAGCTTCGGCGGAATGGCTGTCGCCGCCCTCGACGGCGCTGATCGAGACGGTGAAGAAATATTTGAGTTCGAACAGCCCGCGCGGCGTCAGCATGTATTTGTTCGAGGTTACGCGGCTGACGGTGGACTCGTGCATCTTGATGGCGTCCGCCACGGTTTTCAGATTAAGCGGCCGCAAATGGTCGACGCCGTGGATCAGGAAGGCGTCCTGCTGCCGGACGATTTCGCTCGCCACCTTCATGATCGTCTTGGCGCGCTGATCGAGGCTGCGCGTCAGCCAGTTGGCGTTCTGCAGACATTCCGACAGGAAGGCATGGTCCTGGCTCGTCTTGGTAACGGAGGCGAAATAGGATTGGTTGACAAGAACGCGCGGCAGCGTATCGGGATTGAGTTCCACCAGCCAGCTGCCGTCGGAGGCGGGGCGTACGACGATATCGGGCGTGATCGCCTCGGATATGCCGGTCTCGAAGCCGCTGCCGGGCTTCGGGTTCAACTGGCGGATCTCGCCCATCATGTCGAGCAGGTCTTCCTCGTCGACGCCGCAGAGCCGCTTCAGAGTCGCGAAGTCGCGGCGGGCGAGAAGTTCGAGGTTCTGGATCAGCCGCTCCATGGCGGGATCGAAACGATCCCGCTGCCGGAGCTGGATTGCCAGGCACTCGCTGAGGGAACGGGCAAAGACGCCGGGAGGATCAAGCTGTTGCAACACGCCAAGCACGCGCTCGACATCGCCAAGGGTCGCACCGAGACGTTCCGCAATCTCGCGCAAGTCAACCTGCAGATAGCCGCAGTCGTCGAGCTGATCGACGAAATGCTGGGCGATCAGCCGATCGGCCATGACGGGTAGGGAAAAGGGGATCTGTTCGTTGAGATGGTCGCGCAGCGAGACCTGGCCTGCGACGAAATCGTCAAGATCGTAGCTTTCGCCGGCCTCGCCGCCGGGCATGGATTTCCACTGGCTTAGAAGCTCGGGCGCATCGGCGCGCTGCGCGGCACTATCGTCGGGATAGACATTGCTGAAATTGGTGTCGAGTTCATCGTTCAGCCGGTCGGCGTGACCGGTATTCTCGCTCTCGTACCAGTCGCTCTTCAGGTCGCCGCTGTTACGGTCGGATCCATCGTCGCCACGGTTCTCGTCCGCGGCGTCGTATCGTTCGTCCTTCGCCTCGCGTTCGTTGCTGCTGCCTATATCCTCGTCATTTGACGTAAATTCGAGCAGCGGATTCTTTTCGACTTCCTGGGCGATGAACTGGGTGAGCTCAAAATGCGTCATCTGCAGCAACTGGATGGATTGCATCAGTTGCGGTGTCATCACCAGGCTTTGGCTTTGGCGCAGGAAAAGATTGGCCGATAATGCCATGGCGGACGCGGGACTCCCCTTGATCTCCTAGGGATTCGCGTTTTCTTTTCAGAAAAATGACCGCAAAATCCCAACTGGCCCAAAAATTGCTTTTTTATTGGGTTTGGTCAAGCGGAACTGTATCGGTAAGGTGAATTTCCGGAGCGCCGTGCCTTTTGGCACCGTAACAGCACGCTCCGGTCTGGGCCTAGACTATCAAAGACTGAAATTGTCGCCAAGATAGAGTTTGCGCACTTCCGGATTGCTGACGATATCGTTGGCCCGGCCATGGGTCAGCACTTCACCGGCATGGATAATATAGGCGCGGTCGATCAGGCCGAGCGTCTCGCGGACATTGTGGTCCGTGATCAAGACACCGATGCCGCGCGCCGTCAGGTGATGCACCAGATTCTGGATGTCGGCGACCGAGATGGGGTCGACGCCGGCAAAGGGTTCATCGAGCAGCATGAAGGTCGGATCGGTCGCCAGAGCGCGGGCGATTTCCAGACGCCGCCGCTCGCCGCCGGACAGCGCGATTGCCGGCACCGTGCGCAGATTGCGGATGTGGAATTCCTCGAGCAGCTCGTCGATCTTGTGTTCCCGCTTCTCCTTGTCCTTTTCGTGGACTTCGAGCACGGCGCGGATGTTCTCCTCCACCGTCAGGCCACGAAAGATCGAGGCTTCTTGCGGTAGATAACCGACGCCAAGACGAGCACGACGATACATTGGCATCGAGGTGACATTGTTGCCGTCGATCTCGATGGTGCCTTCATCGACGGGCACGAGCCCGGTGATCATGTAGAAACAGGTCGTCTTGCCGGCGCCGTTCGGCCCGAGCAGGCCGACAGCCTCGCCACGCCGCACAACCAGCGAAACGCCGTTGACGACGCGTCGGGTGCGATAGGTCTTGGTGAGGCCGCGCGCGATCAGGGTGCCCTGATAACGCGCTTTATCAGCGGTCGGCGTGCCGGATGCCGCGGTGGGCAACCCGGACGCGCCGGGCAAGGGGGATGTTGTCGATGTCGTCACGAGGGGGCCAGAATCAATTCTTTTTTTGCTGTTGCTGTTGCACTTGCTGCGACTTCGGATCGAGCTGGATCTGGACGCGGCCCCCACAGGCATCCAGCTGTGCTTCGCCCGTCGCCATGTGCACGGTCAGCTGGCAGCCGGTGAAAACGTTTGGCCCATCGGTCAACACGACCTTCTGGCCCTTCAGGATTGCAAGCTGGTTAGCCATGTCGAAGGAGCCGTCATCCGCCGTTGCCGTCTGTGTGCCGGAGACGAGGTAGACCTTGTTGGTGACCAGAATGTGGTCGATATTGGCATCGCCGGAGACCAGCGACTGGTTCTGTTCCTTGGCGGCCTTTGCGACTGGATTGTCGGTCGCCGGCTTGGCGTCGGCGTCTGCGGCGGGCTGCTTCTTCTTGTAGAAGACCGTCATCTTGCCGGCCTGCATCGTCGTCGTCCCCTGGACAACCTTGACGTTGCCGGTAAAGACCGCCTGGCTCTCCGCGTCATGGATTTCCAGCTTGTCGCTTTCGATCTGAATCGGTTGATCGCTGGAAAGGGCGAGGCCGGGCATCTTGCTGGTGGTCGTCTGTGCATCGGCCGCGGCCGCCGCGAAAAACGCCAGCGCACCGAGCGCACAGAGAAGCCCAGCCTTGCGCCGGTTGGAATTAAAAAGTGAATATTGCCAATCGTTTATCATGAACCGCCCGGCCGTTGTTCGCTAGCTTTGTTGTGGAGTGTGGTCGGATCAATATTCATCCGAACCTGTCCGTCGAATTCGATTACGCTCCCCTTATCCGTCATCTTGATCGACTGCGCAACAACCGACATGCCGCCTCTGTAGATTGCAACCTGATCCTGGCTGGAGAGGTCGCCTTTCTTGACATCGAGGAAGGCGGTTCGGAATTCCGCGCGCAGACCATTGTCCATCAGGATGGTAAAGGGGTCGGTGAGTTTCAGCGTGTCGGCTTGGCGGTCGAAATCCGCGCTCGCAGCCGTCACATGTGCGATCACGTCGTTGTTGACCGGCATGGAGGCCTTGATGCTCTTGAGCGTGATCATGTTCGGATTTTTAATGTCCTGCAGCGCCTTCTCGGCGAGCATGGAGTAATTAATGCCGTCCTTGTTGCGGCCGGCGATCGCGGGTCGTTCCATCACGACCTTGCCGTCCTCGATCCGCGCGCCTTCGATCTGGATATTTTCCGGCAGATAGGCGCGCACCAGTGAGACGGCGATGAAGATCAATGAGACGATCAGAGCGGCCAGCGGCAGGAATATCCTCAGCTTGCGTACGCGCGTGGAATGAAAGATCGCGTCCTTATACGCGTTCCTCTCCGCCTCGGAGCCGATTGCCTGGCCGGTGGTCTCGACAGTATTGAGCATGCAACAGGTCCGTGTTCTCTGATCCGGAAAACCGCATTGGGTTATGCACAGACTGTGCCAACAAGCCCGCCGGATCGTTTCGCATTATTGCATTGGCTTGCCAATATGGATTTTTTCTGCAACCGAGCAAATTTAGCAGAAAAACATAATGGCTGCCTGTTTCATCGGATCGGGTGACGCCCTATCTGACAAAGTACTGGACAGAAGTCCTGATATATAAGCCCGAAAAGGCGGCCGGCATACTCGCGAAGGATTGCGCCCGTTTCAAGGTATTATATATCCGGTTGTAGCATGCCCAGTTTACAACAAGGGGAGAGATAAGGCGTCATGGACAGTTCTGCAATCGCAGACAGGCGGCAATTGCGCCGCAAGGTTGGTTTTTGGCGCATCATCGCCGTTCTTCTCTTGGTGGCGCTTGGTTTTGCTCTGTACCGTTTCTTCGCGGCTGACCTGCCGGATACGCGCGGGCCGCAGATCGCCCGGGTCACTATTTCCGGCCTTATCCAGGATGATAGCGAGCTTCTGGAGCGGCTGAAGAAGATCAAGGACAATGACCAGGTCAAGGCGCTGATCGTGTCGATCTCGTCGACTGGCGGCACGACCTATGGTGGCGAACGGATCTTCAAGGCCATCCGCGCCGTCGCCGCCAAGAAGCCCGTTGTTTCCGATATCCGCACCGTCGCTGCCTCCGCTGGTTATATGATCGCCACGGCGGGTGACGATATCGTCGCGGGCGACACCTCGATCACCGGTTCGATCGGCGTCATCTTCCAATATCCGCAGGCCAAGGACCTGCTCGACAAGCTCGGCGTCTCGCTGGAGGATATCAAGTCGTCGCCGATGAAGGCCGAGCCGTCACCTTTCCATCCGCCGAGCGAGGATGCCAAGAACATGATCCGCAACATGGTGATGGACAGCTACGGCTGGTTCGTCGATCTTGTCGCCGATCGCCGTAAACTGCCGCGCGAAGAGGTGCTGAAGCTTGCCGACGGCAGCATCTTCACCGGCCGTCAGGCGCTGCAGAACAAGCTGATCGACACGCTCGGCGGCGAGGACGAAATTCGCGCCTATCTCGATACGCGCAAGGTCAACAAGGACCTGCGGATCGTCGATTGGAAGGCTGAGGACAAAACGTCGTCCTTCTTTTGGCCGGGCGCTGCTTCCTGGTTGCTAAATCTCTTCGGTTATGATGATTTTGTGAAGGGAGAGGATCTCCAGAAAATAATGACCGAGAAGTTGTTTCTTGACGGCCTGCTTTCTGTTTGGCAGGGTGCAGCCAATTGATAAATCAATGATTTAAGGGGGCAAACCGTGATCAAGTCGGAATTGGTGCAGATTGTTGCGGCTCGTAACCCGCATCTCTATCACCGCGACGTCGAAAATATCGTCAATGCGGTCCTCGACGAGATCACCGATGCGCTCGCCGCCGGCAACCGAGTGGAGCTGCGCGGCTTCGGCGCTTTCTCCGTCAAGAACCGTCCTTCCCGATCAGGCCGCAACCCACGTACCGGCGACACCGTGTTCGTCGAGGAAAAATGGGTTCCCTTTTTCAAGACGGGCAAGGAGCTGCGCGAACGTCTCAATCCCGGCGCTGGCGACGAAGAAGACGACGACAGCTAACAGCTGCTTCCGACCGAAATTCCCCGATGGCTACTCATGGTGGACATCATTGTGCCGCAACCTGGCGGCACTTGAACTCTGCCCAGTCTTTCTTATTCTGCGGCTGGAGCACCCGCTTTCCGGTGAAACCATTTGAAAGCGGATAAGATGCTCTAGATTAAAATGCTAGAGCGACCTTTATGCGTTCAAATGAACGCACGGCGCTCTAGGGGCGATACGAGTGCGTTGCACGAAGGCGTCGGGATACAGGAGCGTGCGCAATGACCAAGAAGATCATTAATCTGCTGATATTGCTGCCGCTTGGCATCATCCTGATCGTCTTCTGCGTTGCCAACCGGCAATCGGCCACGCTGGCGCTCAATCCGTTCAGGCCCGAGGACCAGGTGCTGTCGCTGCATGCGCCGCTTTTCGTGCTGCTATTTGCCGCACTGATACTCGGCATGGTGGTCGGCGCGGCGGTCACTTGGGTTAACCAGAGCAAACACCGCAAGCGCGCTCGCAATCAGTCGCGCGAAGCCGTGCGCTGGCAGGCCGAAGCCGACAAGCATCGCAGCCGCGCCGAACAGATTGCCGGTCAGCTCCCCTCGAAGTGACTATTCGCCGCCGAGCTGCATGTCCTTGTAGTCGCCCTCCGGCGATGCGCCGTCGCCGACGATCTTAAAGCCGATGGCGCGGTAGAAGGCGATGGCGCGCGTGTTCTTCACCAGGCATTTCAGCCGGTAGCGTCGCCTCGGCCAATCCGGCAGCGTGGCAAGCAATGCCTTGCCGGCGCCGCGGCCCTGAAATTCCGGCAGAATATAGAGCATATGGATGAAGTCATCCGGTTCCCACAGCGTCAGGAAGCCGGCGATCGTCCCATAACCATCCTCGCAGACGAAGACACGCTCGCCCTGCGTATGCGCGGCGAAATCTTCCCGGTGGAATCGGACGGGATCGACCCAGATAAAAGTCTGGCGGCGCACGCCGAGATAGATTTCGGCGAGACTGTCCGTGTCCTGCTCGCGTGCCGGTCGGATGATCCAGTGGTTTGCCTCAGACGTCATGAGCGATCTTCAAGAGGCAATCAGGTGTTGGTCTGGCCATTGATCGCGGCGGTGAAGTCGGCGAAAAACTGCTGCGCCAGCTTCTTGGCGCTGGAATCGACCAGCCGCGAACCGAGCTGGGCGATCTTGCCGCCGACCTGGGCTCTCGCCTCATATTGGAGGATCGTCTCGTTGCCATCCGCCTTGAGAACGACATCGGCTCCGCCCTTGGCGAAACCGGCAATGCCGCCCTTTCCTTCACCGGAGATCGTATAGCTCTCCGGCGCATTGATGTTGGAAAGCGTCACTTCGCCGTTGAAGGAGGCGGAGACCGGACCGATCTTCAATTTCACTGTCGCTGTCAGTTCGGTCGGCGAAATCCTCTCCAGGCTCTGGCAGCCCGGAATGCATTGCTTGAGAATGTCGGGGTCGTTCAGTGCGGCCCACACCGCATCCCGCGGTGCGGCAATCCGTTCTTCGCCGGTCATGTCCATGCGCAATCCTCCCGATCTGGCATTTTGTCCGGGGATCATCGCAGATCGGAAAGCGCTTTGCCAAGTGGCGGGCAGATGCTATTTGCACGCACATATCAATTTCGAGACAAGCATGGTGAAACACAGGGAAAGCCGGCCCGGCCAGAGAGCCGCGGGCGGCGCGAGCGCAAAATCCCCAAGGGATGCAAGGCGAGAGGCGCCCGTCAAAGCCGGCAAGCCACCGGCAAAGCCCGTGCGCGATGCCGGTCCGAGGCCGGCGGCGGTGGCGCGGGACCGTGGTGAGCGAATGGCGGAGCCACGCGACGCGGCACCCGTTCCGTCAGCGCCGGAACGCCCGCTGATCGTGCGCAGCGGCGAACGTCCGGTCGAGCGTGTTCCCGTTATCCTCGAATCGATGGGCGCCGGCGATTTCCACCTGATCGACACCGGCAATGGGCTGAAGCTCGAGCAATATGGTCCCTACCGCATCGTGCGGCCGGAGGCGCAGGCGCTGTGGCAGCCGTCACTCCCCGCCCATGTCTGGGACAATGCCGATTCGATCTTCACCGGTGACACCGATGAGGACGGCATGGGCCGCTGGCGGTTTCCGCGCGAGGCGCTCGGCGAGACCTGGCCGCTGAAACTGCTCGGCGTCGATTTCCTCGGCCGCTTCACCGCCTTTCGCCATGTCGGGGTCTTCCCGGAGCAGATCGTCCATTGGGCCTGGATGAAGCAGCAGGTGGAAGCCGCGAACCGACCGCTGAAGGTGCTGAACCTCTTTGGCTATACCGGCGTTGCCTCGCTGGTGGCAGCTGCCGCTGGCGCGGAGGTGACCCATGTCGACGCCTCGAAGAAGGCGATCGGCTGGGCACGCGAGAACCAGGCGCTCGGCCGCATGGAAAAGCTGCCGATCCGCTGGATCTGCGAAGATGCGATGAAATTCATCCTGCGCGAGGAACGGCGCGGTAATACCTATGACATCATCCTCACCGACCCGCCGAAATTCGGCCGTGGTCCCAATGGCGAGGTCTGGCATCTGTTCGAACATTTGCCTTCGATGCTCGATATCTGCCGCGAGATCCTGTCGCCCAAGGCGCTTGGCCTGGTGCTGACGGCCTATTCCATCCGCGCCAGCTTCTATTCGATCCATGAGCTGATGCGCGAAACCATGCGCGGTGCCGGCGGTGTCGTCGAATCCGGCGAGCTGGTGATCCGCGAGGCTGGCCTCGACGGCAAGACGCCGGGCAGGGCGCTTTCCACATCCCTCTTCAGCCGCTGGGTGCCGAAATGAACCAGGACTATAGAAATGACGGTCCCCGCAAGGTCGGACAGGTCAAGGAGGTCACCTCGCTTGCCAATCCGATCATCAAGGACATCAAGGCGCTGACCAACAAGAAGTCGCGCGAGGAGAGCGGCGCTTTCCTTGCGGAAGGGCTGAAGCTCGTCATCGACGCGCTTGAACTCGGCTGGACGATCCGCACGCTGGTTTACGCCAAGGCCGCCAAGGGCAAGCCGCTGGTCGAGCAGGTGGCCGCCAAGACTGTCGCCGCCGGCGGGCTGGTGCTGGAAGTCAGCGAAAAGGTCATTGCCTCGATCACTCGGCGCGACAATCCGCAGATGGTGGTCGGCATCTTCGACCAGCGCTGGCGACCGCTTCGGGACGTCAGGCCGAAGGCTGGCGAGACCTGGGTCGCGCTCGATCGCGTGCGCGATCCCGGCAATCTCGGCACCATCATCCGCACGGCGGATGCGGCCGGCGCGTCGGGCGTGATCCTCGTCGGCGAGACGACCGATCCCTTTTCGCTGGAAACCGTGCGCGCCACCATGGGCTCGGTTTTTGCCGTTCCCGTCGTTAAGGCAACGCCGGAAGAGTTTCTAACCTGGAAGAAGACGGCCGGCGTTTCGGTCGTCGCCACACATCTGGCCGGCGCGGTCGACTATCGCACCATCGATTACAAGAAGAAACCCGTCGTGCTCCTGATGGGCAACGAGCAATCCGGTCTGCCGGATGCCCTGGCGAAGGAGGCCGATGCGCTTGCCCGCATTCCGCAGGCCGGCCGCGCCGACAGCCTCAACCTGGCGGTGGCGACGGCGGTGATGCTGTTCGAAGCCCGCCGCCATCTTCTCACTCTCAGCGAGACACGATGACCGACAGCGACATCAACGACCAGGCCGCCGCCAAGCCCGCATTGTTTTCCCGGCCCTTGCCGATCCTGATTTTCATCATCATCGCCGTCATCCTCGACCAGGCCGTGAAGATCATGGTCGATCACTGGCTGCCGCTGCAGGAGATGGTGCCGGTCATTCCGATGCTGGCGCTCTACCGCACCTACAATCTCGGCGTCGCCTTCTCGATGCTGTCGGGCATGGATGGCTGGTTCATCGTCGGCATGCGGCTCGTCATCGTCGCCTTCGTGCTCTGGCTCTGGCGGCGTACGCCCAATCATCGCTGGCTCGCCCATCTCGGCTTCGCCCTGATCATCGCCGGCGCGCTTGGCAACCTGATCGACCGGTTTCTCTACGGCCATGTGATCGACTACGTTCTCTTCCACACGGAGACATGGTCTTTCGCGGTCTTCAATCTCGCCGACAGTTTCATCACCGTCGGGGCCGCCTGCGTCATTCTGGACGAGCTTCTCTTGCCAAAAAAGGCAAACGCTTAAAATTCTAGCGAATCCCTGAAGGCATCGGGAAGAGTGCGCGTGTTAGCAAACGGGCATGAGCACTCTGGCAAACCTGCAGGATAAGCTTGTCGCCGCCGCTGATGACCAAACCGGTTCGCGTGAACGGCCGCTCGTGGACGCGCCCGGCCTGGACGCCGATCCAATCGAGATCTTGCCGGCAGCCGGGCAGGGCCCATCCACTCCGTCCAGATTTTCTCCCAGATTTTCTCAATGGCTGCAAAGCCATTGGCTGAACGGCGGCGGCCTGATCGCCGGCGCGGCGCTGTTGTGCGCCGGCTATCTCGGCGGCCCGCTGGTGCTCGTCGGCCTGTTGGGCCTGATAGCCCTGGCAATCGCGGTTGCGGGTATCGCCATGGAGCGGAAGACCGGCCGCAGGGTCATCGCCGATGCGCCGCCGCTCAGCGAGCAGGAGTATGACCGTCTCTGGGAGAGCAACGAGAGCACCAGCCTGTTTGCCACTATCCATGATGCGCTCGGCGATATCACGGTCACGCGCAGCATCGAGCGCCGCATCATTCATGCGAATGCGACGTTCCGCAAGCTGACCGGCAAGGCGAATCCGGAGGGCCTGACGCTGGAAGAGGCCGGGCTCGTCTTTCGCGCCGTTACGGCATCGCAGCGTCAGGATGCCGAGATTTTGACGCCCGAAGGCCCGCGCATCTTTGCCTGGCACGATGTGATGTTCCGCGATCCGGTCACAAGCCGGCTGAGTATCCAGAGCGTCGCCCGCGATGTGACCGAGGAGCGGCAAGCCACGCGTCTGCGCGAAGAGGCACGGCTGAAAGCCGAGTACAACAGCGCCGCCAAGTCGCGGCTGCTTGCCACCGTCAGCCATGAGATCCGCACGCCGCTGTCGGGTATTCTCGGCATGAACCATCTGCTTGCCCAGACGCCGCTGACCCTTGAGCAGGCCAATTATCTGACCGGCATCCGCCAGTCCGGCAATGCGCTGGTGCAACTGGTCGAGGACCTCCTGGATTTCTCGACGATCGAAGTCAATCGATTCCAGCTTCGCCCGCGCGCCGAGACGCTGCGGCCGCTGCTCGAAGGCGTCGTCGAGATGCTCGCCCATCGCGCCCACGAGAAGGGCATCGAGATTGCCGCGACCGTTTCGGCCGATGTTCCCGAAACCATGGAGTTCGATCCGGCCCGGCTGCGCCAGGTCCTGTTCAACGTCATCGGCAACGCCGTGAAGTTCACCCAGACGGGCGGCGTCCTCATTCGCGCCAGCCTTGACGGCGGCAATCTGCTGATATCGGTCAGGGACAGCGGGCCGGGCATGACGGAAGAGGAGCAGGCGCGGATATTCGGCGAGTTCGAGCAGGCCGGCAATATGCTGGACAGAAGCGCCGGCACGGGTCTCGGACTTGCGATTTCCGCCCGCATCCTGCGCGAATTCGGCGGCGCGCTAAGCGTCGCCAGCGAGCGGGGCAACGGCAGCGAATTCACCATCCGCTTCCCGGTTTCCCTCGTCGCCGGCGAGGATGCGCCCGGCAGGCGGGATGATCTGCTCAAGGGCTCCCGCATCCTGCTGCTGGCGCCGGAAGGGGCGGCAAGCACGGCGATCGCCGAAACCATCCGAACGCTTGGCGGCCGCTGCCGCCTGATCGGCCCCGACGATACCGAAAGCCTGCGCCTGTACGTGTCGTATAGCGAAGATGGGCCGCTGACGGATCTGATCGTCGATCACCGCATGGCCCCATGGTATTTCCGCGAGGGCAGCGAACTGGCGACTTCCCGTCTGCGCAAGATCTTCCTGGTCAACCCGGAGGAACGTAACACGCATCCGCTTGATCTGTTCGATGCCTGGCTGATCCGGCCGCTGCGCGAGCAATCGCTGATCGATGTCTTGAGCGGCCGCATGCGCGGCATGGAGAAGCGGGAAGCGTTGATCGACAATCCGCCTGGCTTCGGTCTGATGGCGCCGGAAGCGACGGACTTGGCCTTCAATGTCCTGCTCGGCGAGGACGATCCCGTCAATGCCATGCTGGTTCGTGCCATGCTGGCCAAGGCCGGACACCGGGTTCGCCTCGTCGAGGATTTCACCGGCCTGCTGGCTCGCATGGAAAAGGGCGAGAGCCGTCCAGACATTATCGTCACCGATCTCACCATGCCCGGCGGCGATGGCGTAACCGTGCTGGCGCAATTGCGGGCGCAGGAGCGCCGGGCCGGCCTTTCGCCTTTGCCGGTGATCGTGCTGACCGCGGACAGCCGCGATGCCATTCGCCGTCAGGTGCTCCTGGCCGGCGCCGATGCCGTCATCGTCAAGCCGGTCGATCCCCAGCGCCTCATCACCATGGTGCAAAACCTGTCGAAGATCGCTTTCGAACGCGCCAGGAACCAATAATCTGATTGCGAATCAACGTTCCCCTTGATCCGCTTATTTAAGCACGATCTTATTGGAAAACCGCGTGGCATCATTTCGCGGGTCCCCTCGGAAGTTGGGGACTTTGCGCTTATTAGACATTTGCAACAGGCACGCTTCTTGCTTTTCGTAAAGCACCATGTCACTTTCCTGTCGCAAGAATTTGCTTTATGGCGCTATATCAACCCGCCGAGGGGGAGGCGTCATGTCCATCGAAATTTTGAATCGCGAAGCTCAGGGCGAAATGGTTCAGTCTTCAAAGGCGACGATCGCACCGGTTGCAAGCGATGTGTTCGGACGCATCGGAAATCTAGAAACCCGCCTGGCTCGCACGGCGCGGGAAATCGACGCTGCTCAGGCTGTTCGTTATCGCGTCTTCGTCGAGGAGATGAACGCGCAATTGCCGGCCGACGCCATGCGTCGCCAGCGCGATGTCGATAGCTATGATTCGATCTGCGATCATCTGCTGGTGCTCGACCGTTCGCTGGAAGGCGATACCGAAGATCAGATCGTCGGCACCTACCGTCTGCTGCGCCAGGAAGTGGCCATGGCAAATGGCGGCTTCTATTCCTCGTCGGAATTCGACGTCGACGCGCTTCTGGCCCGCCATCCCGACAAGCAGTTCATGGAACTCGGCCGCTCCTGCGTGCTGCCGGCCTATCGCAACAAGCGCACCGTCGAATTGCTGTGGCAGGGCAACTGGGCCTATGCGCTGAAGCATGGCATGGGCGCCATGTTCGGTTGCGCCTCCTTCCCCGGCATCCGTCCGGAACAGCATGCACTGGCGCTGTCCTTCCTCTATCATAACGTCGTTGCCAAGGATGAATGGACCGTCGGCGCGTTGCCATCGCTCGCGCGCACCATGGACCTGATGCCCGTCGAGGCTATCAATTCCAAGAAGGCGCTGATGGCGTTGCCGCCGCTGATCAAGGGCTATCTGCGCCTCGGCGCCATGGTCGGCTCCAATGCCGTCGTCGACCATGCCTTCAATACGACAGACGTGTTGATCGTCCTGCCGATCGCCAGCATCTCGGACCGCTACGTCAACTACTATGGCGCTGCCGCCGGCCGGTTCGCGAGCTGATCGAAGCAAGCCCCATTCGCTCGGTTAAAGCCCTCAGGGAATAGCGAAAATATCGATCTCATCCGTGATGCCGCGAAGCGAGACATGATGCGAGACCGGCTTCAGGCCGCGCATCGTCAGGAGCTCGGCGGCGCGGGGATTGTCGAGCACCGGGCCGGTCGCGAATATCTCGCGTGATGTCGCCAGATGCTGCACGCGAGAGGCGATGTTGACCGTCTGTCCGAAATAATCCTGTCGCTCGTTAAGGCTGACCGCGATGCACGGTCCCTCATGGATACCGATTTTCAAAAGAAGATCGTTATTGCCGCGCTCATTGTTGAGACCGAGCATGGCTTCGCGCATCCGCATCGCCGCGATCAACGCCCGATCCGGGCTGGGAAAGGTCGCCATGACAGCATCGCCTATGGTTTTGACGACGGCGCCCGCCTCATCGGCGACGATCTCGTGCAGAATGCCGAAATGGGTTCTGACCAGGTCGAAGGCCGCGAGATCGCCGACCCTTTCGTAGAGCTCTGTCGAGCCGCGCAGATCGGTGAAGAGGAAGGTGAGACTGGTGATCTTCAGCCGCTGGTCCACATCGATTGTGTCGGTGCGGTGGATGTCACGGAAGGTCTGGTTGGAAAGCAGGCGCTTTGCGGTCAGGAACGGGCGGCGATGGCCGAGCAACTCGTGAAGGGCGTCGTTCGCCACGCAAACGGATGGCAGCGCGCGGACATTCGTATGGTTTTCCATCACAATACGCAGGGGACCGGGCCGCAGAGTGATGGGATCGCTGTGCCGATGCAGGCGATCGAAGACGAGCGAGATGGTCTGGCGTTCCCGTGACGGTTCGCCCTTGACATCAAGGAATTGCGCCGCATGGGTGACCGGCTCGAAGATGATGACGAACTCCGCCGGCAATTGCAGCGACAATACCGCTTTCTCTCCGGCGGGCAGTTCCAGCGACTCCAGCACGAATTCGTCGACCTTCGCCTCATAGCCTTCTTCAGGCAGGTCGACGCCTGAACTCCAATAGATCTGGCGGAAATATTCGAACGGTGACAGCTCGTGCGGATTATGCGCCTCGATGTGGCGCACACGGGGGCTGACGGTGAAGGTGACCTCGACCATCTCGTCGAGCGTCGGTTCATATCCGGCTGCGCAAAGGGCGCAGCTATAGGTGTCGCTCTGCACGGTCTTCAGAGAAGTATTGGCGTCCAGCACCCCACCGCAGCCGGGGCAAAGAACATTCCAGGATATTTCGAACAGGCCAAGCCGGGATGCATGCAGGAACGCATTAATAACCTGTTCTTCATCGAAGCCATGATCGGCTGCGAAGGCAAGGGCGTTCACGCGGTTGAGCTTGCGGTCGGGCGCCTCAAGGACGAGCCGCTCGATAGCGTCGACAATATCTGGCCGCGCTGAATGGCGCAGCGTTCCAAAGAGGGGACGAGCTTCACTCATCTTCGTATTCTACACCCAATTGAGGCGGCGGCCATCGTCTTTCTTTGACCGCCGACCCTCCATGATATGGGTTCCCAGTTAGGATCCCCCGCCATAGGCGGCAATCGCCGCCATGTTGACGATATCGGAATCCTTGGCGCCCATCGAGGTAATCTGCACCGGCTTGTCGAGGCCGACGAGCAGCGGACCGATGACGGTGGAGCCGCCGAGTTCCTGCAGCATCTTGGTGGAAATTGCGGCGGAGTGGAAGGCCGGCATCACCAGCACGTTGGCGGGACCGGAGAGGCGGGAGAAAGGATACTGGCTCTCCATGATCTTGCGGTTCAGCGCCACGTCGGCGGCCATTTCGCCGTCGAACTCGAACTTGACATAGCGCTTGTCGAGGATGCTGACGGCTTCGCGCACCCGTTCGGAACGCTCGCCCGAGGGATGGCCGAAGGTGGAGTAGGCCAGCATGGCGACGCGGGGTTCGTAGCCCATGCGCCGCGCGAAGCCGGCGGCTTCCTCGGCAATATCGGCCAGCTCCTCCGCCGTCGGCATGTCGTGGACGGCGGTGTCGGCGACGAAGACGGTGCGGCCGCGGGCAAGCACCAGCGACACGCCGACGACGCGGTGCCCCGGCTTGGCGTCGATGCAGCGGCGCACGTCTTCGAGCGCGGTCGAATAGTTGCGGGTTACGCCGGTCACCATGCCGTCGGCATCGCCAAGCGCCACCATGCAGGCGGCGAAGTGATTGCGGTCGTTATGGATCAGGCGCGCCACGTCGCGGTGCAGGTAGCCTTTGCGCTGCAGCCGGGCGTAGAGATAGTCGATATAGGCCTCGACCCGCTTGGAAATGCGGGCATTGACGATTTCGAGGCCGGGCCGGTTGAGGTCGATGCCGGCGCGCTCCGCGGTGGCGTGGATCAGGTCCTCGCGGCCAAGCAGGATGGCAGTGCCCAGCTCCTGGTTGGCATAGGATAGCGCGGCGCGCATGACCTGCTCTTCTTCCGCCTCCGCAAAGACGATGCGTTTGGGACGCTGGCGCACGCGCTCGTAAAGCTGCGACAGCGTCGAGGCGATCGGGTCGCGCCGGGCCGATAGCTCGCGGGCATAGGCGGCCATGTCGGGAATGGCGCGGCGGGCGACGCCGCTTTCCATCGCGGCCTGCGCGACGGCAACCGGGATCGCCGAGATCAGGCGCGGATCGAAGGGCACGGGGATGATGTATTGCGCGCCGAAACGTGGTCTTGCGCCCTGATAGGCGGCGACCACGTCGTCTGGCACGTCTTCACGCGCCAGGCTCGCCAGGGCCTTCACTGCGGCGATCTTCATTTCATCGTTGATCGTCGATGCACGAACATCGAGCGCCCCGCGGAAGATATAGGGGAAGCCGAGGACGTTGTTGACTTGGTTCGGATAGTCCGAGCGCCCGGTTGCCATGATGGCATCGTCGCGGATGCGGGCGACTTCCTCCGGCGTGATTTCCGGATCGGGATTGGCCATGGCGAAGATGATCGGTCTGTCGGCCATGGAACGGATCATCTCGGCGGAGAAGGCACCCTTCTGCGACAGGCCGAAAACCACGTCGGCGCCCTTCATGGCTTCTTCCAGCGTCCGCTTGTCGGTTTTCACCGCATGCGCCGATTTCCACTGGTTCATGCCTTCGCTGCGGCCCTGGTAGATCACGCCCTTGGTGTCGCAGAGCACGACGTTTTCCGGATTGAAGCCCATCGCCTTGATCAGCTCGACGCAGGCAATCGCGGCAGCACCCGCGCCATTGCAGACGAGCTTGGTGGTCTTGAGGTCGCGGCCGGTCAGTTCCAGCGCATTGATTAAGCCCGCGGCGGCGATGATGGCGGTGCCGTGCTGGTCGTCGTGGAAGACGGGGATGTCCATCAGCTCGCGCAGGCGCTGTTCGATGATGAAGCAGTCGGGCGCCTTGATGTCCTCGAGATTGATGCCGCCGAAGGAAGGGCCGAGATAGCGCACGCAATTGATGAACTCGTCGACATTTTCGGTGTCGATCTCAAGATCGATCGAATCGACATCGGCGAAACGCTTGAAGAGAACAGCCTTGCCTTCCATCACCGGCTTGGAGGCGAGCGCACCCAGATTGCCGAGGCCGAGAATGGCGGTGCCGTTGGAGATGACGGCCACCATGTTGCCACGCGCCGTGTAGTCGTAGGCCGTCGCCGGATCGGCGGCGATCGCCTTTACGGGAACAGCGACGCCCGGCGAATAGGCGAGCGAAAGATCGCGCTGCGTCGCCATTGGTTTCGTCGGGTTGATCTCAAGCTTGCCGGGGCGGCCCTGCTTGTGGAAGTCGAGTGCTTCCTGATCGGTGATCCCCGTTCCTGGACGCGACGTGGTGTTGGTGTCAGGCATGTATCCTCCAAACCTCCTGTGGGCGACCGGTTCCTCTTGCCCGATAGCTGTTGTCTTCTATAGCGGCACGCGGATAGGGTGACACCTCATTTTTGGGAAAAACTGCACATCCGTGAATGAACGAATAATGACCAGCGTCGATGCTTTCTCGGCCGCCGAGCTTGCCTCGGAGGAAAGTCGTGCCTCCGCGACTCCGATGATGGAGCAATATATCGAGATCAAGGCGAACAATCCCGGTTCGCTGTTGTTCTATCGCATGGGCGACTTCTACGAGCTGTTCTTCGAGGACGCCGTCGACGCCTCGCGGGCGCTTGGCATCACGCTCACCAAGCGCGGCCAGCACATGGGCCAGGATATTCCGATGTGCGGCGTGCCGGTGCATGCCGCCGATGATTACCTGCAAAAGCTGATTTCGCTGGGTTTCCGCGTTGCCGTCTGCGAGCAGATCGAGGATCCGGCGGAGGCGAAGAAGCGCGGCGGCAAATCGGTGGTCCGGCGTGATGTCGTCCGTCTTGTGACGCCGGGAACCATCACCGAGGAAAAGCTGCTTTCGCCCTCGGAATCCAACTATCTGATGGCGCTCACCCGTATTCGCGGTGGCACCGAGCCGCAGCTGGCGCTGGCCTGGATCGATATATCGACCGGTGTCTTCCGGCTGGCCGAGACCGAGGCGTCACGGCTGCTTGCCGATATCCTGCGCATCGATCCGCGCGAGCTGATCCTGCCGGACACGATGTTCCACGATCCGGAGCTGAAGCCGGTTTTCGACGTGCTCGGCCGCGTGGCCGTGCCGCAGCCGGGTGTCCTCTTCGACAGCGCCAGCGCCGAGGGCCGCATTACCCGTTATTTCGGCGTTTCGACGCTCGATGGCTTCGGCACGTTCACCCGTGCCGAGCTTGCCGCAGCTGCGGCAGCCGTTGCCTATGTCGAAAAGACCCAGATCGCCGAGCGGCCGCCGCTTGGGATGCCGGAGCGCGAAAGCGGCGCCTCGACGCTGTTCATCGATCCCGCCACCCGTGCCAATCTGGAACTGGTGCGCACACTTTCGGGCGACCGCAACGGTTCGCTGCTGAAGGCGATCGACCGCACGGTGACCGGCGGCGGCGCGCGCCTGCTGGCCGAGCGGCTGATGTCGCCGGTGACCGACCCCGCGCGCGTCAGCGAACGGCTGGATTCGATCGGCTTCCTCGTGGAAGAACCCTCGCTTTGCAACGATCTGCGCACGGCACTGAAACATGTGCCCGACATGCCGCGCGCGCTGTCCCGCCTGGCGCTCGACCGGGGCGGCCCGCGCGATCTCTGGGCGATCCGCCAGGGTCTCGGTGCCGCCGCCGATATCGCTCGGATGCTCGGCTCGGCGCTTCTGCCGGAAGAGCTGGAAGCTGCCCTTGCCGGGCTCCGCTCTCTGCCTGCCGATCTTGAAGCTCTGCTTGCCGAGATGCTTGCCGATGAATTGCCGCTTCTGAAGCGCGACGGCGGTTTCCTGCGGGAAGGGGCGAATGCCGAGCTGGACGAGGTGCGGGCGCTCCGCGACCAGTCGCGCCGCGTCATTGCCGGGCTGCAACTGCAATATGCCGAGGAAACCGGCATTAAATCGCTGAAGATCAAGCATAACAACGTGCTCGGCTATTTCATCGAGGTCACCGCCGGCAATGCCGGGCCGATGACCGACAGCGCCGAAGCCAAGGCGCGCTTTATCCATCGCCAGACCATGGCCAACGCCATGCGCTTCACCACGACGGAGCTTGCCGATCTCGAAAGCCGTATCGCCAATGCCGCCGACAAGGCGCTGACGATCGAGCTGGCCGCCTTCGACCACATGGTCGCGGCCGTCGTTGCCGAGGCAGAGGCGATCAAGGCCGGCGCCCGCGCGCTGTCGGTGATCGATGTCGCCGCCGGGCTGGCGCTGCTCGCCGAAGAGCAGGCCTATTGCCGGCCCGTGGTCGATGCCAGCCGGATGTTCGCCATTGAAGGCGGCCGCCATCCGGTGGTCGAGCAGGCGCTGCGCCGACAGGCGGGTGGCCCTTTCGTCGCCAACAATTGCGATCTGTCGCCGACATCAGATGGCAAGGATGGGGCGATCTGGCTGCTGACCGGCCCGAACATGGGCGGTAAATCGACCTTCCTGCGCCAGAATGCGCTGATCGCCATTCTTGCGCAGATGGGCTCCTTCGTGCCGGCTGCCTCCGCCCATATCGGCATCGTCGACCGCCTGTTCTCGCGCGTCGGCGCGTCCGACGATCTGGCGCGCGGCCGCTCCACCTTCATGGTCGAGATGGTCGAGACGGCGGCGATCCTCAACCAGGCGACCGACCGCTCGCTGGTCATCCTTGACGAGATCGGCCGCGGCACCGCCACCTTCGATGGTCTCTCGATTGCCTGGGCTTCGGTGGAGCATCTGCATGAGGCCAACCGTTGCCGGGGCCTGTTCGCCACGCATTTCCATGAGCTGACCGTGCTATCGGAAAAGCTCGAGCGGCTCTCCAATGCCACCATGCGCGTCAAGGAATGGGACGGCGACGTCATTTTCCTGCATGAGGTCGGGCCGGGTGCCGCCGACCGTTCCTACGGCATTCAGGTGGCCCGGCTTGCCGGCCTGCCGGCCTCGGTCGTGGCACGCGCCCGCGACGTTCTGACGCGTCTGGAGGACGCCGACCGCAAGAATCCGGCAAGCCAGCTCATCGATGATCTGCCGCTCTTCCAGGTCGCGGTCCGCCGCGAGGAGGCGGGCGGCAGGCGCGGTCCGTCTAAGGTCGAGGAGGCGCTGAAGACGCTCGATCTTGACGATTTGACGCCACGCGCAGCTCTCGATGCGCTATACGAACTGAAAAAGACTCTGAACAAGGCCGGCTGATAACAGGCGATTCCCAAGGATAATCGGATGCATATCGAAAATCTTCTTGCCGAGGTCCGCGTTCTCGCCGACCGCTTTTCGCCGATTGCGGCGCGCGGCAAGATTTGCGGCGAGGGGGAAGCGCCCGACTGTGAGTCCGATCGGGGGCTTCTCAACATCGCCTTGTCCTGCAGCCGGATTTCCGACATCACGACTGCAATCGCCAAGGCCGGCTATTGGGAATGCGAGCGGGAAATGGTGACGCAGATCGGTGCTCAATCGCGAAACATATTGCATAGCATAAACGAGCTGAGACGGTCGCTTGTGGTGCCGCAGCCCTAAAACCGCCGATTTCTGCGTCGACAGCCGTCACTCTTCGTCAACCTTGACCCGATAGAACTCCCGAAAGCGCTGGTTCGGGGAATTGGGCTCCAAGCCGGATTACGGGATTCGGGCGTAGAAAGCCTGTGTCAATCGCCGGGCAAAGAGGCTATAGCGCATGCAGACGAAAAGACAGGCGCGCCGGCAATTGGCCGCGGTCAATGAACAGGATTCCGGTCGGCCGAGCATGGTTAAGCATGACATCGATTTCTCCGTCATTCTCGACGTCCCCGCGCTGAGGGCGGAATGCGAGACCCTCGCCAAGCGCCATGAAGACAAGAAGGACGAGCGTTCGGCCCTTCTCGCTCTGTTGAAGAAGGCGAGCCAGGAAGGCCGCGAAAACGCGCGCCGCCTGCTCTCGGAAGAAGGCGGCGGGCTCGATTGCGCGCACCGGATTTCCTGGCTGCAGGATCAGATCATCACTGTTCTCTACGACTTCACGGTCAGCCACGTCTATCCGAGGCAGAAGGGCAGCTTCACCGTTACCGCCGTCGGCGGCTATGGCCGCGACACGCTGGCGCCGGGCTCGGATATCGACCTTCTCTTCCTCTTCCAGCCGAAACCGGCAGAGGAGACGCACAAGGCGGTCGAGTTCATCCTCTATATGCTCTGGGACATGGGCTTTAAGGTCGGCCATGCCACGCGCACCGTCGAGGAGTGCATGCGCGAGGCGAAATCCGACATGACGGTACGCACCGCCATCCTCGAGACACGCTATATCTGCGGCAACGAGCCCCTGGCGCACGAGCTGGAGACGCGGTTCGACAAGGAAATCGTCACCAATACTGGTCCGGAATTCATCGCCGCCAAGCTTGCCGAGCGCGACGAGCGCCACCGCAAGGCCGGCGATACCCGCTATCTGGTCGAGCCCAACGTCAAGGAAGGCAAGGGCGGCCTGCGCGACCTGCACACGCTGTTCTGGATCTCCAAATATTATTACCATGTCCGCGATCCGGTCGAGCTGGTGAAGCTCGGCGTGCTCTCGAAACAGGAATACCGCCTCTTCGAAAAGGCTGAGGATTTTCTCTGGGCCGTGCGCTGCCACATGCATTTCCTCACCGGCAAGGCGGAAGAGCGGCTGTCCTTCGACATTCAGCGCGAAATTGCCGAGGCGCTCGGCTATCACGCCCGCCCCGGCCTTTCCGCCGTCGAACGCTTCATGAAGCACTATTTCCTTGTCGCCAAGGATGTCGGTGATCTCACCCGCATCCTCTGCGCGGCGCTCGAGGACCAGCAGGCCAAGGCGACGCCGGGCCTGACCGGCGTCATCAGCCGGTTTGCCCATCGCTCGCGCAAGATCCCCGGCACGATCGAGTTCGTCGAGGATCGCGGCCGCATCGCGCTTGCCAATCCCGATGTCTTCAAGCGCGATCCGGTAAGCCTCATCCGCCTGTTCTTCGTGGCCGATATCAACGGGCTTGAATTCCATCCCGATGCGCTGAAGCGCGTCACCCGCTCGCTGGGGCTGATCGACAATGATCTGCGCGAGAACGAGGAAGCGAACCGCCTGTTCCTGGCGATCCTGACCTCGAAGCGCGATCCGGCGCTGATCCTGCGCCGCATGAACGAGGCCGGCGTGCTTGGCCGCTTCATTCCGGAGTTCGGCAAGATCGTCTCGATGATGCAGTTCAACATGTATCATCACTATACGGTCGATGAGCATCTGATCCGCGCCGTCGAGGTGCTGTCAGAGATCGACAAGGGCAAGGCCGAGGATATCCATCCGCTCGTCAACAAGCTGATGCCGGGCATCGAGGACCGCGACGCGCTCTATGTCGCCGTGCTGCTGCATGACATCGCCAAGGGCCGCGAGGAGGATCACTCCGAAGCCGGTGCCAAGGTGGCGCGCAAGCTTTGCCCGCGCTTCGGCCTGTCGCCGAAGCAGACCGAGTTGGTGGTCTGGCTGATCGCGGAACATCTGACCATGTCGATGGTCGCACAGACCCGCGACCTCACCGACCGCAAGACCATCATCGACTTCGCCGACCGGGTGCAGTCGCTCGACCGGTTGAAGATGCTGCTGATCCTGACCGTCTGCGACATCCGCGCCGTCGGCCCCGGCGTCTGGAACGGCTGGAAGGGGCAGTTGCTGCGCACGCTCTATTACGAGACCGAGCTGCTGCTGGCCGGCGGTTTCTCGGAGGTATCGCGCAAGGAGCGGGCGGAAGCCGCCGCCAAGGCGCTCGAAGCATCATTGGATGATTGGGGTCAGAAGGCCCGCAAGGCCTATGTCAAGCTGCACTACCAGCCCTATCTTCTGTCCGTGCCGCTGGAAGACCAGATCCGCCATACGCGGTTCATCCGCCAGACCGACAAATCGGGCCAGGTTCTGGCGACGATGGTGCGCACCGACAGCTTCCACGCCATCACCGAAATCACCGTGCTGTCGCCGGACCATCCGCGGCTTTTGACGGTTATCGCCGGCGCCTGCGCCGCAGCTGGTGCCAACATCGTCGACGCGCAGATCTTCACGACGGCGGATGGCCGCGCGCTCGACACCATCCATGTCAGCCGTGAATTCACTGACGATGCGGACGAGTTGCGTCGGGCCGGCACCATAGGCAGAATGATCGAGGACGTGCTGGCCGGCCGCAAGCGCCTGCCGGAAGTCATCGCCACGCGCACCAAGAATCGCCGTAAGAACAAGGCTTTCGTCATCCCGCCATCGGTGACGATCTCCAACAGCCTGTCCAACAAGTTTACCGTCATCGAGGTCGAATGCCTCGACCGCACCGGTCTTCTGTCGGAAATCACTTCGGTTCTTTCGGACTTGTCGCTCGATATCCACTCGGCGCGGATCACCACCTTCGGCGAGAAGGTCATCGATAGTTTCTACGTGACCGATCTGGTCGGACAGAAGATCTCCAACGAAAACAAGCGAGCCAATATTACCGCGCGCCTGAAGCCGGTGATGGCGGGTGAGGAGGACGAGATGCGCGAGCGCATGCCGTCCGGCATGATCGCGCCCGCCTCCACGCGGTCGCTCAATGCCGAAAAGCCCAATACCGAAAAGAAAGCCGGTTCTGCCGCATGAGCCTCGTCAAGAAATTCATCACCGTCGGTGGCGCGACGCTCGGCAGCCGCATCTTCGGTTTCGCCCGCGAAACGCTGATGGCCGCCGCCCTGGGTACCGGGCCGATGGCCGACGTGTTCTACGCCGCCTTCCGCTTTCCGAACCTGTTCCGCCGCCTTTTCGCCGAGGGTGCCTTCAACGCCGCCTTCGTGCCGCTGTTTGCCAAGGAGATCGAGGCGAACGGCATCGACGGCGCCAAGCGCTTTTCCGAAGAAGTCTTCGGCGTTCTCTTTTCCGTTCTGTTCCTGATCACTGTCGTCATGGAACTGTGCATGCCGCTGATCGTGCGCTGGATTATTGCGCCGGGCTTTGCCGACGATCCGGAGAAGTTCTCGATCACGGTGCGCCTGGCGGCCGTGATGTTCCCCTATCTCATGTGCATGTCGCTGACGGCGATGATGAGCGGCATGCTGAATTCGCTGCATCATTTCTTCGCTGCCGCCGTGGCGCCCATCTTCCTCAACGTGGTGATGATCGGAGCGCTGTTCTATTCGCTCTATTTCGGCGCCGTTCCGTTGGAGACCGCCTGGTACCTGTCTTGGGGCGTGCTCGCCGCCGGCATCCTGCAATTGCTCGTCGTCTATATCGGTGTGCGCTATGCCGGCATCAACATCGGCTTCCGTTGGCCGCATTTCACGCCGAATGTGAAGCGTCTGCTGATCCTCGCCATTCCCGCCGCCGTGACCGGCGGCATCACGCAGATCAACCAGATGATCGGCCAGGCGATTGCCTCCAGCCGCGAAGGCGCGATCGCCGCCCTGCAATATGCCGACCGTATCTATCAGCTGCCGCTCGGTGTCGTCGGCGTCGCCGTCGGTGTCGTGTTGTTGCCGGAGCTGGCCCGCGCGCTGAAATCCGGTCATCTGAAGGAAGCCGGCAATCTGCAGAACCGCTCGATCGAGTTCGTGCTGTTCCTGACCTTGCCGGCCGCCATGGCGCTCTGGGTGCTCTCGGATGACATCATTCGCGTTCTCTATGAACGCCGCGCTTTCCATCAGGAAAACACTCTGATCGTCGGCTCGATCCTGGCAATCTACGGCCTTGGCTTGCCGGCCTTCGTCCTGATCAAAGCGTTACAGCCCGGCTTCTATGCGCGCGAGGATACCAAGACCCCGATGCGGTTCTCTGGTGTTGCGGTCGCCACCAACTGCGCGATCGCGCTCAGTCTCTTCCCTTACATGGGCGCGCCCGGCATCGCCGTGGCCGAAGCGACGGCCGGCTGGATCAGCACGGTGCTGCTGTTCACGACGCTGTTGCGTCGGGGACATCTGACCTGGGAATGGGCGCTCGCCCGCCGTGCCGCGCTGCTGGTCGTTTCCGCAGGCGTCATGACGGCGATGGTCGTTTATCTCCAGCACCGCTGGGAGCCATGGCTTGCCTCGAGTGCATCGCTGTTGACCAAGGTCAGCACGCTCGGCCTGTTGATCGGCATCTCCATGCTGGTCTACTTCACCGTCGCCTTCCTGATCGGCGGCGCCGACATCGGCATGATCCGCCGCAATGTGAAACGCAAGCCGCGGACGCCAGCACCGGATGCGGAAGTGGTGAACGGGGAGTAGCATCTTGCCGCGGCAATCCCTCTTCCTCATCACCCTCGTTGTCGACGACTACGATCGCGCCAAGGCGTTCTATTGCGATTGCCTCGGCTTCGACTGCCTACAGGACGAGCCGCAGCCCGAGGGCAAGCGCTGGGTCGTGGTGAAGCCGAAGGGCGATGAGGGTGCGGCGTTGTTGCTCGCACAAGCCGTGGACGACGGGCAGAGGGCCGCTATCGGTAATCAGGCCGGCGGCCGTGTCGGCTTCTTCCTCAAGACCGATGATTTTGCCCGCGATCACGCGGCGATGGTCGCAAAAGGCGTCCGTTTTCTGGAGGAGCCGCGCCATGAGGTCTACGGCACCGTCGCGGTCTTTGCCGATCCCTACGGCAACACCTGGGATCTGATCCAGCATTCTTCCTGAATTCCCGCCACATATCCTCTTGATCCCCGCCTGTCCGCCGTGCATAAGCCCGCCGAACACCAAGGGTCGAGCGCGAGCTCGCCCGGGCCCTCCACCAGCCTTTTTGAGGACGACATGACCGAATTCAAGCCGCTCGTATTCTCCGGCGTCCAGCCGACCGGCAATCTCCATCTTGGCAACTATCTCGGCGCGATCCGTAAGTTCGTGGCGCTGCAGGAAAACAACGACTGCATGTATTGCGTCGTCGACATGCATGCGCTCACCGCGCAGCTCGTGCATGAGGACATGCGGAGCCAGACGCGGTCGATCACCGCTGCGTTTCTTGCCGCTGGCATCGACCCGGAAAAGCATATCGTCTTCAATCAGTCGACTGTGCCGCAGCATGCCGAACTCGCCTGGATCTTCAATTGCGTCGCCCGCATCGGTTGGATGAACCGCATGACGCAGTTCAAGGACAAGGCCGGTAAGGATCGCGAGCAGGCTTCCCTCGGTCTCTACGCCTATCCGAGCCTGATGGCCGCCGATATTCTGCTTTATCGCGCCACCCATGTGCCGGTCGGAGACGACCAGAAGCAGCATCTGGAACTGACCCGCGACATCGCCATGAAGTTCAACCTGGACTTCATGGAACACATCCGCCGCTCGGGCTATGGTATCGACATCACGGTCGGCGATGAGCCGGTGCATGCCTATTTCCCGATGGTCGAGCCGCTGATCGACGGCCCGGCGCCGCGCGTCATGTCACTGCGTGACGGCACCAAGAAGATGTCGAAGTCGGATGCCTCCGATCTGTCGCGCATCAACCTGCTCGACGACGAGGAAAACATCTCGAAGAAGATCCGCAAGGCCAAGACCGATCCGGACGGTTTGCCGAGCGAGATCGCCGGTCTTGCCGGCCGCCCGGAAGCCGACAATCTGGTCGGCATCTATGCAGCCCTTGCCGATAAGTCGAAGGCGGATGTGCTCTCGGAATTCGGCGGTCAGCAGTTCTCCGTCTTCAAGCCGGCCCTGGTCGATCTCGCCGTCAATGTGCTGTCGCCGATCACCGGCGAGATGCGCCGCCTGATGGCCGATCCCGGTCATATCGATGCGGTCCTGCGTGACGGCGGTGCCCGCGCCCGCGCCCGCGCCGAGGTGACGATGAACCAGGTCCGCGACATCGTCGGCTTCATTTATTGACCATCTTATGAAGGCAGCCCCCGTCGACAAACGGGGGCTTGCAAAACGCCTCCTTCAGGTGGCAGAGTCGTCGCATGGTATCAAAACGTCTCTCACGGCTCGAAGGTCACCGCCGCAAGTTTATGGCGGTCATCGACGGCACGCCTGAATGCCAGCGCGCCGTCCATTATGCCGGCCGGCGGGCCAAGAATTCCAATGGCGGCCTTGTGCTTCTCTATGTGATCCCCGAGGGCGATTTCCAGCAATGGCTGGGTGTCGAGGAGATCATGCGGGCGGAAGCGCGCGAGGAGGCCGAGGCGACGACGGCGAAAGCGGCGCAGATCGTGCGCGAGAATATCGGCATCGATCCGGAGATTGTCATTCGTGAGGGGTCGGCCGCCGATGAGATCAATGCGATGATCGAGGAAGACCGGGATATTGCACTTCTTGTTCTGGCCGCAGGTTCGGCCAAGGAGGGGCCAGGGCCGCTGGTATCTTCGATCGCAGGGCGTGCTGCTGCCTTTCCGATCCCGGTGACGGTGCTGCCGGATACGTTGACGAACGAGGAAATCGACGCCCTGAGTTGAGTTGGCGAGGGCTATTTCTTGAGGCCTGGTCTCTTGATTAGAGCGGCCAAAAAGCCTATCTTCTTTTGAAATATTCTAAAGTCGGCGCAGGGCTTTTAGCCCGCCGCATGGAGATCAAGATGTTCATTCAGACCGAAGCGACGCCGAACCCCGCCACCCTGAAGTTCCTGCCGGGCAAGGTGGTCATGGAAAGCGGCACGGCCGAATTCCGCAGCGCTGATGAGGCGGAAGTTTCGCCTCTCGCCGCTCGCCTGTTCGATATCCCCGGCGTCAGCGGCGTCTATTTCGGCTACGATTTCATCTCCGTCTCCAAGGACGACCAGGAATGGCAGCATCTGAAGCCCGCCATCCTCGGCTCGATCATGGAGCATTTCATGTCTGGCAAGCCGGTCATGGGCGCGGCATCGGTTCTCTCCGAAGCGCAGGATGCCAGCGGCGAGTTCTTCGATGAGGGCGACGCGACGATCGTGTTGACCATCAAGGAATTGCTGGAGACCCGCGTTCGTCCGGCCGTTGCCCAGGATGGCGGTGACATCACCTTCCGCGGCTTCCGCGACGGCAAGGTCTACCTCAACATGAAGGGATCCTGCGCCGGTTGCCCGTCGTCCACGGCGACGTTGAAGCATGGCATCCAGAACCTGCTGCGCCATTTCGTTCCGGAAGTTCAGGAAGTCGAAGCCGTCTAAATCTTCGCATTTCGGAAAAATAAACATGATTGTACTGGCGCTCGACACGGCAGGTGTAGATTGCGCTGCCGCGGTGTATGATAGCGGCAGTGATTCTGTGATGGGGGAGGTCACGGAGACGATCGGGCGGGGGCATGCCGAGCATTTGATGGATGTTGTCGACGCGGCGCTGGCGAAAGCCGGGATAGCGCTTGCGGCGGTCGAACGCATCGTAGTGACCGTCGGCCCCGGCTCTTTCACCGGCATCCGCATCGGCGTCGCTGCCGCTCGCGGTTTCGCGCTCTCCCTCAATATTCCAGCCATCGGCATCACGACCCTAGAGGTCATGGCCGATGCCGCGCGGGAACAGAATCCGGGTCAATCGGTTCTGGCCGCCATCGATGCCAAGCGCGAGGAGATTTATCTCCAGTCCTTCGACGCCGATGGTCGCCCGTTGGACGAGGCCCGTGCCGTGACGATCGACGAAGCGCGGGCAATCGCCGGCGCCTTCGATGGTGTCGTCACCGGCACGGCCGTCGCCCGGCTCAGCGATGCGCCGCCCGCGGAGCGGCCCGACGCATTTCCGATTGCCGTCGTTGCCCGGCTGGGTGCTGCCAAACCCGTCAGCGACAAGCCGAAACCGCTTTATCTTCGCGGACCCGATGCCAGACCGCAGGCCGGATACGCTGTTGCCAGGCTATAGACATGCTCGAATCCTATCTGACCCTGAAAGCCGAATATGAAATCGTCCCGATGCAGCTGCGGGATTGCATTGAAGTAGCTGCCCTGCATGGCGAGCGCTTCGCGCGGGTCTGGAGCGATACCGAGTTCGAGGATCTGCTGTCGCAGGACACGACCTTCGGCTTCGTCGCCCGGCAGACCAACGCCATCCTGAAGAAGCCGCTTCCGGGCTTCGTGCTGGCGCGGCATGTGGCGGGTGAGGCCGAAATCCTGACGATTGCCGTCAGCGCCAAGCTTGGCCGGACGGGCCTTGGCTGGCGGCTGATGCAGGCGGCGCTGCGCGAGGCGCGCAATCGCGGCGGCGAAACCATGTTTCTCGAGGTTGACGGCGTCAATCAGCCGGCCATCGGGCTCTACCGCAAGCTCGGTTTCGAGACGGTGGGCGAGCGCAAGGCCTACTATGTCGATGAAAACGGTGCGAAATCGACGGCGCTTGTCATGCGGCGCGTTCTTCGCTAGTCCGTTGTCATAGACGAAGTGACCGAAGACCGTATTTGATGATCGATCCCGTAAAATCTCTGGAGGAGCTTTGCGCCGAGCGCGGCATGCGTATGACGGAGCAGCGCAAGGTCATCGCCCGGATCATCGAAAGTTCCGAGGACCATCCCGACGTCGAGGAGCTGCACCGCCGCTCTGTCAAGGTGGATGCGAAGATCTCGATTTCGACGGTTTATCGCACGGTGAAGCTTTTCGAGGATGCCGGCCTTCTTGCCCGTCATGATTTCCGCGACGGTCGCTCGCGCTATGAGACAGTGCCGGAAGAGCATCATGATCATCTGATCGATCTGAAGAGCGGCGAGGTGATCGAGTTTCACTCGCCGGAGATCGAGGCGCTGCAGGAGCGCATTGCCCGAGAACATGGTTTCAAGCTCGTCGACCACCGGCTGGAGCTTTATGGTATCCCGCTGAAGAAGGACGAACGCTGACGTGATGACTGTCGTGCCGGAGCGAAAGATTTGGTGACCTGGCTGCGCGTCGGCTGTGCCGCTATCGTCATCTTTGCCGTCAGTCTCGTCATGCTGCCGTTGCAGATCCTCTGCCTGCGCTTCGACTGGAAGCTCCGGCGCTATCTGCCGCGCTACTGGCACCGCATCGTCTGCTATTGGCTCGGCGTCCGCATCCATGTCATCGGACAGCCGGAAAGCCGCCGGCCCCTGATGCTGGCCGCCAACCATTCGTCCTGGCTGGATATCCTCGTGCTGTCAGCCGTTGCCGACGTCGCCTTCATCGCCAAGTCGGAAGTGCGGGACTGGCCGATCTTCGGCCAGTTCGCTGAGTGGCAGAAGAGCGTCTTCATCGAGCGCGAGCAGAAGCGCAAGACAGGCGATCAGGTGAACGAAATTGCCGAGCGCATGGCCAATGGCGAGATCATGGTGCTGTTTCCCGAAGGCACGACCTCGGACGGCAATCGCCTGTTGGAGGTCAAATCCTCGTTGTTCGGCGCCGCCGCCGCCGCCCTGCCGAAAACACCGGATGCGGTCGTGCATGTGCAGCCGGTGGCGGTCGCCTATACCCGAATTCACGGCATCGCCATGGGCCGCTACTATCGCCCGATCGCTGCCTGGCCCGGTGATATCGAGCTGGTGCCGCACCTGAAGGATATCGTCGCCTGTGGCGCCATCGATGTCGATGTCTGCTTCGGCGAGGCCGTGGAATATCGCGCCGACACCAAGCGCAAGGATGTCAGCGCCACGATCGCGCGGCGCATCCGCAATATGCTCGCAAGCCGGCTGCTCGGCCGCGAGATTGCCTGATATCCGGGCGTTTTCAACTTTTTGATTTTCTCGGCGAGCAAAAGCCACTACATAGCGGCCATGACCAAGGACAGCTTAACTCTCGACGCCCCCGAGCCGACCGCCCTGCAGCTCGGCCCGCGCGATGGCTCCAACAGCCGCAAGGTTTTCATCAAGACCTACGGCTGTCAGATGAACGTCTATGACTCGACGCGGATGAGCGATGCGCTCGCCCGCGATGGCTATGAGCCGACCGAGGACATGGAAGAGGCCGATCTGGTCCTGCTGAACACCTGTCATATCCGCGAGAAGGCCGCCGAAAAGGTCTATTCCGCGCTCGGGCGCCTGCGCGACATGAAGAAGCGCAAGGCTGCCGACGGCCGCGAGATGATGATCGGCGTCACCGGCTGCGTCGCCCAGGCCGAAGGCGAGGAAATCCTTCGTCGTGCGCCGGCCGTCGATGTCGTCATCGGCCCGCAGACCTATCACCGCCTGCCGGACGCGCTGCGCCGTGCCAAGGAAGGCCACAGGGTCGTCGATACGGAATATGCGCTCGAGGATAAGTTTGAACATCTGCCGATTGCAGAAAAGTCGAAGATCCGCGCTCGTGGCGTCACGGCGTTCCTGACGGTGCAGGAAGGCTGTGACAAGTTCTGCACTTTTTGCGTGGTGCCCTATACGCGCGGCTCCGAAGTCTCCCGTTCGGTCGCCCAGATCGTCGAAGAGGCTGAGAAACTTGTGGATGGCGGGGTGCGCGAAATCACGCTTCTCGGCCAGAATGTCAACGCCTGGCACGGCGCTGGCCCCAATGGCGAGGCCTGGAGCCTTGGCGATCTGCTCTACCGGCTGTCGGACATTCCGGGTCTGGCCCGGCTGCGCTACACCACCAGCCACCCGCGCGACATGGACGACCGGCTGATCTCGGCGCACCGCGACCTGCGCACGCTGATGCCTTATCTGCACCTGCCGGTGCAGTCCGGATCGAACCGCATTCTGAAGGCGATGAACCGCCGGCATACGGCGGCCGAATACTTTGCCCTGATCGAGAAAATCCGCGCTGCACGGCCGGATATAGCCCTTTCCGGCGATTTCATCGTCGGTTTCCCGGGGGAGACAGAACAGGATTTTGCGGATACACTCCGTCTGGTGGAGGAGGTGAACTATGCGCAAGCCTTCTCGTTCAAATATTCGACCCGCCCGGGCACGCCCGGTGCGGAGCTGAAGGACCAGGTGCCGGAAGAGATCAAGGCGGAACGGCTTGAACGGTTGCAGGCGTTGCTATTGAAGCAGCAACACGCTTTCGCCGATGCTTGTGTCGGCAAAGTGGTCGATGTGCTCCTGGAAAAGCCTGGCCGCATGCCGGGACAGTTGATAGGTCGCTCTCCCTGGCTTCAGTCTGTGAATATTGATGCAAAAGCATCGCAAATCGGTGACATTATAAACGTACGAATCACCGGGACCAGCACCAACAGCCTTTTTGCTGAGTTGCTCTAGGTTCCGGACGGGCACAAGGAGCCACACCGCTTGAACGGACAGGAATTGGTTTCTTCATCATCGCGCCAGCCCCGCATCGCGAGCGACGCCAATCACTTCATCCTGACGTTCGAGAATAATCGGTTCGCCAGCGAACTTTTCGGACAGTTCGATCAGAATCTGAAGCTGCTGGAGGAGCGTCTCGGCATCGACGCCCGCGCCCGCGGCAACTCCGTCGTCATCACCGGCGATGTCTCGGCCACTAACCAGGCGCGCCGCACTCTCGATTATCTCTATGACAAGCTGCAGAAAGGTGGGAATGTGGAGCGCTCCGACGTGGAAGGGGCAATCCGTATGGCGGTTGCCGCCGACGACCAACTGACGTTGCCGACCATGGAGAAAAAAGCCAAGTTGACGATGGCGCAGATTTCGACGCGCAAGAAGACGATCATCGCGCGCACGCCGACACAGGATGCCTATATGCGGGCGCTGGAGCGTTCCGAGATGGTCTTCGGCGTCGGCCCTGCCGGTACCGGCAAGACCTATCTGGCCGTCGCCCACGCCTGCCAGCTTCTGGAGCGCGGTGCCGTCGAGAAGATCATCCTGTCCCGCCCGGCCGTCGAAGCCGGTGAGCGCCTCGGCTTCCTGCCCGGCGACATGAAGGACAAGGTCGATCCCTATCTCCGTCCGCTCTATGACGCGCTCTACGACATGATGCCGGCCGACAAGGTCGAACGCGCCATTACCGCCGGCGTCATTGAAATTGCGCCGCTTGCCTTCATGCGCGGCCGCACGCTCGCCAACGCCGTCGTCATTCTTGACGAGGCGCAGAACACCACGGCGATGCAGATGAAGATGTTCCTGACCCGCCTCGGCGACAACGGACGCATGATCATCACCGGCGACCCGAGCCAGGTCGACCTGCCGCGCGGCATCAAGTCCGGCCTGGTGGAGGCCCTGGACCTGCTGACCGGCGTCGAGGGCATCACCATCGTCCGCTTCAAGGACGTAGACGTCGTCCGCCATCCGCTGGTGGCGCGCATCGTCAGGGCCTATGATGCGACCTATGCCGTCCCTGCTGTGGGTGGTGGCGGTGAGGCCGATCCGCAGATCTGATGGCCGAACTCGATATACAGATCAGCGTCGAGGAGGGCGATTGGCCCTCCGAAGACGTTTTGCAGGCTTTGGCTGAGCGCGTTCTTGGCGTAGCCGCCGCCTATCTCAAAAAAAATGAGAAGCAGCCTTTTCCGAAAACGGCGCCGGAACTGTCGCTCGTCTTCACCGACGATGCCGCGATCCGTGAGATCAATGCGGAATGGCGAGAACAGGACAAGGCGACCAACGTCTTGTCTTTCCCCGCTTTTCCGCTGGTTCCCGGCGGCAAGCCCGGCCCGATGCTCGGCGATATCATCATCGCCCGGGAGACGGTGGAGCGTGAGGCGGTCGAGCTGGAAAAGAGTTTTGACGACCATCTGACCCATTTGATGGTGCATGGTTTCTTGCATCTCTTCGGCTACGACCATATGAATAATAGCGAAGCCGAAAGAATGGAGGGGCTGGAGACTCGCATTTTGGCTAGTCTTGGCCTATCTGATCCCTATGCGGGGCAGGACCCCATTTGACTTGAACCCTGTCTGATCAGGAACAATGAGCGACTTTACGACAAGACCGGCCTCTGAGGCCAAAGACGGCGCCGACACCGCCTCCTCCGATGAGGCAGGCAGTAGTAGCAACGGCAAGCGATCGCAATCTTCCTTCTGGGCACGCGCAGCGCGCATTCTACGTCCGGCTCAAGGGTCGGCACGACTGCGCGAGGATCTGGCCGACGCGTTGATGACCAGCGCAACGGATGACGATGCCTTTTCGCCGGACGAACGGGCGATGCTGCACAATATCCTCCGCTTCCGCGAAGTGCGTGTCGAGGATGTCATGGTGCCGCGCGCCGATATCGAGGCGGTCGACCAGAACATCACCATCGGCGAATTGATGATCCTCTTCGAGGAGAGCGGCCGCTCGCGCATGCCGGTCTATGCCGAAACGCTGGATGACCCGCGCGGCATGGTGCATATCCGCGACCTCCTCTCCTATGTCGCCAAGCAGGCGCGCAACAAGCGCCGTGCCGGCAATGGCAAGACCGCTGCGTCTGCATCGACCGCGACGCCGGCCGAAAAGCCGGCGCGCTCGGCCAAGCCGAATTTCGACCTTTCGCGCGTCGATCTCCAGAAGACGCTGGCCGAAGCCGGTATCATCAGGAAAATCCTGTTCGTGCCGCCCTCGATGCTCGCCTCGGATCTTCTGCGCCGCATGCAGGTCAACCGCACGCAGATGGCGCTCGTCATCGACGAATATGGCGGCACCGACGGTCTCGCCTCGCATGAAGACATCGTCGAAATGGTCGTCGGCGATATCGATGACGAACATGATGACGACGAGGTGATGTTCAAGCGCGTCTCCGAAGACGTTTTCGTTGCCGACGCCCGTGTCGAACTGGAGGAGATCGCTGCGGCGATCGGCTCCGATTTCGACATCAGCGAGCAGGTGGACGAGGTGGATACGCTGGGTGGATTGATCTTCTCGGCGCTTGGCCGCATCCCGGTGCGTGGCGAGGTTGTCCAGGCGCTGCCGGGCTTCGAGTTTCATATTCTCGATGCCGATCCGCGCCGCATCAAGAAGGTTCGCATCACCCGCAAGCGTCATCCGGTGCGCCGTCGTCCGGCCAGGGCGGACGGTGAGGGAGGCGGGCTCGACCGGGATCTTCCATCGCCGGATATGCTTTCTGAGGTATCTTCGGCCGAACGGAACGCCGCCAACCAATAGAGTGGCGCTTCAACAGGACAAATCGCTGCTTTTTTGAAAGACTGCGGCCAATTGATTCGCAGTTTGACGGAGCGCGCGCATGGAACGGCTTTCGGGCAAGGTGATCCTCGTCTGGGGTTTCAAACGCGCACTGCTTGCCATTCTCGCCGGAGCCATCGGTGTCCTGGCGCTGCCGCCTTTCGGCTTCTTCGCGGCGATGTTCGTGTCCTTCACCTTGCTCGTCTGGCTGCTGGATGGCGCCGCCGCCGGTCCTGATAGCGGCTTTCTCGGCCGTCTGTGGCCGGCTTTTGCCACAGGCTGGCTGTTCGGCTTCGGATATTTCGTCGCCGGTCTCTGGTGGCTCGGCCACGCGCTTCTGATCGATGCCGATCAATTTGCCTGGGCATTGCCGTTGGCGATCCTCGGTCTTCCTGCCTTCCTGGCGATTTTTTACGGTCTGGCGGCGGTGCTTGCCCGCCTGCTCTGGTCCGACGGCATGGGGCGTATTGCCGCACTCGCCTTCGGTTTTGGCCTGCTGGAATGGCTGCGCAGCTTCCTTTTTACCGGCTTTCCCTGGAACGCCATCGGTTATGGCGCCATGCCCATTCCGCTGATGATGCAATCGGCGCATGTGATCGGTGTGCTCGGCGTCACCGTGCTCGCCGTCTTCGTTTTCGCCGCGCCGGCCTTGCTCGGAACGCGCCAGGGCCGGCTGCCGGGGATCGGGCTTGCCGTGCTCATCGCCGCCGCGCATTTCGGCTATGGCTATTATGCGCTCAACCTGCCAGCGGCACCGCCGGCGGCCGGCAAGGCCGCTCCGGTGGTACGCATCGTCCAGCCGGCGATCGACCAGGAAGCCAAGATGGATACGGCCGCCGATCGTGCTGCCATCTTCGACAAGCATCTTTCGCTCTCGGTCCAGCCGCCGGCGAATGGCGGCAAGCGGCCCGACATCATCGTCTGGCCGGAGACCGCTATCCCCTTCATTCTGACCGATAATCAGGATGCGCTCACCCGCATTGCCGACCAGCTCGACGACGACCAGATCTTGATCACCGGCGCGGTTCGGGTCGAGGACATGGGGCCGGGCGTCGAGCCGCGCTATTACAATTCCGTCTATGTCATCGACGGGCGCGGCCAGATTATCGGCGCCTCCGACAAGACCCATCTCGTCCCCTTCGGCGAATATGTGCCCTTCGAAAATATCCTCGGCTATCTCGGCATCCAGAATGTCGTCGAGCTGCCTGGCGGCTTTTCGGCGGCCGCGAGCCGGCAGTTGCTGGCGCTGCCCGATGGCATCAAACTCTACCCGCTGATCTGCTACGAGATCATCTTTCCAAACGAGATGACGCCGGAAATCCGCCAGGCGGATGCCATTCTGAACGTTACGAACGATGCCTGGTTCGGGGATACGCCCGGCCCTTACCAGCACTTCCTGCAGGCGCGGGTGAGGGCGGTCGAGCAGGGGCTGCCGCTGATTCGCAGCGCCAATACCGGAGTTTCGGCCTATGTCGATGCTCACGGACGTTTGGTTTCCGGCATCGACTTTAATGAGCAAGGATTCGTTGACGCTACTTTGGGTGGCGCAACCGTATCGCGAATCGACGATAGCGTACGGAAAACCTATTTCTGGTTGATCATCGGGATGGTCGGCATAATCGCTGCGATTTCACGCATGGGTTTTATTTCGAGGGCGAATTGACCAAAAAACCCTAAAATTGCATAGTGCTTGCCGTACGCCATTTTGTACGTAAACTAGAAGTCGGGTGGGCGTCGACTGCAACGTGGCGTTAATAGGGGCGGTTAAGGGCACCGGGTGGCAGGACCTGTATTCAACCTATGTTAGGGTAAACTAATGATTGAGAATAAAAAGAAGCCGAACCCGATCGACATTCATGTCGGTAGCCGCATCCGCCTCCGTCGTACCATGCTGGGCATGAGTCAGGAAAAACTCGGCGAGAGCCTCGGAATTACGTTCCAGCAAATCCAGAAATATGAGAAGGGCACCAACCGCGTTGGCGCCAGCCGCCTTCAGAATATTTCGAGCATTCTTAACGTTCCCGTTTCTTTCTTTTTCGAGGACGCTCCAGGCGAGCATACGGCCACCGCCGGCGGTTTGGCCGAAGCCTCCAGCTCCAATTATGTGGTTGATTTCCTGTCCTCCTCCGAGGGTCTGCAGCTCAACCGCGCCTTCGTGAAGATTTCCGATGGCAAGGTCCGCCGCAAGGTGGTTGAGCTCGTGAAGGCGCTCGCGGCCGAGGCCGATGCGGAATAGCCATTTCGCGGTAGTCCCGTAACGTAAAGTCGAAAGGCGGTCATTTTGGCCGCCTTTTGCATGTTTGGCGCAAAAATTTATCCCGCCCGATGGGACATAAAGATATATTTATGTCCTTCTGTGTCTTGTTTTTCGGCCCCGACACGAATATCAAAAGAGGAGTTTGTTCTTTGAGGGGAATCCCGCATGCGCGCGAATTATCTGTTTACCAGCGAGTCTGTTGCCGAAGGTCACCCGGATAAAGTTTGTGACCGTATCTCCGATGAAATCGTCGATCTGGTCTACCGCGAAGCCGCAAAGACCGGTATCAACCCCTGGGGCGTGCGCATTGCCTGCGAGACCCTTGCCACCACCAACCGCGTCGTCATCGCCGGCGAGGTTCGCCTGCCGCCGAGCCTGATGAAGAAGGACAAGGACGGCAACGACGTCATCAATCCCTCGAAGTTCAAAGCTGCCGCTCGCCGTGCCATCAAGGACATTGGCTACGAGCAGGACGGCTTCCACTGGAAGAAGGCACGCATCGACGTGCTTCTGCATTCGCAGTCCGCCGACATCGCTCAGGGTGTCGACAGCGCCTCCGACCAGCAGGGTGACGAAGGTGCGGGCGATCAGGGCATCATGTTCGGTTATGCCTGCCGCGAAACCCCGGATCTCATGCCGGCACCGATCTACTATTCGCACAAGATCCTGCAGTTGCTCGCGACCGCTCGCAAGAAGGGTGACGGCGATGTTGCCAAGCTCGGTCCGGACGCCAAGAGCCAGGTGACTGTCCGCTACGTCGACGGCAAGCCGTTCGAGGCAACCTCGATCGTGCTGTCCACCCAGCATCTCGACGAGAGCTGGGATTCGAAGAAGGTTCGCGCCGTTGTCGAACCCTATATCCGCGAAGCGCTCGGCGAGCTGAAGATCGCTCATGATTGCAAATGGTACATCAATCCGACCGGTAAGTTCGTCATCGGCGGACCGGACGGCGATGCTGGTCTGACTGGTCGCAAGATCATCGTAGACACCTACGGTGGCGCAGCGCCGCACGGCGGCGGCGCCTTCTCCGGCAAGGACACGACCAAGGTCGACCGTTCCGCCGCCTATGCCGCGCGTTATCTCGCAAAGAACGTCGTTGCCGCCAGCCTTGCTGATCGTTGCACGATCCAGCTTTCCTACGCCATCGGCGTTGCCCAGCCGCTGTCGATCTACGTCGACCTGCATGGCACCGGCAAGGGGGTTACCGAGGACCAGGTCGAAGCGGCGATCCGCAAGAACATGGATCTTTCGCCGACCGGCATCCGCCGCCATCTCGACCTTAACAAGCCGATCTATGCCAAGACCTCGGCATACGGCCATTTCGGCCGCAAGGCGGGCCGTGACGGTTCGTTCTCCTGGGAGCGCACGGACCTGGTCAAGGCGCTCAAGGAATCCGTGAACGCCCGGGAAGCTGCATGATCGATACGGAGCGCCGGTCACGGGCGACGGAAGCATTCTTCGGCCGGCGCAAGGGTAAAGCCTTGCGCGGCCAGCAAGCCGAAAAGCTTGAAACGCTGCTGCCGCAGTATCTCGTCGACCTTTCTATGCCGGCGCCTCTGCCGCTGAAAGACCTGTTTCCGGTGCCGGCCGAGCGTCTGCGCCTGGAAATCGGTTTTGGCGGCGGCGAGCACTTGATCCACAGGGCGCTCGAACAGTCGACGACCGGCTTCATCGGTGTAGAGCCTTTCGTCAACTCCATGCAGAAGCTGCTTGCCAGCATCGATGAGACCGGCGCGCGCAATATCCGCGTCTATAACGACGACGCGGCACAGCTGCTGGATTGGCTGCCGGACGCCTGCCTCGATCAGATCGATCTGCTCTATCCCGATCCCTGGCCGAAGAAGAAACACTGGAAGCGCCGCTTCGTCTCGCAGGTGAACCTCGAACGTTTCCACCGCGTCCTGAAGCCCGGCGCGCGCTTCTGCTTCGCTTCCGACATCGACACCTATGTCAACTGGACGCTGCAGCATTGCCACGCCCATGGCGGCTTTGAATGGACGGCTGAAAATGCCGCCGACTGGCTGACACCCTATGAGGGCTGGCCGAGCACGCGCTATGAGGCGAAAGCTCGGCGTGAAGGGCGGTCTTCCGCCTATCTGACGTTCAAGAGAGTTTGAGCAGCCGTTTCGGGGTCGCCGGAGGTTGATCTCCAGACATTCAGGCTCTCGTGCCGCATCGGCCCTGACGCAGCCCTGTCGGGCTGCGCGCATCGACGTTGCGAACGTCGCGGCGTTTGTTCCGCCGCCTCGTCTTACCGGCGCTTAATGCAGGCTAACAGTCTTCAACTCGTCCTCGGCCGCCTTGTAGAAGGTGCTGGACCGGTTGTCGGTCAGAAGGATCGGGGTGCCGTCGGCGCCGAAGAGCGCCCAGAGGTCGACATCGGGATCGATATCGGAAGGCGCTTCCGGGAAGCAGCGGGACACTTCTTCGGAGCGAATTTTCCGGATATAGGCAACCTCACCGCTGCCCAGATGGGCAAGCTCGGATTGGGTCAGGCGGGCAGTGGCTTCTCTCATAAGCATGTTCGTACCTCCAGTATGAGGGACCAACGGCAATCAGCCGTTGTCCTACTGTGAGACCGAAATGTTAATTTTCTTTACCATACGCGCCGGCTCCGGCCGAATGAGGTCGACGGAGAGCAGCCCATTCTTCAAAACGGCGCCAAGCACCTGCATGCCATCCGCCAAAACGAAGACGCGCTGGAATTGGCGGGCCGCGATGCCGCGATAGAGATAATCGCGTTCTTCCTGCTCGACCTGCCTGCCGCGGATCAGAAGCTGGTTTTCTTCCGTGGTGATGTCGAGCTCGTCTTCCGAGAAGCCGGCGACCGCAAGCGTGATGCGCAGGCGCTCGGGCTCGCCCGAAACGCGATCGGGGCGCATGCGTTCGATATTGTAGGGGGGATAGCCATCGCTGGCCTTGGAAATCCGCTCCAGCGTCTTTTCCATGGTATCGAAGCCCAGAAGGAGAGGGCTGGCAAAAGGCGTCGTCCGGCTCATCGTCAAGTCCTTGGGTAGCAAGCGACCTTTCCGGACCTGATTTTCAGCACCCGGTTACAGCTAATATGGGAGTATGGGTGGGGGAGTGCAAGACGGTGCGGCTTCGCACCTGCGAAATCAGTTTGGCTGGGAAAATGTTCGTTGTCATCGCGCCCTGATGGCTGCTTGACAAAGCTCGGGCGGGCTCGCATCAAGTCATGCCGATCTGCACCGGAGGGAAGCCACAGACATGACCGAGCCCAGAAAAATTATCATCGATACCGATCCCGGCCAGGATGATGCCGCCGCGATCTTGCTCGCCTTCGGAAGCCGCGAGGAGCTCGACGTGCTCGGCATCACGACGGTCGCCGGCAATGTGCCGCTGGCTTTGACGAGCCGCAACGCCCGTATCGTCTGCGAGCTCTGCAATCGCCGCGACGTCAAGGTCTTTGCTGGCGCCGACGCGCCGATCAAGCGCAAGCTGGTCACCGCCGAGCATGTGCATGGCAAGACCGGCCTCGACGGTCCCGAGCTGCCCGAACCGACCATGCCGCTCCAGCCGGGCCATGCCGTCGATTTCATCATCGAGACGCTGCGCAAGGAACCGGAGGGTACCGTCACGCTCTGCACGCTCGGTCCGCTCACCAATATCGCGCTGGCCTTCCAAAAGGCCCCCGACATCGTCGGCCGCGTTCGCGAGCTGGTGATGATGGGCGGCGGTTTCTTCGAGGGCGGCAACATCACGCCGGCCGCCGAATTCAATATCTATGTCGATCCGGAAGCCGCCGACGTCGTGTTCCGGTCCGGTGTGCCGATCGTCATGATGCCGCTCGATGTGACCCATCAGCTTCTCACCCGCAAGGATCGCGTCGCGCGCATCGCCGCGATCGGCTCGGCTCCGGCCAAGGCGATGGTCGAGATGCTGGAATTCTTCGAGCGCTTTGACATCGAAAAATACGGCTCCGACGGCGGCCCGCTGCACGACCCGACCGTTGTCGCCTATCTGCTGAAGCCGGAACTCTTCAAGGGCCGCGATTGCAATGTCGAGATCGAAATCACCTCGGAACTGACGGTTGGCATGACCGTTGTCGATTGGTGGCATGTGACCGACCGCAAGCACAACGCCAAGGTCATGCGCGACGTCGATGCCGACGGCTTCTTCGCGCTGCTGACGGAGCGTTTCGCGCGCATCTGATAGCCACGCTGGCCCGCATAAATGCAAAAGGCCGCCGGGATGAACCGGCGGCCTTTTACGTTTCTATTTAGTCGGCTCAGAACTCTTCCCAGTCGTCCCGGGCAAGGGCATTGGCGCCCTGCGTCTGAGGCTGCGCCTTGCGGGCAGGCTGGGGTGGGAGTGCGCGACGGGCAGGTGCGGGTGCGCGCATCTGTTGGGCGGTAGCACGCAGTGCCGAGGCATTGTCCTGTGTGCCGTGCGAAGTACGGAAGCGGGCGACAAGCGCCCTCAGGGTCTGCGCCTCGTCGTTCAGCGTGACACTGGCGGCGGTGGTTTCCTCCACCATCGCCGCGTTCTGCTGCGTCACCTGATCCATCTGGTTAACCGCCGAGTTGATTTCCTTCAGCCCGATGGCCTGCTCGCTGGCCGAAGCCGAGATCTGCCGGATGAGGCCGTTGATCTCCATCACCTGCTCGGCGATCTTGTGCAGCGCGTTGCCGGTACGGCCGACGAGATCGACGCCTTCCTTCACTTGGCTGGCCGAGGTGTTGATCAGGGTCTTGATTTCCTTGGCGGCGTTGGCGGATCTCTGCGCCAGCTCGCGAACTTCCTGTGCCACGACGGCAAAGCCCCTGCCGGCTTCGCCGGCGCGGGCGGCTTCGACACCGGCGTTGAGAGCCAGTAGATTCGTCTGGAAGGCGATCTCGTCGATGACGCTGATGATGCGGGAGACCTCCTGTGAGGACTGCTCGATGCCCTGCATGGAGGCGATCGCCCTCTGGACGATTTCGCCGGAGCGTCCGGCATCCTCCGACGCCGCATTGACGCTGTTCGCTGCCGTGCGGGCATTATCGGCGCTGGAATTGACTTGGGCGGTGAGCTGGTTGAGCGCGGCCGCGGTCTCCTCCAGGCTCGCCGCCTGCTGTTCCGTGCGCCGAGCGAGGTCGGAGGCGCTGTTGCTGATTTCGCCGGTGCCGCCGCCGATATTGCCGACGCTGAGGTTCATTGTGTGTACGGTCTCTTCGAGGCTTGCGAGGGCTTCGTTGAAATCCTGCTTCAGGCTGGCATATTCACCCGGAAACTCCTCGGCGATGCGATGGCCGAGATTGCCCTTGGACAACTCCGCTAGGCTCTGGCCGAGAATGGTGACGATGCGCCGCTGCAGCGCGACGGTTTCGCCGCGTTCCGTCTCCGAGCGGTAGCGCTCGCCTTCCGCGGCGCGACGCTGATTGTCCGCCTCAGTTTCAAGGCGCTTCGCATGGGCAAGCCCAAAGCGGAAGCCTTCCAGCGCCTTGGCGACAGAGCCGATCTCGTCGGTGCCGGTTTGACCCTTGACGGGCTCGGCGTAGTTGCCGGCGCTGAGGCTGTTGACGCTGGCCACCAATCCGCCAAGCGGCCTCTGAACGAAGCTGCGGACGGCGGCATAGAGGGCAAGCATGACGGCGGCGAGCACAAGGATGCCGCCGATGATCATCATGTAGGTCTGATCGCGCACGGGCGCTTCGATCGCGCTGTGCGGCACATCGACGAGAACGACCCAGGTGGCGTTGAGGCCCGGCACCGCGAAGGGATAGACCACGCGGTCGAATGTTTCACCGCCGCTGTCGGCGAGGTTCTTCAACAGGCCCGCTGTCGAGGAGGTCAGCGCGGCCTTGATGGTCTCAGTGCCTTCGCCGTTATAGTCCTTCATCAGCAGTTCCTTGCTTGGCGCCACCAGCCACTTGTTATCCTGCGAAACCAGCAGCACGCGGCCGGAACCGAAGGGATGCAGGTTCTGCAGCTTGGTGGATAGCGAGGCGAGCGAGATGTCGACGCCGGAAACGCCGATCATCTTGCCGCCGGACATCACCGGATAGGCGATTGAGCTCATGGTCGTCGGAACTTCGGTGCCCTCGGCCATGTAGGGTGGCGTGATCGCGCCCTTGCCGCTGTCGGCGGCGAGCTTCCACCAGGCGGCGGTGTAGTCGTTGTCGAAGGTGGAGTACTGGATGCCGCCATCCTTGGTCTTCGACCAATAGGGCGTAAACGCGCCCTTGTCGTTGACGCCTTGATCCTTGTTGCCGGCAAGCTCCGTCGTCTTGCCGTCGAACGTGCCGAGTTGCTCGCAGAACCAGCTGCCGAAGGCGAAGGCGTTCTGCTCGACATTGGCCTTGAGGATATTGATGATGCCCTTGCGATCGAAGGTGTGGCCCTCGTGGCCACGGCCGATCACGGCCGCCATCGAGCGGGCGGCGCTGGCGAGTTCGCCGACATTGGCGGCGATCTCGTTGGAGATGGATTTGGCCTCGCTATTGGCCTGGTCCATCGTCAGCGTCTGGACGCGCTCGCGTGTCTGAGAAATCAGCAGGAAATTGGAGACGAACAGGACGAGCGCAATCGCCAGCCCGGTGACCAGGATGAGCTTGGCCGCAAGCGACTTCATACGAAAGATGGACATCATTTCCTCGAGAGAACGATGCGTCGGATGCACATTATCCGAATGCAAGGTCGGCACAGGATGGCCCTGTCATGGGGCCGCCGGGAGGGCGCCTGCCACCACCAGACGGCGATACACGGCAGACGAGAGGAGAATGATGGCGAAGCGGAAAAATTTAATTAACTTGCTTTGCTGAAATATCCCGTTCGCAGGCGATTTCGCCTGCAAACGGGATACTCGAGCACAGTGGGTTTCAAAGACGCGCGGCGACGTCGCTTGCAACCGGAATGGCAGGCTGTGCGCCGGGCTTCAGGCAGGCGAGCGAACCGGCGACGGCGGCGCGGCGCAGGCTCGCGTGGAAATCCAGACCCTGGTCGAGGCTGGCGGCGAAATAGCCGCAGAAGGTGTCGCCGGCACCGACGGTATCGACCGGCTCGATGACGAGGCCCTTGGCGCGCGAAAGCTCGCCATTGCGGATGGCGATGACGCCGTCGCCGCCGAGCGTGACGATCAGCGTCTGCCCGGTCTCGGCATGCAGGCGGGTAAGCGCTGCCTCGCGATCGCTCGCGGACATATTGTCCTGGCCGGCCAGCAGCTCGAATTCCGTCTCATTGGCGATGACGATGTCGGCGAGCCGTCCGAGGCGCGCTGCTTCAGGGATCAGCGGCGCGAGATTGAGAATTGTGCGAACGCCCTTGGCCTTGGCGGCAACAAGCGCCGTTTCGACGGCCGCGACCGGGATTTCGAATTGCAGCATCAGCGTATCGCTGGGGCTCAGCGCATCGACGACGGCGGTTGCGTCTTCGGCCGTCTTTGTGCCGTTGGCGCCGGGGACGACAGCAATCATGTTCTCGCCGTCACCGCCGACCAGGATCAGTGCCGTGCCGGTCGGTTCGGAAACATGGGCCACGGTGGAAAGATCGGTGCCGGCAGCGTCGAGGAGGGCAAGAGCGGGCTTGGCGAAACCATCATTGCCGACGGCACCGGTCAGGCGCACCGTCGAGCCGGCACGCCGCGCGGCCAATGCCTGGTTGGCGCCCTTGCCGCCGGCGGCGGTGGAAAAGTCGTTGCCGGCCACCGTCTCGCCCGGCTTCGGCAGACGGTCGGTGGTGGCGATGAGGTCCATGTTGATGGAGCCGAAAATGGTGATCATGGGATGTCCTGCCCTGCTTGCTGGTCTTGCACGCTCCCATCCAAGAATTGCTTCATCCTTTGGCAGGGCACGCATTGATTTGGCGCGACACTGCCCGAAGCGGTCAGTCCTCGTCAACCACCCTTAGCTTGAGTTGACCGGTGCGATTGTCGATCGGTTTCGGCCGGTCCTCGGCGGCGGGCTTTGCCGGCTCGGCCGCGGCCTCGAATTCGAGCGCTTCTATTCGCTCGCCACGCCGCGCCAGCTTGTCGGCGGAGGTGACGATCATATCGACATCCTTCTGCGCCATGGCGAAATGCCCCTGCAGCTTGCGCACCCGCTCGTCGAGGCGGGAGAGATCATCCATCAGATGCGCGACTTCCCCCTGGATCACATGCGCCTGCTCGCGCATGCGCTGGTCCTTCAGCACCGCCTGGATGACCTGGATCGACAGCATCAGCAGCGACGGCGAGACGATGACGATGCGTGAGCGCTGCGCCTTCTGCACGATCGCTTCGAAATTCTCGTGGATTTCGGCAAAGATCGATTCGGAGGGAACGAAGAGGAAGGCGGTGTCCTGTGTCTCACCCTGGATGAGATATTTCTCGGCAATATCGCGGATATGCACTTCGAGATCCCGGCGGAATTGCTGCGCGGCGATCTTGCCTTGCTCCGGGCCTGTCGCTGTGGCGTTGCGGATGGCGTTCCAGGCTTCCAGCGGAAATTTCGCGTCGATGACCAGCGGCGGCGAGCCGTTCGGCATGCGGATGGTGCAGTCCGGCCGCGAGCCGTTCGACAGCGTCGGTTGGAACGCATAGGCGCCCATCGGCAACCCATCGGCGATGATCGTCTCCATGCGTGCCTGGCCGAAGGCGCCGCGCGTCTGCTTGTTGGAGAGAATTGCCTGAAGCCCGACGACATCCTTTGCCAGCGACTGGATATTGGTCTGCGCCGCGTCGATGACGGCCAGCCGCTCCTGCAGGCGGCGCAGGTTCTCATGCGTCGAGCGCGTCTGTTCGCCGATCGTCGCCGTTACCCGTTGGGACATGCCATCCAGACGCTGACCAATGGCCTGATTGAGCTCCGCCTGCCGCGAGCCGAACACCTCGGTCATGGCGGCAAGCCGCCCCTGCATCTCCGCCTGCGCCCTGAGGATCGCCGCCATGTTATGCTCGGCATCCTCGGCTCGCAGCATATCCTCCTCCGACTGCCGCCCTCTGCCGTTGACGACAAGAACGATGACAATGATCAGAAGAAAAATAACAAGGCCGGTCAGAGCCGGAACTGCGGGAATTGCTTGGCCGAGCAGGGTAAAGGACATGATATCGTATATACTCGTGGAACTCTTGCCGGCACCATAACAAAACCGCGAAGAATATCCAGATCAAAACGTGAACAAAATTCCGAGGCGTCTTTGTCGACCCGAAGCCGCAGTCGTTGAAAAAACACGCTTCGACTGCCAACTAGATAATTCCATCGCGCCAAAAGATGCGTTATGGGAAACGTCATGACGATCAAGCCACTCATCATTTTGCCCGATCCGCTGCTCCGCCAGGCCTCCAAGCCCATCGAGCGCGTCGATATCGAAATTCTGCGCCTTGCCGACGACATGCTGGAAACCATGTACGATGCGCCGGGCATCGGCCTTGCCGCCGTCCAGATCGGCGTGGCCCGCCGCATGCTGGTGATCGATGTGGCGCGCGAAGGCGAGGACAAACAGCCGCTGGTCTTCATCAATCCCGAAGTCGTCGCCTCGTCGGACGAGCGTTCGGTGTACGAAGAGGGCTGTCTCTCAATCCCTGACTATTACGCCGAAGTCGAGCGTCCTGCACGCGTCACGGTCAAGCATATCGACCGCGACGGCGAGGAGCAGGTGATCGAAGCCGACGGCCTGCTCGCCACCTGCCTGCAACACGAGATCGATCATCTGAACGGTGTGCTGTTCATTGACTATATCTCGCGCCTGAAGCGCGAGATGGTGATCAAGAAATTCACCAAGGCGGCCAAGTCGAAGGCGCTCTGAGGAGCGGCTGTTGAAAGATGGATCTGAAGCGCCTATGATATCAGTGATATCAAATGGAGGTGCTGAATGAGCGATCTTTTGCTACGCGGCATGGACGCGGCACTGAAAAAGCAACTGCAAGCGAATGCCAATCGACATGGCAGAAGCCTTTCCGATGAGGCAATCGATCTGTTGCGCCAATCTCTTGGACGGCAGCAGAATGCAGGTACCTCTGCGGGGCAGAGACTGCGGGCCATTCTTGGCAAAGAGAAATTGACCGAGGATGAGATTGAGGCAATCGCCGCTTTCCGGCATGCGCCGGATCGCGAGCCGCCGCGGTTCGAGTGACTGCACTGTACAACAGGCTGTGTTGCAGGAGATGCTGCTGTGAGTGATCTCCTACTCGGAGATTCCGAATGATCGTTCTAGACACCAATGTTATATCGGAGCTGCAGGGGCGGTTATACAGCGATCGGATACTTTCGTGGCTCGATGCTCAGGATGCTGAGGCTGTTTTTCTGACAACGATTACCATTGGCGAGGTTCGTTTTGGACTGGAGCTTCTGGCCGAGGGCAAGCGCAAAGCCGGGTTGCTTTCGGAATTGGAGGCAATCGAAGCGGAATTTACAGGGCGTATTCTTGTTTTTTCGCCGAACGCTGCTCATCAGTACGGAGCGCTTTCTGCCCAACGCCACAAGATCGGGCGACGCATGGAAACCAAGGACGCCATGATCGCCGCCATATGCCTTGCGCATGGGGCAACACTGGCGACGCGGAATACAAAAGATTTCGAAGGGCTTGATCTTAAGCTCGTAAACCCGTTTGAAGGCGGCTAGGCATGATCCCAAAAAGCGTGAACCGTTTTTTGGGATCATGCCAAACTAAATACCTCTCAGCCGGACGGATCGCATGTCGCTCAGCATCATCTTTATGGGAACGCCCGAATTTTCCGTGCCGACGTTGCGGTCGCTGATCGATGCCGGCCACAGGATCCGCGCCGTCTACACGCAGCCGCCGCGTCCCGGCGGGCGGCGTGGGCTCGATCTGCAGAAGTCGCCGGTGCATCAGGCGGCGGAGCTGTTGGGCCTGCCGGTGTTCACGCCGGTCAACTTCAAGGATCCGGACGAGCGCCAACGTTTTCGCGAACTCGATGCCGATGTGGCCGTGGTTGTCGCCTACGGTCTGCTGCTGCCCGAGGCGATCCTCACCGGCCCGCGGCTCGGATGCTACAATGGCCATGCTTCGTTGCTGCCGCGCTGGCGGGGTGCTGCACCCATCCAGCGGGCGATCATGGCCGGCGACAAGAAGACCGGCATGATGGTGATGAAAATGGATAAGGGCCTCGATACCGGCCCGGTCGCCCTGACCCGCGAAGTCGAGATCGGCAGCACCATGACTGCCGGCGAGCTGCACGGCAAGCTCATGCTGACCGGCGCCAAGGCGATGGCCGAGGCGATGAATAAGCTGGAATATAATGAGCTGCCGCTGACCGAGCAGCGCGCCGAGGGCGTCCTCTACGCTGCCAAGATCGACAAGGGCGAGACCCGCATCGATTTCAGCAAGCCGGCCGCCGATGTTCACAATCATATTCGCGGCCTGTCGCCCTTTCCCGGCGCCTGGTTCGAAATGGAAATCGCCGGCAAGCCGGAGCGTGTGAAGGTGCTTGGGTCTGAACTCGGCGAGGGCGAGGGTGCTGTTGGCAAAGTGCTGAGCGACAATCTGGTGATTGCCTGCGGCTCTGGTTCCGTCAGGCTGACGAAATTGCAGAAGGCCGGCGGCAAGCCGTTGGCCGCAGCCGACTTCCTGCGCGGCACGCCGATTGCGGCCGGCGCGATTCTGACGACGGGATCTGTCTGATGCCGCGTTACCGCATGACTGTCGAATATGACGGTATTCCCTATGTCGGCTGGCAGCGTCAGGACAACGGTCCTTCCGTGCAGGGCGCGATCGAGCGCGCCATCCTGTCGTTGACGGGGGAGAAGGTTTCCATTCGCGGCGCGGGACGCACCGATTCCGGCGTGCATGCCGTGGGTCAGGTTACCCATGCGGATCTTTCCAGGGAATGGAAGCCGCATACGCTGCGCAATGCGCTCAACGCCCATCTGCGCCTTGCCGGCGACCGTGTCGCAATTCTCGATGTCACGGAGGTTGATGCCAGCTTCGACGCCCGCTTCTCGGCGATCCGCCGGCACTATCTCTATCGTATCATCGTCCGCCGCGCGCCGCTGGCGCTGGAGGCCGGGCGTGCCTGGTGGGTGCCGAAGGATATGGATCACGAGGTCATGCACGCGGCGGCGCAGACGCTGGTCGGCCTGCACGATTTCACGACATTCCGCTCGGTGCATTGCCAGGCCAACAGTCCGGTACGCACGCTCGACCGGCTGGACGTGACGCGGAGTGGCGAGCTGATCGAGATCCGCGCCACCGCGCAGAGCTTCCTGCACAACCAGATCCGTTCCTTTGCCGGCACGCTGAAGCTTGCGGGCGAGGGCAAGTGGACGCCGGACGACGTCCGTGCCGCATTGGAGGCGCGCGACCGCAAGGCCTGCGGCCCTGTCGCGCCGCCGGACGGGCTCTATTTCATGCAGGTGGATTATCGCGATGATGCCGGTTCTGCGCCGCCGATCATTGACGACGAATCCGACGATTCGTGAAGTACCCATCCAGGTCTGGGTGGAGTGATACATTATGTCGCGCGCATACTTGTCACGGCACAATCGATGGCTTATAGCCCTGCCCGGGAGGATCGACAGCCGAATAATATGAGGTTTGCGATGCCCAATAATTCCAAGAGCATCAACACGCGCGCCGAGCGCTCTCCCACCATTGAGATGAGCCGGCGGCAACTTCTTGGATCCGCAGCCGCCAGCGCCGCTGCTTTCAGCCTTCCCGCAGTGCCCAGCTGGGCCGCGCCTGCCGAGAGGGCAGTGGATGTTCTCCTTGTCGGCGGCGGCATTATGAGCGCGACGCTCGGTGTTCTCCTGACCGAGCTGGAGCCGTCCTGGACGATCGAAATGATCGAGCGGCTCGATGATGTCGCGCTGGAGAGCTCCAACGGCTGGAACAATGCCGGGACCGGCCATTCGGCTCTCGCCGAGCTCAACTACACGCCCCAGGACGAGAACGGTGTCGTCCATATCAGCAAGGCGGTCGAGATCAACGAATCCTTCCAGATTTCGCGCCAGTTCTTTGCCCATCAGGTGGATGTGGGTGTTCTGAAAAACCCTCGCTCCTTCATCAATTCGACACCCCATATGAGCTTTGTCTGGGGCGACAAGAATACCGACTTCCTGGAAAAGCGTCATCAGGCGCTGAAGGCGAGCCCGCTCTTTTCCGGCATGAAGTTCTCGCGCGATCACGATGAGATCGCGAAATGGGTTCCGCTCATGATGGAAGGCCGCGATCGCTCGCAGAACATCGCGGCGACATGGTGCCCGCTCGGAACCGACGTGAATTTCGGCGAGATCACCCGGCAATATGTCGCGCATCTCAAGAGCCAGTCGACCTTCAAGCTGCACGCCTCTTCGGAAGTGAAGGAGATTACGCGCAACGAGGATGGCACCTGGCGCGTCACCTATGCTGATACCAAGGACGGCTCCAGCAAGGGCGCGATCAACGCCAAGTTCCTGTTCCTCGGCGCCGGTGGCGCAGCACTACCATTGCTCCAGATGTCGGGCATTCCCGAAGGCGACGATTATGCCGGCTTCCCGGTCGGCGGTTCGTTCCTCATCTGCGACAATCCCGATGTCGTGAGCCAGCACCTGGCAAAGGCCTATGGCCAGGCGTCAACCGGTGCGCCGCCCATGTCCGTGCCGCATCTCGACACGCGCATGCTGGACGGAAAGCGAGTGGTTCTGTTCGGACCCTTCGCCACCTTCTCCACCAAGTTCCTGAAGGAAGGATCCTTCCTTGACCTGCCGGCCTCGGTGACGCTCGACAATATCTGGCCTATGATCCGGGTAGCCCTGGATGAGTTCAGCCTCGTCGAATATCTGGCAGGCCAGCTGATGCTGTCCGACGAGGATCGTCTGGCGGCGCTGCGCGAATATTTCCCGAAGGCCGAAGCGAAAGATTGGCGTCTGTGGCAGGCCGGTCAGCGTGTTCAGATCATCAAGCGCGACGAGGAAAAAGGTGGCGTCCTCAAGCTCGGGACCGAAATCGTTGCATCGAAGGACGGCAGCATCGCCGCGCTGCTCGGCGCTTCGCCCGGTGCCTCCACCGCGCCGCCCATCATGCTTGATCTGCTCAAGAAGGTGTTCGCCGAGCGGCTCGCGACGGCCGAATGGCAAGAAAAGATCCACAATATTGTTCCGAGCTATGGCGTGAAGCTGAACGAGACTCCTGAGGTGCTTGCTAAGGAATGGGCCGCGACGGCCGATCGGCTGCAACTGGCTATCGCTTCGCCGGCCATCGATCCGTCCGTGCTCGCAAAGCCCGATGGGACGAGTGCTCCGAACGGTGCAGTCAAGCATGTTCCGGATATGGCACTCTGATTGTGCTCCGGCACGATCGGCTCTGAGATGTCTGTGAAATTAGGTCGCGACGCCGTAGCGCTTCGAAAGAGCGCTACGGCTTTTTATTTGTTGTATCGCTTGACGGACCGCTTTTGTCGTTGTGGCGCATCTCTCCATTCCCATGGGAATAATGCGCGGTCCTATGCCGGGAGCAGACATCTAGCCCGGCGGATAGATGCCGAGGAAGCGCTGCAGAAAATCAGTCAGCAGCATGGTCGGGATCAGCAGCACCAGCGTCAAGGTGCCGATGAAAAGCGGATGGGTACCGCAGATCATCCTCAGCATGCGGGCAAGCGAAAAGACGATCGCCATCATCAGCCCCAGCCACAGGATAGCCACCAGCCCGCCCGAGCCGGGGATGAAGGCAAGTAGCGCGATCAAGAGGGCATTGAGATAGGACGTCGGCAGGCCGAGCCAGTTGACGACGACGACGACAGGCGCGAATTTGTCGCCGAAGCGGAAGATCATCAGCAGCACGCCGGCGAGCACCAGCGGCGTCAGCCAGCTGGCCGCCTCGACCAGCGCCAGACGCAGGAAGAAGGCCATGCCGGTCGAGGTTTCCGGCGGCATGGCGCTAAGATAGGCCTGCTGCCACCACAGCCAGGAAATGCCGATCGACGGCAGGCTCCAGAGGATCGCCCAGAAGGAGCGCAGCATACCACGGTCCGATATGTCGAGATATTGGAAGCCTCGCGTGTCCATGCGCAGCAGAAGCCACAGGCCCGCCAGATAATATTGGACTTCCTTAAAGCTCGGCATTCGCAAACCAGCGCTGGATGAAGGTCTCGTAGATCTCGGTCAGGGTTTCGAGATCTGCGACAGCCACCCGTTCGTCGACCATGTGCATGGTCTGGCCGACAAGACCGAATTCCACCACCGGGCAATAGTCCTTGATAAAGCGGGCATCCGAGGTGCCCCCGGTGGTCGAAAGCTTCGGCGTGCGGCCGGTGACGTTTTCGACTGCGGAGGAGAGCGAGGCGATCAGCGCATTGTTGCGCGTCAGGAAGACTTGGCTCGGACGGTCGGACCAGATGATGTCATATTTAGTCGGCTCACGACCGGGACGGAGCGCCTGATCGGCCGCAGCGGCATCGAGGCGGGCGAGAATCTCCGCCCTCAGGGTCTCGACGGTCCAGGTGTCGTTGAAGCGGATATTGAAGGCAGCGGTCGCCTTGGCGGGGATGACGTTGGTGGCGGCATTGCCGACATCGATCGTCGTCACTTCGAGGTTCGACGGCTGGAAATTGTCGGTGCCGGCGTCGAAAGGCGGGTCGAGCAGCGCCTCGGTCAATTTGATGATGCTGCGCACCGGATTGTCGGCGAGATGCGGATAGGCCGCGTGACCCTGCACGCCATGAACGGTGATGAAGCCGGAGATCGAGCCGCGCCGACCGATCTTGATCATGTCGCCGAGCTGATCGGGATTGGTCGGCTCTCCGACGAGCGAGGCATCCCATTGCTCGCCGCGCTCGGCTGCCCATTGCAGCAGCTTGACCGTACCGTTGATAGCAGGGCCTTCCTCGTCGCCGGTGATGAGGAAGGAGATGGAGCCGGCCGGCAGTCCATGCTTTTCGATATGGCGTGCGATGGCGGCCGCAAAGCAGGCGATGCCGCCCTTCATGTCGACCGCGCCGCGGCCGAAGAGCTCGCCACCGGCGATGTCGGCGGCAAAGGGCGGATGGCTCCAGGAAGCGGCGTCGCCGACGGGAACGACGTCCGTATGCCCGGCGAACATCAGATGCGGCCCCTCGGTGCCGAGACGGGCATAGAGGTTCTCGATATCGGGCGTGCCTGCCTCGCTGGCCGTCATGCGCTCCACCTTGAAGCCAAGCGGCAGCAGCATGTCGGCGAGCGCGGTGAGCGCGCCGCCTTCGGCCGGCGTCACGGAGGCGCAGCGGATCAGGGTTTGCAGATTGGCGACGGGATCGGTGGCGGTCATCGGAGGCTACTTATCCGGGGAGAGATGGCAAGGCGATGGCGAAGCTATGGCAACTGATGGGCCATTATTGTCTGAAATTTCCGCCGCGGTTCCAGCCTATCATGCGGGGGCCGTCACACGGCCGGCGAGCGGGAGCGCTTCCCCAGGAGGTGCGCTCCCGAAGTCGTATCAATCGCGCAGCAGCTCGTTGATGCCGGTCTTGGAGCGGGTCTTTTCATCGACGCGCTTGACGATGACGGCACAATAGAGGCTCGGAGCCGGCTGGCCGTTTGCCATGGTGTTGCCGTTCGGCAGAGCGCCGGCAACGACGACTGAGTAGGGCGGCACTTCGCCATAGGTGATCTCGCCGGTGGCGCGATCGACGATCTTGGTCGACTTGCCGATGAAGACGCCCATGCCGAGCACCGAGCCTTCACGGATGATGCAGCCTTCGACCACTTCCGAGCGCGCACCGATGAAGCAATTGTCCTCGATGATCGTCGGGCCTGCCTGCATCGGCTCCAGCACGCCGCCGATGCCGACGCCGCCGGAAAGATGCACATGCTTGCCGATCTGCGCGCAGGAGCCGACCGTCGCCCAGGTGTCGACCATGGTGCCCTCGCCGACATAGGCGCCGAGATTGACGAAGGACGGCATCAGGATGGCGTTCGGAGCGATATAGGCAGAGCGGCGGACGACGGCGTTCGGCACGGCGCGGAAGCCTGCCTCGCGGAAGCGGTTCTCGCCCCAGCCCTCGAACTTCGACGGCACCTTGTCCCACCAGGTCGAGCCACCAGGGCCGCCATCGACGATCTCCATGTCGTTCAGGCGGAAGGAGAGCAGCACGGCTTTCTTGAGCCACTGGTTGACGGTCCAGTTGCCGTCGGAACCGCGCTCGGCCACGCGCACCTTGCCGCTGTCGAGCAGGTTCAGCGCCGTTTCCACGGCGTCGCGAACTTCGCCGCGTGTCGAGACGTTCACATTGTCGCGATTTTCAAAGGCCGCCTCGATGGCGTTTTCGAGAGAGGCGAGATCGGTGGCGCTCATGAGAATTCCTTAAACTTCAATGGCTATCGTTGCGATCGGAAGAGTGTCCGGAGATGCGGTCGATTGGTCCTACAGCATGGGCCCGAAAAATGGAATGATTTTTCGGTGCGGATTGAGCTTGGATTGAAGGCGTTAGAGGGGCATATGCGATACTCGGCCGCTCGCGCTGCGGTGTATGGCGGCCCTTGAAGGATCGATCGAAAGGCATTGGAAATGAGCAAGGCGAAGAATGGCAGGCTGAGGCGCAAGGATGGTGTATGGGATCCCTTGAAGACGAGCTCGGCCGACAAGCAGCGGGCTGAATCCGTTCCGAAGACGCCACAATCGATGTCGCCTTCCTATCGTCTGGCCTATGCCGACGAGGATTTTCTCTGCCGTGAGGAGCTGCGGCCGATCCGGCTGCAACTCGAACTCCTGAAGACCGAGATGTCTCTCACCGAGCGCGGCATCAAGTCGACAGTGGTGATGTTCGGCGGCGCGCGCATACCAGCGCCGGGCACCAGCGCCTGGGCGGCGCGCAACGACGTGCAGCGGGCCAATCTCGAAGCGGCTTCCGTCTATTACGAGGAAGCGCGCAAATTCGCGCGGCTGTGCTCACGCTATTCGGCGAGCTTTGATTTCCATGAGTATGTCGTGGTCACCGGCGGTGGCCCCGGTGTCATGGAAGCCGGCAATCGCGGTGCATCGGAGGAAGGCGCTCCCTCGATCGGCCTCAACATCGTGCTGCCGCACGAGCAGGCGCCGAATGTCTATGTGACGCCGGAGCTCAGCTTCAATTTCCATTATTTCGCGATCCGCAAGATGCATTTCATGGTGCGCGCCAAGGCGATCGCGGTGTTTCCGGGCGGGTTCGGCACGCTGGACGAACTGTTCGAATGCCTGACGCTGATCCAGACCGGCCGGATGGAGCGCCTGCCGCTCATCCTGTTCGGCGAAAAATTCTGGCGCGACATCATCAACTTCGATGCGCTCGCCGAATTCGGCACCATCGCGCCCGACGACGTCAAGCTGATCAGTTTCGTCGATACGGCTGAGGACGCATGGAAGATTGTCTCGGATTTCTACGAGCACGACAACGGACACTGACAAGAAAAACCCGCCGAAAGGCGGGTTTTTCAGTTCAATGGTCAATCATACCCGATCGGACATTCAGAGCAGCGGGCGGTCCGGCATGTCGTCCAGCGAGATCACGCCGTCATGGTTGCGGTCCATGCGGTCGAAGAACTTGTTGGCGGCGTCTTCAGCTTCCTGCTTGCTGATCTGACCGTTTTCATCCTTGTCGATGCGGTGGAACAGCATCATGCCACGCATCAATCCGGCTTCATGCATGAAGCGACCGTGATGTCCGTGATGGCGTGGGCCGTTATCGCCCTTGTTGTCGTCGTTTTGAGCCTGGTCGCCCTTGGCCTGATCGTTCTGGGCCTGGTTGTTGGCCTGATCGTCATCGCCCTTGGCGTGCGCGGCCTTCCATTCCTTGATGCGCTCCTGACGATAGGCGCGCACTTCACCGGGGGTGATCTGGCCATCGTGGTTGGTGTCGATCTGATCGAATATCTTGTCGACGCCGGCCTTGACTTCATCTTTGGTGATCTTCGTGTCGCCAGGCTGGCCGAACTGCTTCAGCATGCGAACATAGGCGATTTCCGGCGAAAAGCGCGGACCGTCTCGACCATCCCGGCCATCTCTGCCGTCGTGGCCGCGTTGCGCGGCAAAGCTGCCCTGCGCGGCAGCGCCGACCAGAAGTGCTGCGGAAAGGCCCGCCAGAAGAAGTTTTTTCCCGTTCATCGTTTTTCCTTTCGTGTCGAGGACTGGTCAAACGATACGGCTGGCGGTCAGAAACGACCAATTAAACATCTGTAAGGCGGATGAAACTTTCGTAACCCGATCCTAATGAATCCTTAAACCAAAGTTTTGAGGAAGGCCGTGAGGTCGTCGGTCACATAGTCGATATGCTCGTCCTCGCCGGTGGTCTTTTCCCACCATTCGACGATGGTGCCCTCAAGGTTCTGCGGCACGAGCAGCACAGTCTTCATGCCGAGTGCCTTCGGTACGGTGAGATTGCGCGGAAGATCCTCGAACATGACGGCACGCTTCGTATCCACCCGGTTGAGGCTCATGAACTTGTCATAGGTGCTGCCGGCCGGTTTCGGCACGTAGTCGGCGGCGACGATGTCGAAAATATCGTCGAAGTGATCGAGGATGCCCAGCGCACCGGCGGTTGCCTGCGCATGGCTGACACTGCCGTTGGTGAAAATGAACTTGCGTCCCGGCAGCGCCTTGATGGCGGCAGCCAGCTCCGGCTGCGGCATCAGCGCCGAATAGTCGATCGCATGCGCCTTCTCCAGGAAGTCGTTGGGGTCGATGCGATGATGGATCATCAGCCCCTGCAATGTCGTGCCGTGTTCGAGATAATATTGCTTCTGCAGCTTGCGCGCCTCGTCCCGCTCCATCTGCAGGAGCGTTGAGACATAGGCCGTCATGTTCTTGTCGATCTGCGCGAACAGGTCGACATGATGCGGATAGAGCGTATTGTCGAGATCGAACACCCAGTCACGGATATCGGAAAAATCGGCGGGCGTGGGCTGTGTTTTTGTCTGGGTCATGGCGGCGTTATGGCATGCGGCATCGCCTGAGGAAAAGCAAAATATGCCGGCGGCCCATAGGACAAATGGTGCCGACATTGCCGGCAGTTACAATGCAGGCTATGGTCTTGACGGTTGAACTCCGGGGTTTTGCGCTAGTTTCCTGGTTGAGGAGGAGCCTGGAACTTCCTCGGATGCATGGGACGGAATCGGCCCGGTCGGGCTTTTGCAAAGGGGGATGCGATGAGTCAGGTGGAGAAGGCGGAGGAGTTCGCGCGGCTGCACAAGAAGGGTGATCCGTTGATCCTCTTCAACATATGGGACGCAGGTTCGGCCAAGGCGGTGACCGAAGCGGGCGCCAAGGCGCTGGCGACGGGAAGCTGGTCGGTCGCCGCGGCCAATGGCTTCGGTGACGGCGAGGCCGTACCGCTATCGCTACTCGCGGTTATCGCTCGCCTGATTTCGGTGACGAGCCCTCTGCCGCTTTCTGTCGATTTCGAGGGCGGCTACGCCGTGGAGCCCGATGCTGTCGCCACCAATGTCGAAAAGATCATGGATCACGGCGCCATCGGCATCAATTTCGAGGACCAGGTGATCGGTGGTCGCGGCGTTCACCCGATCGAGACGCAGGCGGCTCGCATCCGCGCTATCCGCGAGATGACCACCCGGCGGGAAATGCCCTTCTTCATCAATGCCCGCACCGATTTGTTCCTGCAGGAAAGCGACACCGCGCACCACCAGCTGCTGCTTGACGAGGCCTATCGCCGTGCCGACGCCTTTGCCGAGGCCGGCGCCAGCGGCTTTTTCGCGCCGGGCCTTGTCGATGCAGAGCTGATCGAAGCGCTCTGCGATCGCTCGCCCTTGCCAGTCAACATCATGGTGCGCCCCGCGACCCCCGACAATATCACCATGGCCGGCCTCGGCGTCAGTCGCATCAGCTACGGCCCCGCACCTTACCGCTCGGTGATGGGAATGCTGAAAAGCGAAGCCCAGGCGCTTTATCAGCAGGATTGATCAAGTTCGATGAACGCTCCCGCAAGCGTGCCTGCGCGAGCGCATAAAACTTCTTGTCAGGGAACGATCAGAGTGCCGGCACCGTGCTCGGTGAAGATCTCGAGCAGCACGGAATGGGCGGTCTTGCCGTTGAGAATGACGACGCCCTGGACGCCGGCCTTGATGGCGTCGATGCAGGTCTCGACCTTCGGGATCATGCCGCCGGAAATCGTGCCGTCGGCGATCAGCGCATGCGCCTGGGCGACGGAGAGTTCCTTGATCAGCTGGCCCTGCTTGTCGAGCACGCCCGGAACGTCGGTGAGGAAGAGCAGGCGGGTGGCGCTGAGCGCACCGGCGATCGCGCCGGCAAAGGTGTCGGCGTTGATGTTGTAGGTGGCGCCGTCGCGGCCTGGGGCGACTGGAGCGATCACGGGGATCATCTCAGACTTGGCGAGCAGGTCGAGCAGGGTGCGGTCGACTTCGACCACTTCGCCGACGAAGCCCAGATCGAGCACGCGCTCGATGTTGGAGTCCGGATCCTTGATGGTCTTGTGCGCCTTTTCGGCGAAGACCATGTTGCCGTCCTTGCCGCAGAGGCCGATCGCCCATTCGCCGGTCTGGTTGATCAGCGCGACGATTTCCTTGTTGATCGAGCCGGCGAGCACCATTTCGACGATCTCTACGGTCTTGGCGTCAGTGACGCGCAGCCCGCCTTCGAATTTCGATTCGATGCCCATCTTGGTCAGCATGGCGCCGATCTGCGGGCCGCCGCCATGGACGACGATCGGGTTGACGCCCGACTGCTTCAGGAGCGCGATATCGGCCGCGAACGCCTTGCCGAGCTCGGCATTGCCCATGGCGTGGCCACCGTATTTCACCACGATGGTCTTGTTTTCATAGCGCTGCATGTAGGGCAGGGCCTTGGCAAGCAGGCTGGCCTGAAGTTCGCTTTGGGCTTCGGACATGGGGCACCCCGTAAGATTGATCGCGGCCTTTTATCTCAAGTTTTTGACAGAGGGAATAATGATGACAAGATTAGTTTTTATTACGTCACATCATCTCTTCCGTGTCTCATCCTTTAGGCGAGCTTGTCGACCGGCATTTTTCCCTTAAAGATGCTTGAGATGGCCGCGACCGGGGGAGCAGATGGCGGGTGAGGAGATAGAGACGCTGATCAGCCGGGTGGCGATGCGTGACCAGAAAGCCTTTGTTGCGCTTTACAGGCAGACCAGTCCGAAACTCTATGCCGTCTGCTTACGTATCCTTCGCAACAAGACTGATGCCGAGGAGGTTTTGCAGGAGGTCTATGTGAAAATCTGGCAGCGGGCCGAGCGCTTTCTTGCCTCCGAAGGGCCGGCGATGCCGTGGCTGACGACGATTGCGCGCAATCAGTCGATCGATGCCATCCGCGCCCGAAAACCCGTAGCCGACGAAATAGACTCAGCCTATGATCTTGCCGACACCGAACCCGGTCCGGAGGAGCAGGCAATCGTGAAGGGAGAGGGAAGGCGCATTGACAGGTGCATGGAAGAGTTGGAAGCTGGTCGGGCTCAAGCTGTTCGTAGCGCCTATGTCGAGGGCCTGAGCTACCAGGAACTTGCCGAGCAATATTCGGTCCCTTTGAATACCATGCGTACCTGGCTGCGCCGAAGCCTGATCAGACTGAGAGAGTGCTTGGACCGATGAGTTCGTCCGATCAAAGCAAGGGAGGCCGCTCCCGCGATGAAGTCCTGGCCGGAGAATACGTGCTCGGCGTGCTGTCATTGGAAGATCGGCAGAAGGTAGAGCGGCGCATGCGCAGCGACCGTCAGTTCGCAGCGATCGTCAGCCGTTGGGAGCAGAATCTTTCAGGATTCAACGATGATTACGAGATGGTCGCGCCGCCGGCCTCGGTATTTCCCAAGGTCGAGAAACGTGTCTTCGGAGAAACCGCGTTCGGCGCCCATCTCTGGGGCTCGTTGCTGCTTTGGCGCTCGGTCGCCTTCGGTTCGCTGTTTCTCGCGATCGGCGTTCTGATGTTTACCGTCACCAACAACAGCTCGCAGCCATCCCCCGGCAAGCAGCTCAGCGCGTCTCTTGCCGGACAAAACAGCCCTATCAATTTGCTTGCGAATTATGACGCCACCAATGGCCTGCTGAGGGTAACGCCGGTTGCCGCCGGCCAGCCGCAGGAAAAGTCGCTGGAACTCTGGCTGATTCGCGGCAGTGATCCGGCCGAGGCACTCGGCATCTTGCCGCAGACAGGCGAGGGCGAGATTGTTTTGCCGTCGGAGCTTCACGGCAAGCTCACGGAAGGCGCGATCATCGCCGTGAGCGTCGAGCCCTTCGGCGGCTCGCCGACCGGCAAGCCCACGGGCAACGTCATCGCCTCCGGCACGATCCATCTGCCCTGAAACATCTTTCTTCCGAAAAAAGAACCACGGCTGAAACTCTTCTTCCAACGTCTCCGTATCTTGCTCTGACCCCGCAAGATCGGGGCAAAAGAGGAAGAGGATAGACCTATGATCAAGACCGTGATCCGCATCGCCGCAGTTGCCGTAACGCTCTCGGCCGCGACCGGCCTCGCCTACGCCAAGGACCCGATCGTCGGCGGTGCACCGATGTTCGCCACCAAGAACATCATTCAGAATGCAGTGAACTCGAAGGACCACACGACGCTGGTTGCCGCCGTCAAGGCTGCCGGCCTTGTCGATACGCTGGAGGGCAAAGGCCCGTTCACCGTCTTTGCCCCAACGAATGAAGCCTTTAAGAAGCTGCCGCCCGGCACCGTCGAGACGCTGCTGAAGCCGGAGAACAAGGCAACGCTGACGAAGATCCTGACCTGCCATGTGGTGGCCGGTGACGACATGGACGCTGCTATCAAGAAGATGGCGATGAGCAATGGCGGCGAATACGACCTGAAGACGGTCGGCGGCTGCGTGATCAAGGCCAAGGAGAAGGGCGGCAAGCTGACGCTGGTCGACGAGGCCGGCGGCACCGCTCATATCACCATCGCCGACGTCAAGCAGTCGAACGGCGTGATCCATGTGGTCGACAAGGTGTTGTTGCCGAAAATGTAACGAGCGTCGGCAGCAGGGCCGCCGTTCCCCGGGCGTTGGGGGCGGCGGCTTCATTTTGTTCGTGTCAGGAATTAGACCGGAATGCCGACCGTCAGCCGGATCGCCTGGCGCACTTCCTCGAGGCCATCGCCCTTTTCCGAGGAGGTAGAGAGAATGCCCGGATAGGCAGCGGGACGCTTGCGGATTTTTTCGGCGGTATCGGCCAGCAGCTTCGGCAGGCCTGCTTCCTTGATCTTGTCGGTCTTGGTCAGCACGATCTGATAGGAAACGGCGGCCTTGTCGAGCAATGCCAGGACTTCTTCATCGTTCTTCTTGATGCCGTGGCGGCTGTCGATCAGCACATAGACGCGCTTCAGCGTCGTGCGTCCCCTGAGATAGTCGAAAACCAGCTTTGTCCAGGCATCTACCTGTTCCTTCGGCGCTTCGGCGTATCCGTAGCCGGGCATGTCCACCAGGGCCATCGGCGGCAGGTCGCCGCCTTCTCCGGAAAAGCCGTCGGGAACGAAGTAGTTGAGTTCCTGCGTACGGCCCGGTGTGTTCGAGGTGCGCGCCAGACCTTTGTGGCCGACCAGCGCATTGATCAGCGACGACTTGCCGACATTCGAGCGTCCGGCGAAGGCCACTTCCAGAGGCCCTTCCGGCGGCAGGAATTTCATCGCCGGCACGCCGCGGATGAAGATCCACGGGCGGCCGAAAAGCGGCTTGTCGTCTTTTGTCGTCTGTTCTGCCATGCTGCGTCAGGTCTTCCGGTTCGATTGGCTGTCTGCTTCGGGGTTTTGCCCGCGAAAGTCAAGTTTTGATCGGTATATGCTTAAGTTGGAGGAAATGTAGCAACTTTGCCAGCTTCGGCTTGTGGCCATTGCCGACGCGTACACGTCCTGCCATTCTGTGCCGATGGAACACAACGCCCCGGAAAGCGACGATGCTGCGGAAATACGCCTCGACCCGAACGAGGCGGTCGTGCTCTTCGAGCTTCTTTCTCGTTGGAGCGATCCTAAAACAACGCATACTCCTGATCATTTATGCTTCGAAAGCGCTGCGGAATGCGCCGTGTTGAACGGTCTACTCGTGGATCTCGAAAAACAACTCGTTGGCCCGCTCAAGCCGGAATACAAGCAAATTCTTGCCGATGCTCGAAGCTTGCTGGCAAAGCGATGGAGTTACCCAACCCTCAACGGCTGATCGTCCAGGCATGGCGCATAGTTTCCGTAGCGGTTCTTCTATCTCGTAGTTCCCATTGGCGGCACCTGCCATCGAAAAACAAAAAGCCCCGCCGAAGCGGGGCTTGAATGGTCATTTCGATGGCGCCGGTTTTCGTTTGAAGAGGCCCTTCATATTGTCGAAGAGTTCCACCTTCACGCCGTGGCGCTTCATGATGATCGACTGCTGGATCACCGAGAGCGTATTGTTCCAGGCCCAGTAGATCACGAGACCGGCCGGGAAGCTTGACAGCATGAACATGAATACCAGCGGCATCCAGTTGAAGATCATCGCCTGGGTCGGATCCGGCGGCGTCGGGTTCATGCGCATCTGCAGGAACATGGTGACGCCCATGATCAGCGGCCAGACGCCGAGATGCAGGATGGTCGGAGCCGTGAATGGCAGCAGGCCGAAGAGGTTGACGATCGAGGTCGGATCGGGAGCCGAAAGGTCCTGGATCCAGCCGAAGAACGGCGCATGGCGCATCTCGATGGTGATGTAGATCACCTTGTAGAGCGAGAAGAAGATCGGGATCTGCAGGAGCACCGGCCAGCAGCCAGCGATCGGGTTGATCTTTTCTTCCTTGTAGAGCTGCATCGTCGCCTGTTGCAGCCCCATGCGGTCATCGCCGAACTTGGCCTTCAGCTCTTCCATCTTCGGCTGCATGCGCTTCATGTTCGCCATCGAAGCGTATTGCTTGCTGGCGAGCGGGAAGAACAGCGCCTTGACGACAATGGTCGTGCACAGAATGGCGACACCGAAATTGCCGAAGAAGCGGAAGAAGAAATCCATCAGCTTGAACATCGGCTTGGTGATGAAATAGAACCAGCCCCAGTCGATCAGGCGATCGAATTTCGGGATCGAATAGCTCGTCTCGTAACGGTCGATGACTGGCACTTCCTTGGCGCCGGCGAAGACGAGGCTCTTCAGCTCCTGCGACTGGCCGGGGGCGACGGTGACGGCATCCTGCTTGTAGTCGGCCTGATAGCGCGGCTGGCCATCGGCGAAATGCGAGAAATGCGCGTCATAGGCGCCCGATTGCGGCGGCACGATCGTCGCTGCCCAGTACTTGTCGGTAATACCGAGCCAGCCACCGGTCGCCTTGGCGGGATTGACGGCTTCCTTCTCGGCGGCGGTATATTTGGTCTCGATCAGGCCGTCGTCGCCGATGACGCCGATGAAGCCTTCATGCAGGACGTAGGCCGACGGCGTGGTCGGCTTGTTGTAGCGCGTCACGCGGCCATAGCTCGACAGCGATACCGGCGCCTGGCCGGCATTGGCGATCTTGTCGGTGATCGTGAACATGTAGCGTTCGTCGACCGAGATGGTGCGGGTAAAGGTGATACCCTTGTCATTGGTATAGGAGAGCGTTACCGGCGTGCTGTTGGTCAGCTTGCTGCCGCTCGCAACAGTCCATACCGTCGAGGGCCCGGGAACGGCGCCAGTCGCGTCGCTGCCGACATAGCCGAGTTCGGTGAAGTAGCCGTCCTTGGTGTCGGCCGGGCTGAACAGCGTGATGATCGGGCTGCTCTTGTCGACCGTTTCATGGTAGGCCTTGAGCTGCAGATCGTCGAAGCGGGCACCTTCCAGATTGATGGAGCCGGACAGCGCGGGCGTGTCGATGGTGACGCGCGAGGCGGCCGACTTGGCAACCGATTGATCGTGGGTCAGCGTCGTCGGTGCGCTCTGGCCGCTTGACGGCGCTGCGCCGTCCACGCTGGCGCCGGCGGCCGGGTTCTGCGTCGTCTGGACCTGCTGCGCTTGCTGCTGCGCCTTGGCGGCGAGATCGGCCTTGCGCTGCGCCTCGAGACGCGGGTTCATGTAGAAAAACTGCCAGGCGAGAACAATCAGCACTGACAGGGCAATTGCTATGAAGTAATTGCGTTTGTTTTCCATCATACTTTCCTGGAGCGGTCCGTCTCCGGCCGGCGGGGTTTCGGCCTGGTTTCGATCCGTTGGGCGAGCTCGCTCGCCAGTTTTTCGAAAGGTGCGGTCAGTACATCGCGCCGCGCGACAACCACATAGTCGTGTCCGGGCTGCATTGCAAACCCGGCATGAAGCCGCACGGCTTCTTTCAGCCTGCGCCGTATGCGGTTGCGTTCCACCGCGTTGCCATGTTTTTTGGTAACGGTAAAACCGACGCGGGGTTCGGCGTCGGTGAGCTTGCGGTCCAGCACTTCGATTAGGAAGAGACTTCCCTTGCGCTTTTCGCCTTGGCGGACAGCAAGAAACTGCGGCCGGCTTTTCAGCCGCCCGACAGTCTTTTGGGATCGTTCATTCGTCAATTCGCCCGCCATCTTCTCGGGCATTCCGGCCCTTAGGCCGAAAGACGCTTGCGACCGCGGGCACGGCGGGCGGAAAGAACCTTGCGGCCGCCTGCGGTTGCCATGCGCGCACGGAAACCGTGGCGACGCTTGCGAACAAGCTTGGATGGTTGGTAAGTACGCTTCATTTATTTGAATACCGCGGAGTGCGGCCCTTCTTGAGCTTTGCCTTAAAAGCAAGCAGCGTTGTTGATTATGACGAACGGACTCGGCCCGCAAATGCAGGCTCCGTGACCGGACGTGCGCGGGCTTATACGGATCATGGCTCCGGAAGTCAATTATATCGCCACAGATTCCTGAAAGCCTGCTACCTGGGCAAAGCGCGGCTTCGTCTAGCCGGCGCGTAGTGCCGTTACGATTCCGGACAACCGGTAAATTCGTACTTTATAATATTAAAATTGTTACTTTTGGATATATACTAAGTATCCGAAAGTGTTTTGAAATTTATATTAAGGATGCCTCAATATAACATTAATAATTTTAGTGGATATTTAGGGGTATTGCGGAAAGCCCAAGTTTTTGAGGGGGTGGCTTCCGCTTCCAGGAGGCATGTCGTTGAAGATTCGTGGCAAGATTAATCTGCTTGTATGTGTGATGGCCGGTGCCGCGCTTTTGATCGGCGTAACCGCTCTTTATGCCGTGCACCGATACGAGCAGCAGATGCGAGCCTATGAACAGGCAGCGAGCCGCGCCTACCAGGGCGAGCATCTGAACCGTGTCGTGACCGCCGTCGTTATGGAAGCGCGCGGTATCTATGCGTCGGCCACCATCAAGGACGCCAAGGGCTTCGCCGATGGATTGATGAAGGATCTCGACGAAATCGACAGCACATTTGCCACCTGGTCCCCAATGGTTCCCGAAGCACAGAAGGCGGAATTCGCCAAATTGCAGGATCGAGCCCAAGAATTCCGTACATTCCGGTCTGAGACCGTGAGGCTTGCTCTGTCGGACGGTCCTGATGCCGCCAGCAAGCAGGGTAATAATGAGGCCAACCGTGCCAACCGCAAGGCCTTCCAGGCCGAGATCGATACCGTCGTCAAGGTCGACAAGGCCGAGCTCGCGACGATCGGCGCCGAAATCGACGCTTTCCAGAAAACGGTCCTTTGGGCTGTGCTCGGTATCACGGTGTCGGGCATCGTCGCGGGTGCCGGCCTCGGTACCTATATCGGCGCCGTGCATCTGAGCCGCCCGATCCGCAAGGTAACGGAGACCATCAAGCTCGTGGCGGACGGCAATTTCGATGTCGAGGTTCCCTTTGCCGGGCGAGCGGATGAAATCGGCGAGATGGCGGTCGCCGTCGATATATTCAAGCAGAACGGCAAGACCGTGCAGCGCATGAATGCCGAGGAAACGACGATGCGCGCCCGGAACGATGAGCTGCAGTCCGACATGTCGGTCGTCGTTGCAGCGGCGGCGGCCGGCGATTTCAGCCGCCGAATCGACAAGGACTACGAGGACGTCAACCTCAACCGTTTCGCCGGCAATATCAACGAGCTCCTGGTGAGCGTGGATACGGGCACCAGCGAGGTCCGCCGCGTCATTGCGAGCCTTGCGGACGGCGATCTGACCCAGACCATGCAGGGCGAATTCCAGGGCGCCTTCGCCGAGCTGCAACAAAACGTCAACGCCACACTCACGACGCTGAAGAGCACCATGCGCGAGGTGCGCGAGACGACAGGCTCGATCAACATCAATACCAGTGAACTGGGCCATGCCAGCGACGACCTGTCGCGGCGCACCGAGCAGCAGGCCGCCGCCCTGGAAGAGACTTCCGCGGCACTCGACGAGATCACCGCCGTGGTGCAAAACTCGACCGAACGGGCGCGTGAGGCAAGCGTCATGGTGACGGAAGCCAAGGAAGATGCCGCCCGTTCCGGCACGGTGGTGCGCAATGCCGTCGACGCCATGGGGCGCATCGAGCAGGCATCCGGCGAGATCAGCCAGATCATCGGCGTCATCGACGAGATCGCTTTCCAGACCAATCTTCTGGCGCTGAATGCCGGTGTCGAGGCAGCCCGTGCCGGTGATGCCGGCAAGGGTTTCGCCGTCGTCGCCCAGGAGGTGCGCGAACTGGCGCAGCGCTCCGCCACCGCCGCCAAGGATATCAAGGCTCTGATCAGCAAATCCGGCAGTGAGGTGCAGGTCGGCGTCAAGCTGGTGCAGGCAACCGGCGAGGCACTGGCGACCATCGAGTCGCGCGTCTTGAAGATCAACGATCACATTCATTCGATCGCGACGGCCGCCCGCGAGCAGGCAACTGGTCTCAACGAGGTCAACAAGGCCGTCAACCAGATGGACGAGGTGACGCAGCGCAACGCCGCCATGGTCGAGGAAACCTCGGCCGCCACCCATCGTCTTTCGGAGGAGGCGGACGGTCTCGTTCGCCTTGTCGCCCGTTTCAAAGTCGACGCGGGTTCCATGCCCGCATCCGCGCCGGTCTCGGCACGCACTGAGACCCATCGCGCTGTGGCATCACCGGCGCATCGGATGATCGGCAAGCTCGCCAGCGCCTTTGGCGGCGGTTCGGCAAACGGCGCGCAGGAATTCTGATCCGTTAAAGCGGGACGGGAGAGCCGTGCGAATGCGCCTTTCCCGCTCTCGCAACGGCCGAACTTGCCACCGGTCATGGAAGCGATTGGAAAACGCGACGCAATCCCCTATTATCCCGTTTCGATATGTCGTCATTAGATCGCTTTGCAGCAAAGCGGGACAGCTGAAATGGATAGTGGGCAGGACAGGAACCTTGGCGCGGCCAACAAGGCCGAAGCGCGTGGTCACGCCCGTTTCTGCCGGCCCACCGGCATTTTCGGCGGCCTGTCCGGCAAGCTCCTGATCCTCACGGTCTTCTTCATCCTGCTTGCCGAAGTACTGATCTTCGTGCCGTCGGTCGCCAATATGCGGCTGCGCTGGCTGGAGGATCGGCTGAACACGGCCGCTGCCGCCGCCACCGTCATCGACGGCCTGCAGCCGGCAGAACTCCCCCGCGCGCTTCAGAAGGAAACGCTGATGGCGACGGGCACGCGCGCCATCGTGCTGCGCAAGGACGGAACCTCGCGGCTGCTGGCGACCGCCGAGATGCCGGCCTCGGTCGATGAACAGTACGATCTGAGCAATGTCTCGCTGCCGACCGCGATGCGTGATGCTCTGGACACGCTGCTGTTCGGCGGCAACCGCATCATTCGCGTTTTCGGCCCGGTCGGCGGCGACGCCGGCACCGGCATTGAGGTCGTGCTGAAGGACACGCGCCTGCGCAATGCCATGCTCGCCTATTCCGGCAGCGTCTTCCTGATGTCGATCCTGATTTCGCTGTTCACAGCGACCCTGATCTTTTTTGCCATCAACCGCATGATGATCCGCCCGATCCGCCGGCTGACCGACAGCATGCAGGCCTATTCCGACGATCCGGAAGACCCGAGCCGCGTGCTGGTGCCGGACGAAGGACGCGACGAGCTTGCCGTGGCCGGCCATCACCTCGCCTCCATGCAGTCGCAGCTGCAAAAGACGCTGAAGCAGCAGAAGAACCTCGCTGCCCTTGGCCTTGCCGTGTCGAAGATCAACCACGACATGCGCAACATCCTGTCGGCGGCGCAACTAATGTCGGACCGCCTGGTCGATGTCGACGACCCCATGGTCAAGCGCTTTGCGCCGAAGCTCCTGCGTACCATCGACCGTGCCGTCGGCTATACGACCGAGGTCCTGTCCTACGGCCAGACCTCCGAATCAGCGCCGCGCCGCCGCCGGGTGCATCTGCACGAGTTGATCGACGAGGTGCGCGATATCCTGGCGATCGATCCGGAAGGCGGCATCGAGTTCGTCGAGCAAGTGAGCCAAGAGCTGGTCGTCGACGCCGACAGCGAACAACTGTTCCGCGTTATCCACAATCTCTGCCGTAACGCCCATCAGGCGCTGGTCGCCTTCGGCGAGTCCACGCCAGACAGTGTCCGCCGCATCACGGTTTCCGGGCATCGCATCGGCAGTGTCGTCGGCATCACCGTCGACGACACTGGCCCCGGCATGCCGCAGAAAGCGCGGGAAAACCTGTTTACCGCCTTCCGAGGCTCGGCGCGCTCCGGCGGCACCGGCCTTGGGTTGGCGATTGCCCGCGAGCTGGTGCTGGCCCATGGCGGCACCATTGCGCTGGTGGAAAAACCCGCCGCCGGCACGCAGTTCCGCATCGAAATACCGGACCGCCCGGTGTCGCTCGACGATTACCGCAGCCGCAGCGCCCACGAAAGCTGAGGTTTTTCAGCTTCTTCGCCTCCGCTTCTGTGAAAATCGCGATCTTTTTCACAAACCCACTTGCATTCCCCGGAAGGACGCTTTAGAGAACCGCCACGCCAACGGATTACACCGTCTCGGCCACGCACCCGTAGCTCAGCTGGATAGAGCACCAGACTACGAATCTGGGGGTCAGGAGTTCGAATCTCTTCGGGTGCGCCATTTTTTTCATTTATAATTAGCAGAGTGAGCCCGCCCCGATCTTATCGATGGGGGCAGATTATCCATGATTTGCGATGATCTAGGGCATGACAAGGTTTGGCTGTGTTGAGCAAGCCTACGCGCTCGTCGTGTCCGAACCGCCCGATGCTGCTGGCCAGGTGATGTAATAATACTGCGATCCGACCTAGCCGAAATAGGCCTCGTTGCCGATGACCTTGTCGATGAAGCTGCCGTCGGTATTCTTGACGAACGTTGCGTCGGAACCGCGCTGGAGATGTGCCTTCAAATAGCTGTTCCAATCGCTGGTGGGGATCGTGTCCGCGGTCTTGCTGGTCGTGCTCTGTTCGCTGGCGGCATAGACATCCCAGGCCGTGATCGAAGCGCCGTTGGTTGGATCGGAGACCGTAAGCGTGCCCTGATCGAGGGCGTCGAGCGTGGCCTGTGTCTGACCTCCCGTGCCCTCGCTCTTTACGGCATCCTGCAGGTTCTGCTTCAACAGGGTCATGAACGAGCTGCTGTTCATGTCGGGATTGGCGTGTGACGCCGACGTACCATCGGATTGGGTTGTGGACAGGCCGTTGAGTATGCTTGCCAGCGACGCTTTCGGACTTGCGCCGAGCCGTCTCAACGCGTCGGCTTGCCGTTGGCGCCTTCGCTGTGATCCGTTCTCAGCGGAAGTTCGGGAAGGAATAGCAACGCAATCAGCGCCAGCGCCACGATGGCGGTTCCGGTGGCGAAGGTCATGGCGATGGCGTGACGGTAAAGCGCGATCGCCGCGGCATGGGCCTCCGGCGAAGCGGTGGCAAGCTGCTTCAGGCCGCTTTCGGTCAGCGCTGACATGTCCAGGCCGCCGGAGGCGCCAGTCGCCTGTTGCACGCGATAGGCAAGGATCGCGCCGGAGCCGGTGACGCCGATCAGGCCGCCGAGTGAGCGGAAGAACGCAAGCGTCGCCGTGCCGACACCGCGATGGGCGAGGGGCAGGGCGTTCTGTACTGCGATCGTCATGGTCGGCATCACCAGCCCAAGCCCCAGGCCGAGCGCAAAGATCGAGGGTTCGATGACGGTGAATCCCAGGCTTTCGGCGGTCGCCCAGGCGAGCACGGCGAAGGCTGCGGTTGCAAGACCGAGGCCCAGGAGTTGGGCCGGCTTGTAGCGCCCCGAGCGTTGTAGAAGTACGCGTCCGTTGAACATCGAGGAAATGACGAAGCCGACCATCAGCGGTCCGGTCAGAAGGCCGGATTGCGAGGGGCTGACACCCATCACCATCTGGAAGAACAGCGGAAAGAACAGGCTCGCGCCGAGCATGCCCATAAAGGTCAGGGCCAGCACGATACAGGCAACGACGAACAGGCGGTTGCGGAAGAGATCGGGCGGCAGGACCGGCTCCGGCTCATGACGGATATGGAAGACGAAGAGAACGGTCAGGATGAGGGAGGCGGCCGACAGGCCGATGATCTCAGGTGAATTCCAGGCCCATTCGTTGCCGCCAAGCGCAAGCACCAGCAGGAAGCCGGTGGTGCAGGCGGTCAAGAGTGCCGCGCCGAGATAGTCGATACGGCGGCTGCGCGCCTGATGCGGCCGCTTCATGGCACGGCCGATCATGACGAGGGCGATCGCGCCGATCGGCAGGTTGACGTAGAAGATCCAGTGCCAGGAGAGCAGGTCGGTGATGACGCCACCGACGATCGGGCCGATGACGCTGCAGACGGCGAAGACGGCCGCGATCGAGCCCTGGCTGCGGCCGCGCCTGGCCGGCGGCACCAGGTCGCCGATGATGATCTGCGCAAGGGGCATCAACCCGCCGGCGCCAATGCCCTGAATGGCGCGGAAGATAATGAGCTGGAGCAATGTCTGCGCCATGCCGCTCAGGACGGAACCGAGAAGGAAGATCAGGATCGCCGTGTAGATCATCGGCTTTCGGCCATATTGGTCGCTGAGCTTGCCATAGAGCGGCATAGTGCTCGTTGAGGCCAGCACATAGGCGCTGACCACCCAGGATAGATGCGTCACGCCGCCGAGATCGCTGACGATGCGCGGCAGGGCTGTGGCGACGATGCTCTGGTCGATGGCGGCGAGACCGAGCACGATCATCAGGCCGAGGATGACGGCGCGGATTTCGCGCCGGTCGGGCATGTTGTTTCCGCTCGGTGCCGGCTGAGGAGCGGCTTGTTGTACCTGCGCGGTCATTGTCCGATGTCTCCAAGCGGGCCGACGGCGGCGCGGATGGCCGCACGCGCTTCGGGCGATAATCTGGCGAGTTCCGAGGCGAGCCAATCAGTCCGCCTTTGTTTGATCCTCTTGATCAAGGCCCGCCCCTTGTCGGTGGCGATCAGGCCGTTGCGCCGCCTGTCGTGCGGATCGGGCGCGGCGCGGGCCACCAGGCCCTCGCGTTCCATTGCCTTGATGTGCCCTGATATCGTCGGCCCACGCAGCTTTTCCAGCCGCGCCAGCTCCGCGACGCCGATGCCCGGTTGCCAGATGATTCCGACGAGGAGAAGGGCCTGCAGTGGCGAGATGCCGATGTCGCCGGTCTCGCGTTTTAGCTGGCGATGGAGGCGATGCAGCGCCGGGCGCAGCGCCTCGGCGAGTGCCGTTGCTTCCTCCAGTGCCTCGATATATCCGGTTTCGCGCATGGTGTTCCTATTTATAAATAGGTAGGCTTCCTATCTATAGGGATATCGTACTGTTCAAGCATCCGCAAGCGGTCGAACCTGGCGGAACCTTTTTCAATCATTGCGCGTTTTCTGATGTTATTGGACTTGAGAGGAGAATGACCGTGAGGAGATTGTTGTCGGCGGTGTCAGCCACCGCCCTGAGTGTTTTGCTTGCCGTTTCGTCTATCGATCCGGTTGCTGCGGGGCCAATCCAACCCCTGCCGCAGCCGCTGCTCACACAGACGACCGGTCCGGTCAGCGGTGTGACCGAGGTGCAATATCGGCATTACCGACCGCACTATCGTCCGCATCACCGTCCATACTACCGACCTGGTTATCATCATCGCCCGGGTTATTGGCATGGCCATCGTGGTTATCGCTACGGGCGCCCCGGCTATCGCCGCTACAATGATGGCTGGTGGTATCCGATGGCCGCCTTCACCGCCGGCGCGATCGTCGGTGGCGCCGTAGCTCGCCCATCGCATGGAAGCGCGCATGTTCGCTGGTGCGCCAACCGGTATCGGTCGTATCGCGCGTCCGACAACACCTATCAGCCGACCAATGGTCCGCGCCGGCAATGCGTCGTGCGGTGATTGCGCATAAAAACCCTCTCCCCGCTTTTGCGGGGAGAGGGCGAAAATCACGCTATAGCCGGCATCGCTATCTTCAATCCCGTCAACTGCTCCGATACTTCCCAAAGCCGCCGCCCTATGGCTTTGTTCTGGGCATAGGGCACGATCTTGGCCCGCACGGGCGAGCCCTTCATTTCGTAGAAGCCATCCGGACCATACATGACGCCGCTTTCGGCGTTGGGTGATGTCGCGGCGAACAAGGTCGGCAATGCGCCGCCCGCCGCCGAATGCGAGAAGATCGGTTCCATCGCCTTGCCAAGCAGCTCAAGCCAGCCCGCCCTGTTCCGACCCATGCGCGGGCCGGTGCTTTGCAGGCCGGTGATCGCGTAACCGGGATGGGCCGCCGTGCTCGTGAGGTTCCAGTTCTCAGCCCGGGCGATCCGGTCGAGTTCGAGGCTGAACATCAATGTCGCCAGCTTTGACTGGCAATAGGCGCGCCATGCGCTGTAGCTCTCCTCCCAGTGCAAGTCGTCGAAATTGATTTTGCCGCTGCGGTGCGCCAGGCTGCTGACGGTGACGACGCGCGAGTTGCTGGCGGCAAGGACATTGCGCAGCAGCCGCATGGTCAAGGCGAAGTGACCGATATAATTCGCGCCCATCTGCATCTCGAAACCATCTTCCGTCTCATGCCGGTCCGGAATGGCCATGACGCCGGCATTGTTGATGAGCAGGTCGATCCGTGGCGCGGATGCGGCGATGCGCGTGGCGGCGCGGGCGACGGACACGAGGCTGGCGAGATCGAGCGGCTCGAAGGTGACGTCGGCGCCGGGTGTATCGGCGCGGATCTTGGCCAATACTTCTGCGCCTTTTCTTTCATTGCGCGAAGCGATGATCACCCTGGCGCCGGCGCCGGCCAGCGCCTTGGCGGCTTCATAGCCGATGCCGCTGGTGGCACCGGTAATGACGGCGATGCGGCCGGTCTGCGAGGGAATGTCTTTCACGGTCCAGTCAGGCATTGCGGGTCTCCAAGGGAAGAGCTTGTTTATTTCTGTACCAGATTAATTATTGCACTAAACGCAAAAATACAATAGTTAAAAATATGCATTGATTATGAAGGGCGATTATGCTTTGCATGCCGCTGATTTCGGCAATTTCATTGGCTGCCGTGCCTTCGAATTGCCACGCTGTTCGTGGTGTGATTGCGCCATAATCGGTATGTTCGACCACAGATGGGATTCACGGAATGACGACAAAGACGACATGCTCCGAATTCGTGCAATTCTTCCGCTCCTGGGTGAGCGACCCCATGCGCGTGGCGGCGATCGCGCCGTCCGGTGAGCGCCTGGCGCGGCTGATGACGCAGGAGATCGAGCCGCTCGATGGTCCGGTCCTCGAGCTCGGCCCCGGCACCGGCGTTTTCACGCGGGCATTGCTGGCGCGTGGCGTCTCCGAATGCGATTTGACCCTGATCGAGTTCGGCGAAGAGTTCGTCGTTCCGCTGCGTGGCCGTTTTCCGCAAGCGCGCGTGGTGCAGATGGATGCGGCCCAGCTCACCCAATGCGGCCTGTTCGCCGATGCGCCATTCGGCGCGGTTGTCAGCGGCCTGCCGCTGCTTTCCATGCCTCCGGCGAAGATCACCGCGATCGTCGGCGGCGCTTTCGCGACGATGAAGCCCGGCGGGTCCTTCTATCAGTTCACCTACGGTCCACGTTGTCCGGTGCCACGCGCGATCCTCGACCGCCTTGGCCTGAAGGCGACACGTGTGGGGGGCACCGTGCGCAACATTCCGCCGGCGGGCGTCTATCGGATATCGCGTGGAAAACCGCTGGAGCTCTCGATTGATGGCTCCGAATATCGTAGCACGAATGAGAATGCCGGAATCGCTGCCTATGCGGCCGACGCCGGCGCGGCCGATGTGGGGCGGCCGGAAGCGGGCGCATAGCGGGGCAGTTCATGGCCGATGTTCAGGAGATCGATGGTGCGGTGAAGGAAGGCCGGCGCGAACGCAAGCGCCGCCAGACGCGTGAGCGCATCGAGGCGGCGGCACTGGCCCTGTTCCTGGAGCGCGGCTTCGACGGCACGACGATCGAGGACATCACCGAGGCCGCCGATGTCTCCAAGCGCAGCTTCTTCGATTATTTTCCGAGCAAGGAAGAGGTGGTCTTCGCCTGGCAGGACAGCTTCGCCGATGAACTGGCGGACGCCATTGCCGCGCAGCCCGAGGATGCATCGATCGCCGAGGTCATCGAAGGTGCTCTCACCTCGCTGCTGCTGACCGCATCGTCCGATCCGCAACGCCTCGCCATCGGCGCCCTGATCCGCGATACGCCGGTCCTCCGCGCTCGCGATCAGTTGAAATATACCAAGCTCGAAAAGAAACTGACGGAGGCGCTCCGTGCCCGGTTCGGGGACAGCGAGGAGGAGCGGCTTCGCCTGCGTCTGCTGTCGGCGATTGTCGTCAGCACATTGCGTATCGGCGGTGAACGCTGGAACGAGGGCGCGCATGAGCTGTCCCTGCAGGAGTTCGCCCAGCATATGTTCGGGGAGCTCTGGGCTACGCTTGCCGATCTCGGCGCACTGGTGCGCCAGCGTGATCCCAATCGCTGATCTCAGGTAAAAGCGCCCGCTGTTTGCGGCAGTTCGACCTGCCGACGCTGGCGCAGGAAATCGATCAGTGCCCTGAGCTTTGCCGGGACGCGGCGGCGGTCAGGGTAATAGAGTGCCAGTCCCGCTAGCGACGGGCTCCAGTCGGAGAGGATGCGCACCAGCCGTCCGTCATCGAGGAAGCGATCGATATAGCCGTTGATCATATAGGCGATGCCGATGCCGTCGAGGGCCGCCTGGGTCAGCGCGGCGGAATCGTTGAGGATCAGCCGGCCATTGACCGCAAGCTCGATTTTCTCGCCGTCCTTCTCGAATTCCCAGCGTTCGATCTGCCCGCTGGAGGAATGGCGGAAGCCGATGCAATTGTGGTGGAGCAGATCACGCGGATGTCTAGGGATGCCGTATCGGCCAAGATAGTCGGGCGATGCGATGATATGGGCAGATATAGCCGGCCCGATCTTCACCGCCACCATGTCGCGCTGCACGAGGTCGCCGAAGCGGATGCCGGCGTCGAACCCTTGGCCGACGATATCGACCAGCGACCCCTCGATGCGTACCTCCAGCTCGATCTCCGGATAGGTGTCGAGGAAATCGCGCAGGATCGGTTGAAGCGCGATCATGTAGCCCGAACGCGCCACGTTGATGCGCAGCAGTCCGGCGGGCTTGTCGACAGCTTCGCCAAGCTCCTGAGCGGCGGCCGTCAAGTCGTGCACGGCGGGAACGACGCGTTCGAGATAGCGCAACCCCGCCTCGGTGAGGCTGACGCTGCGGGTGGTGCGGTTGAAGAGCGCCAGCCGCATCCGGCCTTCGAGTTTGCTGATCGACTGGCTGACCGCCGACGGCGATACGCCGAGCCGTACGGCTGCGGCTGAGAAGCTCTTTTCTTCCGCGACGGTGACGAATGTCACCAGCCCATCCAACATGTCCTGACGCATCCATGCTCTCCGAGCGACGTTTTGCTTCGCCCGAGATTAATCAGTTTTTCTAAAAGGGCCATCTGCGATTGATGAGATTATCGAAACTGTCGTCTCGGCCTATCCTGACTGCCTTCAACAAGGAGACATCATCATGTCCGATACCAAGACGTTCTTTATCACCGGCGTTTCCAGCGGCTTCGGCCGGGCTCTCGCCGAGGCTGCCCTTGCTGACGGGCACACGGTCGTTGGCTCATTGCGCAGTCAAGCGGATATCACTGAATTCGAGGCGTTGAAGCCGGGTTTTGCTTTTGGCAGGCTGCTCGACGTTACCGATACTGCGGCCATCGCTCCGGTCATCGCTGGCGTCGAGAACGGGGTCGGCGCCATCGATGTTCTCGTCAATAACGCCGGCTACGGCCATGAGGGCCTGCTGGAGGAATCGACGATCGATGATTTGCGCCGCCAGTTCGAGGTCAACGTTTTCGGTCCGGTTGCCCTCATTCAGGCCGTACTGCCCTATATGCGCCAGCGCCGCGCCGGCCGCATCCTCAACATCACCTCGATGGGCGGCATTGTCACCTTTCCCGGACTTTCCGTCTATCACGGCAGCAAGTTCGCGTTGGAGGGGATTTCCGAAAGTCTCGGCAAGGAGGTCAAGAGCCTTGGGATCCATGTGACGGCTGTCGAGCCCGGCGGTTTCCGTACCGACTGGGCCGGACGCTCGATGGTGCGGGCTGAGCGCTCGATTTCGGATTACGACGAAATCTTCGAGCCGTGGCGCCAGCGCCGCCTCGAACGCAGCGGCAAACAGCTCGGCGATCCGAAGAAGGCGGCACAAGTTATGCTGCGGCTTATTGCATCGGAAAACCCGCCGACCCATCTTCTGTTAGGCCGCGACGCGATCAGCTTCGTTCGCGAAAAGCTCGGCCTGCTCAAGACCGAGTTCGACGCCTGGGAACAGGTCTCGGCTTCCACGGATTTCGAATAAGTTCAACGATATTATAGGCCAAGTGCAAGGACCAAAAGCATGTCAGATTTGAACGCAGCAAAGTCCGGTCAATTCAAGATCGGCGGCGATCTCACCGTCAATCGTCTCGGTTTCGGCGCCATGCGCGTCACCGGCTACGGTATCTGGGGCGAGCCGGATGATCACGCTGAATCCATCCGCACCCTCAAGCGTCTGCCGGAACTCGGCATCGATTTCATCGATACGGCCGACTCTTACGGCCCCGATGTCTCAGAGCGCCTGATCAAGGAAGCGCTGCATCCCTACGGCAAGCAGCTGGTTGTCGCCACCAAGGGCGGCCTGACGCGGACCGGCCCCGGCGAATGGATCCCTGTGGGGCGTCCCGAGTATCTCATCCAGCAGGCGCATAAGAGCCTGCGCAATCTCGGCGTCGAGCAGATCGACCTCTGGCAGCTTCACCGTATCGATCCCAAGGTGCCGGCGGCCGAACAGTTCGATGCGGTCAAATCGCTATTGGACGCCAAGATCATTCGCCATGCCGGTCTTAGCGAAGTGTCGGTCGCCGATATCGAGGCTGCCTCGAAACACTTCAAGGTGGTGACAGTACAGAACCGCTATAACCTCATCGACCGCACCAGCGAAGACGTGCTCGACTATTGCGAAAAGCACAATATCGGCTTCATCCCGTGGTTCCCGCTGGCATCGGGTGAACTCGCCAAGGAAGGCTCGCTGCTCGACACCATCGCCAAGAAGCACGGCGCTGCCCCGAGCCAGATCGCGCTTGCCTGGGTCCTGAAGCGTAGCCCGGTGATGCTGCCGATCCCCGGCACGTCGAAGGTCAAGCACCTCGAGGAGAATACGGCGGCCGTGAACATCACCCTGTCCGACGAAGAGTTTTCGGCGCTGGATGCCGAAGGCAAGAAGGCGTTCGCGGCCGCTTGAGCTGATATCGCTACCCTTGTGTGCGATTCGACGACGGACGACGCCTGCCGATGGCGCCGTCCGTCGCGAGATGTGTACGGGCTTTGCAATCGCAATCCAAAAAACGGTGGATCGCGATTATGTGAATCATCTCAATCAGTATTTTTCGGCTGTAAAATAGGCAGTCGAGTGCCGGAAGTGTCGGTGGTATGCGGTATTTTAGCTTGGTGTAGACGTAAGTATTGCGTCTCTTGCATTGCTGCATTGCGGAATATGGTCTGTTCAGATCTGCCCGGTGGTTATATCCACTCTCCCGAAGGCAGCGCATCTCCTCCTCCCAGCGCGCCTTCATCGATTGGCAACGCTCCTCCTCCTCCCTGTTGCCAATCCGGATCAAGAGCCCGATGCATCCTCCTCCCGCATCGGGCTCTTTCTATTTCTATCCTCTCCCAACAGCTTCCCCGACAGTCCCGGCGACCGTTGCCTCTTTGCCGCGCTTGCATGAATTAGCACTAGGTCACATGGGGCGGAGCGGCGAAGGCGGCTTGCGCCGTGATCCCTCATGCGTAGAGTGGCGGCCACTTTGGGCTTGCGACGACGAGGTTTGGCGTGATGCAGCGTATGGAAGATGCCGGCCAATGGGGGAGGAAGACGGTCTTCCGGGCTATCGCCGTTGTCGCGACGCTCTCCCTGACAGCCTGCGGGCGGCCGATTGGCGTCATGCAGCCGATTGTGGAAAATGTTCCAGGCACCACCAAAGTCGACGTGATGGTCGCCACCACCCGACTGCCGGACAAGGATCCGGCGATCCTGTTTTCCGGAGAGCGCGGTGCGGGGCTGAAGGTGGATGCCGTCAGCATCTCGATCCCGCCGGAAGCCAATCGCAAGGTCGGCCAGGTGCAGTGGCCGAGTAAACTGCCCGGCAATCCGCTGAAGAATTTCGTCACTACCGCCGTCCAGCCGCTGCCGACCGAGGCCGACGTTCATGCCTGGCTGCGCCCGCATCTGCCGAAGAGCAAACGGGTCCTGATCTTCGTGCACGGCTTCAACAATACCTACGAGGACGCGGTCTACCGCTTTGCGCAGATTGTTCACGATTCCCATGCCGATGTCGCGCCGATCGTTTTCACCTGGCCGTCTCGCGCCAGCATTTTCGATTACGCCTACGACAAGGAAAGCACCAACTATTCCCGCGATGCGCTGGAAGAGATGCTGCACCGCGCCGCTACCGATCCCAGGGTCGGCGATATCACGGTCATGGCCCATTCCATGGGCTCATGGCTTGCCGTGGAAGCTCTCCGACAGATGGCCATCCGCGACGGCCGCGTCGCGCCGAAGATCACCAACGTCATTCTTGCCTCTCCCGACCTCGACGTCGATGTTTTCGGTCAGCAATTCGCGGCCCTCGGCAAGGACAAGCCGCATTTCACCCTGTTCGTCTCGCGTGACGATCGAGCATTGTCGCTGTCGCGTCGTATTTCCGGCAATGTCGATCGCCTCGGGCAGATCGACCCGACTGCCGAACCCTATCGCAGCGAGCTGGAAAAGCAGGGCATCACTGTACTTGATCTCACCAAGCTCAAGACCGGCGATGGGTTGAACCATGGCAAATTCGCCGAGAGCCCGGAAGTGGTGCGGCTGATCGGCGACCGGCTGATTGCGGGCCAGACCATCACCGATTCCGATGTCGGCATTGGCGATGCGGTCGGCGCGGTTGCACTCGGAGCGGCGCAGACGGTCGGCAGCGCGGCGAGCGCTGCCGTCAGTGCACCGATCGCCATCTTCGATCCGCGCACCCGGCGCAATTATGGCGAACAGCTGCGGCGTGTCGGCGCGTCCGCCGGCAATACCGTCGGCTCCGTCGGCGATAGCCTGCAGACGACGGGCAGCAATGTCGGCGAAGCGATCGGCCAATAGCCTCGTCCTTCCACGCCTCTGAAAAACATCATAGCCACCTTCCTCGATCTGATATATCAGAGAGTCGCGCCATAACGCGCATTGCGGTGCTCTGCGGACGGACTTTGGGAATGGACGAAAACAAGCGTACGGTCGTCGTTGTTGGGGCCGGTATCATCGGCGCGGCGATCGCCTTCGAATTGCAGCGGCGCGGCCGGCAGGTGACGCTGATTGACAAGGGCCAGCCGGGTGAGGGTGCCTCTTTCGGCAATATGGCGAGCATCGCGCTCGATTTCGCCGCCGGTTCCGGCCCATCCACCTGGGCGAAAATTCCCCGCTGGCTGCTGGACCCGGAAGGTCCCGTCTGGCTGAGACCGTCCTACGCGCCGAAAATGCTGCCCTGGTTCCTGCGCTTCATCGCTGCCGGTCGTCCATCGCGATGAGAGAGATCGAGGATGCCGGCATGAGCCTGTCACGCCATGCTCTCGGCGATTTCAGGGCGATGCTTGATACGCTCGGCGTGCCGGAGCTAATGACGGAGGAGGGATGTCTCGCCATCTACGAGACCGAATCCGAATTCTCCGGCGATCGTGCCCATATCGAGCTGATGCAGCGTTACGGTCTGGAACACAAAATTCTCTCTGGCGCCGAAATCCGCGATTATGAACCGGCACTATCGTCCGATATCGCCAAAGCGGTGCTGCTGCCGGACAACAAGTCGATCCGCAATCCCTATCAGCTCGTCCTCAAGCTGGTGGAGGCCGCAAAGGCCCTCGGCGCCACCTGTGCTTCCGGCACCGTGCGAACGGTCGAACGACACGCGAAGGGCGCCGTGACGGTGCTTCTCGAAGATGGGCGGCGGCTGGAGGCCAATGATGTCGTGCTTGCTGCCGGCGTCCGCACGCGCTTCATTGCCTCGGCACTTGGCGAGCCGATATCGCTCGAGACCGAGCGCGGCTATCACACGCAGATCATGAAGCCCGGAATCGCCATGCGCTATTCGATCATCTGGCCGCATCGCGCCTTCATGGTGACGCCGACGGCCGGCGGCATCCGCGTCGGCGGCAATGTCGAACTGGCCGGCCTTGATGCGCCCCCGGATTTTCGTCGCCCGCGCATCCTTGTCCGCCACGCCCAGCGGGCGCTGCCCGGCCTGCAGGTGGAAGACGCCAAGGACTGGATGGGCCATCGCCCGGCGCTGCCCGACACGATCCCGATCATTTCGCCGTCATCCCGTGTGTCTGGCGTCTGGTACGCCACCGGCCACGGTCATCTGGGGCTCACCTTTTCGGCGACGACAGCGCGGCTGATGGCCGATATGATGACCGGCATAACGCCCGAGGTTGACATGACCCCGTTCCGTATCAATCGCTACTAGGAGGAAATAAATGTCCGAAACCGAAAAGCCCGTCGCGCTGATCACGGGCGGCGGCCGTGGAATGGGCGAGGCAATCGCTCGCGAACTCGCAGCCGGCGGCTATCGCCTGGCGCTGATGTCGCCCTCGGAAAGCTGCGAAAAATTGGCGGCTGAACTTGGTGGCGTCGCCTCGCGCGGCGTCGCCGAAAAGGCCGAGGATATCCAGGCGATCTTCGACCTGACGATGAAGAGCTATGGCCGCATCGACGCCGTGGTCAACCATACCGGCCATCCGCCGAAGGGCGATCTGCTCGATATCACCGACGAGAACTGGACGCTCGGCTCCGACATGATGATCCTGTCGCTGGTGCGCATGGCGCGGCTGGTGACGCCGGTCATGCAGAAGCAGGGCAAGGGCGCCTTCGTCAACATCACCACCTTCGCGGCTTATGAGCCGACGCTGGTCTTCCCAGTCTCCTGCACCTATCGCGCCGCTGCCGGTGCCTTCACCAAGCTCTATTCGGATCGCTATGCGGCGGACAATATCCGCATGAACTGCATCCTGCCCGGCTATATCGACAGCCTCAACCACAAGCCGGAAACCGCTGACAAGGTACCGATGAAGCGCATCGGCCTGATGAGCGAGATCGCCAAGACGGCGGCCTTCCTGCTCTCCGACGGCGCCGGCTATATCACCGGCCAGAACATCCGCGTCGATGGCGGCGTTACCCGTCACGTCTGATTGGAGTTACCGAGATGAGATGGAAGCGCACGATCCAGTTGCTGGATGTCCATTGTGAGGGTGAAATCGGCAGGGTCGCCATCGGCGGCGTGCCGAAGATCCCCGGCAATACGGTCGCCGAGCAATTGCACTGGCTGAACACCGATCCGAAAGGCGAGGAGCTGCGCCGCTTCCTGGTGCTGGAGCCGCGCGGTGCGCCGATCGGCTCGGTCAACCTGCTGCTGCCGGCGAGGCATCCCGATGCCGACGCCGCCTTCATCATCCTGCAGCCGGATCAGGCGCATGCGAGTTCCGGCTCCAATTCCATCTGCGTGACCACGGCACTGCTCGAATCCGGCATCGTCGAGATGAAGGAGCCGGAAACGGTGGTGACGCTGGAGACCGCCGCCGGCCTGGTGCGCGCGACCGCCACCTGCCACGACGGGCGCTGCGAAAAGGTCCGCCTCACCATGGTGCCATCCTTCGTGCACGAGCTGGATGTCGGGATCGACACGCCGCAATGGGGCAGGATTAAGCTCGATCTCTGCTATGGCGGCATCTTCTATGCGTTGGTCGATGTCGGCCAGATCGGCCTAACGATCGGAAAGGCGAATGCCGCATCCTTGGTGCAGGCCGGCATGGTCCTCAAGGAGCTGATCAACCGCACGATGTTGATCGTCCATCCGGAAATCCCGGCAATCTCCGGCGTCGCCTATGTGATGTTCCGCGATATCGACGCCGATGGCGCGATCCGAACCTGCACGACCATGTGGCCCGGCCGCGCCGACCGCTCGCCCTGCGGCACCGGCAATTCCGCCAATCTGGCGACGCTGCATGCGCGCGGCAAGGCCAGGGTCGGCGATGTCTTCAAATCCCGCTCGATCATTGGCTCGGAATTCGAGGTCGGCCTGCAGGCGGAGACTGAAGTCGCCGGCAAGCCCGCCATCATCCCCACCATCACCGGCAGAGGCTTCACCTTCGGCTTGAGCCAGGTGGCGCTCGATCCGTTCGATCCGATGGCGAATGGCTTTGCGTTGACGGATGTCTGGGGCCCGTTGGCGGGAGAGATCTAAACACTATCCCGGATAAATCACGCCCTTGCGCAAAATGATGTTCCCATAAAGCCGTGGCTCGCTGGTCTGCACCAACGCATGCGTCTGCTTCACCCGCTCATAGAAATCCGCCGGCAGCAGCGGCACGACCTTGATGTCGGGCACATGCCGGGCGCAGACCTCGATCATGTCCGCATGCACCGGATCGATGGCATCGCGGTCCTGCCTGACCGTCGCGCGGAAAATCGCCTGCGGTACGAAATCGTCGATCGGCAGGACGCTGAGTATGGCATCGAGCACGCGGACGACGCCATGGCCGTCGAGGCGGATGAGGCGGCGGGCGTGTTCGAGGCCGGGATAATTGCCGTCGACGAGGGCGATTTCGTCGCCATGGCCCATGGCGCGCAACGTCGCCAACAGCTCGGGGCCCAATAGCGGGTCAATGCCCTTCAGCATGCTCTATCTCCTTGAAGAGGATGTTTTGATCGATGAGGTAGCGCGCGAAGATCGGCAGGCTGGCGCCGCCGATGGCGCGCGCCTGCGGCCCCACCATGCCTTCGATGATTTCGGGCATGACGACGCCCTGCAGGTCGAGTTCGGCGGCTTCCTTGATGGTGGCGCGCACGACCCGTTCGCGCACCCAGTTTGGAAAACCGCCATCGATGACGGCGGCGCTGAAATCGATGACCGAGGCGGCGGCGACGATCGCCTGCGCCAGCGCCTTGGCCGTCTCCTGGATCCAGATCTCCAGGGGTTCGCCGAAATCGATCCAGTTGTCTGCCGAGTACCAGAGCGGCTGCGGATCGAAGCCATGATCCCGCAGCAGATTTTCCAGCACGAAGATCGAGGCGATCTCGAGCAGCTGAAGGGTTTCGCCGTTGCGCCCGCGCACGGGCAGAGGGCCAAGCGCCCCGGCGGTTCCGGTTCGTCCAACGAAGATAGACGAATTCAGAACGATACCGCCGCCGAGAAAGGAGCCGATGAAGAAATAGACGAAATCCGGATAACGCGGACCGACGCCAAAGACGAGTTCCGCCCCGCAGGCGCTGGTGGCGTCGTTCTGCAGATAGACGGGATAGGGCACGCGGGCGGCGATTTCCGCCTGCAGGTCGACGCCGCGCCAGACCTCCATCGCACCATCGGGCGCACCGACCTCCTCCGCCCAGTTCCAGAGCTCGAAGGGCGCCGCGATGCCAAGCCCGGCAAGCCTGCCGCGTTCCTCGGTGCTGAGGCGCGATTCGAGTTCCTGGATGCCCGAGGTGACAAAGGACAGGATGTCCTGCGGCAGCGGATAGGGATAGATCTGATGAAGCTGCATCCGGATCTGCCCGACGAAATCCATCAGCACGAGGTCGGCACTGCGCCGGCCGATCTTGACGCCGAAGGAGAGCACTGCATCCGGATTGAGCCGCATCGGAATGGACGGCTGCCCGACCCGCCCGCGCACCGGCTCGCCGCGTGACAATAGTCCATCCTTCTCCAGCGCCCGCATAATGACGGAGACGGTCTGCGCCGACAGGCCGCTGCGCCGGGCGATGTCGGCTTTCGACAACGCGCCGTGGCGGCGCACGAGCGACAGCACCAGCCGTTCGTTATGCGCGCGGACGCGAACCTGATTCGCACCCCCGCTGGGGTCGAGAATCAAGGGTGATGTCGGCGTTTCCTCAGGGTCTTGCAGGGGAGACATTGGCCCGCTCCTTCCATCATGGCCATGCCCTATTTTTCATCAAAATGCCACAACAGATTAATAATTCAATCGGATTTATTTATTGACAGGGCGAAATCTTTAGGGTCAGATATATCCCGTCGAGGATGTGCGCATGACCTTGGAGGCGGTCCAGCGGGAAGAAATCTAAACGGACATGGCACGTCTTGAAGCCGGACTCAGTGCGAGCCGGAGTGGCCGGGGGATCCCGGTTTTCAAATCTTGGGAGGATTGAATGAAGAAATCTGTTATTTCCGCAGCACTCGCCGCTCTGGCAATCGGCGTGGCGTTTGCTGCCCCAGCCAAGGCCGCCGATGTGTCCGCCTGCCTGATCACCAAAACCGACACCAACCCCTTCTTCGTCAAGATGAAGGAAGGTGCGACGGCCAAGGCCAAGGAACTCGGCGTGACGCTGAAATCCTACGCCGGCAAGATCGACGGTGACAGCGAAAGCCAGGTCGCCGCCATCGAAAGCTGCATCGCCAGCGGTGCCAAGGGTATTCTGATCACCGCTTCCGACACCAAGGGCATCGTTTCCTCGGTCAAGAAGGCACGCGACGCCGGCCTCTTGGTCATCGCGCTCGACACGCCTCTGGAGCCGGCTGACGCTGCCGACGCGACCTTCGCCACCGACAACCTTCTCGCCGGCAAGCTGATCGGCGAATGGGCCAATAAGACGCTCGGCGACAAGGCCAAGGACGCCAAGATCGGCTTCCTCGACCTGACACCGTCGCAGCCTTCCGTCGACGTGCTGCGCGACCAGGGCTTCATGATCGGCTTCGGCATCGACCCGAAGGACCCGAACAAGATCGGCGACGAAACCGATCCGCGCATCGTTGGCCATGACGTTACCAACGGCAACGAGGAAGGTGGCCGCAAGGCCATGGAAAACCTCCTGCAGAAGGATTCCAGCATCAACGTCATCCACACGATCAACGAACCGGCCGCTGTCGGCGCCTATCAGGCTCTGAAGGCCGTCGGCTTGGAAAAGCAGGTTCTGATCGTGTCCGTTGACGGTGGTTGCCCGGGCGTCAAGTCCGTCAAGGAAGGCGTGATCGGCGCTACGTCGCAGCAATATCCGCTGATGATGGCAGCCCTCGGCGTCGAGGCGATCAAGAAGTTCGCCGATACCGGCGAAAAGCCGAAGCCGACTGAAGGCAAGTCCTTCTTCGACACCGGCGTCTCGCTGGTGACCGACAAGCCGGTTTCCGGCCTGAAGTCGATCGACACCAAGGAAGGCACGGCGAAGTGCTGGGGCTAAGCCTCACCTGAATTTGGCATGATCCAGTCCGAAAACTGCTTCACATTTTTCGTTGAAGCAGCCCTACGGTTCGCGGTTATGCCTTCCTGACATCAACGCCGGCCGGACCTCAGATCCGGCCGGTTTCAACACCCGGCGGTTTCCGCGTATAATTCGGCGCGGCAGCGGAGGAATACAATGACCGGAGCACAGGAATTCGAGCGTGTTCTCGACGGCAGCGACAAGAACGTTGCCTCGTTCGAGCACCAGGATGTCTCTCTTCTCAAACGCATGCAGCATTTCTTGCATTCGACGCCGGCCGCCGTGCCGTTGATCGTATTGGTGATGGCGATCATCATCTTTGGCTTTGCCATCGGCGGGCGCTTCTTCTCCGCCTATACCCTGACGTTGATCCTGCAGCAGATCGCCATCGTCGGCATTCTTGCCGCGGCGCAGACGTTGGTGATCCTGACCGCCGGCATCGACCTGTCGATCGGCGTGATCATGGTCATTTCTTCAGTCGTCATGGGCAATGTCGCCGTTACCTACGGCTTGCCGACGCCGGTCGCCATTATTGCCGGCATGGCTGCGGGCGGTATCTGCGGATTGCTCAATGGTTTCCTCGTCGCCAACATGAAGCTGCCGCCGTTCATCGTGACGCTCGGCACCTGGAACATCGTCATGGCGACGAATTTCATCTATTCCGCCAATGAGACCATCCGCGATACCGATGTCGACGAAAAGGCGCCGCTCCTGCATCTCTTCGCATACAGCTTCCGGCTCGGCGGCGCGGTGCTGACGCTGGGCGTCATCGCCATGGTGCTGCTAGTGGTGGGCCTATGGTACATTCTCAATCACACCGCCTGGGGCCGGCATGTCTACGCTGTCGGCGATGATCCGGAAGCGGCAAAGCTGTCGGGCATCCAGACCAAGAAGGTGCTGCTTGCCGTCTATGGCGTCTCGGGCCTGATCGCGGCCTTCGCCGCCTGGGTTTCGATCGGCCGTAATGGCTCGGTCTCGCCGTCTTCGGCGGTGACGGACTTCAATCTTCAGGCAATCACCGCGACCGTGATCGGCGGCATCTCGCTCTTCGGCGGCCGTGGCTCGATCCTCGGCACGCTGTTCGGCGCCATGATCGTCGGCGTCGTCTCCATGGGCCTCAATATGCTCGGAGCCGATCCGCAGTGGAAGGTCCTCCTGACGGGCGTGCTGATCATCGGCGCCGTCGCGATCGATCAATGGATCAGAAAGGTATCGGCATGACCACGACTGGCGAACCCCTTCTCACCGCGCGTGGCCTCGTCAAGCGCTATGGACGTGTTACCGCGCTCGACAACGCCGATTTCGATCTCTATCCCGGCGAAATCCTTGCTGTCATCGGCGATAACGGCGCCGGAAAATCCTCGCTGATCAAGGCGATTTCCGGCGCGGTCACACCCGACGAAGGCGAGATCAAGCTGGAAGGCAAACCGGTCCATTTCCGCTCGCCGATGGAAGCGCGCGAAGCCGGCATCGAAACGGTCTATCAGAACCTGGCGCTGTCGCCGGCTCTCTCGATCGCGGACAACATGTTCCTCGGTCGCGAGATCCGCAAACCCGGCGTCCTCGGCTCCGTGTTCCGCATGCTCGACCGGCCGGCAATGGAAAAGCGCGCCCGCGACAAGCTGACCGAACTTGGCCTGATGACCATCCAGAACATCAACCAGGCGGTGGAAACGCTGTCCGGCGGCCAGCGTCAGGGCGTGGCGGTGGCGCGTGCCGCCGCCTTCGGATCCAAGGTCGTCATCATGGATGAGCCGACGGCAGCTCTCGGCGTCAAGGAAAGCCGCAAGGTGCTGGAGCTGATCCTCGACGTGCGCTCGCGCGGCTTGCCGATCGTGTTGATCTCGCACAATATGCCGCATGTCTTCGAGGTGGCGGATCGCATCCATATCCACCGTCTCGGACGCCGGCTGACCGTGATCGATCCGAAGGAATACACCATGTCCGATGCCGTCGCCTTCATGACCGGCGCCAAGGCGCCGCCGGAGACCGTCGCCGCATGAGTTCCACGCTCGAGGACATCGCCGGCGAGATCATCACGCGCGCCGGCGATACAAGACGGTTCCTGGTGGCCATCGCAGGCCCACCAGGCGCCGGCAAATCGACCTTGGCCGATAAGGTGGCCGAGGCGCTGAGGGCCGAGGGCGAAAGCGCCGAGGTCCTGCCGATGGACGGCTTCCACATGGACAATGCCGTCCTGATCGAGAAGGGCCTGCTGAAGCGCAAGGGCGTGCCGGAAAGCTTCGACGTGCGCGCCTTTCTCGATATCGTCAAGGCGGTGCGCGCGGCTGATCAGGAAGTGCTGGTGCCGGTTTTCGACCGCTCGCGCGAGCTCGCCATCGCCTCGGCCCGCATCGTATCGCCCGATCATCGCTTCATCGTCATCGAAGGCAATTACCTGCTTCTCAGCCAGGGCAAATGGGCGGAGCTGGAGGGCATGTTCGATTATTCGATCATGCTCGCGCCACCCATGGACGTCCTGGAGCAGCGGCTCTGGGACCGCTGGAAGGGCTATGAACTTGACGACGAGGCCGCCCGCGAAAAGGTCTACGGCAACGATCTGCCCAATGGCCGCCTGATCCTGGAGAACCGTCGTCCGGCTGACGCTACCGTCGATATCGTGCAGGGCTGAGCCCCGCTATCATTTCCTCGGCATGGGCGATTGTTTTGCGATGGTGGATGGTGCTATCGAAGCGCCATACCAAAAAGCATGATCCCGAAAAGTGTGAAGCGGTTTTCGGACAAGATCATGCACATATTTCCAGAGGTTCGCGCCCATGCAAAAGCTCACCATCCGCCGCCCCGACGACTGGCACCTGCACCTGCGCGATGGCGCCATGCTAGAAGGCGTGATCGGCGATACCTCAAGGCATTTCGCTCGCGCCATCATCATGCCGAACCTGGTGCCGCCGGTCGTCACCACGGCCGACGCCACGGCCTATCGCGAGCGCATCCTGAAGGCGTTGCCGGCCGGTGATCGCTTCCAGCCGCTGATGACGCTTTACCTCACCGAGCACACCAATCCCGACGATGTCGAAGAGGGCAAGAAGAGCGGCCTCATCACCGCCGTCAAGCTCTATCCGGCGGGTGCGACGACCAACTCCCACGGCGGCGTGCGCAATCTCGATAAGGCAATGCCGACGCTGGAGCGCATGGCGAAGATCGGCCTGCCGCTTTGCGTCCATGGCGAGGTGACGACGCCGGAAGTGGACATTTTCGACCGCGAAGCCGTCTTCATCGAAACCGTGCTCGATCCTCTGCGCCAGCGCCTGCCGGAGCTGAAGGTTACGATGGAACATGTAACGACTTCGGACGGTGTCGACTATATCAAGTCGGCCAAGGCCAATCTCGCTGGCTCGATCACCACGCATCACCTGATCATCAACCGCAACGCCATCCTGGTCGGTGGTATCCGGCCGCATTATTACTGCCTGCCGGTCGCCAAGCGCGAGAGCCACCGCCTGGCGCTGCGCGCGGCCGCGACGAGCGGCGATGCCAGGTTCTTCCTCGGCACCGATTCCGCCCCGCATGTGGATCCGCTGAAGGAATGCGCCTGCGGCTGCGCCGGCATCTACACCTCGATTAACACGATGAGCTGCCTGGCACATGTCTTCGAACAGGACAGTGCGTTGGACAAGCTCGAGGCTTTCGCCTCACTGAACGGCCCGGCCTGGTATGGGCTGGCGCCCAACGAGGAGCGGATCACGCTCATCCGCCGAGTGGAATCGGTGACCTTCCCCGAGAAGATCGAAACCGGAGCAGGTGCGGTTACCGTGTTCGACCCGATGTTCCCGCTGCATTGGGACGTCGAAGGCTAAGCCGTCGCGATCCTCTAAAAAAGCGCCCTGACGAAGGCACAGGACGCCAGCAGCGACGCTGCCGTGCGCAGATGGTTCCATTTCGTCCAATCGCTGAGATAGGTCGCCCATAGCTCGGCTGCTTCAGCCGTGCGGCCATCGACCTTGTCCAGCGCGTCGTTTAGCGGGACATTGAAGACGATCGTCGAGACAAACGTGGTGACGATATAGAGCGCGGCGCCGACAAGCATCAGGATGCTGACACTGCCTCGCCAATGCACGATCGCCATGACGGCGATGAACACCGACAAAGCGAGGGTCAGCAGAAACAAGACCATGAATGGCGAGCGCAGGATCGTCGTGTTGATCGACTGCATGGCGGCGATACCCTGTTCGGCGGGAAGCCGGGCGAAGGCCTGCATGATGAAGGTCGAAAACGCAAAGAAAATACCGGCGATGAGGCTACTGCCGAGCGCAGCCGCGATAAGAGCGATATTCGTGATCGGCACCATGAAGCTCCTCCTCCTCAAAATGTGATGATTCTCTTATACCTGCGACCCACGTTTCGGAGAAGCCGGCGGCGGCGCAGCCGGGGATAAGGCCGCTGCCGAGAACGAACGCGTGCAAATCCCCCGAAGCTTCTGGAAACCGCCGCCGCTAGCTGCTATTGCCGCAGGGACGTCCCAGGAGCCAAGGAGACCCGCATGACCCAGTTGACATTTTCCGACCGCGCCGTGATGGCCGAACTGGTGGCGAAGATGCTTTGGGAGATCAAGGCGGTGCACTTCAGCGCCGATAAGCCCTATAAGCTCGCTTCAGGCATGGCGAGCCCGGTCTATATCGATTGCCGCAAGCTCATTTCCTATCCGCGTGTCCGCTCGACGGTGATGGACTTCGCCGCCAGCCTTATTATGCGCGATGCCGGCTTCGAACAGTTCGATTGTGTCGCCGGTGGCGAAACCGCAGGCATCCCCTTTGCCGCATTCCTCGCCGAACGCCTGAACCTGCCGATGATCTATGTTCGCAAGCAGCCGAAGGGCCATGGCCGCAATTCGCAGATCGAAGGCCATATGCCCGAAGGCGCCCGCGTGCTGGTCATCGAGGACCTGACGACGGCCGGCGGCAGCATGTTCACCTTCATTGACGCGATCCGCGCCGCCGGTGGCATCGTCGATCACGGCATGGCGCTGTTTTACTACGGCATCTTCCCCGAGGCCGAGGCGCGGTTTGAGAACGGCAAGGTCCGGCTGCACCATATCGCCACCTGGCGCAACGTGCTCGCCGTCGCCAGGGAACAGAAGCTGTTCGACGACAAGACGCTCGAGGAAGTGGAAGCTTTCCTCAATGCACCACTCGCCTGGTCCGGCCGCAACGGCGGTGTGGCGGAACTGGCAACAAAGTGACACTTTGCTTTTGCCGTGAATTTATCTAATCGATTTACGGAATTAGACCGATAGACGCGCTCTCCAGGAGGCCGGAATGATATTGTGCTGTGGCGAAGCTTTGATCGACATGCTGCCGCGGGAGACGACGCTGGGTGAAAAGGCCTTTGCGCCCTATGCCGGCGGCGCGATCTTCAACACCGCGATTGCGCTTGGCCGTCTCGGTGTTCCCACAGGGTTCTTCACCGGCATTGCCGACGACATGATGGGCGAGATCCTGCGCGAGACGCTTGGCGCCGCCAAGGTGGACTATAGCTATTGCGCCATCGCTCCCCGCCCGAGCACGATCGCTTTCGTCAAGCTGGTCAATGGCCAGGCGACCTATGCCTTCTACGACGAAGGCTCCGCCGGCCGGATGATCACCGAAGCCGATCTGCCGACACTAGGCGATGATTGCGAGGCCCTGCATTTCGGCGCCATCAGCCTGATCCCCGATCCGTGCGGCGCGACCTACGAGGCGTTGATGAGGCGCGAATATCAAAGCCGGGTGATCTCGCTCGACCCGAACATCCGTCCGGGCTTCATCAAGGACAAGCAGGCGCATCTGGGCCGCATTAGCCGCATGGCCGCCATGTCCGATATCCTGAAATTCTCCGACGAGGACCTGGAATGGTTCGGCATCGCCGGAAACCATGACGAACTCGCCGCTCACTGGCTGAACCAGGGTGCCAAGCTCGTCGTCGTCACCAAGGGTGCCGAGGGGGCGACGGGCTATACCAAGTCGCTGAAGGTCTCGGTCCCGAGCGAACGCGTCACCGTGGTCGACACGGTGGGCGCGGGCGACACCTTCGATGCCGGTATTCTGGCTTCGCTAAAGATGAACGATCTGCTGACCAAGGCGCAGGTGGCTAGCCTCGACGAAAAGGCTCTGCGGGATGCGCTGGCGCTCGGCGCCAAGGCAGCGGCAGTTACGGTTTCCCGTGCTGGGGCCAACCCGCCTTGGGCAAGTGAGATTGGTCTGTAATTTACCCTCCCCTTGAGGGTGAGGGTCGGCACGCAGTGCCGGGGTGGGGTGATCCTTAGTCATTCCGACATGGAGAGCAGTCCTCACCCCCACCCGCCGCTTTGCGGCGACCTCCCCCCTCAAGGGGGAGGTGAGTAAGCTTCTTACTTCTCGAGCTTTGCCAGCGCAGCCACCAGCCCCTGCGTCGAGGAATCGTGGCCGGCGGCGCTTTCCTTGCCTTCGACGACCGGTAGCAGGCCGGTTGCCAGTTCCTTGCCGAGTTCGACGCCCCACTGGTCGAAAGAGTTGATGCGGAAGAGCACGCCTTCGACGAAGACGCGGTGTTCATAGAGCGCGATCAGTCGGCCGAGGGCGAATGGCGTCAGCTTGTCGTAGACGAAGGTGATCGACGGGCGGTTGCCGGTGAAGACGCGGTGCGGCGCGATGAAATCGGCCTTCTTATCGTCCATGCCCTTGGAGGTGAGCTGGGCCTTGGCTTCCTCGAAGGTACGGCCCTTCATCAGCGCTTCCGACTGTGCCAGGCAGTTGGCGATCAGCAGCTCGTGCTGGTGACGCAGGTCCGGTTCGAAACCGTTGGCGGCGATCATGAATTCGGCCGGGATGATGCTCGTGCCCTGGTGGATGAGCTGGTAGAAGGCGTGCTGGCCGTTGGTGCCGGGCTCGCCCCAGACAACCGGGCCGGAATTGCCCTCGACCGGCGTGCCATCGATGGTGACGCCCTTGCCGTTCGATTCCATGTCGAGCTGCTGCAGATAGGCCGGGAAGCGCGACAGGCGTTGGTCGTAGGGCAGGATGGCGCGCGTGGCGTAGCCCAGCACGTTGCGATGGTAGAAGCCGATGAGGCCGAGCAGCATCGGCAGATTTTCTCTGAACGGCGCCTTGCGGAAATGGTTGTCCATCGCATGCGCACCGTCGAGGAACTTGCCGAAGTTCTCCGGACCGACTGCGATCATCAGCGGCAGGCCGATGGCTGACCAGATCGAGTAGCGGCCGCCGACCCAATCCCAGAAGCCGAAGACGCGCGCGCTGTCGATGCCGAAGGCCGCGACCTTGTCGAGCGCGGTCGAAACAGCGGCAAAGTGGTGCTGAACCGCCGCTTCGCCAAGCGCCTTGGCGATGAAGTTGCGCGCCGTCTGGGCGTTGGTCATCGTCTCGATGGTGGTGAAGGTCTTGGACGCGATGATGAACAGCGTCGTTTCCGGCGAGACCAGCTTGAGTATGTCGGCGATATGGGCGCCGTCGATGTTGGAGACGAAGTGCGAACGCGGGCCGTCGTGGAAGGGCGCAAGTGCCAGCGTTGCCATGACCGGGCCGAGATCGGAGCCGCCGATGCCGATGTTGATGACGTCGGTGATCGCCTTGCCGGTGGCGCCCTTCAGAGTGCCGGAGCGGATACCGTCGGCGAATTTGCCCATGGCGGCGAGCACGCCGTTGACATCGGGCATCACGTCCTTGCCATCGACGAGCACCGGGGTGTTGGAGCGGTTACGCAGGGCCGTGTGCAGAACGGCGCGGTTTTCGGTGAAGTTGATGGCAACACCCGAGAACATTTCCTCGCGCTTGGCGGCAACGCCACCCTCGGCTGCAAGCTTTTCGAGCAGCGAAAGGATCTCGTCGTTCACTGCCGTCTTGGAATAGTCCATCAGCAGGTCGTCGAACGAGGCGCTGAAGTGGGAGAAGCGTTTTGGGTCGGCGGCAAAGGCGGCGCGGATATCCGTGGCTTTCGTTGCCGATGCGGTGCTCTTCAGTTGATCGACGAGGGCGTTCATGGGAGGCTCCTTGCGGTTCGCGCCGCTTGCCGTCGGACGAGGGCAGGGCACTTAATGTTTGGTCGCGGAAACTATTCGCTATCTAGGGCGTAAATCAAGTTCACCTATCCGGCAAAACGAAAAAAGCCGCTCGCGGATGAAGGCGAGCGGCTTTCGAAATGACATGGAATTATGTCAGCCACGCAACTCCTTGCGCAGGATCTTGCCGACATTCGATTTCGGCAGTTCGGTGCGGAATTCGATGAAGCGCGGCCGTTTGTAGTTGGTGAGGTTGGCGGCGCAATGGGCTTTTACGTCGGCCTCGGTCAAAGCCGGATCCTTCTTGACGACGAAGAGCTTCACGGCCTCGCCGGAATGCTCGTCCGGCACGCCGACCGCCGCTGCTTCCAGAATGCCCGGATGCATGGCGGCGACTTCCTCGATCTCGTTCGGATAGACGTTGAAGCCTGAAACCAGGATCATGTCCTTCTTGCGGTCGACGATCTTGGTATAGCCGCGTTCATTCATGAAGCCCATGTCACCGCTACGGAAAAAGCCGTCCGGCGTCATCACCCTGGCGGTTTCCGCCGGCTGCTTCCAATAGCCGGCCATGACCTGCGGCCCGCGGATGCAGATTTCGCCGACCTCGCCGAGCGGCAGGGAATTGCCATTCTCGTCGCGAATGTCGAAATCGGTGCCGCTGAGCGGCAGGCCGATCGTGCCGGTGAAGTCCGAACTGTCGAAGCGGTTGGCGCTGGCGACCGGCGAGGTCTCCGAAAGGCCGTAGCCTTCAGTGATCCAGGCGCCCGTCATCTTCTGCCAGCGTTCGGCCACGGGGCGCTGCACCGCCATCCCGCCCGCAAGCGTCCCGGTCTGCGACAGGTCGAGTTTGGAGAATTCCGGATTGTTCATCAGCGCGTTGAACAGCGTATTGAGGCCGGGGAACATGTCGAACTTGTATTTGCCGAGTTCCTTGATGAAGGCCGGAATGTCGCGCGGATTGGCGATCAGCAAATTATGCGCGCCGATCGACACGCCCATCAGCGAATTCACCGTCAGCGCGAAGATATGGTAGAGCGGCAGCGCACAGACGAAGTTCAGCTGTTCGGGCCGTTTTTTGGTGGTGTAGGCAGTGGCCAGCCAGAGCTGCAATTGCAGCTGGTTGGCGAGCAGATTGGCGTGCGTCAGGATTGCGCCCTTGGCCACGCCGGTGGTGCCGCCGGTATATTGCAGGAAGGCGATATCGCTGTGCGTGAGTTCGGCCGGCTTCAGCGACAGTCGTGCGCCTTCGGCAAGCACGGCGGCAAAGCTATGATGGCCGGGGATGGACCAGGCCGGTACCAGCTTCTTCACCTTGCGCACGATGAAATTGACGATATGGCCCTTCAGCCCCAGCATGTCGCCGAGTGCGGTGACGACGACGTGGCGGACATCCGTATGCGTCAGCACCTGCTCGACCGTATGCGCAAAATTTTCCAGGACGAAGATCGCCTTGGCGCCGCAATCGCGCAACTGGTGTTCGAGTTCGCGCGGCGTGTAGAGCGGGTTGACGTTGACGACGACGAAGCCGGCACGGAGGATGCCGTAGACGGCGATTGGGTTCTGCAGCACGTTCGGCATCATGACTGCGACGCGATCGCCCTTTTGCAGGCCGAGGTTCTGCAGCCAGGCACCAATCTTGCGCGTTTGGATGTCGAGTTCTCGATAGGTGATCGACTTGCCCATGCTGGTGAAAACGGGGCGATCGGCATAGCGCGCGCAGCTTTCCTCCAGAAGTTCGGCGAGTGAAGCATGCTCCAGCGGCGGCAAATCGGCCGGCACCATGTCGGGATAGGAGGTGAGCCAAATCTTGTTGACCACCGGTCCATCCGAAGGAGCGGAAACTGAATTCATGCGTACTTCCTCCCTGACGCATCCAACGTCCCACCGTCGGTGAACGGCGGTTTTCTAGCGTGTCACTGTCCGGCTGAAAAGTCTCCCGCTTTTCGCACCGTCACGGCCTTCCTCTCATCCATAGGCTGAGAGCTAGGGCAAAAGTTATACTAACTTTGACGTAAACGTCAACAATCGCGAGACGTTAATCCTTTTTTTGCAATTTTGAAAAAAGGACTGGAACTTTTGCGGGAAGAGCGCGTTAATGGGCCGTGGGCGAAAACCCACCGGAGCATCATGCCGCCTTCACGAAAACGGCGGTGATCGGACGCTCCAGCGTATGTGAAGCGTATCCAAAGGGAGGTGCGCGCATGCATAAAGAGAGTGCCGATACGATGACCCGTGACCTCTATGTCAAGGATATGTCGATGCTGGTCGCCTGCGACCGGGTCGAGGGGTCCAAAGTGTTCGGTTCGGATGGCAAGCAGATCGGTCATATCGAGCGCCTGATGCTGGAAAAAAGCGATGGTCGGATCGCTTTCATCATCCTGAGCTTCGGCGGTTTTTTCGGCATCGGTCAGGAACACTACCGGCTGCCGTGGGAAAAGCTGCGCTTCGATGCTCGCATTGATGGCTATCGCATCAACATGACCAAGAGCGACGTTGAAAAAGCCTGCCGTTTCCTGGGCAAGGACGACATCCTCGCCCATAAGGACAACGGCCATAAGAGCCACGACTATTTCGGCGTGCCGCCCTACTGGATGTAGGCATCGAGATAGTGAACCCGGACAAGCCCTGCTTGCGCGGGTTTTTGGCTTGTCTGGCCCTATTGAAATCGCCCGTGCCTTTGCACCACTTCGATCTTGTAACCATCGGGGTCGGTGACGAAGAAGAACAGGCCAAAGAGTTTTCCATCGCGATTGAGTTCGGTGATCTTGCCGGGATTCAGCCCGAGCGAGGAAAACCGGGCATGTTCGTCCCCGAGCTCTTCGACGGAAACGGCGAGATGGCCGTAGCCCTCGCCAAGCGGGTAGGGTTCGACCCGGCCTTGATTGACCGTCAGCTCTAGCTCGAAGCCGGTCTCGGCGTTGCTGAGATAGATCAGCGTGAACGTCGGGAAGACGATGCGGTCGGCAACCTCGAGCCCGAAGGCCCTGCCGTAGAAATCGACAGAGCGCGCCTCGTCGAGAACACGGATCATCGAATGGATCATCTTGGCCATTGGCACCTCCATGGATCATCTGGATATCGCACCAAAAGCCAATGCCACCCGTCGTCGGCCATGGCAAGCGGTGAGCCCATCGTATATCGTCATTCGAAACGAAACTTCAGGGCTTCTGAATCTCGATCCATCTGCGTAGACTTCCGGGTATCTTGGCAACCGGCCCGACCAGCGGGGGCCGACGGAAGTTCTTGGGGGGGAGGAAATCCATGTACTACGCGATCCTGGCCTATCATGAAGAAGGCGTTGTCCAATCCTGGAGCAAGGAGGAGGATGCGGCACTCATGACCGAACTGTTTGAGATCAATGACCGACTGGTGGCGGAGAAGTCGCTCGGACCGGCCGCCCGTCTCGGTTCGACCCGAGATGCCGTAACCTTGCGGGGGAAGGGAGCGGGAATGGTGATCGATGGCCCATTTGCCGAAACCAAGGAACAGCTGCTCGGATTCTACGTGGTTGATTTTCCAACGCTCGATGCCGCGGTCGCGGCGGCGCGCGATTTGCGCAGCGTCAATCCGACCGCCGTCTATGAAATCAGGCCGATCTCGCTTTATCTGCCCGGAGCGCCGCTGAGTTCGGGAGAGGGCGGTTAACCCCGCCAAGACAAGTCAATTGTAGATTATTACGCGAGCTGATTTTGGTTTGCTTCTTATGATTGAATCTCATACGATGTGTTGAGTTAACCTGCCCGGAGATTTTCGGTAATGGCGGCGATTGTTGAGGAGCCTCGCGAAAAGTTTCCTGAAGTCGGAGACGTCGCGAATCCCGCCATCTTCTTCGACGGTGAGGATGTATTTCTCTGCTATCAGATTTCGCCGCGTGGTGGAGGCGGCAACGCTGTGGTCAAATTCGGAGACGTCTTCGAATTCCAAGTAAAGCCCATGAACGTTGAAGGCTTGGGGCAATGCAGATATCCGGTCCGCCCATGGTCATTTAATGAAATAATCAACGCGGAAGAAATCTTACGCTGGAGGGTTCTCAAACCGAGATTCTGGATGATTTCCTTCAATGACGTAATGGTCGAGGTTCTATTTGAGTCCGCTGCCTTGCTACTCCATGATCTGCAGCCGGTTCATCCGAAAACGACACTCACAAAAATCTTCCAATGATGGCTGTTCTTGCCGGACATTGCATGTCCGCCGACGCTTTCCTCCGACGTCACTGCTCCTGCACGCCGATCTTCCGCGTCACGGTATGCTCGATCAATTCCATGCCGTCATAAATCAGCACCGCCATTAGCCCGACGATCAGGCCGCCTTGCAGGATGAAGGCGGTGTTGTCGTTGATGAGGCCGGCGATGATGACTTCTCCCAGCCCCTTGGCGGCGACGGTCGAGCCGATGGTTGCCGTACCGATATTGATGACGGTGGCGATCTTCAATCCCTCGATGATCAGTGGCAGGGCGAGCGGCAGCTCGACGCGGAACAGCCGCTGCCAACCGTTCATGCCCATGCCGTCGGCGGCGTCGAGCACGGTGGCGGGCACCTGCTGCAGGCCGGCGACCGTGTTTTCGAAGATCGGCAGCAACGCGTAGAGAAAAAGCGCGATCAGCGTCGGCATGGCGCCGAAGCCAGTGGTGGAGATGGCGAGCGCCAGCACGGCGACCGGCGGGAAGGTCTGGCCGGCATTGGCGATCGCCCGCGACAGCGGCAGGAAGTCGGCGCCGCTTTTGCGGGTGACGAAGATGCCGCCGAGCACGGCGAGGATGCCGCTGGCCGCAATCGAGATCAGGATCAGCTCCATATGGCTGAGGGCGAGGGACGGCAGGCTGTTCTGCGTGTAGATCGGCGACGCGCCGAATTTGGTGAGCGGCGCCAGGATCGGGATCAGCCATTCCGGCCGGAACAGCAGCACCAGAAGCAGCGCCAGCGCCAGAAGGCGGAAGAGGTTGGCGGCGAGAAACCTCATGCCTTGCGACCCAGCTCGATCAGATGCTGCATTGAGATCGAACCGACCGGCACCTTGCTGTCGTCCTCGACCGCCGCCTCGTCGGCCCCTTGCCAGATCATCTCGGCCAGCGCGTCACGCAGGTTGAGTGTTTGCGGCAGGCTATAGCCGAGGCCCGGCCGTGGCGGCTGCATGCTTCCTTTCAGCGGCAGCAGCGACATCAGCTTCAGTGCCCGGTCGGAGGTGCCGGTCAATTGCTGCACGAAGGGATCGGCCGGCTCCGTCAGGATTTTTTCCGGCTCCGAACATTGCAAAAGCTTGCCGTTGCTCATGACCGCGATCTGGTCGCCGAGATGGAAGGCTTCGTCCATGTCGTGGGTGACGAGGATAACGGTCGTGCCGAATTGCTTCTGGATCGCCAGCAGATCGTCCTGCGCCTTGCCGCGGATCACCGGATCGAGCGCGCCGAAAGGTTCGTCCATCAGCAGCAGTTCCGGTTCGGCGGCAAGCGCGCGGGCAACGCCGACGCGCTGTTGCTGGCCGCCGGAGAGTTGGCTCGGATATTTGGCCGCAAACGTGCCGGGATCGAGATGGAAGAGATTGAGCAGCTCCTCGACGCGGCGGTTGATCCGAGCCCTGTCCCAACCGAGCAGCTCGGGGACGGTGGCGATATTCTGCGCCACCGTGCGATGCGGAAATAGCCCATGGCCCTGAATGGCGTAGCCTATACGGCGGCGAAGCTCGGTCGCGGGCACGTCCATCACATCCTGGCCGCCGACGGAGATATGGCCGTCCGAGATCGGCACCAGCCGATTGATCATTCGCATCAGCGTCGATTTGCCGGAGCCGGAGGTGCCGACGATGACGGTTATCGTGCCCTTCTCCATGCTCATGCTGATATTGTCGACCACGGTGGCGTTGCCGTAGCGCTTGGTCACGCCCTTAAGCTCGATCATGGCGGTCATGCGCGTTTTCCCCGGATGCTGTCGATGACCGCATCGAGGATGACGGCCGATGAGAAGGCGAGAAAGACCGTCGGCACGGCGCCGAGCAGCACGAGGTCATTGGCCGTCTGGCCGATGCCCTGGAAGATGAAGATGCCGAAACCGCCGCCGCCGATCAGGGCCGCGACGGTGACGAGACCGATCGCCTGCACCAGCACGATGCGGATGCCGGTGAGGATGACAGGAAAGGCGAGCGGCAGGTCGATACGGGTGAGAATCTGGCGACGTGTCAGCCCCATGCCGGCGGCGGCGTCGCGCACCGAGGGATCGACGCCGGCAAGCCCGACGACGGTATTGGCGACGATCGGCAGCAGCGAATAGATCACCAGCGCCACCAGCGCCGGCGCGGTGCCGATGCCCTTGATACCGATCGCGGCGGCAAAGGGGACATGGGCGGCGATATAGCCGAGCGGCAGCATCAGAATGCCGAACAGCGCCAGGCTGGGAATGGTTTGCACGAGGCTTAGAGCTCGCAGCACGACGGCGCGAAGTTTCGGCTGCCAATAGCAGAAGATCCCAAGCGGTAGGGAGAGCAGGATGGCGATAGCGACCGAGCCGAGCGCCAGGAAGACATGGCCCAGCCCCTCATTCCAGAACTTGTCGGCATTGTTGGCGTATTCCTTCATGATCGACAGATTGTCGAGCAGTCCGGATTTGAAGATGATGCCGAGGATCACCGCATAGAGGGCAAGCGACCCGACGCGGAGCCATGGCGACAGCCGCAGCTTCACCAGCGCATCCGAGATCACCAGACCGATGAAGGCGAGCAGCACCCAGAAGGCGCCGCCCGGCGTGATGCGCGCCACGGTGCTGCCGGCGGGCGTCGCCGCCGTCGAGACGAGGCCGAGCGCGACGATGAGGAAGGCGATGGTCAGCGTGGCAATGCCGAGGCGGGCAAGCTGGTTGTGTAGGAAGAGGGCGGCAAGGGAAGTGGCGACGAGAAGGGCCAGAAGCGCCAATGCTGACGGCTGGGCGAGGAGCTGTATCAGCAATTGCGGCTTGCCGGCGGCGATGCGGTTTGCCTTGACGATGATGAACGGCATCAAGGTCGCGGCCAGCGCCCCAGCGGCCACCAGCACCACTCCGAGACGGTCCACCCTGCGGGCCGCGAGCGCATCTTCCATCAGGCAAGCTCCGTCGGGGGCATGATCCCAAAAAGTGTGAAGCGGTTTTTGGATAAGATCATGCCCATTCAATATCCCTGCGGCTCCACTCTATCAAAGCGGAGCCGCCTGGGTAGTCTCCGTAAGCTCTTACTTCAGGAAGCCACCATCCTTGAGGTAGGATTCGGCAACGGCCTTGGCCGGCTCGCCATCTACCTGGATGCGGCCGTTCAGCTTGCGCAGCACGTCGGCGGTCAGACCCTTGAAGATCGGGGCGAGAACCTCCTCGATCTTCGGATTGGCCTTCAACACGGCTTCGCGGACGATCGGCGTCGGGGCGTAGACCGGCTGCACGCTCTTGTCGTCTTCGAGAACCGTCAGTTCAGCCGCTTCGATGGCGCCGTCGGTGCCGTAGACCATGGCGGTGTTGACGCCGTTGGTCTGGTCGGCCGCAGCCTTGATCGTCGCCGCCGTGTCGCCGCCGGAGAGCACGACTTCCTGGTCGGGCTTGATCTGGAAGCTATAGGTCGTCTGGAAGGCTGGCAGGGCGGCTGGCGAGTTGACGAACTCGGAGGAGGCCGCAAGCTTGACGGGACCGCCGCCGGCAACCCACTTGCCGAAATCGGACATGGTCTTGAGCTTGGCCGGGCCGGCAACGTCGTTGCGAACGGCAATCGCCCAGGTGTTGTTGGCGGGCGAGGGCGTCAGCCAGACGATCTTGTTGGAATCATAGTCCAGCTTCTTGGCGAGATCGTAGCCCTTTTGCAGGTCTTTCCAGGCGGCATCGTCGGCCTTGTTAAAGAAGAAGCCGGCATTGCCGGTATATTCGGCATAGATATCGATCTCGCCGGCGGTGATCGCCTTGCGCACGACCGGCGTGGTGCCGAGCGCGATGCGGTCCTGCGCCTTGATGCCATTGGCATTGAGCGCCGCCAGGATGATGTTGCCGAGCAGCGTGCCTTCCGTGTCGATCTTCGACGAGACCACGACGTCTGCGGCGCTGGCGCCGCTGGTAAGGAGTGCCGCGAGCGTGGCGGCGAGTGCGAGCTTCTTGAACATGATGCTTCCCTTTGTACCCCGTTGAACCATTATTGCGCGCATCCGCTCGGTCTCAGGGCCGGTCTCGGACACGCAATTTGTAGCTGCGGGCCGAAGAACCCGCAGGCGAAGTCCTATCTGCGTTGGGGAAATAGCGCTCGCCATCGAAAAATCGATGCCACACCAGTCCTCCACCTGCAGTCGCGGCGCGATTATGACGAGGGTGCCCGGCATAAGCGCGAAAATTGATTTCTTTTTTCGGGGGTAAGCGCGTTTGTTTTTGTTCCCCTTACCCGTTTGACGCTGTTCCGATCTCCTTTTGATTGTGGGACCGGTTAGGCGACTCGCCGACGATAGCCGCTGCCCCATGGCTTTGGGATATCTTTTTTCAAGAACACATCATATCGTCGCGCCGTCTTGGCCGGGCGCATGGGGCCGATCTGAAAGGAGCGCGAGCTTGTATCTCGGAGCATTGTTCATCGCCGACACGGTTTTCTCGATCGGCTCGGTCCGGGAGACCGCTCGCCGATTGTCCCTTTCGGCCTCGACCGTATCGGGGGCGCTCCGGCGGCTGGAGACGGATCTGGCGATGAAGCTTGTCGAGCGAGCCTCCGGGGAGCTTGCCACCTTGCTCGCCAGCGCGAAGGTGAAGAAGGGGCTGCAGCCGATCCTTGCCGGCATGCGGGCGCTGTCGGTCCTGACGAAGGAACCGCCGGCACCGCAGGATTATGCCCAATGGGCCGCCCGCCTGTCGCTGAAGATCGCCACCATCGAGCGTTTCCTCGAAGTCGCCGATCAGGGCAGCATCAATCGCGCTGCCCGCCGCCTGCGTCTCGGTCAGCCGCAGCTTTCGCTGCAAATCGCCAATCTCGAGGATCTGTTCGGCTGCCGTCTGTTCGAGCGGCAGGCGCAGGGCTCGATGCTGACGGAAGCGGGCCACGAGGTCCATGCCATTCTCGCCGGCATTGCCGAGGCCTGGGACGAGATGAAGGCGACCTCGGACGAGCGGTTCCAGCGGGTCGCCCGCGCCGTTCGCATCGGCTCGATCATTCCGACCGGCTCGGAGAGCTGGGTGGCCCGCTCGCTTGCCAGCCTCGTTGCGCGCTGGAACAGCAGCGGCAATCGCAACATGCTGTCCCTGATGCTGATGACCGCCGACGACCTGCGCGAGGCGCTGAGGTCCGGCCGCATCGACGTCGCCATCGTCGATTCCGTCTTCGGCCTCGACGCCTTCGATCACATGGAGTTGCTGACGACCGACATGGTGGCGATCGCGCCGCCCGACAGCACGGAGCAGACGGTGACGGCGCTGGTTGAAAGCCATCCGCTCTGCGTGCCGAGCCCGCGCACTGGCATCGGCAACGCGGCCATGGCCTTCGGCTTTGACGGTGGCGACCGCCGCCGCTTTCGCGGCCGCGACATCACCTCGGCCGACTCGCTGCCCGTCATCGTCGATCTCGTCGCCAACCATGGCTACGTGTCCTTCCTCGGCCGTGTCAGCGCCATGCCGATCGCCGACAAGGTCCGTATCGTCGATCCGGACGAGGTGCTGCCGCTGTCCTATCACCTCGCCCATAACGGCCGAAAGGCGTCGGTCGATGCCTGCCGGCTGATCCGGCAAGCGGTACGGGAATTGGTGGGCAAGACGGAGGCCGATAAGGACGTCTCTATTTAAAGGCGATCTGGAACCAATGGGGTGCAATCGCGTTATCCGATGCTGCGTTCGTTAGGACGCACGCAAGAGTGATCTCATCCCAGCCGGAGGTTTGTTCCGGCACCCAAGGAGACGGAAAATGAAAATCCTGGCAGCAGCTCTCGTCGCGCTGGGCATTGTCGCTTTGCCCGCAACCTACGCCGAAGCCCGCGATTATCACCATCACCATCGGCATCATGTAACGGAGATGCGCCATGGCCATCATCATGGCGATACCTGGCGTCATCACCGGCCGATGCATCACCATAGGCCGCATTTCTCGCATAGCTGAGTGACGCTGCCATCTGGAACTATACCTTCTTCTTAAACGTTATTTCTCTATCCGCTTTCATGCGGGAAATGATGCAATCCTCGGGCCGGCGCGGTGTCGCCGGCCTGGCGGATTGCGTTTGAGGAGACGTGTCATGAGGATTATCGCAACAGCGCTGCTGGCGCTGGGTATCCTCGCTCTGCCGGTGACCAATGCCGACGCGCATCGCCGCCATTATCATCACTGGCATCATCGCCACGGCCCCAGCGTGATGGTCGCGCCCGGTTTCTTCGGCGTCTATGTCGGCCCGAGCTATGGTCATCGCTATTATTACCGCGACCGCTATTGGCGCGGCGATGACTGGGAATACCGTCGTTGGCACCGCCACTATTGGCGCGATCGCTACGACGACCCGTGGGATTGATTGCGCGGGCGGATCGCCGGCGCAGCGAGCGGGAAGCATGCTATGAAAAACGACGCCGGAGGGCGCCGTTGAGGTGCGATTGTTCGCTGAGATCGGCGATCAGGCCGGGTTCAACACATGCACCGCGCGCGCGGCCATCAGATCCTTCACCTTCTCGCCATAGGCAGCCATATGCGCCGCAGCCGCATGCGCCTTCAGCGCCGCCAGGCTTTCCCATTTTTCAACGACGACGAAAGTATCCGGCCCAAAAGCCGGATCGGCACCCTCGACATCCACCACCGCGGTATACTCGATGCAGCCGTCTTCGGCATGCACGGCCGGAACATTCGCCTGAAAGGCTTCGAGCACTTCGGCGCGCTTGCCGGGCTTGGCGGTGAGGATGGCGAGAACGTGGATCATGGTGTTTCCCTTGGATGAATTGGGTGATGCTGGTGTGAGAGTACCAGATGGGGCCGATTCAGCGGCCGGGTTTGATGAATATCATGAATCGGCAAGGAGCCGAACGCTTAGCCTTACTTTTGCGCGGGCATGGCTTTTGTCTCGGGAACGTTTGATGGATAAAATAACACGGTGCTTCGGCATCTTACTAACGAGGCGTTCCCAATGAATGGGTCCACGGATTAGACGGAGTATACCAAGATTACTGGGTACGTGTAAAAACTGCGAGGATCAAAAGGAGACAGTTCGGCGGCCAAAGTGTCGGCAACTTGCTTGTTATGTACGTGGCAAAAAGTGAGAGATTACATTATATTGTAGATTGTATTAAGCTGCGCGAAAATACTCGTCGATCGCGGATTTTATCTGAGCGATCTACCAGAAGGCTAGAGAGCGCCGCAATATGGTTTGGGCCACACCGCAATATTCAAGAGAACAGATTAATCAGGCAGGCAGGGCTTTGCTGAATCCGGAAGGCTGGGCTGGATCAGGTAGATCGCTCAAAGATCTTGATACATATATGGATGCCTTATCCGTTGTGAACAATTGGCGAGCATCCCACGGATATCCGCTCAACACATTCCAAGCTACCCTTCGAAAACGAGCGCGTAAACTCGATCGACATTGCATTTTCGCAACGAGGATCAAGCGGCTGGATTCCATAACAAAGAAGCTAGTCAAACACGAAGATATGAAACTATCGCAGATGCAGGATATCGGCGGACTGCGAGCGATATTACAGAACTGTGACCAAGTTTACAAACTCGCAGGCGTCTATGAGGAACGCCGTCTTACACATGAATTGGCAAAAATAAACGACTATATCGCCAACCCCAAACCGGATGGCTACAGGAGTATGCACTTCATCTATCGCTATCAAGGAGGTGGCCGAACGACACACTACGACGGTCTCAAGCAGGAGATACAGATTCGTTCTGTTCTTCAGCATGCATGGGCAACAGCGGTTGAAACCGTGGGTATTTTTACAAAGCAAGCGCTGAAGTCTAGCGAAGGGGACGCTAATTGGCTTCGGTTCTTTGCGCTTGCAAGCTCGGTAATAGCCGGAAAAGAGGGTGGAGCAGACGTTCCTGGTGTCCCGGGCGATACGCGCGTGCGGGATGAGGAGTTCAAAGAGCTGGCTAGGCAGCTAAACGTCAGAGAAGTCCTTAACACATATCAGAATATGTTGCGGGCACTCGAGCGACATACAACTAAAGACGCGAAGTTCTTTCTGCTCTCCCTTGAGCCTGAAGAAAAACGTATCGCCGCCAAAGGGTTTCTCACGAGAGACTCAATCACCGCAAACCAGCAATACACCGAAATGGAAAAACGATTGGCCGAAAAGCCTGGGGCTCAAGCAGTTCTGGTGAAGGTCGATTCGGTGGCTGCCTTACGTCGCGCCTACCCTAATTATTTTGCTGATACGACAAAGTTCATTCAGGCTGTGAATGAATATCTGCCTGAGCATAGGGTCTAGGGATTACTGAGTTTCACCAGATACTTGCTGGTTTCCATGGCAGACGGTAATCGGTTTTGCTTGTGTACAGGTCCGTCTTTTAGTCGTTTTAAAACAAATGGTGCCGCTTGCAGGACTCGAACCTGCGACCCCATCATTACGAATGATGTGCTCTACCACCTGAGCTAAAGCGGCATTCAAGGGGCGTTCGGTTCGGCCCCGCGATTTGCATGGCGCTGATACAGTCAATGCGACGAGATTTCAAGCGTTCAAATTGCCAATTGGCAAAAAAGCGGCTGGCCTGTGAAAAGCCGGCCGCATTTGCGATGATCTCAGAGCGCCAGCCGGGCGCGTGCCTGGCGGTATTCGGCCTCCAGCCGGTCGACGAGGGCTGCCACCGGTTCGACGGCCTTGACGGCGCCGATGCCCTGGCCGGAGCCCCAGATATCCTTCCAGGCCTTGGCGCCGGTCGTTGCCGTTTCGAAATCCATTTTCGAGGGATCGGCCTCGGGCAGGTTGTCCGGGTCCATGCCGGCAGCGAGGATCGAGGGCTTGAGGTAATTGCCGTGTATGCCGGTGAAGAAATTGGAATAGACGATGTCGGCGGCGGCCCCCTCGACGATCGCCTGCTTGTAGGCGTCCGCTGCGCGCGCCTCCTCGGTCGCGATGAAGGGCGAGCCGATATAAGCCATGTCGGCGCCCATCGCCTGCGCCGCCAGGATCGCGCCGCCATTGGCGATGGCGCCGGCGAGCAGCAGCGGCCCGTCGAACCATTCACGGATTTCCTGAACGAGCGCGAAGGGCGAGAGCTGGCCGGCATGGCCGCCGGCGCCCGCCGCCACCGCGATCAGCCCGTCCGCGCCCTTGCGGATCGCCGAATTGGCGTGGCGGTTGTTGATGATGTCATGCAGCACGATGCCGCCATAGGAATGCACCGCCGCGTTGACCTCCGGCACGGCACCAAGCGACGAGATGACGATCGGCACCTTGTACTTCACGCAGAGCATCAGATCGTGCTCCAGCCGCTTGTTCGACGTATGAACGATCTGGTTGACCGCGAAAGGCGCGGATGGCCGCTCCGGATGGGCGGCGTCATGGGCGGCGAGATCCTCGGTGATCATCGCCAGCCATTCGTCGAGCTGGCTCTCCGGCCTCGCGTTCAACGCCGGAAACGCGCCGACGACACCGGCCTTGCACTGCGCCAGCGTCAAAGCCGGATGCGAGATGATGAAGAGGGGTGAAGCCACGACCGGCAGCCGCAGGCGCTCGGTCAAGATTGCAGGAAGAGCCATGAACATCATCCATCTTTGACGTTTACGAAAACGTCAAAGAGATAACAGATGTCTGTTTGGAGGGAAAGATGGGGTCCCCATGGAGGTTCAATCGGCGGCCGGTCTCATAGCCAAGCCATCCGAATCTTCCTTCGGCATGGTAGCCTTCAGGTTTTCTTTTTCCGCTTGAGGTAATTACCCAACGCCATGTCCGGAATCTTTCTCTTGGCCGGACGTCTAGCTTTCCTATCCGCTTCGAGAAGATCGGCTTCCTCATCAACCGTTTCGTCGCCGCTCATTTGAGCGACTACGATATTGGAACCGTGTCGGCCTTGCCTATTGGATTGAGCTTTGAATCGCGGGATGGCTTTACGCTTGGATTTGTTGTTTTCCCCGTACGCATCCCGTCCATCACGTTCATAGGAAAGGAGCTTGTCTCTCGGTGGAGATCGGCTTTCTCGGGTCTTTTGGTCGCTCATTCTTTTGCACTCCCTCAAGGGCCGGAGGCTATCATCGGGAAATCGTTTATGTCGAGAGAGTTCCCCGCAATAGTCTGCCGTTCGTACGTGATGGTGATCCAACCCGATGTGCCTGTTTGGCCACCCCATTTGTGTCGTCTTTGCCATTTATCCCCGCCGGAGTGTCCGTGGGTGATTCAGAGAGGCTTGCACATTGCCAAGCGGGGCGTTACCGATTCTGGTTAGCCAATGGTAAAGAGAATGGTCGTCTTGCCAGTAGAGTATGCGGGCGTATCGCGAGTGAGAGTAAAGGACCTGAAGTGAGCGGATTAGAAGCGGCTATCAGAAACGCCTTGGAGCGATCCGATCGCGCCAATCCGGAAATTCGGGCCCGTGTCTATCAGTCGGCGCGACAGGCGCTGGAAGCCGGGCTTCGCAAGCAGGACATTACCGACATCAATATCGTCTCGGGCCAGCGTCAGCGCCTGGAAGAAACGATCCGGGCGATCGAGGGCGAAGAGCGTATCCGACAGCCGGAGACGCCGGCGCCGATCGAGCCGGAAGCACCCCATATCCCCTCAGTGACGACGCCGCAGCAAGCCCAGCAGTCGATGCAGCAGGAACAGGAGCCTGCGATGAGCGTGCGTGGCGACACGCGCGACCACCATCCGGTCGCTGCGCCGACCCCTGTTGCCTCTCAACCACGCGCGCCGGAAGGCGATTTTGGCGATATGGGCGCCAGCCCCGCCGATCATCTCGGCGCCGATAGCGACGTGCGGCAGGCAGCACCCGCGCCGACGGCGACACGGTCGATGAATTTCAAGCCGGAGCGCGCCGCCGTGCGCCGCAAGCCGCGCAAGTTCTTCTCGCGCCTGCTGGTGTTCTGCATTCTCCTCGCTTGCCTCGGCGTCGGCGCCTGGTGGGTCAAGACCTCGGGTGTGTTCATGACGGCGGCGCAGCGCGACACGAGCGTCCCCAATCCGCCGGCGCATGTCGATTCCCAGGATTTCGACGGCAGCGGCGACGACACCGCGTCGAACGATGATGACAATAGCGGCCCCGTCAATCCGGGTCTGGCGGTGATCGATCCGCAAAACAGCTTCTCCGAGGAATGGATCGAGGTCTTGAAGCCGACTGACGCGGCGAAGGTCGTCAGCGGTACGCAGGCCAAGGCCGAGAACGTCTCGGAAAATGAAGGCCCGGCGGTGCGGCTGACCTCCGCGAGCAATGGTTCGGACGGCGACGTCTCCGTCGAAGTGCCGGCCAGCGTGCTGCAGCAATTGGCCGGCAAGTCATCGACCGTGGCGCTGACGCTGCAATCGACGTCCGACACGCCGACACAAATCACCGTCGAATGCAATTTCGGTTCGCTCGGCACCTGCGGGCGTCATCGCTTCAACGTCACCCGGCAGAAGACCGATGCCCTGTTCCAGGTTCGCTATGATCGGTCGCTGGCGCCCACCGCATCAGGCCATCTGATCATCAACAGCGATCTCGACGGCAAGGCACGCGGCGTCAACGTCTACGCAATCCGCGTCCTTCCCGGACAATAGCGCCTAGGGCCGGGATTCTCTATTTCAGGACCTGCGCGCCAGAGCCGAGGATTTTGCCGTCGACCTCGCCGATCGCCTTTAGGTCCTTGCCGTCATAGTCGAGCGTCAGCAGCAGATGACGGATGAGGTTGAGGCGGGCGCGGCGCTTGTCGTTGGCGCGGATGACCGTCCAGGGCGCATAGTCCGTATGCGTGTCTTTCAGCATGCGGTCGCGCTTTTCGCTGTAGTCCTTCCATTTCGTCAGGGCCGCGATGTCCATGGAAGAAAGCTTCCAGACCGCGCGCGGGTCGTGGCGTCGGTCGTGAAAGCGCTTGAGCTGCATTTCCCGGCCGATATCGAGATAGAATTTGAAGAAGAGGATGCCGTCCTGAACGATCAGCCTCTCCATCCGCGGCGCCTGCTTCAGGAACTGCTCGTATTGCTTCGGCGTGCAGAAGCCCATGACCGGCTCGACCCCAGCGCGGTTGTACCAGGAGCGGTCGAACAGGACGAACTCGCCCGCCGTCGGAAATTGGGCAACGTAGCGCTGGAAATACCATTGCCCTGCCTCGCGGTCGGTCGGCTTGGTCAGCGCCACGACGCGCGCAAGGCGAGGGTTCATATGCGCCGAGGTGGCGGCGATCGAGCCACCCTTGCCGGCGGCATCGCGCCCTTCGAACAGCGCCATCACCCGCTTGCCGGTCGCCTGCAGCCAGAATTGCACCTTGATGAGCTCTATCTGCAGCTTTTCGAGCTCTGCCAGGTATTCCTCGTCCTTCAGCTTCTTCTTGTAGGGATAGCCGTCGGAGGCAAGCGCCTCGTCTTCGATCCAGGCTGGTAGGATGGGGTCATCGACATCGAAGATGCGCGTCTTGCCGTGGATGTCCAGTTCCACCGCGCGGCTTTCCACTTCCTCTGCCATGCGCTTCGCTCCTCCGCGATTGGCGATATCAAAGCCGTATTTGCCGGTGCGGCAAAAAAACCTCGCGGTGAAGGTGGGGCATTTATCCAGTATTTTCAAGCCTTTTGCATATACCCTCCTTCGCCGGCTACATTTATTATCGTAAGCTGACGGCTTCTGTGGATAGAGCCGTAAACTTCTGTCATGAATCCCCACTAAGACGAGGAGTCTTGGGTTTGGCGATGGCAGACGAAGGGACGGGTGCGCTTGCAAGACGAATGGGCATTCCTCAGGAAGCTGGGGGCACGGTTGCGGCAGGAGACCGCCATCCTGATTCTGGCGACGCTGATCGCCATTCTGGCGCTGATCGAGGGCATCAACACCGCCGTCGTCTTTTGGATCTGGATGATTGCCGTGATCGTGGCGGTGACCCGTCCGCCGCTGGTCGAGAAGGTTGAGCCGCAATCGCCCGTCGCGCCGGCGCCGGCCGATCCGGCCGCACTGCTGGGCACGGTCTCCGCCGGCCTTGCCGCGCTCGACATGCCGGTGCTGATCATCGACCGCGAGGCTTCCGTCGTGGCGCAGAATCCCGCCGCCGAAAAGGCATTCGGCGCCTTTCCGCTCAACGCCCATATCTCCGCCAAGCTGCGCTCTCCCGGTGTGCTCGACATGGTGCGCGAGACGATCACCACCAATGCACCGAACCAGATCGAACATTCCGAGCGGCTGCCGTCCGAACGCGTCTATGTCGTCCGCATCGCCCCGATCGATCTGCCGGAGACCGAGATCGAGCCCGGCGTATTCTTCGTGTTGTCGTTCCGTGATATTTCGGAACTCCGTCACATCGACCGCATGCGTTCCGACTTCGTCGCCAATGCCAGCCACGAGCTGCGCACGCCGCTGGCCTCACTGCGCGGTTTCATCGAGACCATCCAGGGTCCGGCCAAGGCGGATCTGAAGGCGCAGCAGCGCTTCCTCGGCATTATGTTCGATCAGACGACGCGCATGAGCCGGCTGGTCGACGATCTCCTGTCGCTGTCGCGGCTGGAACTGAAATCCCATATCGCGCCGGACCAGAAGGTCGATCTCGTGCCGCTGCTCGGCCATGTTCGCGATGCGCTGCTGCCGCTCGCCGGCGATCTCGACGTCACCATCAACCTGCATCTGCCCCCCGGCAAGGTAGAGGTGCTGGGCGATCGCGACGAACTGGTGCAGGTCTTCGAAAACCTGATCGAGAACGCCTGCAAATACGGTCAGGAAGGCAAGGTGGTCGAGGTTTCGCTCTTGAACGAGCCGGCTCAGGCCGTCGAAGTCATCATCTCCGACAGGGGGCCGGGCATCCCGGCCGAACATGTGCCGCGCCTGACCGAGCGCTTCTATCGCGTCAATGTCGAGGACAGCCGCTCGAAAAAAGGCACTGGTCTCGGGCTTGCCATCGTCAAGCACATTCTCACCCGCCACCGTGCGCGGCTGATCGTCAAGTCAGAAGTCGGAAAAGGAACGGACTTTACCGTCCGCTTCTGAAAGCCTCTCTGAATCGACAATTTTGCGCAGAGTATAACCCATGAATTTCAAGGGATTACACTGTCATAATTGTTTCACCCGCCTGACATAAAAGGGCGGTGCTTTGACAGCTAAAAAAGGGATGCTGAAACAGGCGGACGTTCCCGTTCGCCGTCGCGCTCTTCAAAGTCCGTCAGGGAGGATGCACCATGAATGCGTTGAAACTGTCTATCGTTGCGTTGGTTGCTTCGGTCGCCTTCGCCGGGGTCGCCACGGCCCGCGATCAGATTCAGATTTCCGGTTCCTCCACCGTATTCCCCTATGCCAAGATCGTTGCCGAGACCTTCGGCGAGACCTTTGCCAACTACAAGACGCCCGTGGTCGAATCCGGTGGTTCCGGCGCCGGCCTGAAGGAATTCTGTAAGGGCGTCGGTCCCGACTCCATCGACATCGCCAATTCCTCGCGCCCGATCAAGGGCAGCGAAGTCGACGCCTGCAAGGCAGCCGGCGTTGCCGACATCCAGCAGGTCAAGATCGGCTATGACGGCATCGTCTTCGCCTTCGACAAGAGCAATCCCGACATGAAATTCGTGCCCACCGACCTCTACAAGGCGCTCGCCGCCGAAGTCGTCGTCAACGGCAAGCTGGTGCCCAATCCCTACAAGAAGTGGTCCGAGATTAATCCGGCCCTGCCGGATTTCGAAATCGCCGCCTATATTCCGGGCGAAAAACACGGCACGCGCGAGGTCTTCGAGGAGAAGGTGCTCGCCGCCGGCTGCAAGGAGTCCGGCGCGCTCGACGTCATCAAGGCCAAGGTATCCGGTGCCAACAAGCAGGCCGAGACATGCGTCGCGGTCCGCAAGGATGGTGTCGCAGTCGATATCGACGGCGACTATCCCGAGACCCTCGCGCGCATCAATGCCAACAAACACGGCGTCGGCGTCTTCGGCCTGTATTTCTATCAGAACAATGCCGACAAGCTGAAGGTCGCGACCGTAAGCGGCATCGTGCCGTCGGGCCAGACCATTGCCGACGGCACCTATCCGGTGTCGCGGCCGCTGTTCTTCTACGTCAAGAAGGCGCATCTCGGCGTCATTCCGGGCCTGAAGGAATATGTCGACTTCTTTACCAGCGATCAGATGATCGGACCGGACAGCCCCTTGGCCGAATATGGCTTGGTGCCGGCGCCGGATGCCGAGCGCGACCAGATCCGCAAGGACTTCTCCGACGGGAAGATCATGTGAGTGCATAGAGACTGAGCGCCGATGCGGTCACCCGCGCCGGCGCTTGCCGGGGAATGGGCCAAGGAATGGGAATGAGTGTGTCACTGCTGCTGTTGTGTCTGTCGATCATCGGCGCCTCCGCCTTCGTGCTGGGGCGGACGAGAGCGGCTGCGCTGTCGGGCGGCAGATCCTCGGCCATGCATTCGCGGCTCGGCTATCACGGTGCCTATGCGGCCATTTGGGCCGTCTTGCCGGCGCTGGCGCTGATCTGCGCCTGGCTTGTCATCAGCCCGCAGGTGATCGACGAGTTCGTGGTCAAATCCTTTCCCGATGAGGTGAAGACCTTGCCGGAAGCCGAGCTCAATCTCAGTTACGGCACGGTGCGCAGCATCGCCCACGGCATGCGTCTGCTCGACAATCAGGAACTTGCCACCGTCGCCGCCGGCTCGGCCGATCTTCAGCGGATGCTGGCGCAGAAGGGTGTGCCGCTCGCGGTTCGGCCGACCGGCTACATGATCGACGCCGCGAACAAATATAACGGCATGCGCCATGTAAGCCGCGTCGTCATGTCGGCCGCGGCCATCGTCCTGTCCGTTCTCTGCGCCATCTATGGCCTGCGTGCTATCGCGCCGCGTTTTCGCGCCCGCAACCGGGTGGAGCAGGTTATTCTCGGCGGCCTGATTGTCGCCTCGTCGATTGCCGTCCTGACGACGCTCGGCATCGCCGCCTCGATGCTGTCGGAGGCGGCTCGTTTCTTCAACATGGTTCCGGCGGCTGAGTTTTTCTTCGGCACCGTCTGGAATCCGCGCTTCACCGGCGCCGGCGCGCAAACGTCTGGCACTTTCGGCCTCATCCCGCTTCTGGCCGGCACGCTTTACATCGGCCTGGTCGCCATGCTGGTCGCGGCTCCCGTCGGATTGTTTGCCGCTATCTACATGGCAGAGTATGCCTCGGCCCAGGTGCGCTCCATCGCCAAGCCGATGCTCGAAGTGCTGGCCGGCATACCGACCATCGTTTACGGCTTCTTCGCACTCGTCACCGTCGGACCTTTCCTGCGCGACATCTCCGCCGACATCAACGGCCTGCTGACAGGCAGTTATGCAAGCTTCATCCAGGCGCAGAGCGTTCTGACCGCAGGCTTTGTCATGGGCGTCATGCTGATCCCCTACGTGTCCTCCCTCTCGGACGACATCATCATGGCGGTGCCGCGCTCGCTGCGCGACGGCTCGCTCGGCCTCGGCGCGACACGCTCGGAAACGGTCAAGCGTGTCCTGCTGCCGGCAGCCCTTCCGGGCATCGTCGGCGCGCTGTTGATGGCCGCTTCCCGCGCGCTCGGCGAGACGATGATCGTCGTGCTCGCCGCCGGCGTCGCCGCCCGCATGCAGTTCGATCCCTTCGAGCCGATGACGACGGTCACCGTGAAGATCGTCAACCAGTTGACCGGCGATCTAGAATTCACCTCGCCACAGACCTTGGTCGCCTTCGCGCTCGGCATCACGCTCTTCTGCCTGACGCTCTGCCTCAACGTCTACGCGCTCTACATCGTTCGTCGCTATAGGGAGCAATACGAATGAGCGATGTCGTATCCTCCGCAAAGCCGCCGATTCCGCGCGGGCTGACGCCCGGCGCGCCGGCGCGGCGCGATATCGGCATCAAGCGCCGCTACGCCGCCGAGCGCCGGTTCCGCGCCTATGGCATCGCCGCCGTCATCTTCGGCCTTGTCTTCCTCATCGCCCTGGTCTCGTCGGTGGTGCGTCATGGCTATACCGCCTTCGTGCAGACCTCGATCACGCTGCCGATCGAGTTCAACGAGAAGGTGATCGACCCCGCCGGCAGTCGCATCGGCGATCCGAAGGTGCTGATCGCGGCCAACTATCCGCTTCTCGTCCGCGACGCTCTGGTGAAGGCGCTCGGCATTGATCCCGCCAATCGCACACTCGTGCGTGAGGCGATGGCGATGGTATCGGACAGCTCGCGCATCGTGCTGCGCAACAAGGTCATGGCCGATCCCGCCATCATCGGGAAAACGGTGAAGATCACCTTCCTCGCCGACGCCAATATCGATTCCGCCAACAAGGGGCAGATCGACCTGACGGCGAATGAAGCGGATCGCAAGGTCTCCGACCGACAGCTCGGCTGGATGAAGCAGCTTGCCGCCAGCGGCGCGCTCCACAAGGCATTCAATAGCGGCCTGTTCCTGTCGGGCAATTCCAGTCGTCCGGAAGCGGCCGGCCTCGGCGTTGCGCTGATCGGCTCGCTCTATCTGATGCTGACCGTGCTGGTGCTGGCATTGCCGGTCGGCGTCGCCGCTTCGATCTATCTTGAGGAATTCGCGCCCAAGAACCGATTGACGGACCTGATCGAGGTGAACATCAACAATCTCGCCGCCGTGCCGTCGATCGTCTATGGTCTCCTCGGCCTCTCTGTCTTCATCAATGTCATGGGCCTGCCGCGTTCGGCCTCGCTGGTCGGCGGGCTGGTGCTGAGCCTGATGACGCTGCCGATGATCATCATCGCCACGCGCTCGGCACTGCGCGCCGTGCCGCCGTCGATCCGCAGCGCCGCCCTCGGTCTAGGCGCCTCTCGCATGCAGGTTGTGTTCCACCATGTCCTGCCGCTCGCCATGCCGGGCATCCTGACCGGTACGATCCTTGGGCTTGCGCATGCGCTTGGCGAAACCGCGCCGTTGCTGTTGATCGGCATGGTCGCCTTCGTCGCCAATTATCCAACATCGCCGCTCGATCCCGCGACCGCGCTGCCGGTGCAGATCTACATGTGGGCGAGCGAAGCCGAGCGCGCCTTTGTCGAGCGAACCTCCGGGGCCATTATCGTTCTGCTCTTCTTCCTTGTTGCAATGAACATCGGGGCCATCCTGCTGCGTCGTCGCTTCGAGCGGCGTTGGTAGAGGGGGAGACGAGATGAACGTGATGACGGAAGCCGCAAGCGAGAAGGCATTGGCCAGGAAGATGACGACGATCCCCTACAAGATGATCGGCCAGGACGTCTCGGTCTATTACGGCGACAAGCGCGCCCTGTTCGGTGTCGACCTGAACATCCGTGCCAATACGGTCACCGCGCTGATCGGCCCTTCCGGTTGCGGCAAGTCCACCTTCCTGCGCTGCCTCAACCGCATGAACGACACGATCGACACCTGCCGCGTCACCGGCAAGATCACGCTCGACGATCAGGATGTCTATGACACCGCCATCGATGTCGTGGAATTGCGCGCCCGCGTCGGCATGGTGTTCCAGAAGCCCAATCCCTTCCCGAAGTCGATCTATGAGAACGTGGCCTACGGCCCGCGTATTCACGGGCTGCACCGCTCCAAGTCCGATCTCGACCATATCGTCGAAACCAGCCTGCAGAAGGCCGGCCTCTGGGGCGAGGTCAAGGATCGATTGCAGGAAGCCGGCACCAGCCTGTCCGGCGGCCAGCAGCAGCGTCTCTGCATTGCCCGCGCCGTTGCCGTCAGCCCGGAGGTCATTCTCATGGACGAGCCGTGCTCGGCGCTCGATCCCATCGCCACGGCTAAGGTCGAGGAACTGATTCACGAGATCAGGGAAAATTTCACGATCGTCATCGTGACGCATTCCATGCAGCAGGCGGCCCGCGTCTCGCAGCGCACCGCAATGTTTCACCTCGGCCATTTGGTCGAGGAGAACGATACCGATAAGATGTTCACCAATCCCGACGATTTCCGCACGCAGGATTACATCATGGGCCGTTTTGGTTGATGATGGCAGGCGCGCGGCTCCTTTCACACAGTTCACCTTGAGGATAGAAAAATGGTCTCCACTCACATTCTCTCAGCCTATGACGAAGACCTGAAGTTCCTGACGCGCCGCATTGCCGAAATGGGCGGCCTGGCCGAGCAGATGGTCAGCGATAGCGTACGCGCGCTCGTCAACAGCGACGCGGCTCTGGCTCAGAAGGTCATCTCCGACGACGTCGTTCTCGACCATGCCGAGCGCGAAGTCGGCGATAAGGCGATCGTCACCATCGCTCGCCGTCAGCCGATGGCCGCCGACCTTCGCGAAATCATGGGCTCGATCCGCATCGCCTCCGATCTGGAGCGTGTCGGCGACCTCGGCAAGAACACCGCCAAGCGCGTCATCGCCGTCCAGGGCACCGGCGTTCCACGGAAACTTGCCCGTGGCATCGAACATCTCTCCGAACTGGCGCTTAGCCAGCTCAAGGAAGTGCTCGACGTCTACACGACCCGTTCGCCCGACAAGGCCGTGTCGATCCGTGAGCGCGACGAGGAAATCGACGCGATGTACACCTCGCTCTTCCGCGAGATGCTGACCTACATGATGGAAGATCCGCGCAATATCACTACCTGCACGCATCTTCTCTTCTGTGCCAAGAACATCGAGCGTATCGGCGACCATGCCACCAACATCGCTGAGACGATCTATTACATGGCAACCGGCAGCCAGCCCGAAGGCGAGCGCCCGAAAGACGATACCGCCAACACCGTCGGTGCGGTGACGGAATAATCCAGACGCCAAAGAAGGAGACCAGAGACGTATGGTTCCGAGAGTTGCTGTTGTAGAAGACGAAGAAGCGCTCAGCGTTCTGCTGCGCTATAATCTCGAGGCCGAAGGCTTCGAGGTCGACACGATCCTGAGAGGCGACGAAGCCGAGCTTCGCCTCCAGGAGCGCATTCCCGATCTTCTGATCCTTGACTGGATGCTCCCCGGCGTGTCCGGCATCGAGCTCTGCCGCCGGCTGCGCATGCGGCCGGAGACGGAGCGCCTGCCGATCATCATGCTCACCGCCCGCGGCGAGGAAAGCGAGCGCGTGCGCGGCCTTTCCACCGGTGCGGACGATTATGTCGTCAAGCCGTTCTCGACGCCGGAACTGATGGCCCGCGTCAAGGCGATGCTGCGCCGTGCCCGTCCGGAGGTTCTCTCCACGGTGCTGCGCTGTGGCGATATCGAACTGGACCGCGAGACCCATCGCGTTCACCGCAAGAGCCGCGAAGTGCGGCTGGGGCCGACCGAATTCCGCCTGCTGGAGTTCCTGATGTCCTCGCCGAGCCGTGTCTTCTCGCGATCGCAACTCCTCGACGGTGTCTGGGGGCATGACATCTATGTCGACGAACGCACTGTCGATGTCCATGTCGGACGTCTGCGCAAGGCGCTGAACTTCTCCAATATGCAGGATGTCATCCGCACCGTTCGCGGCGCGGGTTATTCCATGGAGGCCTGAGCGGGAAACCGGTCAGTCACCCAACATAGCGGCGGAAACAGAAAACGGGCCTTTCGGCCCGTTTCTTTTCTTCAGCTATGGCGCATCTCAGCCGCGTGGCTGAGCCGCCGGCCGCCGGCGCTCATGCACCGGCTGATAGGCCAGGCGCTGATGGTAGCCGCAATAGGGCGATGCATCCGGGCTGTCATTACCGCAGAAGTGGAAATCATCCTTCAGAGGATCGCCGACCGGCCACTTGCAGGTACGTTCGGTGAGTTCCGTCAGGCCGAGGCGTCGCGAAATCGGAACGACCACATTGGCTGCCGGACGATATTCGATCTCGTTGACCGTATCGATCTCGACTTCTTCCTTGAGCATCGTTGCGCCCTGCTGACGGGTAACCGTGCGGGTTGCAACGCGCGAGGCGTAGTTCGGTGCGCGTGGCGCCGAAGTGTTGCGCTTCTGCGCTCGGGCCGCCGTCGCCGTGCCACCGGCCTTCGCTCGGCCCGGCAGGCTCAAGCGATGTACCTTGCCGATGACGGCGTTACGACTGACGCCACCAAGCTGCGCCGCGATCTGGCTCGCGCTCAAACCCTCGGACCACAGCTTCTTCAGCTTCTCGACGCGTTCGTCTGTCCAATTCATGCCCTGTCTCCGCTGTCGCGTTTCCGATGGCAGAATCCTTCACCATTGCCTCAGATGGGGTCGAGGCCCGAAACGCTTAAAAAATTGTGGTGACTAGTTCCCGCCGCATGCAGTCTAGTAATTGAGATTTAACCTAGTGTGAGGCTGACTCCGTGACAAGAGTCGCATGATTCCTGGGGAATCGATTTCGGGGTTTTCCCCAACTTGCTTGTCTAGGCGTGGCATTTTTGCAATATTAGCAATTGAAGGCATACCTCTCGTTCAGAGGTGCTCTGCCGCGCCTGCTAAATCGCCTGTTTTGTTGACATTGCGGTGCAAAACATCAATAGTGCCTCAGCCGCCGCAAGGCGGCATTTTTGATTTTTCCGGGCCCGTTTCACTTGAAGGAAACGATTGGCCCTAAAGGTTGTGATCGAGGAGATACGGGCCATGGCTGAAACCGCGCCGCTTTATGACACCTATATGCGTGCCCCGCTGCGGTTTGAGCGAGGAGAGGGCGTATGGCTGTTCACGGAGACAGGCGAGCGCTATCTCGATTTCGCCGCAGGCGTCGCGGTGAATTCGCTCGGTCATGCGCATCCCCATCTGGTTGCGGAACTGAAGGCGCAGGCCGACAAGGTCTGGCACCTGTCGAACCTCTATGAGGTGCCGGGCCAGGAGAAGCTGTCGAAGCGCCTGACGGAAGCCACCTTTGCCGACAAGGTGTTCTTCACCAATTCCGGTGCCGAGGCACTGGAATGCGCGATCAAGACGGCGCGGCGGTACCAGTTCTCCAAGGGCCATCCCGAGAAATTCCATATCATCACCTTCGAAGGCGCTTTCCACGGCCGCACGATCGCGACGATCGCCGCCGGCGGACAGGAGAAGTATCTCGAAGGTTTCGGCCCCAAGGCGCCGGGCTTCGACCAGGTGCCGTTCGGCGATCTCGACGCCGTGCGTGCCGCTGTCACCGATGCGACGGCCGGGATTCTTATCGAGCCCGTGCAGGGCGAGGGTGGCATCCGCCCTGCGACCAACGAATTCCTGCGCGGCTTGCGCCAGATCTGCGATGAGCATGGCCTTCTTCTGATCCTTGACGAGGTCCAGTGCGGCGTCGGCCGTACCGGCAAGCTGTTTGCCCATGAATGGTCCGGCGTCACGCCCGACATCATGGCCGTGGCGAAGGGTATCGGCGGCGGCTTCCCGCTCGGCGCTTGCCTTGCGACGGCGGAAGCCGCTTCGGGCATGAAGGCCGGTACGCATGGCTCGACCTATGGCGGCAATCCGCTCGCCATGGCAGTCGGCAATGCCGTGCTCGATATCGTGCTGGCAGACGGCTTCCTCGAACATGTGCGCGACATCGCCCTGGTGTTCCGTCAGGGCCTCGCCTCGCTTCAGGATCGTTTCCCCGATATCATCGAGGATGTCCGCGGCGAGGGCCTGATGCTGGGCATCAAGGCCGCCATTCCACAGGTGGAGCTGCTGCAGGCCATCCGCGCCGAGCATCTTCTCGGCGTGCCGGCCGGCGATAACGTCATCCGTCTGCTGCCGCCGCTGGTGGTGACCGCCGAGGAAGCACGCGAAGGCATTGCCCGCATCGAACGCGCTGCAGAATCCGTGCGCGCGACCCGCGTCAAAAAGTCGGCCTAAATCCAGCGCCCGTTGATTGGGGCGTTTTGCCCCGCGCGGGCGTTGTTGTTTTCTAGAGTACAGGTAGGGACATGGCTTCTCCGAAACACTTTCTCGATCTCTCGGCCGTCGCGGCTGCCGATCTGCGCAGCATCATCGATGATGCCATCGTGCGAAAGCGGGCGCTGAAGGCCGGCACGGCCGACAAGCCGCTGGCCGGCAAGATGCTGGCGATGATTTTCGAGAAGCCATCCACCCGCACCCGCGTCTCCTTCGATGTCGGCATGCGCCAGCTCGGCGGCGAGACGCTGTTCCTGTCCGGAACCGAGATGCAGCTCGGCCGCGCCGAGACGATCGGCGATACGGCCAAGGTGCTGTCGCGTTATGTCGACGCCATCATGATCCGCACGACCGAGCATTCGCGGCTGCTGGAGCTGGCCGAACACGCGACCGTGCCGGTCATCAATGCGCTGACCGACGACACGCATCCCTGCCAGATCATGGCTGATATCATGACCTTCGAGGAGCATCGCGGCCCGATCAAGGGCAAGACCATCGCCTGGACCGGCGACGGCAACAATGTACTGCATTCGTTGATCGAGGGGGCCGCACGCTTCGACTATCGCATGAACATGGCCGTACCCCTTGGTTCCGAGCCAAAGGATCACTATTTGAACTGGGCCCGCAACCAGGGCGCCGAAATCATGCTCTCGCATGATGCCGACCGTGCGGTCGCCGGCGTTGATTGCGTGGTAACCGATACCTGGGTTTCCATGAATCAGGAACACCGGGCTCGCGGTCACAACGTCTTCCAGCCCTATCAGGTCAACCAGGCTTTGATGGCACAGGCCGGCAAGGACGCCTTGTTCATGCATTGCCTGCCCGCTCATCGCGGGGAGGAAGTGACGGACGAAGTGATCGATGGTCCGCAATCCGTTGTTTTCGATGAGGCGGAAAACCGCCTTCATGCGCAAAAGTCGATTCTTGCTTGGTGCCTGGGCGCGATCTGAGGATATAGAACCGCGAGTTTGATGCCGCGGGCGCAGTAGGAGTAAAGCAATGGCGGAAAGTGCAGCCTCGCTGGGTCAATTCGATTTTGCCGGCGACGATCATGTCGTTCCCTTCCAGGTGGAAGGTCTTGATGTGCGCGGCCGCGCCGTGCAGCTCGGGCCTCTGCTGGACACAATTCTCGCCCGGCACAATTATCCGGCCCCGGTTGCCCGGCTTTTGGCCGAGGCCGTGGTGCTGACTGTCTTGCTCGGCACCTCGCTGAAATTCGAGGGCAAGTTCACCGTGCAGACCAAGGGCGACGGACCGGTCGATCTTCTGGTCGCCGATTTCGCGACGCCGGAAAATGTGCGCGCCTATGCCCGCTTCGATGAAGAGGCGCTGGCAAAGGCTGTGGCAGCTGGCGAAACCGAGCCAGAACAGCTGCTTGGCAAGGGCGTGCTCGCCTTCACCATCGATCAGGGTCGCTACAGCCAGCCCTATCAGGGGATCGTGGCGCTTGACGGCGCCTCGCTCGAGGAGATCGCCGGGACCTATTTCCGCCAGTCGGAGCAGATCCCAACCCGCGTTCGCCTGGGCGCTGCCGAGCTGTTCGACCGCGACGAGGCCGGCAAGCCGCGCCATCGCTGGCGGGCGGGCGGGCTGATAGCGCAGTTCCTGCCGGAAGCGCCGGAGCGCATGCGCCAGCCGGATCTCCATGGCGGCGACGGCGATAGCAATCCGCGCCATCATGTCGAGGATGACGCCTGGGAGGAAGCCCGGTCGCTGGTCGAGACGATCGATGCCGACGAATTGACCGACCCGCAGGTCGGCACTGAACGTCTGCTGTTCCGTCTCTTCCACGAGCGTGGCGTGCGCGTCTATGAGCCGAAGGCAGTCTTCGACCGTTGCACCTGTTCGCGCGATAAGCTGAAGGGCGTATTGCAGGGCTTTTCCGCCGAGGAAATCGAGGTGAGCCAGGAGAATGGCGAAATCGCCGTCACCTGCGAGTTTTGCTCGACCACCTATCGCTTCGAAGTTTCCGAGGTAACGGACGCCTGATCGAGCTCAGTTCAGCGTCCGCAGCAGATTGGGCGTATCGAGAGAAAAGGCGGGGATCTTGACGTGAAAGAGCTCCCCGTCGTCCGTCTCCATCTGATAATGGCCGAACATCATGCCCGATGGCGTATCGAGCGGGCAGCCTGACGAATATTCGTAGGTGTCGCCGGGGCCAAGCCGCGGCTGCTCGCCGACGACGCCAGGCCCGGTCACCTCGTCCACCAGCCCGTTCTGATCGGTGATGTGCCAATAGCGCGTCACCAGGCGGACATTGAGGGTGGAATGGTTGGAAATGACGATGCGATAACCCCAGACATAGCGGTCGTCATCCGGATCGGATTGCTCCTCCAGATAAAAAGGTTCGACGACGACTTCGATATCCCGTGTTAGAGCGCGATACATGCCTGACACCTTGGTCATTACTCCGAAACGTCGTACGTTCCAATAAACGCACACCGGACGCTCCAGCATTTTAAGTCTAGGGCATCTTCTCCGCTTTCCATGATCCCACGAAAGCGGGACATCTAGCGGTATCCTATACACAACCTGTCCCGTCAAGGAACGGATCGGTGAAAACCCCTATAACGGGTAAATCATACGGCTTTTCAGGGACTAAGGCTAGCTCCAAGGGCCAATCGCCTTGGCTGAAGCGATCCGGCACGCCTGCTGTCAAGGCAAGCCGCCCCGCCCGAACGAGATCCGGGCGGGTTTGGATGACAAAACTCAGGCCGAAACCTGTGCCAGCGCGCGGGCGAAATCCTCGACCAGATCGTCGCCGTCCTCAATGCCGGCCGAGAAGCGCACGGTGCCCGGCGAAATCCCGAGTTCGGCGCGGGCCTCATCGGTGAGGTTTTTGTGCGTGGTGGTGGCCGGATGGGTGATCAGGCTCTTGCTATCGCCGAGATTGTTGGAAATCCTGACGATCTCCAGCGCGTTCTGCAGCTTGAAGGCCGCTTCCTTGCCGCCCTTCAGCTCGAAGGCCACCAGCGTTGAGCCGCCGGTCATCTGCTTTGCAATGATGTCGGCCTGCGGGTGGTCCTTGCGGCCGGGATAGATCACCTTGGCGACCTTGCTTTGCTCAGCGAGGAAATCGGCGATCTTGGCGGCGTTCGCCGTCTGTTGTGCCACGCGCAGCGGCAGCGTCTCGATGCCCTTCAGCAGCGTCCATGCGGTAAACGGCGACATGGCCGGACCGGTGTGGCGGAAATAATCCTGCAGGTTTTCGTCGATCCACTGCTTGTCGGAGAGAATGACGCCACCGAGCGAGCGGCCTTGGCCGTCGATATGCTTGGTGGCGGAATAGACGACGATATGGGCGCCGAGTTCGAGAGGCTTCTGGAAGAGCGGCGTCGCGAAGACGTTGTCGACCACGACCTTGGCGCCGATCTGGTTGGCGAGCTTGGCAACGGCGGCGATATCCACCACTTCCAGCGTCGGGTTGGTCGGGCTTTCCAGGAAGAAGACCTTGGTTGTCGGCCGGATCGCCTTTTCCCAGTTTTCGACAAAACGGCCGTCGACAAGTGTGCATTCGATGCCGTATTTCGGCGCCAGGGTTTCAACGACCCAGCGGCAGGAGCCGAAGAGCGCGCGGGCGGCAACGATGTGATCGCCGGCCTTCAGCTGGCAGAGAATGGCGGCGGAAACGGCGGCCATGCCCGAAGCCGTGGCGCGAGCATCTTCCGCGCCTTCGAGCGCACACATGCGCTTTTCGAACATGTCATTGGTCGGGCTGCCATAGCGGGCATAGATGAAACCGTCGGTCTCGCCCTTGAAGCGCGCCTCGGCGGCTTCCGATGTGTCGTAGACGAAGCCCTGGGTCAGATAGATTGCTTCGGAGGTCTCGCCGAATTGCGAGCGAAGCGTTCCGCTGTGAACGAGTTGGGTTGCGGGGCGCCAAGTCTTGCTCATGCCATCACCACTTTCAAAACAAAAAAACCGGCCGCAATTGCAGACCGGTTTTCAACCCGGTCTTTTTAGCCACTTATTTAACGTGGCTGCAAGCCGACCGGCCAAATCACCACGGGATAAGTTGCAATACTGCTGTTGACCGCTTGCGTCAATTCCCTGAGTTTGGTTTTGTCTGCGGCAAATTATGGAAAAGGCAGAATGGCTCGCAACACTGGAATTTTGGCCGATCGCGCCATTGCCGCGCTCTTCGAAGCGGGGCGGCTGACGAGCGAACGAGACCTGGACGATGATCAGATCCAGCCGGCGAGCCTTGACCTTCGCCTCGGCGCGCATGCCTTCCGCGTCCGCGCCAGTTTCATGCCCGGCCCGTCGCATCTTGTCGCCGACAAGCTCGACCGGCTGAAGCTGCATGTGATCGATCTTTCCGAAGGTGCTGTGCTGGAAACCGGCTGCGTCTACATCGTGCCGTTGATGGAGCGCCTCGACCTGCCGGCCGATATGTCGGCCTCTGCCAATCCGAAAAGCTCGACCGGCCGCCTCGACATCTTTACCCGCGTCATCACCGACCGGGCGCAGGAGTTCGACAAGATCCCGGCCGGCTATTCCGGCCCGCTCTATCTGGAGATCAGCCCGCGCACCTTCCCGATCGTCGTTCGCCGCGGCTCGCGCCTGTCGCAGATCCGTTTCCGCGTCGGCCAGGCACTGCTGAACGAGCCGGAGTTGATGGCGCTGCATGCCAGCGAAACACTGGTCGCCAGCAAGCAGCCGAACGTCAACGGCGGCGGCATCGCGCTGTCGATCGACCTTGCCGGCGACAAGGAAGGTCTGATCGGCTATCGCGGCAAGCACCACACGGCTGTCGTCGATGTCGACAAGAAGGCGCAGCACGATATCTACGATTTCTGGGAGCCGCTCTATAGCCGAGGCCGCACCGAACTGATCCTCGACCCGGACGAGTTCTATATCCTCGTCTCGCGCGAAGCCGTGCATGTGCCGCCGCATTATGCCGCCGAGATGACGCCTTTCGATCCCCTCGTCGGCGAATTCCGCGTCCACTATGCCGGCTTCTTCGACCCGGGCTTCGGCCATGCCCCCGCCGGCGGCCGCGGCAGCCGCGCCGTGCTGGAAGTGCGCAGCCATGAAGTCCCCTTCATCCTTGAAGACGGCCAGATCGTTGGCCGCCTGGTCTACGAACACATGCTGGAACAGCCGACCAGCCTCTACGGCTCCGGCCTCGGCTCGAACTATCAGGCGCAGGGGCTGAAGCTGTCGAAGCATTTCCGGCTGTGACCGAAGGGTTTCCGGCCTTGACAGAGGCCGGCAACTGTTGGACATCTCCGGATATCAGGCGGGTGTAGCTCAATGGTAGAGCAGCAGCTTCCCAAGCTGAATACGAGGGTTCGATTCCCTTCACCCGCTCCAGTTTTTCCTTGAAAATAGCACCCGCCAATAGCAGAAATGGATTTCTGATTTCAGGTTCGCGCGCAATGCAGAGCTGAATGGTGCCGACTGCTGCCACAACAAAACCTTTGTTTGTTCAGGTTAGTGCCAGACAACTCTGACAGAAGGTCGTCCTTAACTGGAACGGACCAGATGCTCAACTTTGCGTCATTCTACAGACTGAAGGCCATCTTCACGCGCGGCGTGCTGCGGATCTCCCGCCGCACGAAGGTGCCGCTGGGCACCGCGATCATCTGGAAGGATGGAAGCGTCCGGATCGGTAAAAAGGCTTTTATCCGCAAGGGAGTCGTCATCGATGCGCAGCGTGGCAGCATCGAGATCGGCGATCATGTCTCCCTTAACGACTATGCCATTCTGCTCGGACGTGGCGGCATCACCATCGGCAATGACGTGCGGATAGCCGCCCATGCCATGGTCGTGTCGTTCGATCATAATTTCGATGATGTCACGCAGCTGATCCGCATGCAGGGCGTCACCAAGAAGCCTGTCGTCATCGAGGACGATGTCTGGATCGGTGCTGGAGCAAAGATCCTCGGTGGCTCGCATATCGCCAAGGGCTGCGTCATCGGCGCCAATGCCGTCGTCAAGGGAAAGACCGTGCCCTACGGCATCTATGTCGGTGCCCCCGCGAAACTGGTCAGACGGCGAGGGGACAAGGGCAAGGACACCCCTGCGAAACTCGAATTGCTTCCGTCCCCAAAACGGATAGCGGGTCGCTAAGCTGCGCTACCTTAGCGCCCGATGATGTTGCCATGTCGGGCCGGGAGTTTCCGGTTCTCGGCACGGCGCGATATTCCCCCATCGGCATGACTCTGTTACACCGGTCTTGAAATCAGGAAGCTGAACACCCGACCGGAGGCCCGATCATCGTCATGCGCGTTTGCCTTTCGTCGTTGATATCCGTGGCGAGATCCGTGACAGGCGCACTGCTGATGGCCGTCTCTTGCGCCATGCCTGTCGCCGCGCAGCAGGCGACGCCGCCCGGCCTGCCGATCCTTTTCGATGCGCGCGAACGGCTGCCGAAACCGGATCTTTCCACGCTGGTCAGGCTGCGCTTCCTGACTTCCGTCGACTTCCCGCCCTTCAATTTCGCAGATCAGAACGGCAAGCTCTCAGGCTTCCATGTCGATCTCGCCCGCGAGATCTGCGACGAGCTCGGCATTTCGGACAAATGCCAGATCCAGGCGCTGCCCTTCGGGGAGCTACAGGGCGCGCTTTCGGCGTCGCAGGGGGATGCGGTGATTGCCGGCGTCGCTGTGACGCCCGAACTGCGCAAGAACTTCGCCTTCTCGCGTCCCTTCCTGATGCTGCCCGCCCGCTTCGTGCGCAATCTCAAGGCGCCGGTCGATGGCCGCACGGCGGCAGCCCTTGCCGGTCATTCGGTCGGCGTGGTCAAAGGCACGACGCATGAGGCGATGCTCGCGGCGTTCTTCCCGGCGATCAAGCCGGTGCCATTCGACGACAAGGACGCGCTTCTGGCGGCGGTCAAGGATGGCAAGGTCGATGCCGGCTTCGCCGATGGATTGCAGCTCTCCTTCTGGGTGTCGTCGCCCTCAGCGGAAAAATGCTGCGCCCTGTTCGACGGCCCCTATCTCTCGCAACAATTCCTCGGCGAGGGCATGACCATCATGTTGCGCGAGCAGGATGCCGATCTGACGGCGGCGATCAACCATGCCCTGGCGACCCTGTCGCGCAATGGCCGGCTTCAGGAAATCTATCTGCGTTATTTCCCCTACGGATTGTATTGAGCGGGCTTTTCAGCCCTTGCGGTAGCGGGCAATGGCGCTGCGCTCGATCGCGGCGCAGGTGAGTTTGCCGAGTTCGAGGCGGTCGCGCAGCAGGCTCAGCAGGCGCAGTTCCTCGGCCTTGACAGAGAGATCGGCGGAAGCGACCTCGACGGCAAGGGCATAGGCGGTATCGTAGAGCCGTGGCGGCAGGGTGTCGCGCACCGTTTCCAGCACGATGTCGAGCCCTTCGCTGCCGGCCAGAAGCTTGGCGCAGTCGCGCGAAACGTCGATCAGCTTTTCGTCATCGAAGCCCTTGAAGACCGGCAGGGCATGGATGAGTTCACCGATCCGGGTCATCTCGCGGTCGTTCATCGTCCGGTCGACGGCGGATGCCATGACCATGACGTAGATCAGGGCCTCTTGGGCGGAAAGCGGCTTATTCATAACGAAACAAAATCCTTTGAAACTGGCGGCAGACTAGAAACTCATGTCTCTCATGACAAGAGCCGGTGGCGGAAGCGTGGCGTCAGATCGGATTGAGCGGATCTTCCTTGGGCAAGGCTGGCCCCAGCGTCGATTTTCCGTCCTTGCGCGGATCGTCGCCGTAGATGCCGCGTTTCTGTTGCTTCGCCTGTTCCGCAACGGCCTCCAGCGGCGACCCGGCCTCCGGCTCCGCCCAGCCGAAGCGTACGAGCCATTCGCTGAGATCGATGCGGACATAGCGGCAGTTTCCCGTCACCGTGCCTTGCCAGGTCTGGCTCGGCAGGTCGCAATCGATGGTGCGGCCGCGCAGATACATGCGAAAGGCCGTGCGCGCCGCCGCCCCGCAAGGCCAGCTCTTGCCATCCGATCCGCTGCACATCCGGCCGATATCGGTCGGAATGATGCCTGAAAGCTGCACGCTCCTGTTGCCAACGGTTAACATGCCGGCGCGGTCGGAGGATGGCCGTATCAGCTCCACGGGCGTTGCCCCATCGGCCTGCTTTTCGTCATCGCCCGGTTTCTGGCTGTCATCGGGCGACGCCTGCTGGGTGGATGGCGCCATGGGTGCGGTCCGGTGAGCCGCGGCTGCCGCCGCCCTATCGGCCTGGTCGGCGGGGGCGGGGAACGATGTTTGTGCCTGCTTCGTCTGGTCCGCCTCAGTTTGCTGGGGTGCGGGCGGATTCGCGAGGATCTGTTTCGAAGTGGATTGCTCCGGTTCAGTCTTCTTTGCCTCGGGCGCCTCTGTCTTTATCGCTTCGGCGTCAGTCGTATTTTGGTGAGCCGGCTGCGCATCACGCGTGTTTGCGGGCAACGCCTCGGATTGCGCCGGCTCAGCCGGCGGCGTGCTCTGCGGCTCCGTCGCGGGCTTGGTCGTGGACGACTTGTCCTGATCGGCGGGCGCGACGGCGGTGTCCTTCGCAACATTCTCGGTTGCCAGGACGGGCGTTACCGCAGGTTCGGATATCGAAGTTGTGGCGGGCGTTTCGCTCTTCGTGGTCGTCGGCGGGGCCGATGCTTCGGCCGTAGTGCTATTCGCCGTCGCGGGAGCGACCATGCTGCCTGTTATGGGCAAGGTCTTTTTGGGCGCCGTATCGGCGAGCGTTTGCGCTGGCGCAACATCGGCCTGTGCAACCTCAACCGCTCCTGGTTTCACCGCCGCCGCTGCCGGATGATTTTCGGCTTCGGCCTTGCTCCCGCTACCCCGCAGGTGGAAGCCATGCTCGCTCACCTGCACCGCAACCAGGGTCAGCCATGAACCGACCACGGCACCTGCCACACCTGCAAGCCAAATATCACGACGCATAACGGGAAAACTTTCCTATTGGCTGGCCCAGATGATCCGGGCGATCCATTCCACATCCGCGAGATCGAAGCTGCGATTGGGATGTTCGGGGTTGAGCGACAGCAATTCGATGGACTTAGCACTTTGCCGCGCCAGCACCTTGGCCATGACCTCGCCCTCGCGGGTCTTGACCACGACACGGTCGTTGCGCCGGATCTGCGCGCCCGGCTCGACGATCAGCACGTCGCCGTCGCGATAGAGCGGCAGCATGCTTTCGCCCTGAACCTCGAGCGCATAGACGCCGCCCTTCTGTCCCGGTGTCGCCGGAAACTCCACCATGTCCCAGCCCTGGCCGGCCGGAAAGCCGCCATCGTCGAAAAAGCCACCGGCGCCAGCCTGTGCGAAGCCAAGCAGCGGAATCGAGCTTGTGGGTGGTGAAGAGGCGTGATCCGCGCTGCCATCGCCTCTCTCCACTGGACGCAGGATGCCGAGGAACTGCTCCATGCTGGCCCCGGTCGCGCCCAACACCTTGGCAATCGATTCCGTGGACGGCCAGCGCAGGCGTCCGTCCTGACTCAGCCGCTTCGACTTGTTGAAGGAGGTGGGGTCGAGGCCGGCGCGCCGGGCAAGGCCCGATGGCGTCAAGGCATAGCGTTCGGCAAGCTTGTCGATCGCGCTCCATATCTGCTCATGTGACAGCATCGCCGCTCAGCACCCGGAAGCCGGATATCCGGCGTTTGACCTTTAAGGAAAGGTTAACCGAGGCTTTTTTACGAGTAAAGGGCGGGGTAGGAATAAGGTCCTTTATCCCCTTGCTTTCGCTCTTGGTTCCGAAGGCGTCAGGTTTTCTGCGGCTGTGCCTTGTTGTCGGGTTCCTCGTTCTGGAATTCCTTGGCCATGCCCATGAAGCCGCGCATGAATTTCTGCATGATGCCGAGCGTGCGGTCGACATCGGCATCGCTCGGCAGGGTCGATCCACCGCCGGCGCTCGCGGTCTTTTCCAGCTTGGTGACGCGGTCGGAGAGGCGGTCGAGTTCGTCGTCATAGGCGGCGCGCTCGTCGGCGGCCATGCGGCAGACCAGATTGCCGCTTTGATCCTGGCAGATCGACATGGCACCCGTCTGCTTGTCGAGGCGGATGAAATGATCGCCGCTGCGCTCAAGCTGGAAGCGCGTTGCGTCCGGCTCGGCCGCCTGGCTTGGTACGGCAAGAAGAAGAGTGGCGGGCAGGAGCAGGGCTGCGAGACCCGTTACGATTTCCTTCGTCATGTCATCCTCCGGATTTTCTGCGTTAAAACCCTAAATCCACCACGGAAACCGTGGACATCGGCGTCGGTTTTCGTGCAAAGCCCTATCAGGACATGTTTACACGGGGATGATGACCGCTATGCCAGTGGTTTACAAGATCGTGCCGGATACGCTCTGGCAGCAAGCCAGACAAAGCGGCGTTTTTCATGGCGCGTCGATCGACCTGACCGACGGTTTCATCCATTTGTCGACGGCCGGGCAGGCGGTGAAAACCGCGGAGCTCTATTTCGCCGGCCAGACAGGCCTGCTGCTGGTGGCGGTCGATGGCGACGCTCTTGGTGACAAGCTGGTGTTCGAACCCTCGCGCGGCGGAGATCTCTTCCCGCATCTTTATGCGCCGCTCCCGCTTTCGGCAGTGCTCTGGGCAAAACCGCTGTCGCTTGGCCCCGATGGCGCGCATGTCTTCCCGGAGATGTCAGAATGATCGGTGCTTTCCGCGATCTTGGCCGGCGCGGCCTTTTTATGTTCGATCCGGAAACGGCGCATGGCATGTCTATCGCGGCGCTAAAGTCCGGCCTTGTCCCGGCCTGCCGCACCAGTAACGACCCCCGCCTTCGCCAGACTGTGGCCGGGCTCGATTTCGCCAATCCGCTTGGCATGGCCGCCGGATACGACAAGAATGCCGAGGTGCCCGAGGCGCTGCTGAAGCTCGGCTTCGGCTTTACCGAGATCGGTACGGTGACCCCGAAGGCACAACCCGGCAATCCGCGCCCGCGCATCTTCCGGCTGGTCGAGGACGAAGGCGTCATCAATCGCCTCGGCTTCAACAATGAAGGCCACGACGCTGCTCTCCGGCGCCTGCAAACTGTTCGCGGCAGCGGCATTATCGGCGTCAATATCGGCGCCAACAAGGATAGCGCCGACCGCATCGCCGATTACGTCGCCGGCATCCGCCGCTTCTATTCGGTGGCGCGCTATTTCACCGCCAATATTTCCTCGCCTAACACACCGGGCCTGCGCGACCTGCAGGCGCGCGAAAGCCTGTCGGCACTGCTCTCAGCCGTAATTGCGGCACGCGACGACGAAGCAGCGAAGGCCGGCAAGAAGATCCCGGTCTTCCTGAAGATCGCACCGGACCTGACCGAAGAGGGCATGGACGACATCGCCACCGAAGTTTTGGCGCATGCGCTGGACGGGCTGATCGTCTCCAATACCACGCTTTCGCGTGACGGCCTGAAGGATCAGGCGCAGGCCAAGGAAGCTGGCGGCCTCTCGGGCAAGCCGGTGTTCGAAAGGTCGACGGTGGTGCTCGCCAAGATGCGCCGCCGCGTCGGTGCGGCCCTGCCGATCATCGGCGTGGGTGGCGTTTCCTCAGCGGAAACGGCATTGGAGAAGATCAAGGCCGGCGCCGATCTGGTGCAGCTCTATTCCTGCATGGTCTATGAGGGGCCGGGCTTGCCGGGTCGCGTCGTTGCCGGCCTGTCGAAACTGCTCGATCACGAGCGCGTCGCCTCGATCCGCGAGCTGCGTGACAGCAAGCTTGATTACTGGGCCGATCGGAACGTCTGATCGACGCGCTTTTTCAGGCCGATGATCAGGAAAAGGCCGCGAAACAGCAGGAAGGCATTCATGGCCATCCACAGGCCGTGATTGCCCAGCGTCGGCACGAGGATCGCAAGGACAACCAGATAGCCGACAAAGGACAGCAGCATGCGGTTGCGCATGGCGCTCGACCATGTGGCGCCGATGTACACGCCGTCCATGAGGAAGGCGAGCGCACCCGTGAGCCCAGATATGGCGGCCCAGGGCAGGTAGGCTCCGGCAGCAGCGCGCACGTCTTCGGACGTGGTCAGCAGGCGGATCAGCGCCGGGCCGGCCGCAAAGAAGAAGAGGGCGGCGGCAAAAGCCAGCCCGAATGACCAGAGACCGGTCAGCTTCAGCCCGCGCTCGAAGGCGGGGCGATAGTTGGCGCCGATCGAGCGCCCGGTGATCTGCTCTGCGGCATTGGCGAGCCCGTCCAGATAATAGGCGGACAGCAGCAGGAAGTTCATCACCACCGCATTGGCGGCGAGCGTCACCGCGCCAAAGCTGTTGCCGATGCGGGTCATCAGCGTGAAGGCGCCGAGCAGCACGAAGGTGCGGATGAGGATGTCACGGTTGAGCGCGAAGAGCTGCTTGAGCTTGGCGGTCGACAGCAACTCGGCGCGGCTAGGCCGTGGTTCGCCGGCGAAGCTTCCGAGCACGATGGCAAGGCCGGTAAGCGTGCCGGCCGCCTCGCCTATCAGCGTGCCCCAGGCAACGCCAGCCACACCCCAGCCAAGCCAGAGGCCGAGCACCAGGGCGAGGACGATGTTGACGCCGTTGATCACCGTCTGCAGCAGCAGGCCGATGCGGCCCTGGCCGCGCCCGAGCACGAAACCGAGAATGGCGTAGTTGGCGAGCGCCATCGGGCCAGCCAGCATGCGGATCGAGAAATAGGTGCGCGTTGCCTCGGCAACGCCGCCCTCCGGTCCCATCAGCTTGATGCCGAGCCAGAGCAGGACGGGCGACAACAGAACGATCAGGATGCCGCATGCAAGCGCCGAGAGCAGCGCCCGCCAGAAAATCGCTTGCTGCTCGTTCCGGTCGCGGCGGCCAAAGGCTTGCGCCGTGAGGCCGGTGGTCGAAGCACGCAGGAAGTTGAAGCTCGAGAAGATAAGATCGAAGAGCATGGCGCCGATCGCCAGGCCCGCCAGCGCGTCCGGCTGGCCGAGCTGCCCGACGACAGCCGTGCCGACAATGCCGAGCAGCGGCGTCGTGATGAAGCCGAGCGTCATCGGAAGGGCGATGGACAGCACCAGCCGGTGCGTCACGTCAAAGGGCAGGACTTTGCCGCCGCGTGCTTGTTGATCCATCTCCGGTCGGCCTCTCCTCAGTTTGAGGAGAGCACCATGGACCAATAAGGCCTGCTGCCGGAAGAGGGGGTATAGGCGAGAGCGACGCCGAGACCATCATATTTGCCGAGCATGTTGTGCAAATGCTTCGGAGAGTTGATCCAGGCGGTCACCGCGGCGTCGACGCTCTTTTGTCCCTCGGCAATATTCTCGGCGGCCGGCAGCTTGACGCCGCTTGCCTTGACGCGCTTGCCGAAGTCGTCGCCGATGCCGATCAGGTGCTCCATCTTGCCGGCATCCGCCATGCGCCTGGCCTGGTAAATCGCAGCCGCGCTGGCGGCGGTATCGATCTTCAGCGGCGGCAGCCCATTCTTGGCGCGCAGCGCGTTGACGAGCGGCAGCGCGGACGCGGTCTGGTCGCTGGCCGGTATGTTGGAGACATGGCGCGGCGCCGTGGCGCAACTCGCGACGATGGCGGCAAGCGCAAGGCCGGTGAGACGCAGCGCGTGGCGCCGCGCGAAAGACGTGTTTTGGGAGATCATATCAACGACGATAATTGAAGAGGCGCAGGAGGATGAAGAGCGGGATGACGAGCGTGGCGCCCAGGACCAGATAATCGCCGAATTCGCCGAGCGCGGCAAAGCCGCTGTGCCAGAGGTCCAGCAGGAAGCGACGGACGCCATAAAGGAAGTCGAGCGGGCGCCAGCCGAAGAACTTCATGGTGAAGCCGACGATCAGCGACACGATGATAAGCTTCACCAGCGTGCGGCCGGGCGAGTCGCCGAGGAACTTGTTCATCTGATCGGACATGCTGACGTCTCCATAATGCCTGTAGAGCGGTCCTGAGATAGGGCTGCGACCCACGACTCGCAAGCGCTTTTGTCCCAGCGCTCACCTGAAACAGGTGCCTGCCTGAAATAGGACTTGAGTTTTTTTGTGGCCACGTCCAAAGGCGGAGGTCAAACAGGACCCTGATCATGCTGCCGAGCCAGCTTTCCTCCGGCGACGTTATTGCCGACCGTCGTGCCGACTACGCGAAGATGCTTGCCGAAAGCGGCGAACCTGCCAGCGCCGCCGAGCTGATGGAGCAGGCGCTGGAGCTGGCGCCGTCCTGGGCGGCCGGCTGGTTCAGTCTTGCAACCTATCGTGAAAAGGCTGGTAATGCTGAGGGCGCCGTCGCGGCGCTGAACGAGGTTCTGGCGCTCGATGAAGGCGATGTCTTCGGCGCGCGGCTGAAGCTTGCGGTTCTGGGTGCCGCCGAGCTGCCGGAACAGCCGCCGAGCCGCTATGTCGAGCGGCTGTTCGACGATTATGCCGACCGATTCGAGACGTCGCTGGTCGAAAAGCTCGGCTACACCGTGCCGCAGAAGCTCAGCGCCTTGATTGCCGAAACGGCTGACATACCGGTGCGTTTCCACCATGCCGTCGATCTCGGCTGTGGCACCGGCCTATTCGGCCCGGAAGTCCGCACGCGGGTCGACCGGCTGGAAGGGTTCGATCTGTCGAAGAGCATGCTCGCCAAGGCGGCGGAAAAGGACGTCTACGACTATCTCGGCCAAGCCGACCTGTCGCTGGCGCCGCCCCTGTCCGGCGTGTTCGATGGCGGGCTTGCGCCGGCCCGCGCGGACCTGATCACTGCGGCCGATGTTCTGATGTATCTCGGCAATCTCCAGGGTGTCATGGCGATCGTTGCGGAGTTGTCTGCTCCCGACGCCGTGTTTGCTTTCTCAGTCGAGGATGCGCAGGAGCCGGAAGGCTATCTCCTGCGGGATTCGCTGCGCTTTGCCCATTCGGAAGCCTATGTAAGGGCGCTTCTGGCCGATCATGGCTTTGTCGTCCACAATCTGGCCCGCAGCGTCATTCGCATGGATGGCGGAAAACCGGTGCACGGCATTCTGTTCGTTACGCGGAAATCCGCCTGACGGATCGAATCTTGCAAAGTTCAGATAGGTCAGCATTCCTTACATATTCCGCTTGATTGTCGTTTCCGTTTTTTGGCAGAATCTCGAAAAACAAGGGGAAAGCATCATGGCAAACCTGAAGAGCGCTTTCGGCGTCTGGAACACTTCCGCTACGCGGCATTCGCTCGTCGAGGATATCCAGGGGATATTGTCCGGCAGCCTGATATCGTCGCTCGGGCTATTTTGCCTGTCGAGCGCCGGCCTCTTGACGGGCAGCACGGCGGGCATCGCCTTCCTGCTGCATTACGCGATCGGCGTGAATTTTGGCCTGGCCTTCTTCGTCGTCAACCTGCCGTTCTTCTATCTGTCCTGGAAGCAGCTTGGCCGCGCCTTCACCATCAAGACCTTCATCGCCATCGCGCTGACCTCGCTGCTGACGAACCTGCAGCCCCGGCTGTTGGAAATCGCCCATATCAACGCCTTCTGGTCGGCGCTGCTCGGCGGTGTCCTGCTGGGCTTCGGGCTGCTCGCACTCTATCGCCACCGCGCCAGCCTGGGCGGCGTCGGCATATTGGGCATCTATCTTCAGGAACGTTTCGGGATACGCGCCGGGCTTGTCCAGCTAGCGGTCGACATGTGCGTGCTCGTAGTCGCCTTTACGGTGACCACGCCTTTCGTGGTCATCTGCTCGGTGCTGGGCGCGGTCGCGCTCAATCTCTTCGTCGCGATCAACCATCGGTCGGATCGCTACATCGCCTTTTAGAGCGGCGCAGACCTATTGCTTGCGGGTTGTGTCGGAGTCCGCGATGGCGGCTTCGTGATACCAGCTGTCGAAATCGACCACAGCGATGCGCGGGCCGATATCGGGATTGAGGTTCACATGGCTACGCTGACCGGCCGGAATGGTCCGGGCCTTGATGGGAAACTGAAAAATCTTTGCCGTTTCATGCAGTGGACTGATGGCCATTACGATGTCTCTCCCTTTTGATGCTCAAGCGGGTGCGCTTCAAGAGACAGCTTATATATAGCAGAGTTGCAGCCCATTTTTCAGGTGTTTGCATAAAAAAAATGCAAAAGGTTGAAATTATAGGCAATTTTGATGTTTTGAGCCGGTAAATCACGGCGTTTGGATGATGAATTGCTGCGCTGCTTCGAATCTGGTGCGCTGCGACAAGTTGTCAGTGATTTGCCCGCAAATAGTTCAGGATTTTGAGAGAATCGGAGGCATGGCAGTGGAAAGTCGGCCCGATTTGACTCCGAACTGCACGTTTTTCTCGAATTGAGCGCCGCGACGGTGGAATCTGGCATGTCACATGCATGGTGTTGGTCAGCCGTTTGTAGTGAAAATTTTTGGGCGGGCGCGCCTTCTAATTTTTCTGCTTCGCCTGATTAACTCTATGAGGTGCGTAATGACTAAATTTAAGCTCGAGTATATCTGGCTCGACGGGTACACCCCAGTACCGAACCTGCGTGGCAAGACGCAGATCAAGGAATTCAACGATTTCCCGACGCTCGAACAGCTCCCGCTCTGGGGCTTCGACGGTTCGTCGACGCTGCAGGCCGAAGGCCGCAGCTCGGATTGCGTGCTGAAGCCCGTTGCCATTTACCCGGACCCGGCCCGCACCAACGGCGCACTCGTCATGTGCGAAGTCATGATGCCGGATGGCGTTACGCCGCATCCGTCCAACAGCCGCGCGACCATCCTTGACGATGAAGACGCATGGTTCGGCTTCGAGCAGGAATACTTCTTCTACAAGGACGGCCGCCCGCTCGGCTTCCCGGAAGCTGGTTATCCGGCTCCGCAGGGCCCGTATTACACCGGCGTCGGCTACAGCAATGTCGGTGACGTTGCCCGCGAAATCGTCGAAGAGCATCTCGACCTTTGCCTCGAAGCCGGCATCAACCACGAAGGCATCAACGCCGAAGTGGCCAAGGGTCAGTGGGAATTCCAGATTTTCGGCAAGGGCTCGAAGCGCGCCGCCGACCAGATCTGGATGGCTCGCTACCTGCTGCAGCGCCTGACGGAAAAGTACGGCATCGACATCGAGTTCCATTGCAAGCCGCTCGGCGATACCGACTGGAACGGCTCGGGCATGCATTGCAACTTCTCGACCAAGTTCATGCGCGAAGTCGGCGGCAAGGCCTATTTCGAAGCGCTGATGGCTCAGTTCGACAAGAACCTCGACGCTCACATCGCCGTCTACGGCCCGGACAACGACAAGCGTCTGACCGGCAAGCACGAAACGGCTCCGTGGAACAAGTTCAGCTACGGCGTTGCCGACCGCGGTGCTTCGATCCGCGTTCCGCATTCCTTCGTGAAGAACGACTACAAGGGCTACCTCGAAGATCGTCGCCCGAACTCGCAGGGCGACCCCTACCAGATCGCTTCGCAGGTTCTGAAGACCATCTCGGAAGTCCCGACTGAAGGCTTCGCTTCGGCTGCTGCCTAAGTGTTTTCAGTCGCCGGCTTATCCGGATAGCTAAAAAAAGGCGTGGGATTTCGGTCCCGCGCCTTTTTAATTTTGGGCTCGCTCTGAGGCCATTAATGGCGACTATCGCCCAGACTCTCGTCTGTTTCCTGCCACCGACCCCAAAACTCCGTCATCCTCGGGCTTGACCCGAGGATCCACGCCCAAGCTGCGGGCTATACGAGAGGTTTCCGGGTGCAGCGTTCAAAAGATGCACTCTCGCCAAGGCTTGCCAGCTACATTTTTGCCGTGCTGACGCGCCTGTTCCTGTATCCTCGGGTCAAGCCCGAGGATGACGGAGTTCAGGGGGATGCGGAGACACACAACGAGCCGAGAGCTTGCCGGAAAGAAGGCCTTCAGGCCGCCTTGCTTGCCGCATCGATCGGATGCTGGGAGCGGAAGCCGACGGCGAGGCGGTTCCAGACGTTAATCGTGCCGATCGCCACGGTGATCTTGACGATTTCCTCTTCGCTGAAATGCTGCTTCAGCACCTCGAAATCCGCATCCGGCGCGCCGGTTTCTGCGATCTTCGTCACCGCATCGACCCAGCCGAGCAGGGCGCGTTCGCGGGCGTCATAGACCGGCGATTCCCGCCAGACGCACATCAGGTTGATCCACTGTTCGCTCAGACCGTCGTGGCGGGATTCCTTGACATGCATGTCGACGCAATAGGCGCAGCCATTGATCTGCGAGGCGCGCAGCTTGATCAGGTGGATGAAGCGGCGTTCCAAGCCAGAGGTCTGGACATAGTTTTCAAGGGCTACAACGGCCTTGTAGGCTTCCGGCGAGGCTTTTGCGAAATTGAAACGAGCTTGCATGGTTCTCTCCTTGGGTTTTCGATCTATCGGTTGGTTCTGCGTTCATTGAGGGCAAGGAAGGCACAGCCTCTTGCTGCGATGGAGCCGTCGTCGCTTTCGGCGAGGTCGGCCAGAATGTCGGCGATGGCGGTTTTCGCCAGTTCGGCGCGGTAGACCCTTTCGGCGGCCAGCATCACCGCGCTGATGCCGCAGGGTTTCGTGAAATATTTGCCCGGCAGCGGGTTCGGCCCGCGCTGGCGGATCTCGGCACAGCGAAAGGCAGGTGCCGGCCCTTCGACCGCCAGCACGATATCGAGAAGGCTGATGTCCTTTGGCAGTCGTGCCAGCCGGTAGCCGCCCTTGGGGCCGGGCACGGTGTCGAGAATGCCGGCACCGGAAAGCGCTTGCAGATGCTTCAGGAGATAGCTCACCGACACACCATGAAACTCGGCAATCGCCGCCGCCGAAAGCACACCGCCTTCGGACAGTCCGGCCAGCACTGCAACGCTGTGTATGGCTTGCTCTACGCCCTCGCCGAGTTTCATTGGTTTGTCCTTTTTGTATCGTGGATATTTTTTATCCGTGATTAAAATGGATGTCAAGCGGCAGGAGATTATGGGTGAAGTCGAATGTCGGAAGAGTTGGCCCAGCACTCTCGTCTGCCGGCATCGCCAACCTCAACACTCCGTCATCCTCGGGCTCGACCCGAGGATCTACGCCCAAGCCTAGCCGTTATGGGGAAATAGCGGGGCTGCCATTCCTCAAAGACGCGACTGGCATAGTCTGTTGGTTAAATTAAATATCGACCGGAAGTGCCTGTGCTTGGATCCTCGGGTCAAGCCCGAGGATGACGGCGCGTGTGGGGAGTTCGCGGACAGATAGTTGACTCGGAGAAGGAACGCCCATCTCGTCCTTAACATTCCCCGCATATCCATTACATTCGACCCGTGGACCAGATCGATTCCGAGAGCCGTCTTGCCTTGCCTGCCCCCTTCATCCGCTGGTTCGCGGAAAAGGGCTGGCAGCCGCGCGCGCATCAATTGGAATTGCTGGCCCGCGCCGAGGCCGGCGAAAGCACGCTGCTGATCGCGCCAACGGGTGCCGGCAAGACGCTGGCCGGCTTCTTGCCCTCGCTCACCGACCTGACACGCCGGGGCAAAATCCCGCCGGGCTCCGCTTTCACCGGCATCCACACGCTCTACATCTCGCCGCTGAAGGCGCTCGCCGTTGATATCGAGCGCAACCTGATGAAGCCGGTCACCGAAATGGGCCTGCCGGTCTCCGTCGAAAACCGTACCGGCGATACGCCGAGTGGCAAGCGCCAGCGCCAGAAGCTCAATCCGCCTGACATCCTGCTGACGACGCCGGAGCAGGTGGCGCTGCTGCTCGCCAATCGCGAGGCCGAGCGCTTCTTCAAGGATCTGAAATACATCGTTCTCGACGAGCTGCATTCGTTGGTGACGTCGAAGCGTGGCCATATGCTCTCCCTCGGTCTCGCCCGCATCCGCAAGCTTGCCCCGCGCGTGCAAACCATCGGCCTTTCCGCCACGGTCGCAGAGCCGATGGATCTGCAGAAATGGCTGGTGGCACAGGAGGAGAGGGAGGAGCGGCATGCTGGGCTGGTGATGGTCGAGGGTGGCGCCAAGCCTGATATTTCGATCCTTGCGACCGACGAACGCATCCCCTGGTCCGGTCATTCCGCCAAATACGCCATCCCCGATATCTATCGCGAGTTGAAGGAGCATCAAACGACGCTGCTCTTCGTCAACACGCGCTCGCAGGCGGAAATGCTGTTTCAGGAACTGTGGTCGGCCAATGACGACAATCTGCCGATCGCACTGCATCACGGCTCGCTCGATGTCGGTCAGCGCCGCAAGGTCGAGGCAGCGATGGCCGCCAACAAGCTCCGCGCCGTCGTCGCGACCTCGACACTCGATCTCGGCATCGACTGGGGCGATGTCGATCTCGTCATCCATGTCGGCGCACCGAAGGGAGCAAGCCGCCTTGCCCAGCGTATCGGCCGCGCCAATCACCGCATGGACGAGCCGTCGAAGGCGATCCTCGTGCCGGCCAACCGCTTCGAGGTGATGGAATGCCAGGCGGCGCTCGATGCCAATTACGTCGGGGCGCAGGATACGCCGCCGGTCGGCGCCGGCGCGCTTGATGTCCTTGCTCAGCATATTCTCGGCATGGCCTGCGCCGAACCCTTCGACATGCTGGAACTCTATGACGAGGTCCGCAGCGCCTCGCCCTATGCTGATCTCTATTGGGAAACCTTCGAGCGCATCGTCGATTTCGTCGCCACCGGCGGCTATGCGCTGAGGACCTATGAGCGCTATGCCCGCATCCGGAGGACGCCGGAGGGGCGCTGGCGGGTCTCCAATCCGCAGGTGGCGCAGCAATATCGCCTGAACCTCGGTACCATCGTCGAAGAGGCGATGCTGAATATCAGAATGGTGAAGCGCAATGCGCTCGGCTCGCTCGGGCGGGGCGGGGCGTCTCTCGGCAAGGTCGAAGAGTATTTCCTCGAACAGCTTTCGCCCGGTGACACGTTTCTCTTTTCCGGCAAGGTGCTGCGTTTCGAAGGCATCCGTGAGAATGAATGCCTGGCCTCGCAGGCCTTCTCCATGGACCCGAAAATCCCGTCCTATGCGGGCGGCAAGTTTCCGCTGTCGACCTATCTCGCCGATCAGGTGCGCTCGATGATCGCCGATCCGGATCGATGGCGTCGTCTGCCGGATCAGGTGCGTGACTGGCTGGAAATTCAAAAAGAGAAGTCGATGCTGCCGAAGCGCGACGAGTTGTTGATCGAGACCTTTCCGCGCGGCAGCCGGGCCTACATGGTCGCCTATCCCTTCGAAGGACGTTTGGCGCACCAGACGCTCGGCATGCTGCTGACGCGGCGGTTGGAGCGTGCAGGGGCAAAACCGATGGGCTTCGTCGCCACCGATTATTCGCTTGGTATCTGGGGGTTGGAGGACCTGGGCGTGATGATCGCCAACGGCCATCTCAGCCTCTCCGATCTCTTCGACGAGGATATGCTCGGCGACGATCTCGAGGCGTGGCTCGATGAATCCTTCCTGCTGAAGCGGACCTTCCGCAATTGCGCCGTGATTGCCGGCTTGATCGAGCGTCGTCATCCCGGCAAGGAAAAGACTGGCCGGCAGGTGACGGTGTCCGCCGATCTGATCTATGACGTGCTGCGCAGCCATGAGCCAGACCATATTCTGATGCAGGCGACAAGGCAGGATGCAGCCACGGGACTTTTGGATATCGGCCGTCTTGGGGATATGCTGAAGCGAATCAAGGGCCACATCACCCACCGGGCGCTGGACCACATCTCGCCGCTCGCCGTGCCGGTGATGCTGGAAATCGGCAAGGTGCCGGTGCCGGGCGAGGCGCATGATGTCCTGCTGGCCGAAGCGGCGGATGATCTGATCCGCGAGGCCATGGAATAAGCTTGATCCCCAAAAAATGCGAAGCGTTTTGGGATGGGGTCATGCGAAACGAATGATGAAGGTAGACTAAAGGTGATGAACCGGCTGGCGTTAGCGCGAGAGATGAATGGCCTGACGCCTGCATTGGGCGTAGAGACCATCGTTCATGGCGTTGCCGCCGTCTGCGATCCGCTCGGCGCGCTCTATCTGCCGGATGCCGGCATTCTCGTCGTTTCCGATCTGCATCTGGAAAAGGGTGCGGCCTTCGCGCGGCGCGGCATGTTGCTGCCGCCTTACGATACGCTGGCGACGCTGACCGTGCTTGCCGCCGTCATTTCCCGCTACGATCCGAAGCTGGTCGTCTCGCTCGGCGACAATTTTCACGACCGCGTCGGCTCCGCGCATCTGCCGGAGGAATTCCGCAGCCTGATCGTCACCATGGCGTGCGGCCGCGATTGGATCTGGATCAACGGTAATCACGATCCGGATGGCACGGTCGATCTGCCCGGCCAATCCGTCGATGAGATGCATTATGGCGGGCTGACCTTCCGTCACGAGCCCAAGCTGGGACGGCAAGCCGGCGAGATCGCCGGCCATCTGCATCCCTCCGCCACCGTCCGCCGTCGCGAGAAATCCATCCGCCGGCCGTGCTTTGCCACCGACGGCGCCCGCCTGTTGATGCCGGCTTTCGGCGTCATGACCGGTGGGCTGGACCTCCGCCACAAGGCCATGACCGGCCTGTTCGATCGGGAAAGTCTCATTGCTCACCTGCTCGGCCGCGACCGGATCTATTCGGTGCGCTTCGGCAATCTCGCAGGTTAGGCCGCCTTCACAGGCTCATAGCGCAGGATCACCGCGCCGGTCTGCAAAGGCGTGGAGTCGATGAGCTTCATCGGCCGCTGCTCTCCTGCCGGCTTGAAATGCGGGTCGCCGGCTCCGAGAACGACGGGGACGAGACAGATGCGGATTTCGTCCACCAATCCCGCCTTCAGCAGCACATCCGTTATCTCGGCGCTGCCGAAGATGAACATGGTCTTGCCCGGCTCTGCTTTCAGTTTTTTGACTTCAGCGGCGATGTCGGAGACGACGCGAGTATTGTTCCACTCTGCTTTGTCGAGCGTTCGTGAGGCAGCGATTTTGGCAATGCCATTCATATAGGCGGCGATATCGGGCGTTTCCGTCGCGGTCTGCCAATAGGCGGCCATGCCCTCATAGGTCTTGCGGCCGAAGATCAGGAGATCGCCTTCCTGGCCGAGTTCGGTCGCGTAGCGCTCCAGCTCGTCTCCCCAGGCGAACATGTGGAAATCCAGATCCCAGGGTTTCGTTCCCTCGAAATATCCGTCGAGCGTCATCAGGTTCCAGACAACAAGCTTTCTCATCGGTTTCCTCCTTGGCGATACCGTATCATAATTAAAACTGGTTGCTAAAAGCAATCGGTTGATTGCTAGATCGACTGATGGCAAAATGCAAGCAGTTTTTTGGAGACCTCTATGGACGCACCTCATCGCTCCGGCTGCCCGATCAATCTGACGCTCGAAATCCTCGGCGACCGCTGGAGCCTGATCATCATCCGCGACATCATGTTCGGCAATCGCCGCCATTTTCGCGAGCTCCTGCAGAATTCGCAGGAGGGCATCGCCTCCAACATCCTAGCCGATCGGCTAAAGCGGCTGGTCGAGCGTGGGCTTCTCACCCGTGACGACGATCCAACCCACAAGCAGAAAGCCATCTACAGCCTCACGGAGATGGCGATCGAGCTCGTGCCGCTTTTCGCCCATATGGGCGCCTGGGGCCGCAAGCACCTGCCGGTCTCGGAAGAGCTGTCGATCCGTGCCGAGTTGCTGGAGGATGGCGGGCCGGCGCTCTGGGAGGACTTCATGGACGAGCTGAGGGCAAGGCACCTGGGCAAGATACTGCCATCGGGCACGCCGTCGGTGCTGGGACGGCTGACGGAAGCCTATCTGAAGGTGGTGGCGCGGAAGAAGAGTGCTTGATCAGCTTTTCCGGAACACAAAACTTGCTGTCCATCCCGTGATCACCGCCAGCAGCACCGAAAACATGCCATAGGCAATCGGCTGTCCGTGTGCCGCGTCGGTGATGGTCTGCTCTATGCCGGTCTTGATGACGCGTAGCGGCAGGGCTTTTTCGCCGATGAACTTGCCGCTCTTGAAGAGATAGGCACGCACCGTATGCACGCCGTTCGGGACGTTGGCCGGGAGCCTCAGCGTTGCTTTGAACAGGCTGGAGCTGACGAAGCGTACGCCGGCCGGATCGCTCTCATAGAGGCCGCCCGTCTCCTGCAGACGCCGGAAGGCCCGCCGGAATTCGGGCACATCGGCGCCGCTGCCGACGAAGCCGACCGGGGTGAGCGGAATATGATCCATGCCGATGCCGCGGTCGTTCAGTTCGAGCGGCGCGGTGATGTTGTCGACGGCCCGCGTGCTCGATAGCGAATAGGCCTGCGGCACATGCTCGAAGGTCATCGAGCGGGTGTTGATCCAGATGCCGAAGACCCGCTCCTTCTTGCGCACGGTGGCATTTTCGCGCGGTCCCTCCAGCACGACGACGATGTCGTATTGGCCGATCGCTAGAAGCAGCTGGTCGGTATTGGACAGCGCGCCGAAGATCGTCAGATCCGCACCGGTGAAATCGGAGGTGATGGCGATTTCGCTGGTCGAGGTGCCGATCTCCATCGTCTCGCGCACAGTGGTCGAGGTCGTCGGTTGGTCGAGCAGCACCTGCGCCTTGGCGCTGAACGGCGCAAGCAGGAGGCCGGCTGCGAGGATCAGGCTGTAACGTCTCATCGGCCCGATCCTTCGAGCACGACGGAATAGATATCGGCCGGCGTGACCACCAGCGCGATCAACAGGCGCAGGCCGACGGCAAGCACCAGCAGGCCAAGCAGGGCGCGCAGCTGTTCGCCGCGCAGCTTCTGGCCGACGCGCACACCATATTGCGCGCCGATAACGCCAGCCACCATCAACAGGAAGGCCAGCACGATATCGACGGAATAGTTGGTCGCCGCCTGTACGATGGTGGTGTAGGCGGTGACGAAGATGATCTGGAACAGCGAGGTGCCGACCACGACATTGGTTGGAATGCGCAAGAGATAGATCATCGCCGGCACCATGATGAAGCCGCCGCCGACACCCATGACCGAGGTCAGGATGCCGATGCCGAAGCCGAGGCCGATCACCGGGATGACGCTCAGATAGATCTTCGATTTCTTGAAGCGCATCTTCAGCGGCAGCCGGTGTACCCAGCTATGATGCCCCGGTCTGCGGGGTGCCGCCGGCTCGTTGCGGGCGGCGCGGCGCATCGCGTTGAGGCTTTCCCACAGCATCAACCCGCCGATCGTGCCGAGGAAGACGACGTAGAGCAGCGAGATGAAGAGATCGAGCTGGCCGATGCGCCGGAGCAGCGAGAAGATCCAGATGCCGACCGTAGCGCCGGAAAGACCGCCGATCAGAAGCACCGATCCGAGCTTCATATCCAGAGTGCCGCGCCTGAAATGGGTAATGGCGCCGGAGATCGACGAGGCGACAACCTGGTTGGCGCCGGTGGCAACGGCGACGACGGGGGGGATGTTGTAGAAGATCAGAAGCGGCGTGATCAGAAAGCCGCCGCCGACGCCGAACATGCCGGAGAGAAACCCAACGGCTGCGCCCATGCCGAGAATAATGAAGATATTCACGGACAGTTCTGCGATCGGCAGATAGATCGTCACGGTCTGATCCCAGTTGCAGACATCCGGACGCAAACGAGCGGACGCCTATGGACAATTCCCCATTAAACAGAGGAGCCTAATCTGAAATGATTGCCAGAGCCTTAGGAAAAGCGCTGACATCTCTCAGCTTTTGCAGTCTTCATCCCAACTTAGCGTGGCTTTTTTCGCGATCATGTGACGGTTTTCTTCACGATGCAAAGCCGGCCTAAAGCCGCTATAGGCCTTTTTGTCGTCACAGGCGTGTTGCTAGAATTGGCCGAACACGCACAAGTTTAACACATGAGGGTTTCGGTTGCGAAAACTTGCTATCTCGATCTTGGTTGCTGCCATTGCTGTCGCATCGGCCGCCGCCGCGCAAGCGGATCGGTCTGTCATGATCGCCAAGCAATATGGGGTCGCAACCGGCCTTGCCGCCTATTGCCCGAACCTGACCCTCAACGAGAGCAAGCTGGATGCATTCCTGGATGCCGAGGGAATTCACAGGGTCGACCGCGTCGAGGGAAGCCCGTTTTATGAGACGGTCAGCGAGGCAATCAAATCCGCCGATGACATGATCAGGCAGTCGCCGGCCGGAAAGAAAAACGACGGCAAGGGCAAGCAGGCTTTCGCCTGCAAGACGCTGCTTGAGATCGTGCATCGCAACGACAGCGTGCTCAAGGGCTTCCTAGATCCGAAATGAAGCGCGCGACGCTCAGTTGTTGCGTGCCAGCAGTTCCTTGACGAGCTTGTCGGTCACCTTTCCGTCCTGCGGCAGGCCGACCGATTTCTGGAAGCTCTTCAGCGCGGCGACCGTCTTCTCGCCCATGGAACCATCCGGAGCGCCGGCATCGAAGCCGTTGTTGTTGAGGATCGCCTGGATGTTGCGGATCGCCTTCTTCATGTCGACCGAGGCGGTGTTGACGCCCTTGCCGGTCGTCCATTCCTCGGGGATGTTGGTGCCGTTGGCCCCGGCGTCCAGCGGCTGTACCTTCCAGAGGTCGACCTTGGCGCGGGCGCCTTCAAGCGCGTCGGGCTTCATGGCGTTCGCCACTTCGTCACGTTTCTGCGCTGCGTCCTTGTCACCACCCTTGGCGGCGATCGCGAACCATTTGTAGGATTCCTGCAGGTCCTGCGTCACACCGTTGCCGCGCGCATAGAGGATGGCGAGGTTGAACTGGCTGTCGGAGACGCCGAGATTGGCGGCCTTGATGAACCAGTTGGCAGCTGTCTGATAATCCTGCGGGCCTGCCGTGCCGGAGGCCTCAAGGACGGCGAGGTTGTGCATGGCGCTGGCATTGCCCTGATTGGCGGCCTGCTCGTAATAGCTCTTGGCCTTGGCCAGATCGCGGTCGAGGCCGTTGCCCTTCTCGTACATGCTGGCAAGCCGGTATTGCGCCGGCGCATAACCCTTGTCGGCCGCAAGCTGGTACCAGCTCGCGGCTTGCTTGAGGTCGGCAGTCACGCCCCGGCCATCCGTGTAGCGCGCGCCGATCTCGAACAGGGCGACGGGATCACCGGACTTGGCAGCAGCAACCAGCGTCGGTGGCTGGATGCCGTCTGGCACGGCGATCACGGCGGACGCGGGAGTTGTGGTGGCAGCGGCATCCGTGGGCACGAAGGCCGTGGTCTGCTGGACGGGTGCTGTGCTGCCGGCCGGCGTCAATGCCTCGCTGGTCTGGTTGCCGTCAAGCGGGGCCGCGGTGGTCAGGTGATCGCTGGTGGGCGCGACAGCCGGGGAGGGCTGTGCCGTTCCCGCAGTGCTGTCGGTTGAGGCTTGCGTCGCCGGTGCTTGGCTGGCCGGTGCACTCGCTGTCGCCTGAGCGTTCGATGTTGGCGTTTGGGCGGCGTCGGTCGCCGAGGTGTGTACGGAGATCTCGGTCGGCGCCTTCTGGCCGCGCGTTAGCGTGTTGACCAGGGGGAAGGCCATGATGGCGAGCAGGGCTGCGCCGACGGCGAGCAGGATCGGCCGGCGGAAGCGCGAGAATGCGCCGCGCTTCTTGTCGTCGCTCTTGGCGGCGGGAGCTGAGCGCTGCGTCTGGTCCACTTCCATCGCGGCGGCCTGTGCGGCGCGGCGCGCGGCGGCGATATAGTCGGCGCGTTCGTTTTCGCTCGGCTGCTTGGCATTGCCGTTGCGCGCCGCATTCTGGCTGGCGCGCACGCGCTCCAGGATCTTCTTGATATCGGGAGCGCCCGCACCCGGCTCGATGAGCTCATTCGCCTCTTCGGCCGGCATCATGTCGATCGGATCGATCGACGGGGCCGGCTCGATCACAGGCCGGTCGGGCGTGAAGATCGGTTCGGCTTTCTCAGGCGTGAAAAAGCGTTTGCCGAGGCTGGCGAGCAGGCCCGGTTTCACGCCGTCCTTTTTCGCCGCAGCCTTGATCTCCGCTTTGGTGACGGCATCGATGGCTTGGGCGACGGCGACTTCCCCTGAGGGCTGGGGCTCCGCCGGAGCTATGGTGCGGATGATCGGGCCAGCCTGCTGCGGCGCAGCCAGAGGCGGCTTGATCGGCGGGGCCTCGGCCTCGGCAAAGACGTCGCTCTCGAAACTGGCGGCGGGCATGGCAGCCGCCGGCCGGCGATGCTCCATACGGTCGAGGCGATCGGCAATCTGGAGCAGCGTGTCGTGCAGTGCCTCGAAGGTCCGGTGCGTGCGCTCGTCGCTGCTGCGGCTGAGATCTTCGAGATGGCGGAGGTCCTCGGCGAGCGCCGTCATTGCCGACATGTCGGAGGCATGTGCGCTGTGGCCGAAGTTGCCTTCACGCGAATAGGCCTCGACGACCGCTTCCGCCGCGTGGCGGGCCGCCTCGATGACATATTCGTCGTTGGTCGTCATATACTCTTCGATGGCGCTCATGCGCCGATCGAAATCGACGGGCATGTGATCGGCGCCGGGGCGCGGCTCGCTCATCAGCAATGTAGAGAGATGGGCGATCTGCTCTTCGAGATGGCGCAAAGCCAGCGTGTCGGTCGGCGGCGCGGCGGTGCTGACCTCCAGGCGCGCGGCGATATCCGAGAGGCGGCCTTCCAGGCGGCGAACCGCGCCGTCATCCAACCCAGCCACTGACTGCGCTGGATGGGACTCCATCTCGTCGATGCGTCGCGCCAGATAGTCCAGCCGTTCTGCCAGCACATGGTCGACCGATCCATGGTCGAGCGCATCGATCTTGCGCGAGATGTCGGCGAGGTAGTTGACCAGTTCCGGCTGCGGCACGGCTCTCTGCGAGCGCTCCATCAGCTGGGACAGCTGGTCCAGGCGTTCTTCCAGCCGGGCGACGGTCTTGCTGTTGCCGAGGTCGTCGATACGCATGGCTAGCGCTTCGAGGCGGTTGGAGAGATCGTCCGACGGCTGCTGGCGCGTGGTATCGCGGCTCATCGTGTCGATCTGGTCGGCGATGCCGCTGATGCGGCCTTCGAGCCGCTGCATGGCCTGATCCTGCGGCTTCATCATGCCGCCGAGGCTTTCCATGGCGGTGGCAATCGTCAGCAGCTTGTTTTCCAGCGCCCTAACAGCGGGACTGTCGCTTGTGCTGCCGAGATGCTGCTTGATATCGTCAAGGCGATAGGCAAGCGACACCACTTCGTCCTGCAGGCCGGCGGTATCGATTGCCTGAACCTGGCGTTCGACATGGTGCAGGGATTCTTCGCGGGCAAGCCCGTCCATCAGCGAGCGCAGTTCGTCGAACTCCGCCTTCAGGCCGGTGGTTTCCGGCTGGCCGGGATGCACCGCGAGCTGGCTGATGCTATCCGCAAGCCGCGCCATGTCCTCGCGAACGTCGGCGGCGAAATGCTTGTCCTCGGTATTATCTCTGATATCGCGGATCTCGGCGCGCAGCGCGCTGACCTCGCGGGTAACGCTTTCGGCGATGTCGCGCTTCAGGTCCTGACGCAGGTTGACCAGCGCCTGGGCGATATCGACAGAGCTTTCGGCGGTGGGCCGCAGTGCCGAGGGCAGCGGCGGGCGGGGAGCGTGATGGTCGGCGACGCGCCGACCAAGCGGTTGCTCGGCCACGGCACTATCCTCACGGCGAGGATGCATGCGCTCGCGGCTGGCCTCCAGCATGCGCTGCCGCTGCCGGATTTCTGCGAGGGGATCGGAGCGCAGCTCGGTTTCGGCGCGCTCGGGGCGAAGAGGACGTTCATAGGGGCGGCTCGCATAGGCTTCGCGTTCGGTACGCGGCGCCCGCTCCGGGAGGGGAGTGCGTTCCGGCATGGCCCGGCGTTCCGGTACTGCACCATAGCCGCCGGCAACACGCTGGCGCGTATCCTGCGCGGCAGCCGTGCCCATCAGGCCCTCGATGCGTGCTTCCAGCCCTTCGATGGTGCGACTCAGCGCATCCAGCGATGTCCAGTCGCCCGTGCCGGTAGGATTTGATCGCGATCCGCTCATCTTTTGCTCGCCTCGACCCCGCTTTGGGCCTTCTTGCTGTGCAGGAGGGCGACTTGGCTTTCTCAGCGCAAGATCGCATCCCACCGTTCGGAAAGGGATGATTTAGTAGACTTTCCTCAGACCGAGCCGCGAAACGGCGCTTCCCCGAACCATATTGATGAAGGAAGCGCGAAGCATCGCTACTCATCCCGCACAATCTATGAAACGTGGTAAACAACCCGTTAAGTTTTGCCGAAATCTTAACCTTTTATTTCGGTCTTGTTATTGAATATGTTCATGTTCTTATAAATCTGCAGATCCCGGAAAGCTCCGGGAGAAAAATTTTAACGTCTTGGTCACCGTCTTTCCAAGGTAGATCGATACACGTACTGGTATTGTAATTTTCGCAACTAAGTTGTGAAAAGGTGTGGTGGCGTCGATATTCTGGAGAGCCGCGCTCGTGTCACCGTCACCCTCCCGTGAAGCCGATCGGTCGCCTCATATCCTGTCACTGGATGGATGGCGGGGGTTGGCGATCATTGTGGTGCTGATGGGCCATTTCGGAGCCGATAGGTATCTGCACCGCGTCAGCACCTTCGGCGTGGATTTGTTCTTCGTTCTGTCGGGGCGGCTGATGGCGGATATTCTGTTGGTGAAGCTGATGCCGCTGCAGACATTCTTCGCCCGGCGATTTGCGCGTGTTTATCCGACGCTGCTCGTTTTCATAGTAGTTACCGGTTTGGTGTTTCAAGGTACCGTCGGTGAATACGATCTGAAGACCGCCGCTTTCGCGCTAACCTTCACGCTGAACTACGCCATCGTTTACGGTCTTCCGTACAGCTTGCTGGATCACATCTGGTCCCTGAGCGTCGAAGAGCAGAGTTACATCCTCCTGGGGTTGATCGCCTTTGCCACTCGCTATCGAAGCGTACCCGTCGCCGCTGGTATCATTCTTGCTATGGGTTTGATCGCTATGATCAACGGCATGGTCCGGATCAACATCTCAACCGGCTACGGGATATTATGGCGCACCGATGTCGCCATGGCGGGAATATTCATCTCGGCGGGCCTCTCCGTCCTTCTTAAGCCGACATTGCACCGCGAGTGTTGGGCGTGGATAGCGCCATGCTCCTTGGCGCTTGTCATATTGGCGATGGTGTTCTGTGCGGACGACAGCGTCTTTTTTGGCATAAAGATAGTCCTGCTGGCGATCGCGGTGATCGGGCTCGAACATTCAGCACCATGGTTCCGTGACAATTTCGAAGGCAGCGTCCTCCGCTTTTTTGGGCAATGTTCCTTCTCGATCTATTTGTGGCAGGAACCTTTTTCAAGTTATCGGGCTTGGGTGTCGTACCGCTCGTTTTTTTGCTCATTCTGGGGATCGCGTGCGGCGTGGCGAGCTACTACCTTATTGAACGCCCGTTGCGCGTAATACTCAACGCCATGTTCAGTAGGCAGACCGTGGCGCAGACCATTGCGTGACAATGGCTAGGTGAAAGCCGGGGGTAGCCTGTCGGTGGATACAACGGCCATCGGCACTCATTTTGGGACAAGCCTGTCTTATGCTTCGTTCTTGGAGCAGGGTGCGTCGCCCACCAAAAAAACCGCAGCGTCACTCAAATTTGACGTTTACGCAAACGTCAATATTTTGTAAGACTAGCGCAAAGGCCGGAATACGAGGTCCGGCACCGAATTGGAGGAATTCGAAAAATGCCATTCTACAAGGCCCCGGTGACCGATACGCTCTTCGTCCTGAACGACGTACTTGGGCTGGAACGCTACAACAATCTGCCGGGCTTTGCCGAGGCCAGCCCCGACATGATCGAGGCGATCGTCGGCGAGGCGGCGAAATTGGCGGAAGAGGTACTTTTCCCGCTCAATTATTCCGGTGATCAGGAAGGCTGCGTGCGCCACGACGACGCCACGGTCTCGACGCCGAAGGGCTTCAAGCAAGGGTATCAGGCCTATTGCGAAGGCGGCTGGATCGGCCTTGCCGTGCCGGAAGAGTTCGGCGGGCAGGGGCTTCCCTATACGCTCCACGCCGCCGTCGGCGAATATACCTCCGCCGCCAACATGTCGCTGATGATGTATCCCGGCCTGACGCAAGGCGCGATCGCCGCGATCCTCGTGCATGGTTCCGACGAGCAGAAGCGCGCCTACCTGCCGAAGATGGTCGAGGGCACATGGTCAGGCACCATGAACCTCACCGAGCCGCATTGCGGCACCGATCTCGGCCTGCTGCGCACCAAGGCGGTGCCTCAAGGCGACGGCAGCTACAAGATTTCCGGGCAGAAGATCTTCATCTCCGCCGGCGAACACGACATGACCGACAATATCGTGCATCTGGTGCTTGCCCGCATCGAGGGCGCGCCGGAAGGCACCAAGGGCATCTCGTTGTTCATCGTGCCGAAATTCATGGTGAAGGATGATGGTTCGCTCGGCGCCCGCAACCCGGTTTCCTGCGGCGCCATCGAGCACAAGATGGGCATTCATGGCAACGCCACCTGCGTCATGAACTATGACGAAGCGACCGGCTTCCTCATCGGCGCCGAGAACAGGGGCCTCAACGCCATGTTCGTGATGATGAACGAAGCCCGCCTCGGCGTCGGCCTGCAGGGGCTTTCTATTGCGGAGATTGCCTACCAGAACGCCGCCGCCTATGCCCGCGACCGCATCCAGGGCCGTTCGCTCTCCGGCCCGAAAGCGCCGGACAAGAAGGCCGATCCGATCATCGTCCATCCCGATATCCGCCGCACGCTGATGACCATCCGCGCCTTCAACGAGGCCGGCCGTGCCTTCCTGCTCTGGACGGCGCTGAAGTCTGACATTGCTCATCGCTCGCAGGACGAGAAGGAGCGGCAGGCGGCTGACGATATTCTTGGTCTGGCAACGCCGATCCTCAAGGGCGTCCTGACCGACAAGGGTTTCGATCATGCCGTCATGGCACAGCAGGTCTTCGGCGGCCACGGCTATATTGAAGAGCATGGCATGAGCCAGTATGTTCGCGATGCCCGCATCACCATGATCTATGAGGGCGCCAACGGCATCCAGGCGCTCGATCTGGTCGGCCGCAAGCTGGCATTGAATGGCGGTCGTGCCGTCATGGCCCTGTTCAAGGAAATCGGCGATTTCTGCGAGGAGAACCGCAACGACGAGCAACTGGGTTTCTTCACCAAGCACCTGAAGAAGGGCTTGAACGATGCCCAGGCCGCGACCATGTGGTTTATGCAGAACGCCATGGCCAAGCCCGACAATGCCGGTGCCGGCTCGACCGACTATATGCACCTCTTCGGCCTTGTCGTCCTCGGCTATATGTGGGCGAAGATGGCAAAGGCGGCGCAGGACGGTCTTGCGAACGGCGACACCGCGCGCGAGGATTATCTGAAGAACAAGCTTGTCACGGCGCGGTTCTACATGGAGCGCATCATGCCGGAAACGGCACTGCGCAAGGCCCGCATCGAGGCCGGTGCCGACACGATGATGGAACTGGCCGCGGAAGCGTTTTGATTGGAATCCCCTTCTCCCCTTGGGGAGAAGGTGCCCGAAGGGCGGATGAGGGGGGCGAGGAGCAGAGCTCCGAGGCCTTGAGCGGCACGCGAAAGGCAGCCTTACGGTGCAACGCCCCCTCAACCTGCGCTAACGCGCATCCTTCTCCCCGATGGGGAGAAGGTGGGTAATGAATGAAACGGCGCTTGCCGCCGCAGGGAGATGAGACATGACTGAGGTTTTCATTTACGACCATGTGCGCACGCCGCGCGGGCGTGGCAAGAAGGATGGATCGCTGCACGAAGTGCCGTCCGTCCGTCTGGCCGCCAAGACGCTGGAGGCGATCCGTGATCGCAACGGCCTCGATACCGGAACGGTGGATGACATCATCATGGGCTGTGTCGATCCGGTCATGGAAGCCGGCGCCGTCATCCCGAGGGGCGCTGCCTTCGAAGCTGGCTATTCCACCAAGGCGCCCGGCATGCAGATCTCGCGCTTCTGCGCTTCCGGCCTCGATGCCGTGAATTTCGGCGCGGCCAAGATCGCGCAAGGCGCTGACGATATCGTCATCGCCGGCGGCGTCGAGAGCATGTCGCGCGTCGGTCTCGGCATGTCCGGCGGCGCCTGGTTCATGGACCCCTCGGTCAATTTCCCGGCCTATTTCATGCCGCAGGGCGTCTCCGCCGATCTGATCGCCACCAAATACGGCTTCTCGCGAGACGATGTTGACGCCTATGCCGTCGAGAGCCAGAAGCGGGCAGCCAACGCCTGGGAGAAGGGCTACTTCAAGAATTCCGTCGTGCCGGTGAAGGATATTAACGGCCTGACCATCCTCGACCGGGATGAGCATATGCGCCCCGGCACAGATATGCAGGCGTTGGCCTCGCTCAACCCGTCCTTCCAGATGCCCGGCGAAATGGGCGGCTTCGAAGCCGTCGGCATCCAGGCGCATCCGGAAGTGGAGCGCATCAACTATGTGCATCACGCCGGCAATTCTTCTGGCATCGTCGATGGCGCCGCTGCCGTGCTGCTTGGTTCCAAGGCGGGCGGCGAGAGCATGGGGTTGAAGCCGCGGGGCCGCATCAAGGCTTTCGCCAATATCGGCTCCGACCCGGCGCTGATGCTGACCGGCCCGGTCGACGTCACCGAGAAGCTTTTGAAGCGCAGCGGCATGACGCTTGCCGACATCGATCTCTTCGAGCTCAACGAAGCCTTCGCCGCCGTCGTGCTGCGCTATATGCAGGCCTTCGCCATCCCGCATGACAAGATCAACGTCAATGGCGGCGCCATCGCCATGGGCCATCCGCTGGGCGCAACCGGAGCGATGATCCTCGGCACTGTGCTGGATGAGCTGGAACGCCGCGACCTCAAGACCGCGCTGGTCACGCTCTGCATCGGCGCCGGCATGGGCACGGCCACGATCATCGAACGCGTCTGAGGGAGGGGAAAGCAATGGCTTACACAAATTTCACCATCGAGATCGACGCAGACGGCATCGCAATCGTCACCTGGGATATGCCCGGAAAATCCATGAACGTCTTCACTTCCGAGGTGATGGACGAGCTGAACGCCATCATCGACGCGACCGTTGCCGATGCGGCGGTCAAGGGTGTGGTCTTTACCTCCGGCAAGTCCTCCTTCTCCGGCGGCGCTGACCTCTCGATGATCAAGTCGATGTTCTCCTTCTATCAGGATGAGAAGGCGAAAGAGCCGGCCGGCGCCGCGCAGAAACTCTTCGATCTTGTGGGACGCATGACCGGCCTGTTCCGCAAGCTCGAAACCTGCGGCAAGCCGTGGGTTTCCGCCATCAACGGCACCTGCATGGGCGGCGCATTCGAGCTTTCACTCGCCTGCCACGGCCGTGTTGCCTCTAGCGCGAAAAGCGTCAAGATCGCTCTGCCGGAAGTCAAGGTCGGCATCTTCCCGGGCGCCGGCGGCACCCAGCGTGTGTCGCGCCTGACCGATGCGCAGTCCGCCCTGCAAATGATGACGACGGGCCAGTCGCTGACGGCGGTGCGCGCCAAGGCAATGAACCTGGTGCATCAGGTGGTCGAGCCGGATCAGCTGATCCCGGCTGCCAAGCAGATGATCAAGGATGGGCTGAAGCCCGTGGCACCCTGGGATGAAAAAGGCTTCAAGGCGCCCGGCGGCGGCATCTGGACGCCGGCTGCCGCGCAGCTCTGGCCAGCTGCCCCCGCGATCCTTCGCCGCGAAACCTCGGGCAATTATCCGGCTGCACTCGCCATCCTCAAATGCGTCTATGAAGGCCTGCAGGTGCCTTTCGATACCGGCCTCAAGATCGAGCAGCGCTATTTCACCCAGGTACTGCAGACCACCGAAGCCTATTCGATGATCCGTTCGCTGTTCATCTCCATGCAGGAACTCGGCAAGGGCGCCCGCCGCCCGGCGGGGCAACCAAAGACGGTGCTGAAGAAAGTCGGCGTTGTCGGCGCCGGCTTCATGGGCGCCTCTATCGCCTATGTCACCGCCGCCGCCGGCCTGTCCGTCACCCTGATCGACCGCGATACGGAAGCGGCGGAGAAGGGCAAGAGCGTCGGCGAAGGTCTGGTGAAGGATGCAGTTGGTAAGGGAAGGATGACGCAGGAAGATGGCGCAGCGCTGCTCGCCCGCATCACGCCGTCTGCAACCTATGCCGATCTCAGCGATGCCGATCTCGTCATCGAAGCGGTGTTCGAGGATCGTGAAGTCAAGAAGGCTGTCATCGAGGCGGTCGAAGCCGTGCTGCCGGAAGGCGCCATCTTTGCCTCCAATACCTCGACGCTGCCGATCTCCGGTCTTGCGAAGAATTCCAGGCGTCCGGCTGATTTCATCGGCGTCCATTTCTTCTCGCCGGTCGAGAAGATGATGCTGACTGAAGTCATCCTCGGCAAGGAAACGGGCGACCGCGCTCTTGCCGTCGCGCTCGATTATGTCGCCGCCATCAAGAAGACGCCGATCGTCGTCAATGACACTCGTGGCTTCTTCGTCAACCGTTGCGTCTTCCGCTACATCCATGAAGCCTATGACATGCTGATCGAAGGCGTGCCGGCGACAATGATCGAAAACGCCGCCAAGATGGCTGGCATGCCGGTCGGCCCGCTGGCGCTGAACGACGAAGTCGCCATCGACCTGTCGCTGAAGATCCTCAAGGCGACCGTCGCCGATCTCGGCGAGAAAGCCGTCGACCCGCGTCACATGCAGCTGATCAGCGGTCTTGTGGAGGGCGAAGGTCGCCTGGGCCGCAAGAACGCCAAGGGCTTCTACGACTACCCGCCGAAGCCGGCTAAGAAATCGCTGTGGCCAGGCTTGAAGGACCTCTATCCGCAGAAGAAGTCGGACGAGATCGATGTCGCCGTCCTGAAGCAGCGCTTCCTCGCCACCATCGCGCTGGAAGCCGCCCGTACCATGGAAGAAGGCATCGTCACCGATCCGCGCGAAGCCGATGTCGGCTCCATCCTCGGTTTCGGCTTTGCCCCCTATACCGGCGGCGCGCTCTCCTACATCGACGGCATGGGCGTCAAAGTCTTCGTGAGCTTTTGCGAAACGCTGGCCAAGACTTACGGACCGCATTTCGCGCCGACCGCGCTGCTGAAGGATATGGCAGCCAAGGGCGAGACGTTTTACGGACGGTTTGATCCGTACGGCGTGAAAGCTGCTGCCTGAGGGTCGATTTATTTCGAGCATAAAAATGGGCCGTTCCTGCCGGGAGCGGCCCTTTTCGTTGTTCTGCGTCTGGCAGGTGGCCGTTTCGCTACGGATGGTAGCGGGTCGGTGGACGCCTTATGCCGAAGCCGCCACTTTTCTCCGCCCCGCCCTCAGAGCCAGCACACCGCTGCCGACCAGCAGCAGGATGGCGACCGCGTAGATGTCGGTGGTTTCCGTGTACCCCACAGCCTTCGATAGAAATCCGGCCAGGATGGCAGGCAGGCTGAAGGCGAGGTAGCTCTGAATGTAGTAGGTCGAGAGCAGGCCGGCGCGCTCGTCGGGCTTGGCGAGCGGCATGATGCTGCGTACGGCGGCGAGGAAATTGGCGCCGAGGCCAGCGCCGGCGATCAGCGTGCCGGCGATCAGGATCGGCACTTGAGCCATATGCACGCCGGCAACGATGGTGAGAATGCCGAGCGTCATGGTGGATATCCCGAAAGTCAGCGTCGTTGCTGCAAGTTTTTTGCGCAGCAAGAATACAGTCGTCGCAGCGCTGACCGTCAACGCGGCAACCACGGAGCCGCCGACGAGGGGGGCGGTGCTACCTGTTGTGGCACTCACCAGTGACGGGATTAGCGAGAGATAAAAGCCGGCCACGGCCCAGACGGCGATATTAATCGGGGTCAATGCCAGCAGCGTTCGGCGGGCCTGTGGCGGGACGGTCGCTTCGGGCTTCAGCGAGGCAAGCAGGCCGGCCCTGCGGCGGGTCGTTTCGGGTATCATCCAGATCAGGGCGGCTTGTGCTACGAGAAGGACGAGCACGACTGCATAGACGAGGAACATCGGCGCCGGCGCATATTGCACCAGGGTGCTGGTACCGAGCGCGCCGATCGCCATGCCGGCCAGAGGCGCGATGCTGTTGGTGATCGAGCCCTTTATCGGATCGAGATCGACGAGGGCGGCGCCGATGGAGCTTGCCGCCGCACCGGTGGCAAAGCCCTGCACGATGCGGGCGGCAATCAACCAATTCGGACCGTCGGCCATTAAAAAAAGCGCCATCGCCACCATATTGAGGATGAGCGAGGCAAAGACCACCGGCCGGCGCCCGAGGTGATCGGAAATCGAGCCGACGATCAGCAGCGAGACGAGAAGGGCAAAGGCATAGACGGCAAAGATCACCGTGATCAGCACCGGTGAGAAGGCGAAGGCCTGCTGGTAGATGCGGTAGAGCGGCGTTGGCGCGGAGGAGGCGGCAAAGAAGGTGGCGCTGGTAGCGGCATAAAAGAGCGGTGCTAGCCGTCTGCCGACCGGGTTCTGTGAATTGGCGGTGGATTCGATCGTGGTCATCGCCTATATCCTGCCTTAAAGCTAAGATGTTGCGTTAGGTGGGATATAATATCTTGCGCAGATAAAAGCAAATAATTTGCGTTAGTGGTTTGTGGCTGTTTGCACAGACCGCCGGCAGCAAAGGGAAAGATTGGCATAGTTCATGGTTTCCAGGGAAAATCCACGTCCAGGTGGGCGCAGCGCCAGGGTTCAAGCCTCGGTGCATCAGGCGGTTCGCGATATGTTGGCCGTGATGGACCGTGCGGAGGTAACGATCCCGCTGATCGCGCAACGCGCCAATGTGACGCCATCGACGATCTATCGCCGCTGGGGCGATTTGCAAGATCTTCTGGCAGACGTCGCCGCCTCGCGCCTGCAGCCGGAGACAGAACCGGCCGAGACCGGCAGCGTCTATGAGGACCTGCAGGCCTGGGTCGAGCAATATGCCGACGAAATGTCCTCCGGCGCCGGGCGAGAGATGATCCGGGATATATTGTCGGTGCCCGACACGGCCAATGCGGAAAAGTGCAGCGGCTACACGCAGCAGCAATTGCGCGTCCTCATCGCCCGGGCGCAAGAGCGGGGCGAGCCGTTCCCGACGCTTACCGAACTGATGGATTACGTCATCTCGCCGATCATGTACCGCATCCTCTTCGAGCAGCCACCAAACGCCGAGTGTGTTCGCGGGCTGACATCGCGGGTAATACCGGAAGGTGCGGTGAAATCCTGAAGCGGCGGCCGGGCTAGCCGAATCACCCGATAGGGGGCGACACATTCTGTCGGCTTTGGTTGTGTTACCCGCAACTGACGAACAAGTAACCTGGCGATCACACTTAAAAATTGCTTAAATTGAACAATTCCTTTGGGATATGCGGACGCGGCTCAAGTATCATGCCATTTCGCTATTGAAAAATAATACAAAAGATGATGCTAATAGTTGCCAATGAATTCAACGGCAACGCGAAGGGGACTACTCAATGCTTAATGAATTCAAGGCATTTATCGCCAAAGGCAATGTCATGGATCTCGCCGTCGGCGTGATCATCGGCGGCGCTTTCGGCGGCATCGTAAAATCATTGGTTGACGATATCATCATGCCGATCGTCGGCGCGATTTTCGGCGGCTTCGATTTTTCGAATTACTTTATCGGCCTCGCCTCGGGGGTCAATGCGCCGACGCTTGCTGCGGCCCGTGCCCAGGGTGCAGTTCTCGCCTATGGTAGCTTCATCACCGTCCTCATCAACTTCCTGATCCTTGCCTGGATCATCTTCCTGATGGTCAAGGGCGTGAACACGCTGCGCAAGCAGGTAGAGCGCAAGAACGAAACGATCGCCGAGGCAGCTCCGCCGCCGGCAGATGTTCAGCTGCTCACCGAAATCCGCGATCTGCTCGCCAAGCGCTAAGACGCTTTTCGCGGCTCATTTTCAAAGCCTCGGCCTCGCAAGGGCCGGGGCTTTTATTCATCACGGAAATCGATCGGTCGCTAAGGCAAAGTCATGGGATTTGTCCGGCGTTCTGCTTTATGAAGGCGAAAACCGGAGACCTTGCATGTCGATATTGAATAGCCTCAGCCCGCGCGCGCTCGCCGCGCCCGAAAGCGGGATCGTGGAAGTCGTGAACTATGCCCGTGGCCGCGACGGCCTGCTGCCGCTCTGGGTCGGCGAGGGCGATCTGCCGACGCCGGATTTCATCAATCGCGCCGCCATGGCCTCACTCAACGCCGGCGAAACCTTCTACACCTGGCAACGCGGCATTCCGGAACTACGCCAGGCACTGTCGGCCTATTACGCCCGGCATTTCGGCGTCTCTCTGCCGATGGAGAATTTCTACGTCACCGGCTCCGGCATGCAGGCGATCCAGCTGTCGGTGCAGGCGATCACGTCTCCCGGCGATGAGATGATCTACCTCTCGCCCGCCTGGCCGAATATCGCGGCGGCGCTGGAGATCGCCGGCGCCCGCTCGGTCGGCGTGCCGCTGCAATTCGAGAATGGTAAGTGGACACTTGACCTCGAGCGGCTGACGGCGGCGATCACGCCAAGGACCAAGGGCCTGTTCATCAACACGCCGTCGAACCCGACCGGCTGGACGGCGACGCATCAGGACCTTTCCGATATCCTGGCGCTCGCCCGCGAGCACGGCCTCTGGATCATGGCCGACGAGATCTACGCGCTTTATTATTATGCCGGTGGCCGGGCGCCCTCCTTCCTCGACATCAAGGAAGCCGACGACAAGATCATGTTCGTCAATTCCTTCTCGAAGAACTGGTCGATGACCGGCTGGCGGGTCGGCTGGATCGTCGCGCCGGCCGAGATTGGCCAGGTGATGGAAAACCTCGTGCAATATTCGACCTCCGGCGTGGCACAGTTCATGCAGAAGGGCGCGGTTGCCGCACTGAACGAAGGCGACGATTTCGTCCGTTCCAACATCGCCAAGGCTACCCGCTCGCGCGATATTCTCTGCGATGCCCTGCTGGCCACCAACCGCGTCCAGACCCTGAAGCCGGACGGCGCGCTTTACGCCTTCCTGAAGATCGACGGCGTCACAGACAGCCGCAAGACCGCCATCGACATCGTCGACAAGACCGGCGTTGGCCTCGCACCCGGAACGGCCTTCGGCCAAGGCGGCGAACTCTTCCTGCGCGCCTGCTTCCTGCGTGATCCGGCACAGGTCGAGGATGCGGCCGAGCGGTTGAGCCGGTATGTTTTGAGTTTGTGAGCCCATAGGCTTGCTGGCAGATGAATTGACAAAACCCGGCCGCTGAGCCGGGTTTTTTGTGTGTTTGGCCTGGATCACTAAAATCCCACCAATCCCGAAAAACCTCCCCTAACCATAGCAACAAACTTCCCCTTCCAACGGCGTCCACAGCGCGCGCTTTTAATCAAATCGCACGAATACAACCCTCATATATCCCCTGCTTAAGACTTGGCGGGGACGCGAAGAATGACGGTGTTGGTGACGGGCGGAGCCGGTTATATCGGCAGCCATATGGTCTGGAAATTGCTGGATGCCGGCGAGGACGTGGTCGTTGTCGACCGCCTGTCCACCGGCTTTCGCTGGGCTGTTCCTTCGGCCGCGCGCTTCTATCTCGGTGATGCCGCCGATGAGGCCCTGTTACAGACGATCTTTGCCGAAAACGATATCGACGCCATCATTCACTTTGCCGGATCCTCGGTCGTGCCGGCCTCGATCGAAGACCCGCTTGGTTATTATGAGAACAATACCGGCAAGACACGCACCCTGATGAGCGCGGCTATCAGAGCCGGCATTCGCCATTTCGTCTTTTCGTCCACCGCCGCAGTCTATGGCTCGCAGCCCGCCGATAGACCCGTGAAGGAAAGTGCGCCCTTACTACCGGAAACGCCCTACGGCCAGTCCAAGCTGATGTCGGAGCTGATGCTGCGCGACGCTGCCACGGCGTATGATTTCCGCTATGTGGCGCTGCGCTATTTCAACGTTGCCGGCGCCGATTCGCAAGGGCGGGCTGGGCAATCGACCGATGGCGCCACCCATCTGGTCAAGGTTGCCTGCGAGGCCGCACTCGGCCGCCGCCGCCAGGTGGAGATCTACGGCACCGACTATCCGACGCATGACGGCACCGGCGTGCGCGACTATATCCACGTCTCCGATCTCGTCGATGCGCATCTGATGGCGCTCCGGCATCTGCGGGATGGCGGCCGGCCGCTTGTCGCCAATTGTGGCTATGGCGTCGGCTATTCGGTGCTGGATGTGCTGAACATGGTGATGCGCGTCCATGGCCGTGCCTTCCGGATTCACATGGCGCCGCGCCGGCCCGGCGATACCGCCAGTGTCGTCGCCGACGCCACGCTTGCCCATCGCGAACTTGGCTGGACGCCGAAGTATAATTGCATGGAGACGATCGTGCGCTCGTCGCTGGAATGGGAACTTCAGCTCGCCGACAGATCCGGCTTCGATGCCAGCGGCTTACGCAAGGTGTTCGCGGCACCCAGTCTTTGACATCGGATATTCAAGCCGATCCGTGGCCGAGAAAGGCCGGGGCATTGCGGTGCACTGCTTCCATCAGAAAATCGATAACAGTACGCACACGCGGCGACTGGCGCAGGTCGCGGTGGCAGGTGATCCAGTAGTGACGCTTCAGGTCGACGTCATCCGGCAGCACCATCTGAAGATCCGGATGCCGGCAGGCGATGAAGTAGGGTAATACGCAGAGCCCGAGCCCGTTCTTCGTCGCCGTCAATTGCGCGAAGATGCTGGAACTCTGGAATTGCGGCTTGATGCGCGGATGGATATCGCCGAGATAATCGAGACCGGGCGCGAAGATCATGTCTTCGATGTAGCCGACGAAGGCATGGTCCGGCAGATCGTTACGGCTCTCGACCGGCGGGTGGCTGGCAAGGTAGTCCCGCGATCCATAGACCTGCAGATGATAGTCGGTCAGTTTCTCGGTGAAGTAGGGGCCGGCTTTCGGTGGGTCGAGCACGACGACGATATCGGCTTCCTTGCGTGACAGCGACATGATCTGCTGGATCGTCACCAGCTCCAGCGAGATGTTCGGATAGCGCGTGGTGAACTCCGGCAGCATGGAGGTGAAGAAGAAGTTGGAAATGCCTTCCGGCGCGCTGATGCGCACCACGCCGCGCTGTGCCGCCGAGCCAACCGTCAGGTCTGCCCGCAGACGCTCGGTCTCCTGCTCCATCCTCTCCGCTGTCTCGATGAAGCGCTGACCCATGCCGGTCAGCACATAACCGCGCGGATTGCGCTCGAAGAGCTTGACCTTTAACGCGAATTCCAGCCGGTCTATCCGGCGTGATACGGTGGCGTGGCTGCTGCGCAATTGCCGCGCGGCGGTCGAAAGCTGCCCCGTCCTCGCCACGGCCAGGAAAAATTGCAGATCGTCCCAGGTGAAATGCGGCGCGCTCTTCATGTCTTCCTTTCTGTTCAAAAATGAACAGACCTTGTTTGGAATTAGTTCCAAACACCGCTTGCGTCAACGCACGATTTCCGTGATCTTGAATGTTAGGAAAGTCGTTTTGAGGAGAACGGCTCGCCAAATTTGAACAGATTCATGTTTGCCAAATCTCTGGGAGGAGAGGATATGCGAAAGAGTCTCATTGCATCCCTGGCACTTCTGCTTGCATCCGGCACCGCGGCCTTCGCGGCTGGCGCGTCCGACGGCGTGGTGAAGATCGGTATTCTGAACGACCAGTCTGGCGTCTATGCCGACTTCGGCGGCAAGTCCTCGGTGGAAGCGGCCAAGATGGCTGCGGAGGATTTCGGCGGCAAGGTGCTGGGCGTGCCGATCGAGATCATCAATGCCGATCACCAGAACAAGCCGGACATCGCCTCCAACATCGCCAGGCAATGGTATGACCAGGATAAGGTCGATGCCATCATGGAGCTGACGACCTCGTCGGTGGCGCTCGCCGTGCAGGCCGTCGCCAAGGAAAAGAAGAAGATCGATATCGTCACCGGCGCGGCGACGACGGATCTCACCGGCAAGCAGTGCTCGCCCTATGGCTTTCACTGGGCCTATGACACGCATGCGCTGGCCGTCGGCACCGGCGGCGCGCTGGTCAAGCAGGGCGGCGACACGTGGTTCTTCCTGACCGCCGACTATGCCTTCGGCTATTCGCTGGAGCAGCAGACCGGAGATTACGTCAAGGCAAGCGGCGGCAAGATCCTCGGTTCGGTGCGCCATCCGCTCTCGACCAACGATTTCTCGTCCTTCCTGCTGCAGGCGCAATCGTCCGGCGCCAAGGTCATCGGTCTTGCCAATGCCGGCCTCGACACGGCGAACGCCATCAAGCAGGCATCGGAATTCGGCATCACCCAGGGTGGCCAGCATCTGGCGGCGTTGCTCTTCACGCTCGCCGAAGTCCATGGCCTCGGCCTGCAGGCGGCGCAAGGGCTGACGCTGACCGAGGGCTATTACTGGAACCTCGACGACAAGAGCCGCGAATTCGGCAAGCGCTTCTTCGCCCGCACCGGCAAGATGCCGAACATGATCCATGCCGGCACCTATTCCGCCGTGCTGCAATATCTGAAGGCCGTGCAGAAGGCCGGCACCGACGACACCGAAGCGGTTGCCAAGGAGCTGCACGAAATGCCGGTCGACGACGTTTTCGGCCGTGGCGGCACGGTCGGCGCGAACGGCCGCATGATCCACGACATGTATCTTCTTCAGGTCAAGAAGCCCGAAGAGAGCAAGGAGCCGTGGGACTACTACAACGTGCTGGCGACCATCCCCGGCAAGGAAGCCTATATTGATCCGGCCAAGAGCGGCTGCGATCTGGTCAAGCCATGACCATGCGGGCGACCTGATGGCGATACCCGCGACAGAGCAACAGGAAGTGCCACGGGTGGTCTTGTCCGCCCGTGGTCTTCGCCGGGATTTCGGCGGCTTCACGGCCGTCAAGAATGTCGATCTCGATGTGCATGATGCCAGCGTCCACGCCCTCATCGGCCCGAACGGCGCCGGCAAGACGACGGTGTTCAACCTGCTCACCAAATTCCTGCAGCCGACGCATGGCACGATAACCCTGCTTGGCACCGATATTACCCAGACGAAGCCGGACAAGGTGGCGCGAATGGGACTGGTGCGTTCCTTCCAGATCTCTGCCGTCTTTCCACACCTGACCGTGCTCGACAATGTCCGCGTCGCCCTGCAGCGGCCGAACAATCTGGCGCATCAATTCTGGTTGCCGGTCTCGGCACTGGCGAGCCTTGACGACCGCGCCGAGCAACTGCTGGCGGCCGTCGGCCTGACGAAGGAGCGCGATGCCATCGCCGCCGATCTCTCCTATGGCCGCAAGCGCGTGCTGGAGATCGCAACGACGCTGGCGCTCGATCCGAAGGTGCTGCTGCTCGACGAGCCGATGGCCGGCATGGGGCTGGAGGACGTCAACACTGTCTCTGCCATCATCCGCGAGGTGGCGCGCACTCGTGCGGTGCTGATGGTCGAGCACAATCTCTCCGTCGTCGCCAATATCTGCCACCATGTCACGGTGCTGCAACGCGGTGAGATCCTTGCGGCCGGCGATTATGCCACGGTCAGCCAGGACCCGCGCGTCCGCGAGGCCTATATGGGCACGGAGGAGGACTGAGGATGGCGGCGCTACTCGAAGTCCAGGGTCTCAATGCCTGGTATGGCGAAAGCCACATATTGCACGGCGTCGACATGAAGGTCACCGAGGGCGAGACGATCACAATCCTCGGCCGCAACGGCGTCGGCAAGACGACGACGCTGCGCACCATCGTCGGCATCGTCCGGGCGCGCAAGGGTAAGATCGCCTTTGCCGGCGCCGACATGATGCAGGTGCCGCTGCATAAGACGGCGCATAAGGGCATCGGCTTCGTGCCGGAGGAGCGTGGCATCTTCTCGACGCTCACTGTCCATGAAAACCTGATGCTGCCGCCGGTGGTGGCTGCGGGCGGCATGACGGTGGACGAGATTTTCGAGCTGTTTCCCAATCTGCACGAGCGTCGCAACAGCCCCGGCACCAAGCTCTCCGGTGGAGAGCAGCAGATGCTCGCCATGGCCCGCATCCTGCGCACCGGCGTCCGCATGCTGCTGCTTGATGAACCGACGGAGGGGCTGGCCCCGGTCATCGTCCAGCGCATCGGCGAAGTGCTGAGGAAGTTGCGCGAGCGCGGCATGACCATTCTTCTGGTCGAGCAGAACTTCCGCTTCGCCAGCCGCATTGCCGATCGCTTCTATCTGATGGATCACGGCCAGATGGTCGCGGAGTTTCCGGTGGGTGAATTGCCGGAACGGATGGGCATGCTGCACAAGGTTCTGGGGGTTTGACGCCATGACCACGATATTCGGCATTCCGCTCCAGGCGCTTCTCGGCCAATTGTTGATCGGGCTGATCAACGGCTCCTTCTATGCGCTTTTGAGCCTCGGGCTCGCGATCATCTTCGGCATGCTCCGGGTGATCAATTTCGCCCATGGCGCTTTCTACATGCTCGGGGCCTTCACCGCCTATCTGCTGCTCGCCTATGCCGGCATCGGCTACTGGCCGGCGCTGGTGCTGGCGCCGCTGATCGTCGGCCTGTTCGGCGCCGTGGTCGAGCGCCTATGCCTGCGGCAGCTCTACAAGATCGATCCGCTCTACGGCCTACTGTTTACTTTCGGCATGGCGCTGACCATCGAGGGCACCTTCCGCTATCTCTATGGCTCCTCGGGCCAGCCCTATGCGGTGCCGGCGGCGCTTGCTGGTGCGAAGAACATCGGCTTCATGTTCCTGCCGGTCTATCGCGGCTGGGTGGTCGTCGCCTCGCTCGTGGTCTGCATCGGCACCTGGCTGTTGATCGAAAAGACCAGGCTCGGCGCCTATCTTCGCGCCGCGACGGAGAATTCGGTGCTGGTGCAGGTCTTCGGCGTCAATGTCCCGGTGCTGCTGACGCTGACCTATGGTTTCGGTGTGGCGCTTGCGGCCTTTGCCGGAGTGCTGGCCGCGCCCATCTATCAGGTCTCGCCGCTGATGGGATCGAACATGATTATTATCGTCTTTGCCGTCGTGGTCGTCGGCGGCATGGGCTCGATCATGGGCGCCATCGTCACCGGCTATATGCTGGGGGTCGCCGAGGGCCTGACCAAGGTCTTCTATCCGGAAGCCTCCAATATCGTCATCTTCGTGATCATGGCGATCGTGCTGCTCCTCAGGCCCGCGGGCCTCTTTGGTCGGGATGTGTGACATGACCGATATCACCTCGCCCAAATCCAGCACACGCCCGGCATTGACAGTGCAAAAGCTGCTGCTGCTTGCTGGCCTCGTCGTTCTGATCTGGGTGCCGTTCTTCATCTATCCCATCTTCGTCATGAAGGTGCTCTGCTTCGCGCTGTTTGCCTGCGCCTTCAATCTGCTGCTCGGCTATACCGGGCTGCTGTCCTTCGGCCACGCGACCTTTTTCGGCGGCGCTGCCTATTTCACCGCGCATGCGGTGAAGGAATGGGGCCTGCCGCCGGAACTTGGCATATTGATCGGCGTCGCCGGCGCGGCGCTGCTCGGCCTGATCATGGGCTTCGTCGCCATCCGCCGGCAGGGCATCTATTTCTCCATGATTACGCTGGCGCTGTCCTACATGTTCTATTTCTTCTGCCTGCAGGCGGAGTTCACCAAGGGCGAGGACGGCATCCAGTCGGTGCCGCGCGGCTATCTCCTAGGCATTCTCGATCTGAATAACGCCTTCAACATGTATTACTTCGTGCTGGCGGTGTTCATCATCGGCGTGCTGATCATCTGGCGTTTCATCAATTCGCCCTTCGGCATGATCCTGAAATCGATCCGAGAAAACGAGCAGCGGGCGATTTCGCTCGGCTATTCCGTGGCGCGCTACAAGCTCGGCGCCTTCGTCATGTCGGCCGCACTGGCCGGGCTCGCCGGCGCGGTCAAGGCGCTGGTCTTCCAGTTTGCGACGCTCACCGACGTCGCCTGGCAGATGTCCGGCGAGGTGATCCTCATGACGCTCCTCGGCGGCATCGGCACCTTGATCGGCCCGCTCTTCGGCGCCGGTCTGGTGGCGACGCTGGAAAACTATCTCGCCACCTCGGATTTCCCCGTCACCATCATCACCGGCATCGTCTTTATGGTCTGCGTCCTGCTATTCCGCCGCGGTATCATCGGCGAGTTCTATGCGTCGCGGCTGGGACGGAAGCTTGGGTTTGAATATCGACGGTAAGCTGGCAGGACATGGATCGCTTCGACTACATCATCATCGGTGCCGGCAGTGCCGGCTGCGTGCTGGCTAACCGGCTGTCCGCGGATCGCAACACCAGAGTGCTGCTGCTGGAGGCAGGGGGCAGTGACAATTACCACTGGATCCATATCCCGGTCGGCTATCTCTATTGCATCAACAATCCGCGCACCGACTGGTGCTTTACCACCACGCCGGAAGAGGGGCTGAACGGCCGCGCACTGAACTATCCGCGCGGCAAGGTGCTCGGCGGCTGCTCCTCGATCAACGGCATGATCTATATGCGCGGCCAGGCGCGCGACTACGATCTCTGGCGGCAGCTCGGCTGCGTCGGCTGGGGCTGGGACGATGTGCTGCCCTATTTCGTAAAGTCGGAGGATCATTACAGGGGCAAGGACGAGATGCATGGCGCTGGCGGCGAATGGCGCGTCGAGAAGGCCCGCGTGCGCTGGGCCGTGCTCGACGCCTTCCAGGCGGCAGCGCGGGAAGCCGGCATTCCCGAGACGGTGGATTTCAATCGCGGCGATAATGAAGGCTCCGGCTATTTTGACGTCAACCAGCGCTCCGGCATCCGTTGGAACACGGCGAAGGCCTTCCTGCGGCCAGCACTGAAACAGGGCAATCTCACCGTCCTCACCAAGGCGCAGGTACGCCGCCTCATCATCGAGGGAGATGCCGTTACCGGCGTCGAATTCCAGCATGACGGGGTGGCGAAGCGCGCCTATGCGACCCGGGAGACGGTCCTGTCGGCCGGATCGATCGGCTCGCCGCAGATCCTCGAACTCTCCGGCATCGGCCGCGGGGAGGTGTTGAGCGAGGCGGGTATCGACATGGTGCGCGAGGTCAAGGCGGTCGGCGAAAACCTGCAGGATCATCTGCAGCTGCGCATGGCCTACAAGGTGACGGGCGTGCCGACACTGAACGAGAAGGCGACGTCGATGTTCGGCAAGGCGGCGATCGGGCTCGAATACCTCGCGCGTCGCTCCGGCCCGATGGCGATGGCGCCGAGCCAGCTCGGCATCTTCACGCGCTCCGGTCCCGACAAGGAAACGCCGGACCTGCAATATCACGTGCAGCCGGTCTCGCTCGACAAGTTCGGCGATCCCGTCCATCCCTTTCCGGCGATCACCGCCAGCGTCTGCAATCTGAGGCCCGAGAGCCGCGGCTCGGTGCATATCCAGGGCCCCGATTTCGCCATGCAGCCGGCGATCAGCCCGAACTATCTCTCGGCATCGCGCGACCGCGAAATCGCGGTGCGTTCCATCCGCCTGACGCGGCGGATCGTGGCGCAGCCGTCTTTCGCCAAATTCCGGCCGGAAGAGTTCAAGCCCGGCCCTTCTTATCAGACCGATGCCGATCTCGATCGCGCCGCCGGCGATATCGGCACGACGATCTTTCATCCTGTCGGCACCTGCCGCATGGGTAGCGATCCGCAAAGCGTGGTCGATCCGCGCCTGCGGTTCCGGGCGTTGGCAAGGCTCAGGATCGCCGACGCCTCGGTGATGCCGTCGATCACCTCGGGCAATACCAACTCGCCGACCATCATGATTGCCGAAAAAGCCGCCGAGATGATCCTTGCCGACAACCGCTGAGCGCCTATTGATTAGGTAAGCAAGGATAAGGAGATTCGAATGGACAGCACGGACGAGGTCATCATCGAGCGCCGGGGATCGGCGGGTCTCATCCGCCTCAACCGGCCGCAGGCCCTGAACAGCCTGACACTGTCGATGATCCGGGCGATCGCACCGGCTCTGGATGGTTTCGCTGTCGATCCCTTCATCGCCAGCGTCATTGTCAAGGGAGAGGGCGAACGGGCCTTCTGTGCGGGCGGTGACATCCGCCTGCTGCACCAGAGCGGCAAGGAAAAATCGGAGGGCGCCGAGGCCTTCTGGCGCGAGGAGTTCCGTCTCAATCACGCCATCGCCCATTATCCCAAGCCCTATGTGGTGCTGATGGACGGCATCACCATGGGCGGCGGCGTCGGTCTCTCGGCGCATGGCAGCCATCGCGTCGTCACCGAGCGCACGCGGCTTGCCATGCCCGAAACCGGCATTGGCTATTTCCCCGATGTCGGCGCCACATGGCTGTTGCCGCGAGCACCCGGCGAGGCCGGCACCTGGATGGGTTTGACGGGCCTGATCATCAGCGCTGCCGATGCCATCCATGCCGGGCTGGCCGATCACGCTGTCGCGTCTTTGGACCTTCCGGCCCTGATCGAGGCGATCGCCGCACTGCCCGCCGCGGCATCCCCGGCGGATGTGCACAGGGCGATCTCGGCCATGGCGCTCGACACCGGGACAAGCCGTCTGACCGCCAACCGGGAGGCGATCGACCAGGCCTTCGCCCATAATACCGTCGAGGACATTCTGCAGGCGCTGGCGCAGGAGCCCGGCGATTTCGCTGCTGAAACCGCTGACGTGATCGCCACCCGCTCGCCGACCAGCCTGAAACTGACCCTGCGATTGTTGCGGGCCGGCCGGGCGAGCGCGAGCCTTGCCGAGTGCCTGAACCGTGAACTCGGTGCCTGCCTCGGCATATTGTATAATCCGGACTTCTACGAAGGCGTGCGCGCTGCCGTCATCGACAAGGACCGCAATCCGAAATGGTCGCCGGCGGTACTTGGCGAGGTCGATGCCGCAAGTATCGACCGCTTCTTCGTGCCGGCGCAACCGCCGCTTTTCGCGTAACGAGGATCTGGGAGGAGAGCATCATGACACGGATCGCATTCATCGGGCTTGGCAATATGGGTGGCCCGATGGCCGCCAATCTGGTCAAGGCCGGCCACGCCGTCATCGGCTTCGACCTCTCGCATGACATGCTGAAGGCGGCAGAGGCGACGGGCGTCAAGGCGGCAAGCGTGCTGACCGAGGCACTGGCGGACGCCGAAGCCGTCATCACCATGCTGCCAAAGGGTCAGCATGTGCTGACCGTCTGGACCGACATCTTGCGCTCGGTGCCGAAGGGCACGCTGCTGATCGACAGCTCCACCATCGATGTCGACAGCGCCCGCAAGGCGCATGCCATGGCCGGAGATGCCGGTTGCCTGTCGCTCGATGCGCCGGTCTCCGGCGGCACCGGTGGTGCTGCGGCCGGAACGCTGACCTTCATGGCCGGCGGCTCCCCGGAAAGTTTCGCGGCCGCCAAGCCGTTGCTGGAGGTGATGGGCCGCAAGATCGTCCATTGCGGCGAGGCGGGGGCCGGTCAGGCGGCGAAGATCTGCAACAACATGATCCTCGGCATTTCGATGATCGGCGTCTGCGAGGCCTTCGTTCTCGGCGAAAAGCTCGGTCTCTCGCATCAGGCGCTGTTCGATGTCGCCTCGACGTCTTCCGGGCAATGCTGGTCGATCAATACCTATTGCCCGGTGCCAGGCCCGGTGCCGACGTCACCCGCCAACAACGACTACAAGCCGGGCTTCGCGGCAGCGCTGATGCTGAAGGATCTGCGGCTGGCGCAGGAGGCGGCTCTGTCGAGCGGCGCATCGACGCCGCTGGGTGCCGAGGCGGCGCAACTCTTCGCTCTGTTCGAAAAGCAAGGCAATGGCGGCCGCGACTTCTCCGCGATCATCGAGATGTTTCGGGAAACAGCGCGAAGCTAACGCCACATACCACGCATCCGTGCCCCGACATCGACGCGCACCTGTCGCGCCTGGATGGCGGCCGGGCTGTCTGATCGCGCCTGCGGCCAGCCGCAGACTTCGAAGAATTGTAAGAGCGTCACCGGAATGAAGCGCGTACGCGAGGCAAAGACATGCCGGTCGCCCTGCGCATGCTGGCCGTGGGTGAAGAAGCGTTGCGGGATGACGAGGTCGAGGCTGTCCTTGGCGCGCGTCATCGCAACATAGAGCAGCCGTCGCTCCTCCTCGATCTCGGCGGATGATCCCACAGCGAGGTCGGCCGGTATGCAGCCGTCCACGGCGTTGAGCAGGAAGACCTTCGTCCATTCCTGGCCCTTGGCGGAATGGATGGTTGAAAGGATGAGATAGTCCTCGTCGAGCAGCGGCACGCCCGCCTGGTCGCTGGTGGCATCGGGTGGGTCGAGCGTCAGTTCGGTGAGGAAGCGCTCGCGCGAGCCATAGCCGCCGGCGATCTGCTCGAGCTGGATCAGGTCGGCCAGCCGCGTCGGGGCATCCTCATGCGCCCGCTCCAGATGCGGCTCGTACCATTGCCGTACCAAGCCGATTTCGGCCGGCCAGCCGGCCTTGCCGCTCTTCAGCTCCTGCATGGTCGCAACGAAACCCGTCCAGTCCTCGCCCGAGCGTGGCGGTGCCGGAAACTCGGCAAGAGCCGCCATCGGGCTGGCTTCTTCGGCGATATGGTCGAGCACGCGCTGGGCAGTCGAGGGGCCGACGCCCGGAAGCAGCTGCATCAGCCGGAAGCCGGCGACGCGGTCGCGCGGGTTCTGGGCGAAACGAAGAGCGGCCAGCATATCCTTGACATGGGCGCTGTCGAGAAACTTCAGCCCGCCGAATTTGACGAAGGGAATGTTGCGGCGGGTCAGCTCGATTTCCAGCGGCCCGCTGTGGCTTGAGGTGCGGAACAGCACGGCCTGCTGCTTCAGCTTCGCACCGCTCTCGCGGTTTTCCAGCACCTGGTCGGCGATATAGCGCGCCTGATCGGCCTCGTCGCGCACCGTCACCAGCCGCGGACGCTCGGCGCTCTGGCGTTCGGTGCGCAGATTCTTGGTGAAGCGCTCCGAAGCGAGGTCGATCACCGCATTGGCGGCGGCAAGGATCGGCTGCGTCGAGCGGTAGTTGCGGTCGAGCGTGACGATATTGGCTGATGGCGTGAAGGCCGTGGGGAAATCGAGAATGTTGCGCACCGTCGCGGCGCGGAAGGAATAGATCGACTGCGCATCGTCGCCGACGACGGTCAGCCCCTGGCCATCGGGCTTCAGGGCCAGGAGGATCGACGATTGCAGCCGGTTGGTATCCTGATATTCGTCGACCAGCACATGGTCGAAGCGGCCGCCAATGTCTTGCGCGATCAGTGGTTCGTGAAGCATATGCGCCCAGTAGAGCAGCAGGTCGTCGTAATCGAGGACGTTCTGCGCCTGCTTGGCCTCGACATAGGCGGCGAAGAGGTCGCGCAGCTGCTTGTCCCAGGTGGCGCACCAGGGGAAGAAATCGCGCAGCATCTCTTCGAGCGGCGCTTCGGAATTGACGGCGCGGGAATAGATGGCAAGGCACGTTCCCTTGGTCGGGAAGCGGCTTTCCAGCTTGGAGAAGCCGAGATCGTGCCGAATGAGGTTCATCAGATCGGCGCTGTCCTCGCGATCATGGATCGTGAAGGCCGGATCGAGACCGATCTGCTCGGCATAATCCCTGAGAAGCCGCGCTCCGATGCCGTGAAACGTGCCGGTCCAGGCGAGCGCGTCGGCCATGATGCCGGCATTGGCGCCCAGCACCTCGCGGCAGATGCGCTCGACGCGGCGACCCATTTCTGCGGCGGCGCGGCGGGAAAAGGTCATCAGCAGGATACGGCGGGGATCGGCGCCCTTGACGATCAGATGCGCGACGCGATGGGCAAGCGTGTTGGTCTTGCCGGAGCCTGCGCCGGCGATCACCAGCAGCGGCCCGGCAATATGGCTGCCTTCGACCATGGTGCCATGCTCCACCGCCAGCCGCTGCTCCGGGTTCAGCTTTTCCAGATAGGCGGCGCTCATGGGCTCTCCTGAAGGCTTCGCACGGCAGGCGCGCGAATGCGGAATCGGCGGCGAATCACGATCGCAATCATATCCGAATGTTCGATGAATGTTCCCAATTGTCCAAAACTGTCAAGTTCGGTCGGTTTTACACGCCGATGTGACCCTCCCGCCAAGGAACTACTTCAGATTTAATGAATGCCTGCTCGAAAACAGCCTTTTGCGTACTTATGTAACATTTATGACAGTCGAGTTTCGGAGCGCATAGGCGAGGGTTCCAGAGCATGAACGAGACAATCGCCACCGGATTGCGCCAGCCTGGAGGGCCGGTTGCCCTGTCGGATGGGCACGTCGCGTTTGTGGAGATGGGCGACAGCCGTCGTTGCCTGACCGTGATTGCCACCAACGGAACGCGCCATGAAATCTGCCGGCCCGGCGGTCGGCCGAGCGGCCTTGCAGTCGACGGCGATAATTGTTTCTGGGTAGCCGGCGGCCCGGAAAATTCCCTGGTTCGGCTCTCTCCGGAAGGCCGGATGCTGCAGGTCATCGAAGGCGGCAGCGACGGCCCGTTTCTCTATCCCAACGATCTTGCCTTCGGCCCCGACGGCCTGCTTTACATGACCGATTCCGGTGTCCGTGCCTCCGATCTGCTCGAAGGCGCCGATATCAATCCGGATTTCTTCCGAGCTCCGTATAACGGCCGCGTCTATCAAATCGATCCCGGCGAAGGCCGCGTGCTGCGGGTGCTTGCGACCGGCCTGCTCCATACCAGCGGTATCGCGTTCGGGCCGGACGGGCGGCTTTATTACAGCGAGACCCTGACCGGGAAAATCCATCGTCAGATCGTCGGTGCGCGGCAGGAACTGTTTGCCCAGGTGATACCCGCACCCGCCATCACGGCGCTGCGCGGCCCCGCCGGCATGGCCTTCGATCGCGATGGCATGCTTTATTGCGCGCTCCATGGGTTGGGTGAGGTCTGCCTGATCGATCCCGCCGGAAAGACGGCCGGCCGGATCCGTACCAACGGCATGCGGCCGGGCAACGTCGCCTTCACGCCCGACGGCAAATATATGCTCATTACCGAGCAGGAAAACGGTGCTTTGGAAAGAATAGTGGCGCCGCGTCCGGGGCTGCCACTGCATATGCCGTCTATCTAGCATACTAGCCCGAAGGCCGCTTGGACATGCCCGGTGGCCGGGCATGTCCTCATTCATGTCGATCCGCTACTTATGCGGCGGGGATCTGCTTGTTGTCCTTGCCGGGCTTGTCGTCAGCCGGCGTTGCATCGTTGGCAACCGCCTTGGCATGGCGGCGGCGCCAGTCGCCGAGGAAGAGCAGGATCGGCGCAGCGATGAAGATCGATGAGGCGCCAGCGACAAGTATGCCGAACACCATCGGGATCGCGAAGCTGGAAACGGCGCTGCCGCCCCAGATCGCCATCGGCACCAGCGCCAGGAAGGCGGTGGCGTTGGTATAGAGGCTTCGCGCCAGGGTCTCGTTGATCGACTTGTCGATGATATCTCGCAGCGGCATCGACTTATAGAGCCGCATGTTTTCACGCATGCGGTCATAGACCACGACCTTGTCGTTCACGGAATATCCCACAAGCGTCAGGATCGCGGCGATGGCCGTCAGGTTGAAATCGAGGCCAGTGATCGCGAAGAAGCCGATCGCCTTGGTGACGTCGAGTATCAGCGTGACGATGGCGCCGACCGCAAACGGCCATTCGAACCGCACCCAGATGTAGACGAGCATCGCCAAGCTGGCGATCACGACCGACAGGATGCCGGCCCAGGCAAGCTCGCCCGAGACCTTCGGACCGATGACGTCGGTGCCTTCAATGGTCGCGGCCGGGTCGATCTTGGTGATTTCTGCCTTGAGCTTGGTCACCGCGGCTGTCTGTGCCTCTTCGCCTCCGTCCTGGCGCTGGGCGCGGACAAGGATGCTGTTGTTGTCGCCGAAAGATTGCAGTGAGATTTCGCCGAGGCCGAGTGTGTTCAGGCCCTCGCGGAAGGTCGACAAATCGGCCGCGTCCTTGGTCTTGACCGACATCTGGATGCCGCCGCGGAAATCGACGCCGTAGTTGAGGCCCGGATGGATGAACAGGACCACCGAGGCGATCGACAGGATCGCCGAGACGGTGATGCCAAAGAAACGGGCCTTCATGAACTGGATGTGCCTGTCATAGGGGCTGAAGGGGATCAGCGGCCTGATGTTGAGCACCTTCAGCTTGCGGCGACGGGTAATGGCGATCATCACGACGCGCACGAAGGCGACGGAGGTGAACATCGAGATAATGAGGCCGAGACCCATGGTCACGGCAAAGCCGCGAACCGGGCCGGAGCCGAAGTAGAACAGGATGGCGGCGGCGATCAGGGCCGTCATATTGCCGTCGATAATCGTCGAATAAGCCTTCTTGAAGCCGTTATCGATGGCGGCGAAGGCGCCGCGGCCCTTGCGGGTTTCTTCGCGGATACGCTCGTTGATGAGAACGTTGGCATCAACCGCAAGGCCGATACCGAGCACGATGCCGGCGATGCCGGGCAACGTCAGCGTGGCGCCGACCAACGTCAGGGCCGAGAAGGTCAGGATCGTGTGGATGAGCAGCGCAACATTTGCGAGGATCCCCCAGGCCCCATAGAGCACGAAGATGAAGGCTGCAACCAAGACGAAGCCTACCAGGCCGCTATAGATGCCCTTCTGGATCGCGTCGGCGCCGAGGTCGGCGCCGACAGTGCGTTCTTCGATGACCGTCAGCTTGGCCGGCAGGGCGCCGGCGCGCAGCAGGGCTGCGAGCGTCGTGGCGCTGTCGGCGGTGAAGTTGCCGGAAATCTGGCCCGAACCGCCGGTGATCGGCTCACGGATGTTCGGCGCGCTCAGCACCTTGTTGTCGAGCACGATGGCGAAAGGCTTGCCGACATTTTCGCGGGTGATTTCCGCAAAGCGGTTGGCACCGGCGCTGTCGAAGCGGAAGGTGACGAGCGGCTCATGCGTGTTCGGATCGAAGCTGACGCGGGCATCGGTCAGGCGGTCGCCGGAAAGCTCGATACGATCGAGGACCGGATAGCTCTGGCCCCGGTCGTCCTTGAGGATCGTAACGCCGGGGCCGGGATTGTTCGGATCGACGTTATCGGCGAGCAGATGGAAGGACATCTTCGCGGTCGAGCCGAGAAGCTGGCGCAGATGCGAGGGGTCCTGCGCGCCCGGTAGCTGCACGAGAACGCGGTTGGGGCCGACGCGCTGGATGGTCGGTTCGGCGACGCCCACCTGGTCGACGCGCTTGCGGATGACTTCCAGGCTCTGCTGGACGGCGGAATCGACGTTGCTGGCGATACCGGCCTTCGAGAAGGACATGGTGATCGCGCCGCCGTTCGGAGCGATCGTCAGGTCGGACTGACCGGCCGAAAGACCGGATGTGATCGTGTTGGCAAGCGTCTGCAGCTGGGTCACCGCATCGCCGCTCTGCGTCGGATCGGTAAGCGTTACGACGATCTGATCACCGTTACGCACGATCGAGCGGGTCAGGATGTTCTTGTCGCGCAGGACGCGGCGAGAGTCCTGTTGCAAGGATTGCAGCCGACCGTTGGTCAGGTCTTTCTCGTCGACTTCGAGGACGAGATATGAACCGCCGCGAAGGTCGAGGCCGAGGGCAACCTGGCTGTGCGGCAGCCAGGCCGGAATTTTGCTCAGGACTGACTGCGGAAGCACGTTCGGCAGGGCGACGAGAAGGCCAAGCACGATGATCACTGAGTAGAGTGCCACCAGCCATGGTGAAGTGCGCATGGGTATTATCCTTGGAGATACGCTGATGCCAGCGGCGGGGCCGCTGGCGGACGTAGGTCATGTCGGGGATGCGCCGACAGGCGCGTTAACCGGTCAGACGAAGCTGGCCGGCGGGGCGCGGGCGAGATAGGCGCGAAGTGCAAAGATGTCCGGCCGTGTGATGTCGCCGCGGTCACGCGGCTGCCACGGGTCGATGAGACGTCCGAAAGACGGAATGGCCGCGAGCGTTACCGGCCCGATATCATGCCAGGTGGCTTTCGGCAGGGCCGTGCGATCGGCGACCGCAATGCCGCGCACCGGATCGCGCTGGGCTATATAAAGCGGTTGGCTGTCTCTGCCGGAGGAAAAGGCTTCCGCATCCGCCCGCGCGGCGAGATTGATGCCGCCGCCAAGCGCCAGCCCGAGATAGGCGAAGAAAGCGACGAACAAAGAGGCGATCACGCGCGTTCCGGCGTGGTGCGTCCTCTCATCGTTCTCTTCGTTGTCGGCGGCGCCGAATTCGAACGGGTTCAACGGTTATAAAGGCCTTCATTCCTTCGCCGGAGCAGGTTCCGACGGTTCGCTCATGATATCAGGACGCTCCGCGTCTTCATAGTGCGGCCTGTCATGATGCACTTGAGCGAGCCGGTCAACCATGCCCAGCGCAATTTCCCGCTCTCCCATGATGACGGTATCGGCGCCATATTGCTTCAGCACGTCGATTTCGGCGTCGGAATGTGCGCGGGCAACGATCAGGATCGACGGGTTGATGGCGCGCGCCTGTTCCGCCGCGCTGCAGGCTTCGAAGGTGTTGGGAATGGCGATGACCAGGCTGCGAGCCTCGACGATATTGGCATATCCCAGGGTCTTCGCGGAGGCTGCATTGCCGTAGATCGTCTCGATCCCCGCCTGCTTGAGTTCGGCGATGCGCTTCTCGGCATCTTCGATGACCACGAAGGGCGTTCCGGAAGATTTGAGGTTTTCCCCGACAATGCTGCCGACGCGGCCGTAACCGATCAGGATGGCGTGGCCGGTGAGCGTAACCGTGCGCTCTTCCTCGTCGACGGTGACGGTCTGCTCGGCGGCGGCAGGCTGGGCTTCGGTCGCCGCGGGTTGTTCCGCCTGCGCGGTGGGCTCGACGACCTCCGGCACTTCGCTCGGGCGCTTGCCGTCCAGTCTCTTCCGCAGCCAGTCGCAGCCGAAAAAGACGAGCGGATTGAGGATGATCGAAATGATCGCACCGCCGAGAATCAGGTCGCGGCCTTCGCTTGGCAATAGGCCGAGCTCGACGCCGAGGGCGGCGAGGATGAAGGAGAATTCGCCGATTTGCGCCAGACTGGCCGAGATGACCAATGCCGTACTCATCGGCTTGCGGAAGGCCAGAACGATGAAGAAGGCGGCAGCCGATTTGCCGATAACGATGATGAAAACGGTCGCCAGCAGCGGCAGCGGATTGTCGATCAGGATGTTCGGGTCGAAAAGCATGCCGACCGAGACGAAGAACAGCACGGCGAAAGCATCGCGCAGTGGCAGGCTTTCCTGTGCTGCGCGGTGGCTGAGCTCACTTTCCGCCAGGATCATGCCGGCGAAGAAGGCGCCGAGCGCCAGCGACACGCCGAAGAGTTTCGCGGCCCCGAAAGCGACGCCGAGCGCGATGGCCAGCACGCCGAGGCGGAAGAGCTCGCGCGAGCCGGTATGGGCGATGCGGTGCAGGATCCAAGGAATGATCCGTCGGCCGACGACCAGCATCAGCCCGACGAAGGCGGCGACCTTGAGGAGCGTCATGCCGATGATGCCGCTGAGGCCCATATCGAGACCGAACAACCGGTTGACGGCGGCCGACAGCGGCTCGACCGCGCCATGGCCATCGCCGGAAATGCTGGCGGCTGCGGGAATGAGGACAAGGGCCAGCACCATGGCCAGATCCTCGACAATCAGCCATCCCACAGCGATCTTGCCGCGCTCGGTCTCGACCAGTCGCCGTTCCTGCAGGGCTTTCAACAGAACGACCGTCGAAGCGACGGAGAGCGCCAGGCCGAAGACCAGGCTGCCGCCGAGCGGCCAGCCCATCAGGGAGCCGAGCCCCCAGCCGAGCAGGGTGGCAAAGCCGATCTGGACAATGGCACCCGGAACCGCGATGCCGCGTACCGACAGCAGGTCCTTCAGCGAAAAATGCAGGCCGACGCCGAACATCAGGAGGATGACGCCGATCTCGGCCAGTTCCGGCGCAAGGCTCTGGTCAGCAACGAAACCCGGCGTATGCGGGCCTGCCAGCACACCGGCGATGAGATAACCGACAAGCGGCGGCAGTTTGAACCTGTTGGCGATGGCGCCGAAGATGAATGCCAGCACGAGGCCCATGACGATGGTCGAAATCAAAGGCGTGTCGTGTGGCATTGCCATTCTCCTCGATACTGGAAATCCCGCGCAGTTTATGACATATTTGGCTTATGTTGACCAATATGGGTGGTTTTTGGTTGTGAATCAAGGCGGTAAACCAATGATTCTCACCCCTGCGCTCTGCCGCGCGGCGCGTGGGCTGCTGGACTGGACGCAGTCGGACATTGCCGAAAGGGCCGGCGTGTCACGAAGCACGATTCGGGATTACGAAGGCGGTCATCATGACATTCATCGGGCGACGGAGGCGCAATTGCGCCTCGCCTTCGAAGAGGGTGGTGTCGTCTTCGCGGAGATACCGGAGCTTGGCTGGGGCGTCTGTCCGCGTCGCACCCCGAACCAGCGCTAGGGCCAGGCTTAGGGATTGGGTGCCAGGCAGGCGGGCGAAACGCGATAGGCGTAGATCGTCTTGCCCTTTTTGTAACCGAATTCCGGCGACCAGCTCTTGATCAGCTCCGATCGACCAGCCGTGCAATCGAGCGGCGCGTCGTCGACATAGAGCACGTCGGCGGTGGTATTCGAGGGCAGCGAGAAATTCTGTTCGTAATAGCTCTTCGGGAAGCCGCCGAAGTTGCGGGCATGGATGCGATAGGGCCTGTCCTTCAGCGTATAGAACAGATCACCAAGAATATCCCGGTCGCTGGAGACGATTTCCGGCAAGTTCGCCTTGGTGGCGATATCGGCGACCTCCAGGCTGATCGCGCTGCGGCCGACATAGCGCTTCATTACCAGATCGCCGTTCGGCAGCTTGATGTCGTAGGCAAGGACGGTCAGCACCGGCAGCAGGAAGGCGACGACAGCACCGATGATCAGCGAGACGACAAGGCCTTTCTTCGTCAGACGGTAAAGTATCCAGACGGCAAGGATGGTACCGGCGGCATAGGCGGCGACGGCCCAATTGGCATAGGCTTTGGCGAACAGCGCCTGCAACGTGATCATGGCGACGACCGGGACCGACAGCCAGACAAGCAGCTTTTCCCTGCCGTCGCTTTTTCCGCGGATCATCCGCCAGGCAGCCCAGAGCATGGCGTAGAAGATGATGGGGCCGACGACGCCGAATTGCGCACCGAGGAAACCGAGCCCGCCGAGCAGGTGCTGCACCAGTCCGCCGCCGCTACCCCCGCCATTCCACCGGGCGATGCTCTCGGTATGGCGCACCGTCGCCGCGTCATGGGCGAAGTTCCACCAGAGGTTCGGGGAAACGACGATGGCGCCGATGATGGCGGCGATGATCACGTCGCGCCAGGCAATGCGCGCCGAACGCAGTGTCAGCATCGCGATGCCGACACCCGGCAGCAGGAAGAGCACCGAATATTTCGTCAGGAAGGCGATGCCGAGGCTGGCGCCGAGGATCAGCGCCCCCAGCACCGACGAGCGCCGGGTGAGGCCAAGAAAGGCCCAGATGGCGATGGTGACGAACAGGATCTGGATCGTATCGGTCGATACCAGCACCGCAGACAGCGAGGCGGCCGGCAGGGTGACGAAGATGACCCCGACCCAGGGCGCGATCTCTTCTCCCGTATCCCCGGCAAACAGCCGCCGTGTGGTCAGCATCAGCATCAGCGCGGTGGCAAGATGGAAGAGCGGCGCGGAAACGCGGATCCAGAAGGTCGAGTCCGATCCCGATATCGTATTGAAGAAGCGGATGACCCAGGCGATCATCGGCGGCTTGGAATAATAGCCGAAATCGAGGTTCTGTCCCCAGAACCAGTATTGCGCCTCGTCGACGAACAGGTCCGTCCTGTTGAAGACGAGCATGATCACGCGCCAAAGCGTGATGCCGAAGATGATGGCGAGAGCAAGCCGCAGTGAAAGTTTCTGGTGGCTTGTTTCGGAATAGGTCGTATCGGACATTGACAGATCGATCTCGGTGCCGGGTCGTGAGGCTTCATACGGAACTATCGAGCTCGACGCCAGCTCCCGATGCGCGGGAAAGACGGCGAAAAGCGCGGCGCGATGCCGCGCACATAGGACCCTTTCATGAGGGATTTGTGTCGCCTTTGGGCGTTGGAAAGGAATTCCAGGCGCCGGCGCTAACGATATATTGAAGCGTCTTCCTCCGGTAGCGGCCTCTCAAGCCAGGTGGCGCACAAGTCGAGGTGTTCCCGCGTCACAGAAAATGTGTCGGGCGGCAGGTCCTGGTTACGCGCCTCGACACGGTTAAGCAGTTCCTCAAAAGGCGGGTCCAGAAAGATTAATCGGGCCTCGGCGCCTGCCTTTGACGCCAGCGCTCGTGCATCGTCGCGCTCTACTCGACGGAAGAATCCAAATTCCAAGACTACGTCGCACCCCAGACGAAGAACCTTGTCGGCCAGCTCCAACTGCAACTGCTGGACCGCACGTCGTCTGTCGGCATCGTAGCCGTCCCCAACAACTCGCGCCATCCATACGTCTGGAGACAGCAGCAATGCCGGGCATTCCCGTTCAAGGCATTTGCCAATTGTGGTTTTTCCCGCCCCAGGCAGCCCCATCAACATGTATAATGTTGCCATAGATCACCTTCCACAGCACTTACACGTCCATCTTGGCGGCGCAACTCGTCTTGCGTTCTCAGTCTGATGTCGCACCTAGACTAGGACGCGGACTCATTAGCTGAAGCGATCCATATCCTCGTTGCGGCGAGTTTGAGGCCGGCAAGGTAGTTGTCCGC